>NZ_CP141822.1:2400000-3000000 GCF_035621455.1 Vibrio natriegens NBRC 15636 = ATCC 14048 = DSM 759
CTTTATTCCCCGTTTAAGCACATTCAGTTCCGCGTAAAGCGCCAAACGTTTCTTCGCTCGGGTGATGCCTGTGTAAATCAGCTCGCGGGTTAATATCGGGCTAAAATCTGGCGGCAGAATCATTAAGGTGTAATCAAACTCACTGCCCTGCGATTTATGTATCGTCATGGCGTAGGCAGTTTCGTGCTCTGGCACTCGGCTTGGCAGTACCGACTTAACACTACCATCAGGGAGTTCGAAAAAGACTTTCAAACGCTGCTCTTCTTCGCTGTCATCCCGCATACAAATACCAATATCACCGTTATACAAACCTAAACCGTGATCATTGCGCGTAACCATCACAGGTCTGCCGTGATACCAAATCTCATCCTGCACCTTAATCAGCTTACGCGCTGCAAGTGCTTTCTCTATGCGCTGGTTTAACCCAGCCACACCAAAGTCACCTTCGCGGATCGCACAAAGCAATCTGCACTGGTTAAATGTGTCTAACACCGCTTTTGCTTTTCGGGTTAACGTTTCAGGTTCTCCCGTATTTGGATCCTGCTCTTGCTGCCCAATACGCTTCAGATAACGACCGTACTCTTGTACCAACGTCTGCATCATCTGATTGTAGTTTTGGCTACTCAGAGCAAAATGTTCGATATCTAAAAAGTCTCGCGCCCAGACATTGTCCACACTGGCCGCAGAACCTAAGTTCACCGCTTTCGCTAATTGACCAATCCCCGAGCGAGCATCAAATCGGTAACTCTTTTGCAGCATACACAAACTATCAGCAATGCTGGATGCACTATTACTACTGTGGGCCAAGGAGTCAAAACCGGTCAGCTTTGCGATAGCCGAAGCCTGCTCTTTGCCATAACCCAAAGCATGGAACGAGCAAATATCACCCAACACTGCCCCCGCTTCTACCGAAGCGAGCTGATCTTTATCACCAAGCAGGATCAGTCGCGCATGCTTAGGCAATGCATCGACCACTTTGTACATCATGGGTAAATCGACCATCGACGCTTCATCAATCACTAAGATATCCAGATGCAGCGGGTTCTGCTTGTTATGACGGAACTCTGCGCTATTAGGGATCGCGCCCAACAAACGGTGCAAGGTGCTCGATTCAGTCGGGATTTTGGCTTTTAACTCAGGAGAAACGGGTAACTCTTGCACTGCTTTGCCAATTGACTCGGTTAATCGTGCAGCAGCTTTACCCGTCGGAGCCACCAGCTTGATGGTTAGATTCTTCTCTTGTGCGGCCTGCTCTATCAGCGCGGCAAGCAATTTGGTTACCGTGGTCGTTTTACCGGTGCCCGGTCCACCAGAAATCACCGCAAAGCGACGGGTTAGCGCGACTGCTGCCGCGACTTTTTGCCAGTTTACACAAGCAGAAAGTGGCACGAGGTCATCCAGAGGTTGTAAGTCCTGAACTTTATTGGCGTGGCTTAAAAGTGCATCAATCGCTGGCCAATCCAACGCGTCGCTTGCGACAACATCAAGGTGGTCACACACCAATTGCTGACGCAAAACTTGGTTGTTATTGCCAGCTTCAGTGGCTTTGGCAATCGCGTTAAAAAGAAAATGATATTGACGCGCAAACAGATGGTTAAGCAGCTCAGATAATCGCGTAAATTCTTGCGGTTGCAAGCTAACCGCCGCGCCCAGTTGATTGAGCTTTTCCGCCAGTGTCACTTCATAGTGCCAGTAACGATGTAAATACAAACGCTCACCATCGAACATTAGCGGCAACGCTTCTCCCTGTGCGCCAACCAAACTAGAATTTTCCAATAATTGGGGCCAATTATTACCTTGCAGTTGAGTATTGAGCGTTAACGCTGCCTCACCGAACAGCCCCAACTTACTGGCCAAATCAGTCGGCTGACCTTGCGCATCGAAGAGAGGCAAACAAATATGTCCTTTACCAAGCTCACTACTGACGACACCAGCGATAAACGCCAGTGCCTGACCGTCTGATTGTGATTCACTCTGCGCACCATCAGTTTGAGCGTAAAGAAAGCGTGCAAATTGGTAGTCGAGCTGACGAATCGCACCTTTGTGTGCTAACCGTTCAAGTGTTCCCAGCAGGCTCTCTTGGTTCGATGGAAGATTGTTATAGGTCGTCATTACAGTAGCTCCATCTGCCCAGCCTGAGTCGATCGTGTTTCCAGTGTTTGACCATCAATCAAACGATCCATCTCTTGTAAAAATTCTAACGTTGGTTTGGCGGAAAAAATACCGTGATCGCTTTGCCCATCCATGCCGCGTAAGAACAAGTAATACACGCCACCAAAGTGCTGATCATATTGATAATTAGCCAGTCGACTGCGCAAAAAGCGATGCAGTGCTAACGCATAAATCTGATACTGCAAATCGTAACGGTGGTCCGCCATGGCAGATTTTAGTGCTTCACCATGGTAGTGAGTCACATCGTCGCCAAGGTGGTTCGATTTCCAGTCCAGCACGTAGTACTTGCCTTGATGCTCAAACACCAAGTCGATAAAGCCTTTGAGCATGCCTTGAACCGTTTGGAAACCTAAATCTCCCGCTTTGGCAGACAATGGGTCATGTCGTTGAATCACACGGTTCAGCGCCGGAGCGGATAACACTTCAATTGGCAGAAGAAACTCCATCTCCACCAAACGCTGCGATGGTGCTTTTTGATTAAGCAGCAATGACTTTCCGTCTAATGGCGTCGCAAGCACAGTATCAATCAGCTGTTGTAAAATGGGCAACCACTCTTCATCCAACTGCTCACTTTCCATCAAACCGAGAATGATTTGGGTATTCTCTTCTGTCGTGGCTGGCTGAGTAAACTCAATTTCCTCGAATAAGCTGTGAAGGAACGTCCCCGGACGCGCGCCTCTTGGGAAGGTGAAAATAGAACGCTCAGGCTCAACCAAATCCTCTTCGTCTTGCTCGTCAGAAGAGTCAATATCAAAGCCAGTAATCTCAATCGTGGCGTCGTGTTCAGTCTGATGAGAACCCTGCTTGACCAAACCCGAATAACTGGTGATACGCCAGTTTCTGTCGATAGGATTTTGTAGTTCTTTAGCTGTGAGGTCACACACTTCTTCTTGTGGCGCTACATACATCTCTTCGAGCTGCTGTGGCGGCTCACCTAAAGCGACGCAATCAAGCTTATCTTGCTGCTGTTTTAAACCTTGGTACAAATCGTTGATTCCGCCCTCTTGACCATTTTGCACCAAGTAGCCGATTGCGCTGCGGTGAACACCAGTTGGCTCTTTGGTTGAGCGTCCATTACGCAAAGGCGAAGCGCCAATAAAGCAAGCATACACGGCGCGCGTTAACGCTACATATATCAGACGCAGGTCTTCCGCTAAACGCTCTTTGTCCGCTTGCATCATTGATGCATCATTGCCCGTAATATCCAGTACAGTGCGGTCAGTGGCCGCATCGTAATATTTGGCTTCGCTGGCTTCTCGGTAACTGAACACAAACGGCAGAAAGACCAGGTCATATTCCAGACCTTTTGATTTGTGAATAGTGACGATCTGCACCAAATTACGTTCGGATTCCAAACGTTGGATTTGGTCATCACTGCCTCCCAAACCATTTTCCGCATCACTGATAGACTGAGCCAACCAGCGCAGCAGCCCATGATCACTATCTAATTCGTTACTGGCTTGCTGAAGGAGTTCACCGATGTGCATTAAATCGGTAAGTACTCGCTCACCATTTTCTCCTTGTGAGCTTGCGCCTTCTTCTAACAATCGTTCGGCAATATGGCGCTTGCTGATCACCGCGCGCAGCATGGGTAATACCCCACGTTGAACCCAAAGTTTGCGATATTCTTTGAACTCATTAACTGCATTTTCCCACACGATTTCATCGTTATTGAGTGCGTCCAAACTGGCGGCATCCAGCGCAAACAGTTCAGAGGCGAGACTCGCACGCAGCGCTCGGTCATTTTCCGGTGTCAGTACCGCTTGCAGAAGACGCTGCAGATCTTGAGCAACCGAGCTGGTAAACACGCTGTCTCGGTTAGACAGATATACGCTGGCAATGCCTTGATCTGCCAACGCCTGTTTAATCATTCGGCCTTCGCTACCAGTACGAACCAGTACTGCGATATCGCCAGCTTGAACGGCTTTCTTTTTTTCACCGTTCACCAGACACGCTTGCCCCAGCTGAGCCTGAGTCAAAATCGTTTGGATTTGGCTCGCGGTTGCCTCCGCCATTCGAGTTAAATATTCGCCTTTTGGCAGCGGTTTTTCTTCAGCGTTTTGCAACCAATAAGTCAGTGCTGGTTGCTTTTGACCACCCATAGTCCAAATGCGTTTTTCGGCATTTGGACTGTAGTTTACGGGTAAGAAAGGAATGTCCGAATCATAGATAAATGGGCTGTCTGGCAAGGCAAACACTTGGTTCACTGCCTGCACCATATCCGCACTTGAACGCCAGTTGGTTCCTAGCGTGTAGTGGGCACTTACTTGGTTACGAGCTTTAATATAAGTGAAAATGTCTGCGCCACGGAAACCATAAATCGCCTGTTTCGGGTCACCGATCATAAACAAACCACATTCTGGATTGTTCAGATAGATACGACTAAAAATACTGTATTGCAGCGGGTCGGTATCTTGGAATTCATCAATCATCGCGACCGGATACAAAGTGCGAATTCGCTCAGCCAGTAGCTCGCTTTCATCGGTATCGATAGAGGCAGAAAGTTGAGTCAGTAAGTCATCGAAAGAGAGCCACTGCTTCTGATTTTTCGCGCTGGCTAACATCACGCGACAGTGTTCAATCGCATGAGCCAACAGTGGCGCTTTTAAGCTAATAGGATTGGCAAGAAAAGCCTCAATCGCTTCAAAAACGTAGTGCTGCGGCGCACTACCTTTAGGTGTTTTTTCCGACAGGACGTTTTGCGCAAACTTCTCCAGCTTGTCAGGATAATCATAACCTGTGGTTTCTGTTGCTGCCCAAGCATTCACTGCCTCTAACCAGGTCGGCAGAGACTTTTTGGTGTAGCTACGTTTGTTGATGTCTGAATCCGAAATCAGCGCTAAAAAGTCATCCTGGCTACCTCGCCATTGTGCTTTCAGCTCATCGATTTTTTTCAGATTCTCAGTATGAACATCGGCCAAACTGCCTTTCATCGCAGGTACAGAAAGGCTTAACGGTGCGCCTGTTAAGTAATTGCTGATGTCAGACAACAGTGCAGATGGAGAACCCCACAACTGACGAATTTCCCCCGCTAAAGTGAATGGCAACGGGTAGAAGTTACGTCGCCAATAGTCAGCCACCACCTGAGCTTTAAGGTGGCTTTCGTCCGTCACGAACTCGTTATTAAATCGGCTGCCGGATTCAAAAGCATTTTGTGTCAGCATGCGCTGGCAAAAACCGTGAATGGTGTAGACCGCAGCCTCATCCATTTGACGCTCTGCCTGGAGAAGAATTTCCGCCGCTTGCTTGTGATCGTCGAACTCACTAAGCAAAGGCTGAATGACTGGATCGGAACTCTGTCCGCGAGCAAAAGCGATACGCGCATCATGGATTCTCGCCCTGATACGATCGCGCAACTCCGCTGTCGCCGCTTCGGTAAAGGTCACAACCAGAATTTGATCAACGGTAAGCGGGACGCGATGTTTGGTCTCTGCACTGCCGTGACCAAGCAAAAGGCGCAGGTATAAACCCGCAATAGTGAAGGTTTTGCCCGTACCCGCGGATGCCTCAATTAACCTCGCACCATGTAAAGGAAACGTCATCGCTTCTAGTGGTGTTGGCTGCGGTTGCCCAGTGGCTTCTAAATCATGGTTAGGTAGCTCTGCACCTGACATTTGATCCATAACGCTGAATCTCTCCGGATTATCAACTGATAGAAGTGTGATCTATCGTTAAAAATTCTATTTATATGTTTACCAAGTTGGATAATTTAGGGCTTTGTGGGATCTTTCTCACGGTTATCCATCTGTTGCACCGTTAGTATGCGCCTCACGAGATAAGCCAAGCCTTTAAGGCGGCAACACTCAAATGAATTAAGCAAAAGTATCATGGTCCCTCTGACCTTGTGGCCGTACAGCGAACGCCCTACAAAAAATAATGATTTTCTGGCGGCCACCCTACTCTCCCTTTACTCTATCCAACTGTCCTTGCTACGCTTTTATATCGTCCGCATCTTGAACCGCTAAACGCGCACCTTGTAGCACCAACGCCGTCAATAAGCGTACTTCTTTCGCCAAATCATCATTCCAAGCTGGCCAAATACGTGCAATATACGCATTGTTTCCTTCGCCTGAACTCATGTAGCCATCGTTGAATGTATCTGCCATTTTCTTCAAAGATTTTTCTTCGTCGTCAGCCCAGTGTCCACGACTAAATCCGGCTTCAACACATGCTAACGCCGTTTGCGGGAAATAAGGCAAAGGCTTAGTCATGCCTTCAAAGAACAGACGAACCAATTCCGTAAGTAATTGCTTGGCATACTGCGCGTCAGCAATTTCAGGGTAGATTAAATGAACCGCACCTTCTTTGCGGTCATAGCCAATAATATGGGTTTTTTTGGCATGGCCCGAGGCTGACATGGCAAGATGATCAATCCAAGCGGCCAGATAATCCTGTGAACGAACCCTACCGCTACGGTAGCGAATCAACCCGGATTGGTAACACTGAGTAAGCCAACCTGTCAGGCGAACTTTTTTCTCATCGCCTTCATTGCCTTCGAACAACGAGTCAAAGGTCAGGTCGATTTCTAAATCGTCTTGCGGTGCGCCAGATAAAAACGCCAGTTTGTCCACCAGCTCTTCAGCCTGAACTCGGTTAGTTTCAAACTCGATATCACCAAACGCACCGACTGGTAACTTACCTTGTGCACGTTGTTGACTCATAAAGTGCTTAAGCACATCTGTTTTCTTCTCTGGCTGTGTCAACGTGGTTTCGAGCAAGGTTTCTAACAGCTCATCACGCATTTGATAGCTTTCCAGACCACCGAGTACAAATGGCTCATCATCTTCCATGACAGGCAATGGTGGTTCAAATACCACTTTTAAGCGGCGATTAAAGAAGTACTGTACCGGTAAGCGCCAGAAACGTTGCAGCTCGACTAAATCGAGCTCTAGTGGGAACGTGGCTCCCAGCAGATAATCGTCCAGTGCGCGATTAAAGTCATGACGAACATAGCCTTGAGATTGGCTACTCTGGGTTAACGCCGCCGGAACCCACTCTTTGGCGTAGCTGGAATGTATACCCTGAAAGGCACTTGGGCTAAATGGCACCATCGCGTGCGTATTGACCAGCGCTTTCAATAAATTATCGCCAGACTCATCAACCGGTAAACCTTCATCACCGCCTAAACAGTAATTTTGGTGACAGTATTCCATCAACTCAGAAACCAGCACTGACGGTACGCGCTCGGTGTTGTCTTGAATCGAACGACCGACATAACTGATGTACAGCGTTTGCTGAGCAGACAACATCGCTTCTAAGAACAGGTAACGGTCATCATCTCGGCGAGAACGGTCACCCGGCTTAGTTCTGCCCGTCATCAAGTCAAAACCTTCCGGCGGCATGGAACGCGGATACACGCCATCATTCATTCCAAGCAGACATACGGTTCTGAATGGAATGGAACGCATTGGCATCAGGGTACAGAAGTTCACTTGCCCGGCAAGGAAACGCTGGCTGACTCGCGTACCGGACAGTTTATCTTGCAAATATTGGCGTATGATTGCTGGTGACAATACCTCTTCGAATGCGGCATCGGCGAGCTGTTCTTTCAACTGGCTAAGCGTATCGCGAATGGATTTGAGCGCCATTTCGCCTTCCAACTCGACTGAGAAGAAGTCATCCAGCAGTGTAACTAAAGTTTCTCGCCAGCCATCAATCGTCTGAACATGAGAGATTTTGCGGCGATAAGTGCTGACTTGCTGGATAAAGTGCGCTAACTTGCCCGCAAGCTCTGCGCCCATACCTTGCACTTCATTATAGGGAGATAAACTGCCTTGCTCGGTTTCAAACAAACCTGCCGACTCTGGCATCGCATAACCCAGTAACATTCGCTGAATGCCAAACTGCCAGGTGTTTTGACGCGTTTCCGGCAGTTCAAATTCGCGCCCAGTATTGGCATCCAATCCCCAACGAATACCCGAGGCTTCAACCCACTGTTTGGCTTGTAAGAAATCGTCTTCACTGAGCTCAAAACGCTTCAAGATCGCCGGAGTTTCCAGCAGTTCAAGTAATTCCGATGCCAAGCAGCGCGTGTTCGGTAGGTTTACCAACTGCATAAATGCCGCAAGAATCGGGCTCTCCTGATCCGCCGTTCGGTCTGAAATCGAATACGGAATAAAACGCTCACCCGGTGCATTACCAAATACTGCTTGAATCGCGGGACTATAGGCGTTGATGTCCGCAACCATGACGATAATATCGCGTGGCTTTAAGCTCGGATCAGCATCGAACATCGCCAGAAGTTGATCATGAAGCACTTCAACTTCACGCATTGGACTGTGACAAGCGTGTAGACTTAGCGATTTGTCGCCCAGACTAACCACTTGCTTGTGGCCACTATGCTCAATCTGCTGGTCGTCCTGGTGTTCTTCAAGGTTTAAAATATCCCCTTGCAGTTGATGGAGCAGACTGTCTCGCTCGACATCAACAAACGCTTCAATCTCATGGGACTCCAGCTGAGATAGCAGATACATGTTATCGCGGCCAAGTTTCCCCATCGAAGCCAATAGACTGTTTCCGACCACATCAGTGTGCAGTTCGTCGAGCACATTGTCTTCTACAGACCCTTTCAACTGCTCGGTTTCACCTTGCACTTCAGAGTGATCATCCTGCCAAACTACATGCTGACGATGTTTCGCTGCCAAGCGAGCTAGGTACTTACGATCTCGAACCTCACCCCAGTAATAACGACATGGATTGGTGAACATCAAATGCACGTCGATGTGTTCGCCAATCGCTTTTAGCGCATCCATGTAACGTGGTGGTAAAGAGGAGATACCAAAAACAAACAAACGCTTGGGCAGATGGTCGAAGTTGCCGTTAAAGTTCTCTAACGTATCGATAAAGTGTTCATAAAGGTTAGCTCGGTGATAAGGAGACTGCCCCAGAGAAACCGTGTGATCGTACAATGCTTGCCACAAAATTGGCTGCCACGGATGCTCGTCTTCCAGCTCTGGCACACTCTGACCCGCTTCCCAGCTGGCGATCCATTCCGGACGGTATACCAGGTAGCCATCAAATATATCGGCAATTTTTTCTGCCAGCTGATACAGCTTGGAGTTATCACTGTCGTCTTTGAGATATTGCGCCAACGGTGAAAACGTCTCTTGGTTTAGAAGCCCTGGCAACAGGTGCATCAACTTCCACGTCATGGCTTCTTTGTTAAATGCACTACGTTTTGGCACATCAGGCAATACTTGGGTGAACATTTCCCAAATGAAGGTCGCAGGGAGCGGAAAATCGATGTTCGCCGCCACACCAAACTCTTTGGCCAGTTCCATTTTTAACCACTGAGACATACCGGGGCTTTGAACCAGTATTTGTTCTTTTTCGAACGGGTTTTCCAGCGGACTGATGCGAATCAGTTCAACTAGAAGTGATTTGAGAACGTCAACTTGGTTGGAGTGATAAACAGTAAACAAATTGGGAACACCGAGTGCCGATTGAAACTGTTAGCTAGCTTAGCACAGCGCTATTTAAACCCGCAGTGTTCTCTTTACTTGGAATAACAAAAGGCTAGATATCGCGCAGTTTGAGCATAAAACACTACTTTTCAATGACGTAATAAGCTCCGATTAAACCCACACATAACGTGACATTGTTCACATCCATTCCAAAATAAAAAACACTGTTTTATAATCGAACCACCTATAATTTATAAATATGAAAAGTATGATTCGCAAACCGTCGTCCAACAGCGCTTGGCTGATTGCTTTTTTTGCTTGCTTTGCAGTGTATCTGTCTATCACTTGCTATCCGTTTGTGTTGTCTAGCAATCAGAATGAACCGCTAACCTTATTGCAAGGTTATTACTTAGCTTCCACTCAATTTGGGTGGCTAGGTTTGGTTGTTCTTCCATTTATGTTGTTGAGTTTATTGCTCTCTTTTCTACCGACTCGTTTGTTCAAAGGCATCGTTATCGCTATCTCTATCTGCCTTCTGATCATATTCAAAGTCGATATCCTTGTTTTTCAACAATATAAATTCCACATCAATGCTCTATTAATCCGCATGTTTTTTGAGGGTGGTAGCGATGTGTTTGATATTTCCTGGATGAGCTGGCTCATTTTCGGCAGTGAAGTCACCGTTCTAGTACTAGGACTTGCATGCACCGTTTGGCTGAGTAATAAGCTCGCAGAAAGCCGAGCAAAGTTCTTGTTGATCAGTGTGTGGTTTGCCATGTTGCTTAGCACACAAATGATCCATGCGTACAAAAACGCACTTTACGATGATGAAGTCAGTCAGTATTCGAACAACTGGCCGCTTTACTATCCGCTTACTGCTCGTAAATTTATCTACAAACACAACCTTGTTGATGAAAGTATCGCGTCGAAGAACCGGGTGGAATTATCCAACGTTGAAAGTAGCTCTCTAAACTATCCGCTTGAGCCTGTTCAAGTACAAAGTAAAACGACACTCCCAAACGTTTTGTTTATTTTGGTGGATGCTTGGCGCTACAGTGATGCAACTCCTGAAGTCATGCCAAATGTCAGTGAGTTCGCTAAACAAACTTTGAATTTTACTCAACATATGAGCGGTGGTAACTCGACTCAAGCTGGCATCTTTAGCCTATTTTATAGTTTACCTGCCACCTATTGGGAAAGCTTTTACGCGAGCCAACGCTCCCCACTATTTATGGATACACTGCAACAAGAAGGCTACCGCATGGGTATTTTTGGCTCTGCGCCATTGACCAGCCCACCGCTTTCTCGCACGGTATTCAAAAAAGTACCCGACTTAACCCTGAAACAGACAGGTGAAACGGCAGTAGAACGAGATCAACAGATCACGGATAAGTTCATCGAGTTCCAAAAGCAGGACAGTGAACAGCCATACTTTGGCTTTCTGTTCTATGATTCTGCCCACGGCACATTGTTCCCAGAACCTGAGTTCGCTAAATTCAAACCGTACTGGGAACGCGTCGATCACATTCTTTTAAACAACGATTTTGATGCTTCGCTTTATCACAACCGCTACAAAAACTCGTTGTATTACATTGATAATTTGATTGGTGAAGTACTGAAGATCGTCGATTTAGACAACACTATCGTGGTGCTTTCTTCTGACCATGGCGAGGAGTTTAACGATCACAAGATGAACTACTGGGGCCATACGGGGAACTACAGTGACGTTCAGGTGCATGTTCCTCTTTACGTATCCATACCCAATCATCAACCTGAGAAAATTGATTACCGTACTACGCATTTTGACGTCGTTCCAACCATGATGAATATGCTGTTTGATGTTCAGGGTAAAACAAGCGCCTACAGCGTGGGCCACAACTTACTGGATAACTCTGCCCCTCGTGATTGGTACATCGCGGGCAGTTACTATAACTATGCTTTGATCGGAAAAGATTTGATTCTGGTGGTAAACCCAGGCGGTCATTCTCAGCAACTGGACAACCAGTTAAACGTCGAAAAAGAACACCATATTCCGGTTAATATTATTCGTCATTTTCTCGACGAGATGTCGCGTTTTTATAAAAAAGGCTGAGTCCGTATTCGATCCCCCTTAAAAGTAAAAAGCCTCTAGGCGGTAACACCAAGAGGCTTTTTCATATCTTACTAGTTAGGCGTGATGCGCTTGTATTAAGCGAGGTTGAATCAACAAGTTGTTGATGTATTGTAATGCCACATAAGAGACAACAAATGTCGCAACAATCAGTTCAAGACCCGCTAAGCCTCGCACTTGTTGAACATAATCCGATGCTAAACCTTGTGCCTCCATCCAGTTCGCCATTTTAAACAGTGCTGTCGCACCTATCACCATTGGGAAAGTGAACGCTGCATAGCCTGGACTAAATGGCAGTCTGAGTAATTTAAAGAATGCTAGGTAGATGATCGCTGTCATCAATACCGCGATACCAAATAGCATAGCGATGATCACTGGCGATGGCGTCGCAGTGACGGTTAGGTAACCCGCCAAAGACAGGCTCGCTGGCGCAGCCATGATTGCCATCGTTGGTTTCGCTGCATCTGGAATTTCATGGGTAAACATGAAACGGTAAATCATCATCGGTAACATGATCGCATACGCTACCATGCCAAACATCAACGCGCCTTGAGCCACTGGTGCTAAAACCGGATTACCCGAGAACGACACATCTGCAACGATGATGCCTACAGGTGGTACAAACCAGCTTGGAACCATGTGGTGCAATTCAAACTCTTTTGCTCGATGGTAAACAAAACTCACTAAAAACACGATGTGAAGAACAACCGCGACCAGCCAGAGTGCGTCGCCCGCAAGCGGTAACCACTGACCTAATGAGTTAGAAACCACCATCGTTCCCATTGCAAATGTTGGTACAACGCTCCCCACGACTGGGTGCGCAAGGTCCTGCCTTAACAATTGATGATGTAGAATGAATTTAATCGCCAAAATGGTCAGCAATACACTGGCAATGCCTGCACTCACCCACTGTCCATAGCCATGTAATTCAGCGAAGTTTTCCCAACTCCAACCCAAACTCGCAATACCAAGTGCTAACCCCGCCATCGGAGTCGGTGCGTCGATTAGTTTTGCTTTTGTTTTCTGAATCATCACAACCTCTATCAGAGCCAGTCTCGATGTGGCTAATAATACGCTTGCACTTCGTTCCAAACTATCTAATTATTTAGAACATACGTTCAGGTTTACTAAACATAATTCTATGGCAAGTCATATTTCTCTTAAACAGCTCAAGGTATTTACCACCATCACTCAGCACAAAACGCTGACGGCCGCCTCTGAGAGCCTCTTCCTTTCTAAAGCGGCGGTAAGTATGGCGCTGTCTGAACTGGAAAAGCAGATCGGTCATCATCTGTTTGATCGGGTCAATAACCGATTGATTCTCAATCAAGAAGGGCAAAAGTTGCTGCCCTTAGCGGATGAGTTATTAAACCGTGCTAAAGATATTGAGAGCATTTTTGAAGGTGATCACGCCCTAACCGGGCAACTACGAATTGGAGCGAGTGATACCATCGGCAATCAAGTCGCTCCTTTTCTCTTAAGCGCATTTCGCCAGCACACCAACCACCGTTCTCAAAGCCTGTTTATCTCAAACTCGGCGCAAATATGTGACAAATTAACTGACTACGAGCTGGATATCGCCCTGATCGAAGGCAAAACACTGCACCCCGAGCTTCAGTCGTCACAATTTAGTGAAGATGAGATGTGCGTGATCTGCTCGCCAGAGTATCCCGCAGCGCACGAGGGAATGATGAATCTGGCAGAGCTGGAAAACAGCGAATGGATATTGCGCGAGGCAGGTTCTGGGTCACGTGAGTTCTTTTTGCGTGTCATCGCACCTCGTCTAGAGCACTGGCACGAGGCATTTCAGCTCAATACCACTGAAGCACTGATCAACTCCGTATCTGCAGGTTTAGGGCTTGGCTGTTTGTCACGTTTATCAGCCGATCCGGCAATTCGCGAAGGCCGCGTAAAGGTTCTTGAAATGCCGCTGGATATGAAACGTCGATTCTGGCTATTAGTGCACAAAGAAAAATATCAAAGTCCCCTGCTAAAAACCTTTATCGAGTTTTGCCAGAGTTGGCAGTCTCCCGTAAATAATAAATAGTTCAATAGCTGGTCAGTTAGCTCTACTCGCTTCGCATTCTTAACTCACCAGGCTTTACTGCTCTAGACTTAGCTGGTTAAAAACTGTATAAAAAGCCAGTATCAATTCACCAAATTAGGGGACTAACCATGGCTGTAATAGTCAAGTACGTGGTAGAACGCAATGGAGAAGAGAAAATGACTTTTACCTCTAAAGCGGAAGCTGACGCATATGACAAAATGCTGGATATGGCGGACGAGCTATTCTCTCTGCTAGGTAAGAGTGAACTTCTTGAAGAGGAAGATAAGCAGGAAGATCTTGCCATGTTCCTTGCGCAAAACAAAGAAGAAGTGCTTTATGCTTTAGGTGCAAAACGTAGACCTGCACCAAAGAAAGCGAAGAAGCTTGAAGCTGTCGAAGAAGACAAAAACGAAGACGCCGCATAAGATTGCCAAGCTTTTCAAAAAACGCTGCATATTGTGGCGTTTTTTTATGCCTTCTGATCACAGATAAAATATTTAAACAAGATCTCACTTGCTCTAAATTAAAATATTCAATACGCATTTAGTTTAGTAAAAACACCCACCTAAAACTTCTTTCCTAGGCTGAAATCATCCCTTTTAGTTGAGTAGCTGCCCTCCAAAATCGTGACATCCTGCCCATTAATTGATATGACTCGAAATTCGCACCCACAACCTCCAATGGCGATAAGTAATTGTTGTTGCTAATTAATTAGCGATACAAAATATCGGCACTTTTCAGAGAGGTGAAATTATGTACAAATTTAGTTCTTTGGTTATTACGTTATTTTTGGTCGGCTGCGGAGGTGGTGGCGGTGGTAGTGATAGCAGCGGTAATATTCGCGTGTTCAGCCCACAACCGACGGTCGATATTGTCGGTCATACGATGTTGCCATTAACCGCACATATCGCATTTGATTCAAAAGGAGTGACCGCACAACAGATCCATGTGGGTGTTGCTTCAGAAAGTCCTCTGGTGAAAAACGCTGAGATTGTGTTTACTTCTGAAACCGGCGGGATACTAAAGATTGACTTAGAGCCTGGCTACAAAGCAGGCAATGGCACAACCCAACATCAGATTTCTATGCTGGCCTGCTTTGATGAGTATTGTAATGAGCATGTTCCTGGCTCACCAATTAACGCAACGATTAACTACAGTGTCGAACTTAACGAACAGGCGATCCTGTTAGAGGATGAAACGATCCACTACCACGCGGCAACCAACGCTCTCGTAGATAATAATCTCAAGCAGCGCACCATCCGTCTTCGCGGTAACCATGGCGATCAGCTCAAGCTATCACGTTCAGACGGTGAAGTGCGGGTCAACCAGCTATCTCTGACACCAAAATCTTATGATGAATACGCTGCTTTAATTGACTTAAAGTTGCCACATAACCTCGCTGTTGGCGATTATAGTGGCGATTTAGAACTCAATGTATGTTACGACGAGCAATGTGACTACCCTGTAGCAGGTAGCCCACTTCAGGTGCCAATGGACTTTGTGATTGAAGCACCAACACAAGCCTTAAGTAACGCGCTAGCGGTAAACGAACGCTTGAAGTTCGGGTATGAAGTGTTACAAGCGGCTTACGTTCCAGGCTTAAATCTGTTAGTAATGACTTCAAAATCACCAGCTAGTCAGCTGCATGTATATGATTTAGCAACGGGAAAGACACACAGCTTTAGCCTTTCTAACCAGCCTGTTTCTCTAACTGTTGATACTCTTGCCAAGCAAGGTCGCGTTGTTGTCGCGACGGAATATCAAGCTGAAGTATTTGATTTTAATTCCGCAGATTTAGCGACGCCAACCCGCCAACAGATCTCGACGAGTTATAATTCTCCAAGCATTGCTGTGCGTCGTGATGATCTATTCGCTGCGGGTTCAAACCTAGAAGTGATCGATATTTCCACGAAAAGTAGTGAGATCTCTGAAGGAGTCTATTGGTATTCCCCCGATATTAAACTGGGTAGTAACGGGGACGTATTGTTAGGCTTAGAGGCCAATCTTTCGCCACAAAGTTTTACTGGCGTATTCGTTGAGTCAGGGCAATGGAACTTGCAGAACACCGAAGATGAGTATCATGGAGACCATTCACATGGAGGGATATTCTGGTTTGATAAAGCAGGTGAATACTATATCGACGGCAACGGCAACTACTATACGCTAAAAGATGGCACTCACTTAGATCTGAAGTGGGCTGGTCAACTTCCGTTATCTGAATTGAGTGACACGTACAAGCCATCCATCACTGCGTTTATTGATACAGGCAGTGAGTATGTAATTGCTGAAGGTGAGCAAAGTCGCCAGCTCCGTGTGATTGACAAAGCGAGCAACACGGTAATTGAGACTTTTGCTGCAACTAATCGTGAAGGTTCATGGGGGGCAGATGAAGAGCATATTCAGTTTGCCTTTGTCGCTGATGGCGGAGAAATCTACATGATTAAATCACTGAATGACTACACGACTAGTTGGGAATATGCACAACCTGAACTGGTCAGGGTTAAGTAATTCCCATCTTCTGGATGGATAATATCCGAGTAACTTGTTAGTTCACAAAGCCAAGTCTTTTTGACTTGGCTTGTTTCATTTCAGAGCCTTGGACTTCTTATTGTTCAAGCGAGATGTTGAGTTTAGGTCACATTTCTCATCAGACAGACATATCTCTTAAAAGACAAAAGGTATCCATCTACGGACTTTCTGTATTTCACCTCTTTAAACTCCCCAACAGTGTCTTTATGATGACTATCAACTGATACCAATCGTAGTAAATAACTGGTCGTTCTAGCTTGTTAAAATGCGTGATAACTGCGTTAAAAATTTTGATTGTAGAGTAACTACTTATCAAAAAACTTTTGCCTTGTACTCAAACATTTTTCAAGCGCTATCTCTGAACCCTTATTTACTGTGATTGGCATAATTAATTTCTTGTCAGCGAACGACGAGACCAGACTCAACAGACGGAGATCAACTATGGCTTTCTTTTCTCTAGCCTTTGGTACGGCAACTAAAAACCGTGACGGTAAAATCATCGAAGCGTTTTTTCCTAACCCAGTTCTTAACCCAAGCGACGAGCTAGTAAACGCGCTAGCGGCGGTAGCGGGATACGAGCAAGGCAACCAAGCTATCGAGATCTCTGCAGCACAAAGCGCAGAACTTGCAGCAGCTTTCGAAGCAAACGGCGATGCTGCAAACGCATCTTTCGCAACTAAAGCAGCAGAATCTGCACAACCACTTGTTTTGGTGATCCTAGCTTCTGACGAGCAGCCACAATCTGTTGCTGAAGGTTTCCTAAAGCTACAACTTATCTCTAACCGTCTGGTTAAGCCACACGGCACCGTTCTGGATGGCATCTTCGGTCTGCTACACAACATCGCTTGGACAAACGAAGGCCCAATCGACCTGCCTGAACTGGCAGATCGTCAAATCGAAGCTCGTCTGGCTGGCCGCACGCTAAGCGTAGACTGTGTCGACAAGTTCCCTAAAATGGTCGACTACGTGGTACCAACTGGTATTCGTATCGCTGATACATCTCGTGTACGTCTTGGCGCACACGTGGGCGAAGGTACAACAGTTATGCACGAAGGTTTCATCAACTTCAACGCAGGTACAACAGGCGTGAGCATGGTTGAAGGCCGTATTTCTGCTGGTGTTGTGGTTGGTAACGGTTCAGATATCGGTGGTGGTGCTTCTATCATGGGTACACTATCAGGTGGCGGTACTGTGGTTGTTTCTATCGGTGAAAACTCACTACTAGGCGCGAATGCAGGTCTTGGCTTCCCACTAGGCGACCGTTGTACTCTTGAGTCAGGCCTGTACGTAACTGCTGGTACTAAAGTTCGTATGCTGGATAAAGAAGGTAACGAAGTAGAAATCGTTAAAGCTCGCGACCTTGCTGGCGTCTCTGACCTGCTATTCCGTCGTAACTCTCAAACAGGTCAGGTTGAGTGTCTTGCGAACAAGAGCGCAGTTGAACTGAACAGCGAACTACACTCAAACAACTAATTTTTTTGAATTAGAATAAAAAAATCCCCCAGCTGGAAACGGTTGGGGGATTTTTGTTTCTGTTACTTTGCGATATCCGTTACTTATTCAAGAAACTTACCGCTTTGTCTGGGAAATCTGTAAACAAACCATCGACTTTCACCTGATTGTAGAAGACATCCATCATGCCTTCGAAGCTATCAGTGTAAGCAGGAATACGACCCGGATCGGCACGGAAAGTATAAGGATGCACCTGTAAACCGGCATCTTTTGCTGCTTTCATCAGTGGTTTGATAATGATGTTATTTTGGGTTGATTTATCATCCACCAGCATCGGTTTCCAAGGGCCAATCCCCTCTGCATAACTGGCGACTTTCTTCATACCACCCGCCTCGAACATCCAATCGTAGTCATATGGTGTTGCAGTATCGCCCTTGTAGACCATAGTTTCATTCCAGTCGGTGTAAGCCATCAACTGAACAAGCTTTAGATCCATCCCCATTTCTGGCATCAACTCGCTGTTGATACGTTGAAGTTCGTTGGCGTCAAAACACTGCAGATACACGTTGTCGTCTTGCGAATCATAGCCATACTGTTTCAATACTTTCAGAACCGCTTTTGAAATGTCTTTCCCTTCATGGCGGTGGAACCAAGGTGCTTTGATTTCCGGGTAGATACCGATGTCGTAACCCAAAGTTTTGTTTAGCCCATGAATTAACTCGATTTCTTCAGCAAACGTAGGGACAGTAAAATCAGATTTCCACATTGGGAATCGAGTTGGATACCCTGCAACCTTATTACCGTTGTCATCGATATTGAACCCTTCTGTCACTCGCAACGATTTTATTTCTGCCAGAGTAAAGTCAATCGCGTAGTAACGGCCATCTTTACGTGCGCGATCGGGAAAACGCTCAGCAACATCGGTAACTCGGTCTAGGTAATGGTCATGCAATACCACCAACTGATCATCTTTGGTCATCACGACATCTTGTTCGATGTAATCTGGTTTCATGGCATAAGCAAGCGCTTTGGCTTCTAACGTATGCTCTGGTAGATAACCGGAGGCGCCTCGGTGAGCAATCACTAGTGGTTTGGCAATCGCTCCAGCCGATAAGCTCAGAGCTAAGAATGTTAGACATACTGACGTTGTTTTCATTGATATTTCCTTGATAAAGCGAAGAGGCAGTATTCCACTGCCTCTTTAAATAAATATTACGCTACTGCTTCCTTTTCGCGCGCTTTCTGATCGTGATGTGCTCGTTCGCCTAAAAATGCATAGGTCAAACACACAATAGAAGTGATACATGAGCCGATTAGGATGATAAAACCTCCATCCCAACCAAAGTGGTCAACCGTGTAACCAAGAATGGCGTTTGCTGCCACGGCACCACCTAAGTAACCGAACAATCCTGTCAGACCCGCCGCTGTACCTGCTGCTTTCTTCGGCGCTAATTCAAGAGCGTATAAACCAATCAACATGACAGGGCCATAAATCAAGAAGCCAATCGCGATCAGCGCCAGCATGTCTACCGTCGGATTGCCTGCTGGATTGAACCAGTAAACCAAAACCGCAACAGTCACAAGAGCCATAAACAGAATACCCGCAGGAGCACGACGACCTTTGAATATCTTGTCAGAAATCCAACCACACAATAGCGTGCCAGGGATACCCGCCCACTCATACAGGAAGTAAGCCCACGACGATTTGTCTACCGAGAAATCCTTCGCTTCTTTTAGGTATACCGGTGCCCAGTCCAGCACGCCGTAGCGAATTAAGTAGACAAACGCGTTGGCAATCGCGATCGACCACAACAGCTTGTTGTTGAACACATACTTGAAGAAAATTTCCTTCGCCGTCATTTCCTGTTCGTGAGATTTATCGTAATCATCTGGGTAATCATCTTTGTACTCTTCAATCGAAGGAAGACCACAAGATTGAGGAGTATCTCGAACCGTCATCCAGATAAAGACCGCGACCAACGTGGCAAAAAAAGCAGGAACGTAAAATGCGGTACGCCAGTCGTCGTTAAAAGCCCAAAGACCAAGGATGAATAGTGGACCGATCAAACCGCCACCCACGTTATGGGCAACGTTCCAAACCGAAACAATCTCACCACGCTCTTTACGTGACCACCAGTGAACCATGGTTCGTCCACAAGCTGGCCATCCCATACCTTGGAACCAGCCGTTTAAAAACAGCAGAATAAACATCGCGGTTACACTGCCCGTCGCCCAAGGCATAAAGCCAAAGCAGAACATGACAAGCGCAGACATTAACAAGCCGCCACTGAGGAAGTAACGCGGGTTAGAACGGTCAGAAACACTGCCCATCAGGAACTTAGACAGTCCATATGCGATAGATACGGCCGCAAGCGCAACCCCGAGATCACCACGGCTAAAGCCCTGTTCAATTAGGTACGGCATCGCCAAACTAAAGTTTTTTCGGACCAGATAATAGCCCGCATAGCCGACAAAAATACCAATGAAAAGTTGCCAACGTAGACGAGAGTAGGTGCTATCAATACTGTCCGGGGATAGACGATCGATGTGCGCCTTAGGTTTGAATATTCCAAACATAGGAACCTCATTATTTATAATGCGATGGTAAGAAACCCAAAAACAAAAACGAAACAAAACAAACATTCGTTCGAAACTCATCGCATTGTATGAAGTTAAAACTCTATTTCTGTGACAAATGTTGCATAAGAATTAAATTGTAATAAATACAGTTAATTAGAATTCATTAGTTAGAACTTCCTTCAACTTTACGCATATTTCGTTAATGTTGTGGATGTTTGCAAAAGAGCATTCTCTCACCAAATCGCGAAATTAATCCGACGAACACAAAGTGACTAACGTGATAAGCACGTTCCCAATGGCGCAGCATAAATTAGACGCGACTTTAAACAAAACTGGGCTTCTGCGAGCACGTATCCCGATCTAAAACGGGAATGTCGCTTACTCCCCCCCTTTAATAGAGCCCGTATAACTCCTTATAAGATCTAACTATTTAGGGTTACTTATTATGCTAAACCAGTGCAACAAATCACCTTTCACGCAGCAGCCTCACAAAACTCCTCTTACCAGTTTCCTATTCCTGTACGCATCGGTAACATGAATGAAGCATCACACCTTAAACTTCAAAAAATGATGATCGGTAAGTTTCTTTTATGATTAAAAGATGCGCTATTTAACAAAAATTAAGAGTTTGATTAACATTTTTATGCTCAAACGCTCAAATTCAACGCTCGTTTGTTTTCGAAAGATTATTTATATGCACAATACTACCGTGCTAGATAAGCAAAATTAACTAAAGGACTCTTACCATGACAACCAACAAACACCCTTCTCTGTTCGGAGAATGTTTGGCCGAATTTATCGGTACAGGATTACTTATATTCTTCGGCGTTGGCTGCGTCGCAGCCCTAGTGTTAACTGGCGCATCTTTTGGACAGTGGGAAATCAGCATAGTATGGGGCTTAGGTGTGACCATCGCTATTTACTGTACAGCCGGCGTTTCAGGTGCTCACATTAACCCAGCGGTGACCATTGCTCTTGCCATGTTCCATGGCTTCGATAAAGCAAAAGTGTTGCCATACATCATCGCTCAATTACTTGGCGCGTTTTGTTCCGCAGCTTTGGTCTACAGCTTGTACGCCAACCTCTTTACTGATTATGAAATCGCACACAATTTCGTTCGTAGTAGCCAAGAGGCCTTAGCAACAGCGGGAATTTTCTCTACCTACCCAAATGCTTCTCTTTCTTTCATGGGAGCTTTTGCTGTCGAATTCGTTATTACTGCGGTATTAATGTTTGCGATTCTTGCGCTGGGTGATGAAAGCAACGGTGCGTCTCGCGGCGCAATGAACCCACTATTGATTGGTATTCTTATTGCTGTTATTGGTGGTTCACTTGGTCCACTAACCGGCTTTGCGATGAACCCAGCTCGTGACTTTGGACCAAAACTGTTCGCCTACTTTGCTGGCTGGGATTATGCGCTGACTGGCGCGAAAGATATCCCTTACTTTATTGTCCCAATTCTCGCCCCAATCGCAGGTGCATGCTTTGGTGGTTGGCTATATCCAAAAGCGATTGCAGCTTATCTTCCAAAGCAAGGCCACGGCTGTACGATCCCGAATCAGTGTGACACAGAAGAAACAGAACAAGCTCGCGCTTAAAACCGACATAACCCGAACATTTACTAAAATATAAATAACGAAATAAAAGGATTCTTACCATGACTGAGCAAAAATACATTGTTGCCCTAGACCAAGGTACGACAAGCTCTCGCGCAGTAATTCTTGATCACGACGCGAATATCGTCAGCGTCGCTCAGCGCGAATTTACTCAGATTTATCCGCAAGCAGGTTGGGTTGAGCACGATCCAATGGAAATCTGGGCAACACAAAGTTCAACCTTAGTTGAAGCTTTAGCTAAGTCAGGCATCCGCAGCGATCAATTAGCGGCTATTGGCATCACAAACCAACGTGAAACAACGATCGTCTGGAACAAAGAAACAGGTAAACCGGTTTACAACGCTATCGTCTGGCAATGTCGACGCACCGCAGAAATTTGCGAAGACTTAAAACGCCGCGGCTTAGAAGACTACGTACGTGACAACACAGGCTTAGTGCTTGACCCTTACTTCTCTGGCACCAAAGTGAAGTGGATTCTTGATAACGTCGAAGGTGCCCGCGAAGATGCCGAAGCAGGAAAACTGTTATTTGGTACGGTTGATACCTGGCTGGTGTGGAAAATGACACAAGGCCGTGTGCACGTAACGGATTACACCAACGCTTCACGTACGATGCTATTTAATATCAATGACCTATGTTGGGACCAAAAGCTGTTGGATGAGTTGGGTATTCCTGCGTCAATGATGCCTGAAGTAAAACGTTCATCTGAAATCTATGGCAAAACCAACATTGGTGGTAAAGGTGGTACGCGTATTCCTATTGCGGGTATTGCTGGTGACCAACAAGCTGCGCTATACGGCCAGATGTGTGTTGAAGCAGGTCAGGCAAAGAACACCTACGGTACAGGTTGCTTCTTGTTGATGAATACTGGTCAGGAAAAAGTGACGTCTACACACGGCCTGCTGACAACACTGGCATGTGGCCCGAAAGGTGAACCGGCATACGCACTAGAAGGCGCGGTGTTCATGGGTGGTGCGTCTATTCAGTGGCTGCGTGACGAGCTTAAGATTCTTAATGGCGCAGAAGACTCTGAATACTTCGCAACAAAAGTAGACACATCCAATGGTGTGTACGTCGTGCCAGCCTTTACTGGCCTTGGCGCACCATACTGGGATGCGTACGCACGAGGAACCATTGTTGGCTTAACTCGAGGCGTTAACTCAAACCATATTATTCGTGCGACTTTGGAAGGTATCGCTTACCAAACCCGTGACGTATTGGATGCAATGCAAGCCGACTCTGGAATCCAGTTGGCTAACCTAAGAGTTGACGGCGGCGCAGTAGCAAACAACTTCTTGATGCAATTCCAGTCTGACGTACTAAATACGCAAGTACTTCGCCCTGAAGTCACTGAAGTAACCGCTCTGGGTGCAGCTTATCTGGCAGGCTTAGCGGTAGGATATTGGGATAGCCTCGATGAACTGCAAGGTAAAGCGGTAATTGATCGTACATTTGAGCCTCATGATGATGAAGAGAAGCGTAATCGTCGCTACAAAGGCTGGAAGCGTGCAGTGAAATGTGCTCAAACTTGGTCAGAACTTCACGACGAAGACGATTAATCCCCTACCAACACCAACAAAGAGCGCCATTCGAGCGCTCTTTTTGCGTCTTATCCCCGATTCCTTGATCGCTTTACTTCTCACAACGCGCAAATTCGAGCACAATATCTCCAAATTACTCAATATATTTCGAATGTTAAGCATTGGGAGCTAGCTACCCGTGCACAATGGAGTCCTAAGTGAAGCAAATACCTAGACACCAGCAGATTGTCGAGTTGGTGAAAAAACAAGGCTATGTCAGCACGGATGAGTTGGTTGAACGATTCAATGTCAGCCCACAAACCATCCGACGCGATCTCAATGAGCTCGCCGACGATAATAGAATTCGTCGCTATCACGGTGGTGCCACCATCCCTCTCAGCTCGGAAAATACCTCTTACAACACGCGTAAAGCACTTAACTTCAACGAAAAAGATGTGATTGCAGAAGAGGTGGTCAAACACATACCTGATGGCGCGACGCTCTTTATCGATATCGGAACGACGCCGGAAGCCGTTGCACGTGCACTCAATAAAAACCACAAACAACTTCGAGTGGTCACTAACAACATCAATGTTGCGACCATTCTTTACCCTAACCCAGAAATCAAAGTGATACTGGCTGGCGGCGAAGTTCGTAACCGCGATGGTGGTATTGTCGGTGAAGCCACTCTGGACTTCGTAAAACAATTCCGCCTCGATTTCGGTATTCTCGGAATCAGTGGTATTGATTTCGATGGTTCACTGCTGGACTTCGATTACCATGAAGTACGAGTAAAACAGGTTATCATCGATAACAGTCGCAGCGTATTTCTGGCCGTAGACCACACTAAGTTTGGCCGCAATGCGATGGTGAAACTGGGCAATATCGCTCAGTTAAACATGATATTTACCAATAAGCAGCCACCTGAAGAAATTCTGTCTATTTTAAAAGAAGCCTCCATCCCTCTTGAAGTTGTCGACGCAAACGGGGCGACAGACGAAGAAAATAAATAATTCGCTCAAACTTGAACCTTTAAATGACCTCTGCCTTACTTAGACAGAGGTTTTTTTGTGCCCAAATCACACAAAACGCTCAAAAACGAAAATAACAGATGACCACAAACGAAACCTAAGATAGGATTAAGTCATGTTCTAAAATGCTCGTTCGCTCACCAAAGAGGTCAAATTTATGAGTATACAAAAAAATGCTTCCACAACTGACTCATCCACTCCTTTAGACTTGATCATTATCGGTGGCGGCATTAACGGGGCTGGTATCGCTGCTGATGCTGCAGGCCGTGGATTAAGTGTTGGTTTGTATGAAGCTAACGACTTTGCATCTGCAACCTCTTCAGCAAGCTCCAAACTTATTCATGGTGGATTACGCTACCTTGAACACTACGAGTTTCGTTTAGTTTCGGAAGCGCTCGCAGAACGTGAAGTAATCCTTCGCAAAGCACCTCATGTTGCGTTACCTATGCGTTTCCGTTTACCTCATCGTCCATTTTTACGTCCAGCGTGGATGATCCGCTGTGGTTTGTTCCTTTACGATAACTTAGGTAAACGCACTACGCTCCCAGGCAGCAAGACCGTTAATCTGGCAAAGTCTGGCTTGTTAAAACCGGAGATAAAAACCGGTTTTGAATACTCCGACTGCTGGGTAGATGATGCTCGCTTAGTTCTACTTAACGTTCTCGCAGCACGTGAAAACCATGCAGAAGTTCGTAACTACTGCCGAGTAGAAAAAGCGCATCGCGAAAGCGGCATCTGGCATGTCACAATTCACGACACAATGACAGATCAACGTTTTGAACGTAAAGCGAAAGCACTGGTTAACGCTGCGGGACCGTGGGTAAAACAGTTCTTTGATGAAGGATTAGAGCAAGCTTCTCCACGTAATATTCGTTTGATTAAAGGTTCGCACATTGTTGTTCCTCGTATCCACAACGAACCTCAGGCTTATATTCTGCAAAACAAAGATAACCGCATCGTGTTTATGATCCCGTACTTAGATAAGTTCTCGATCGTCGGTACCACAGATGTCGAATACAAAGGCGACCCACGAGAAGTTGCGATCTCTGATGACGAAGTCGATTATCTGATCGACATTGTTAACCAGCACTTCGTCCACCAGCTATCGCGCGAAGATGTGGTGTGGACATACAGCGGTGTGCGCCCACTGTGCGATGATGAGTCAGACTCGCCACAGGCGATCACGCGAGACTACACGCTAGAGCTAGATGCAGAATTCGATCAAGCTCCATTACTTTCGGTTTTCGGCGGTAAACTAACGACTTACCGAAAACTGGGTGAAGCGGCGATGAAAAAGCTGGCGCCATTCCTGCCACAAATGGGCGGTAACTGGACAGCAAACCAAGCTCTGCCGGGCGGTAACTTCAGCTGTAGTCGCGAACAACTGGCGAAACAGATCCACGCCAAGTACGCCTGGGCACCAAAAGCGCTTATTCTACGTTACGTCACTCAGTTTGGAACACAAACGTGGGAGCTAATGAAGGGAGCGACAAGTGAAGCCGATTTAGGCCAAGCCTTCTCTACACAAGCCGGTGGCGTATATCAGCGTGAAATTGACTACTTGATGAACCATGAAATGGCCCTGACTGACGAAGACATTTTATGGCGTCGTACCAAGATCGGGCTCTACATGAGCGACGAAGAAAAGCTATCTCTTGCAGAATACTTAAAAGAAAAGTTACAACAGAAAGTCGTGAACCTCTCACAAGTGGGCTAATGACTCCAATCCCGTGACCAAGCCTGCTTCGTGCAGGCTTTGTTGTTTTAGCGCTTTCGGAAATTTTTCGTAGACTTTTCGCTAAAAATGCAATCATACTCATTCAATAGACTGCAAGTAATCTCATGATAAGGAAAAGAATATGGGGTTTATGATTGAGCATTGGGATTTTTCAACGCCAATAGCAACTCAAGAAGCAACGACATCACAAGAAATCAAAGCGAAACATTGGTACCACTGCGAAAGACTTCATCCAGATATTCGTGGCTGGCTGGAGCACAATCAAGTGCCTAAAGCGACCGTTGATCATTTACTCGCCGATGAAAGTCGCCCCTCTTTTCACCCTCTGGACGATGAAAACTTCATGTTGATTCTGCGTGGCATCAATATGAATGAGAATGCGTCTCCAGAAGATATGCTTAGTATTCGGATTTTATATTTCCAAGGTGCGTTGATTTCAACACGGAAAATCCCTTCGCGTGCGATTATGGAAATCCGCCAGGCCTTGGCTGAACAGAAGGGACCAAAGAGTTTGGCAAGCCTGCTTAATCAAATCATCGAAGGCTTAAACGGGAAGATTGATCTTTATCTGGATACGATTGAAGAAACTCTTAATCATTTCGACGTGAACGATGAGTCCACCTATAAGCATATCTCCGCTCAAAAGGCGCTTATTTCTATCAAACGCTTTATACGTCCGCAGCAATATGCGATCCGTGATTTGCTTGAATCAAGCTCTGATCTGGTGGTTTCCAGACCACATCAGTATCGATTCGCGCACAACAACATTACGCGCATTAACGAAACCATCGACTTTTATCTGGGCGAAGTGGCATTATTCCAGGAAGAGATTAAGCACAATCGCGATGAAAAAACCAATAAAAACAGTTATCTGTTTACACTGGTTGCCACTATTTTCTTACCGACCAGTTTTTTAACTGGGCTACTGGGTATTAATATCGGCGGCATGCCTGGCGTGGACTCTGCAACTGCCTTCACTTGGTTCTGCGTAGCATTAATTATTATATTTGCTCTGGAGTGGCTGCTGTTAAAACGCTTTGGGTTAACTAACAAAAGCGACGACGAGTAGTTTCGCGAAGAAACAATAAAGAGGAGATGCCCTCTCCTCTTTTTTACGCTGTAGCTTTATCCTGGATGACCGTCGGCACGCGGAGTAACCAGCATAAAACCAAATCGCCATACAAACATGCCAAATGCGAATATCCACAATCCGCCGCTGATATCTATCCACAACATCATTCTGGCAGGGTCGAAAATCACAGCAAAACTACGAACCACAGCTGCGGCAATAACGGCAGCGAAGGCGATACTCATATTGGGTCCTTTGTAAATCATACGCCCCGTATGCCCCATGGTGACACGCGAAATCATCGCTAATATCAAACCGCCTAAGGCACCTATCGCGAATAAGTGAATCAGGTTATGACTTGCAAATGCATCCCCCCAAGCTCCGCGCAAAAGTAAACTCAATGGTAAACACAAATACGCCGCGTGCAGCGACCAAACCAGTGGCTCACTTAAGGTTAGCCATGGCTTCCAACGTAAGAAGCGAACCAACTGAGCAATGCCTGCAAACACCATTAAAGGTTGACCAAGTTGAGAAAAAGTTACAGGGAAGAAGCTTAAGATAAACAACATCACCAAAGGAAGGTTTGCCAGCCAATCAAGCCATACCAACGGTTGCGCTTTTTCGAAGTTAAAACGGCGGGCAGTAAAGAACGGAATGACCCGTGCACCCATTACCGACAATAACAAGGTAAACCACCACAGCATAGCGTGCCAAACCGCTGAAGAGGAAAATGGTGGCATGCCCTTCACCGTCGCGTAGCTGGCAAAGTTAGCAAAGATCGCCAATAAGAACAGCGGGACAAAAAACAGATTTCGCCACCCTTTAGAGCGGTATACTCGGATCCCTACTTCATAAGCGACAAACAATAAAAATAACGCTTCGATAGTACTCGTTAACCACAAAGGGATTGGCGTCCAGAGTAAAATTCTGGGCGCAAGCCACAAGGCAAAAATAGCCAACAGTGTGTAATGTTTGGTGCCATTTATTCCCGTCCAGTTTTGTACCGCAGTTAACACAAAGCCAGCGACGATCGCCATTGAAAAACCAAATAACATTTCATGCACATGCCACCAAAGAGCAGGAACGCGCAGTGCACTGGGCTGTCCGGTCTGGAACATCCACACCCACATCGCTATAGCGACGATGGCATAGATAGCGCCAAATAGGAAAAACGGTCGAAACCCTAAACGCAGCCATGCAGGGATTTTTTCTTCCACTTTTTTATCGGTGATATTCAGCATTTTTTGGCCCTCAAGCTTGTTTCGATGCAGGTTGAATGATCGGATCATTATTGCCAGCCCAGAGATTTTCAGCGACAAAATGGATACTACCATAAACATACATTAAAAATACATGTTAGGGAGAAGACTATACTTTGGGGGTAAAGTTTGTGCTTCTACGAAGGGTTAGGTATAAAGAAAGGCGGTTCGCAATTAAGTAAGGGACGTAAACAGATGTACATATTCGGCTATGGCAGCTTGATTAATTCCGCTTCTCGAAAGTTGACAGGACAAACAGGCGCAGCGATTCCAGTCATCGCACACGGATTAGTTCGCTATTGGGGCAAAATCGATGAAAGTTACACCTTGTCCCCGCTGGTCGTTAACGAAGGACAAGGACAGGTCAACGGCGTGCTACTTGAAGTCAATGATGAAGCTTTAGCAGAATTCGATCGTCGCGAACGTGGCTATCATCGTATTCAACTTCGCCCCGATCAAATTGAAACAGACCAACCATTTAATCCCGATCACGCTATTTGGGTTTATGTAAAGGACGAGCCACTGCCGCCCTGCTCTAACAGCCCGATAATGCAAAGCTACGTTGATACCGTTTTGGCTGGTTGTCTGGAGGTTTCCCACTCTTTTGCCGAACACTTTGTTAGGCATACCGTGGGTTGGCAACACGCGAAAGAGAATGATCGTCATCAACCGAAATACGGAAACCTCGCAGGTGTTCATGACCATCATTATGAACTGATTGATGCGTTGATCGAAAAAGGAGCCTAAAGGCTCCTTTTTCGTATTCAGTTAGTTTTAGATTAAAACTTGTAATCTACGCCAACATAAACGCTGTCGAAATCGAAATCGAGTTCGCCACCGCCTTCAACATCAATCGTTACTGAAGAAGCACGGTAACCGCCAGAAACAATAAAACCTGAATCAAATTCATAGCCTACTTCAGCGCCGTAGTTAAAACCCACATCACTGCCGTCAGTTTTGCCATTTGCATCCAAAATGTTTGAAGCTACTTCGAAGTCAACACCAATTACACCAAGGCCAGCTAGCGCACCGATGTAAAAACCAGACTCAGAGAATTGGTACTTAGGTTTAGCATTCAAGTTAAAAGCGTAACCATCAATAGAAACCTTTACCCAGTCACCCATGGAAGATTCTTTCTTCTCGAAGCTACCGTAGCTAACGTACTCAGCTTCCAAAGCCAGTTTGAAGTTTTCTGAGTATTGCACTTCGCTACCTAAAACGATGCCCAAACCCGTCACCGAATCATCAGAAGAGATCCCTTCAACTTCAAGATCAGAATTAAGAACATCAACACCAACATACCAGTTATCATTTGCTTGAACTGACGCTGACGCAACCACTGCACCTAGAACCAATAGTGGCATTACTTTTTTCATTATAATTTCCTATACCTTTCATGTATTTAAACAGTTTTAAAAAGCGCAGGGATTATAATTACAGTGCAGCGCATTCATATTGATAGATAAATAAAATGCGACGCAATACATAAATATGATTGATAAAAATATTACCTATTTAAACGCACTTCCTAAACAAGCGTCGTGCCTTCAACAGTCAGTAACACGCGTTCAGATTCATCATGCATTTCTAAGATAACAATATGTATTCCGACGTCTCACTACTCATCTAGACAAAGTCTGAGTATGAGCTGTTTTCCATGATAAAACACGCTTTAAAACTTTAATAAAAGGTATAACGTTTACACTAACAGTAAACTTAATAAAAACAGGTGGTAAAGATCTCATTTCCAACTGCAAACTCTCTATTGAATTGAACTGATTACACTATGGGTGTTTAATACTTTCAGTCAAATGTTCTCGCCCATAAAGGTCAAATATGGCAACCATCAAAGATGTTGCAAAAGAAGCTGGTGTATCCGTTGCTACCGTCTCTCGCGTAATCAATAAATCGCCAAAAGCGAGCCAAAACTCCATTGATGCAGTAACACAAGCTATGAGTAAATTAGGCTACCGCCCTAATGCCGCGGCTCGAGCATTGGTAAGCCAGAGTACCAATACTATTGGTGTACTGGTAAGTGATGTATCCGATCCTTTTTTTGGTACGTTAGTAAAGTCCGTTGATAACGTTGCACGTGAAAATGGTAAGCACATCCTGATTGGCAATGGTTACCATAATGCGGACGATGAACGCCGCGCTCTGGATTTATTAGCGAACAGCCGATGCGACGCTCTTGTCATTCACGCCAAAGGGCTTTCTGACGAGGAACTCATCGCCTATGCCAAAGAAGTCAAAGGATTGGTATTGATCAACCGTCATATTCCCGTGCTGGCCGAACGCTGCATTTCTCTCGATAACCGCAAAGGTGCCTTCTTAGCCACTGAATATTTGATTCGTCACGGACATCGTAAGATCGCCTGTATCGCCTCTTCTCATGACATCGAAGATACCGATGAGCGCTTACAAGGTTATCAAAGTGCACTAAAAGAACATGGTATTGAGCTGTCAAAAAGCTATGTCGAATATGGTGAGCCAAACAGTGATGGGGGCGAAGTAGCAATGACCAACCTGCTGACAAAGTCTCTCGAAATCACAGGGGTTGTGGCCTATAACGACTACATGGCTGCTGGCGCTTTAGCGACATTGGAGCAAAACGGTATTGATGTGCCGCAACAAGTCTCTATGGTGGGGTTTGATGACGGACTCATAGCTCGCTTTGTCCATCCAGGCTTAACTACCATCCGCTATCCTATTGAAATAATGGCAGAACGCGCTACTCGTTTAGCATTAGCGCTTTCTCGTAACGAAAAAGTTGAAGATGAGACGATCATTTTTAGCCCTACGTTAGTTCGCAGAGATTCTGTGGCAAAAGTATAATTTAGCAACAACAATTGACCGCACGTGATTAAGAGCGCAGCTGCCTTAGTAAGAAAAAGTGGGCTAACTACCATCCTAGATAAGTCGCTGTTCACCTCGTCTAGGACAATAATGATCAACGACTTAGTTAAGCTGGTAATCGCCCACCCAAAACGCTATCTATAAATTCAAACTAATAAACAGTTTGCTGCTGATAGCAACCCCCAGAGCTCAACACCCCACTGTTGAGCCCCCATTTCTGGTTTAATTGGTCTTCCCAAATACCGAATACTGTGTTTCCAAAGCCAGTTCATCGAATACCGTTTTTTTAAGCGGTGCGCTCTGCATGACCATCAGCCCAACACGGGTATAGTTGAAAAAGAACAGGCTAAATTCTAGCAACCAATATCGATCGAAATCCGTGATCAACCTCCAATCATGTAAACGTTTCCACTAATTGTTTAATTGATTAAGTTGATCTATTAAACACCGTTGATGAAAAACAAGGGGCTCTAATTGAGGAGAAAAGTCATTAAGGTAGATGATCAAATGAAATGGAAAAAGAAAACAGTGCAGAAAATTTGTTTCTGCATAACCCACTGTTTAAAATAGCGGTATTACTGCTTTCTCATCGAGATCGCGCGTTGTGTCTACGGGAATGGTACATGGCAAAATTAAAAGACGTTGCAAACGAGGCTGGTGTATCACTTGCGACGGTATCGCGTGTTTTAAATAATGATCCGACATTAAATGTAAAACAAGAAACCAAACGTCGTATCTTAGAGATTGCAGACAAACTCGAATATCGCACCAAAAGTTCAAAAGGCTCGACCGGAAAGAGCACCCAGCGTCATCATTTCTTAGCCCTTTATAATTACCGACAAGAACTCGAAAGTAGTGATCCTTACTACTTGTCGATTCGTCATGGTATTGAAAGCCAATGCGAGAAGCTCGGTATTACCCTCACCAACTGCTACAACAATGAGTTGGAAACCGATACGCAGAAAGTCACAGGTATCCTTCTTGTTGGCGACATAGAGCAAAAGATTATCAATAAGTTACCTAAGCGTTTAGAAAATTTCATTTGCTGCATCGATGTTTCTGAACAAGATAATCCATATGATTGTGTAAGTGCCGATCTCGAGCGGATAAGCAAACAAGTCGTCGACTTTTATGCCAATCAGGACTATCGGAGAATTGGCTTTATAGGTGGTCAAAGCCAAACAGATTCGACTGATAACCGAAAGACTGCATTTGTCGAATACGCCAGCCTAAGAGGTTTAGTTTCAGAATCGGATATCTATTACGGCGACGGTTCAAGCCAGTCCGGATATGACTTAGGCACAGAGATGTTGGCTAAAGGAGATATTCCTACTGCAATATTTGTCACCTCAGACACGATTGCAATCGGGGTTTTACGCGCTATCCATGAGTGCGGACTGCACATTCCAAACGACATTGCTATGATCAGTATGAACGACATTCCAACCGCTAGTTTTACCTTCCCTCCACTATCAACGGTACGTATTCACTCTGAGATGATGGGGGCTCAAGGGGTTAACTTATTGGTTGAAAAACACCGTGATGATCGTAAGTTACCTCTTAAAGTTTATGTTCCTAGCGAGCTCATTTTACGTAATACGACCAAAATAGGTTAAACGTTATCACTGAGAAGTAATCGTTTCTGCTACCAACTTTCTCAACCAGATACCTTTCTCATCATTTTCGCGACTGGTGTGCCATATCATAGAAATCTCAAAATCCGCCACTGAAATAGTTGGTTGAATCGTCACTAAATCATCTGAAAAACCTTCAGCCAGCGCCATCTTTTCCGGCACAATCGCTATGAGATCTCGCTGTTTAAGTAAGTGACGAATAGTAAGAAAATTACGTGATGCCACGGTGACCTGGCGGCTCAAACCGTGCTCCGCGAGCTTTTGGTCTACTTGTGTCTTTAAGCTGCCATCAGGACTGACTAATGCTTGTTTGATATTGGCAAACTCAACGACAGATAACGCTGACTTACCGTTCAACACCTTCTTATCACATAAACATACATGTTTCTCGGTATAGAGGTACTGGCTACAATAGTCCTCTTCAGGAGCAGGTATGCTACCAATCACAAGATCTAACTTATCGCGCTCGGTTCGTTGCATGTAATTACTTCGATCAACATTAATAAAGCTGATTTTCGCGTCAGATGCCTGCCTATGAATTTCATCATAGATAGCTGGCGCAAAAATGAATTCAGCGTAATCAGTTAAACCAATGCGACACACACCCGAGTAACTCTGTGGCTGAAACTCAGATTTAGTCAGTAGGTCTTTTGTTATGGAGTCCAGAAGATTATGTACGATTGGAGCAATATTGTGAGCATGTTCTGTTGGCTCCATTTTGTGTCCTTTACGCTCGAAAAGAGGATCATCAAAAAGTAACCGTAAACGAGATAGACTATGGCTCATTGCAGATTGGCTCACATAGCTATTCTCTGCCGCTAAACTGACACTTCGATAGCGATATAGGTAAGAAAATGTCACCAACAGATTCAAGTCAATATTGCGCCATTGAACGTCGTCTTTCATTAGCTACCTATCCTATTTCATTCATAAATTAAATTCAGATTATCAATTTGAGTCATTTTAAACCACTCGCTAAATTAACAACATGAAAATTCTATTTAGATAAATAGGCTCAACATGTTCACTATTTTTAAAACTTTCTTTTGGCTCGGTTGGTTCAGCTTTGGTGGCCCTGCCGCTCACATTGGCTACTTCCGCCAAACTTTCGTTGAAAAGCTCAAATGGCTGGATGACAGCGAATATGCACAAATCGTCGCATTGAGTCAGTTCTTACCCGGCCCAGGCTCTAGTCAAGTGGGATTTGCATTGGGATATAAACGTGGCGGACTAGGAGGAGCATGCGCGGCTTTTATTGGCTTTACGCTACCTTCAGTGCTGATCATGCTGGTATTAGCCATGGTAAGCAGCCAAGTCACCGATACGGCTCTGTTTCAAAACATCGTACACGGATTAAAGTTGCTGGCCGTTGTGGTGGTAGCCGATGCGACATGGGGAATGTACAAGAACTTTTGCCAAACTAAGTTAACGGCCGGGTTATGTGTCGCAACAACGATCGCACTTTTGCTCGTGCCAGGCATAACAACTCAGATGCTGGTTTTGATTATCGCTGGAATGGTCGGCGTACTCTACTTGAAGAAAGAATCTGCCATTCCAGCACAACCGTTTAAGCCCAACTTAACACCGCTTGTGATCTTTGCAGTACTACTGTTCGGGCTACCTCTCATTGCCCATACAACCCCAATGGTAAGCCTACTTAATGACTTCTTTCAGGCAGGAAGTTTAGTATTCGGTGGCGGTCATGTGGTACTTCCCCTGTTAGAAAATATCCTTGGCGATCAAATCAGCCAGGACGCATTTTTAACCGGTTACGCTGCCGCACAAGCCGTACCGGGCCCGATGTTTACCTTTGCAACATATCTTGGCTATCAACTAACAGAGACACCGGCTCTTAGTGCTCTAGTTGCTACATTAACTATCTTCCTGCCAGGTTTCTTACTATTGCTTGGCGTACTAAAAAACTGGCAACGACTAGCAGCGAAACCCGCGATTTCCGGAGCCGTTAGTGGCGTAAATGCGGCCGTTGTAGGTCTACTCTTAGCAGCACTTTACCAACCTGTGTTTACCAGTGCAGTCGCAGACCCGATAGATATTGCCCTGGTGATTGCTGGCTTCTATCTGCTTAAGAAGTTGAATGTTTCGATACTGTGGATGATAATGTTTTTTGTTGGGGTGGGAGTTGTAAATGGCCTTAATAACTGACCCAATTGTGCTAACTTTTTGTATTTCATGACCACTGCTGGTAAACGGCAAGCGTCAGCTCCCTTTACACATACACAACCACTATTACATAAAGGTTCATAGAATATTACCGCCTATACGACCGATGCAATTGCGCGCAACCTTATACATTAATAGTTCGGGCCCCAGCATTTTCTTGTTGCAGGTAGTACCCGATGAGAAACCAAAACACAGATGTTGTTTGAACTAAAACGTCTATGGTTAGTGACCAACAATTAACTTTTTCATAAAATAGACACATATATGCATAAACTAAATTGATAATTTTGGTGATTATACTAATATTTTTTTATTACAAATCATTGAGGTAGTCAAACTTGAACCAGCAATCCAACCAGAGGTTTGATACTAAACCTTACGTACCTTTAATTTTGTCTATCACTTTAGCTGTCGCGATATTTTTTGTACGATATACTGGAGTTGCGGAATGGGATTTAGGCGATAACGATAATTTTATGCGCCTTCATCAAGTCATGACGTTCATAGAATCTCCTTCTTGGTATGTGCAACCTCTAAGAGATTTTAATCCACAAGATGGACAAATTATCCATTGGTCGCGAATACCCGATCTTCCAATACTTGCTTTGTACTATGTATCCCGGCTTTTTGTTGATCATACCAATGCATTACAGTTCTCTATTGCAATAGTACCTCTAATCTATTTAGTTTTCTTCATACTAATATTATGCCAAATATCGAGAGAAATACTTGGCATTGATCGACACATATTAACTATTATATATACTTTTTTTTCGATTTCTGCTATTAAATTTTATCCAGGTTATATAGATCATCACAACTTACAAGTACTTCTTTATAGTATTTTTATATTATTAACTTTCTCACCAAACTACAAAGAAAAATTATACGTATACGGTTGTGCGATAAGCATTACTGTTTCTTTGCTAATAGGGTTAGAAGTCCTACCTTTCTTTATTATCACATTAGCTTTATTAACTATTTACGCTTTATATAGTGACCTAAAAAAGCTAAAATTTATAAGAGACATATCGTTACTAACAGTCGTATCCGGTGTTATAGGAATAATGATATTCCAACCGGTATCTATTTGGTTTAATCCACAATACGATATACTAAGCTTACCGCTTTTATGCTTCTTTTTAGCTGCAGCAATCAGTATTTCATTAACACTCCTAAATCCAAGACTAACTGTTTTACTCCTGTCTTCATTCGCTTGTATTGGCCTCACTTGGTTAATTTTTCCCAACGTTTTAAAGTCACCATATTCAGATTACCCTGAACCGCTGGTAACTTACTGGCTTAGTCACGTTCTAGAAGCTAGACCATTAACAACAGTAATCAAAGATGCCTCTGAATTGTCTCAAATTTGGTTGTATTTTGTTACCATAGTTCCTGCTGCTCTTTCTATTTTTCTACTAAAAAATAACATAAAAAAACTTTACTACCTATTATTTATTATTAGTTTAATACCAGCAATATTTTGGCAAGTAAGAACTATTATATATTCTTCAATGCTGGCAATACCACTAAATTTAACCGTTGGTTTGTATTTATTTAATATTATCAATATTCCAGTTCTTCGAATCTTACCTCCTTTTTTAATCGCACCTGCACTATCAACTATTATAGTCTTACAAATAGAAATATTACTGGGGGTTGATGATACAGAGAAAGACGTTAAAACAATGAGTACGCATGAATATATAAAAAAACTAGATATAGAAGGTAAGAAAATATTAGCTCCAATGGATAATGGAGCAGAAATAGTCACATTAACAGATAACTATATCATCGCTGCACCTTATCATAGAAATATTCGTGGAAACCTTTTATACGTAAACACATTACTATCTGATAACTACCATACTGCGTATAAATTACTACGAGAAGAGGGTGTTGATTTATTTGTATTTAATAACAATGACTCTCAAACAAAATACATATTATCAGGGGCTAATGATAAAAGTCTAGTAAAACTACTTTCGAATAATAAACAACCAGAATGGCTAACGCCTATAAGTAAAAGTTACAATGGTATTTTTATTTACTCTATAAATTAAAAGAGGATGTATGGCTGAAAAAATGGACTTAAATAATTGTGAATTGACAATATTAATGCCATGCTTAAATGAAGCAGAAACGTTAAATACCTGTATTGTTAAAGCTCAGAATTTTATTAAAAATAATAATATCAATGGAGAGATATTAATAGCAGACAATGGTAGCACTGATGGCTCCCAAGATATAGCTAAAGAAAATGGAGCGATCGTAATTAACGTAAAAGAAAAAGGATATGGCTCAGCTCTTTTAGGCGGGATAAATAAAGCCAATGGTAAGTATATAATTATGGGTGATGCCGATGATAGTTATGATTTTTTAAAGTTAGAAGAATTTTTATCTAAACTAAGACAAGGTTTTGATGTAGTAATGGGAAATAGATTTAAAGGAGGGATTGCACCTAAAGCTATGCCTTGGCTTCATAAATACATTGGTAATCCTATATTAAGTTACCTCGGCCGACTTTTTTTTAATATCCCATGTAAAGATTTCCATTGTGGGTTACGTGGTTTTAATCGAGAAAAAATAATTCAGCTTAATTTAAGAACTACGGGAATGGAGTTTGCGAGTGAAATGGTAGTCCGTTCTGCATTGAGTCACCTAAAAATAACTGAGGTCCCTACCACTCTTTCCCCAGATGGAAGAACAAGGCCCCCCCATCTAAGAACTTGGAGGGATGGCTGGAGACATCTTTGTTTTTTACTCATGTATTCACCAAAGTGGCTATTTCTTTATCCATCCACTCTGTTATTTATAATTGGATTAACTACTATAATCAATTTATTTACCGGCCCATTAACAATTAATAATGTTACTTTTGAAAATAAAACATTTTTTGCTGGATGCTTATGCATGCTAATAAGCATACAATGTTTTTCTATAGGTCTATTTGTCAGAAGATATGCTTCTGAACGAAATTTATTACCAGATTCTAAATATAAATCTTGGCTAAATAAGATAACTTTAGAAAGTGGATCATTTATTGGACTATCATTATCAGGAGTAGGATTAACTGGGTTTATATGGTGTGTAATACAATGGTCTGAAGTTAGCTTTGGTGATTTAAAGTCAGATATAGTAAGCCGTGTAATGATTTTATCAATGACTTTATTGGCAAGTGGAATACAGACTTTTTGCATATCATTTTTAGGATCTATCATTAGCATTAAGAATTTAGATCATAATTAACTGTATTTTAAATAAAATTTCAATCTAATTATTTAATATAAAACATAAATATTATTTATATTTACAATACAGTTTGATATAATTAATTTAGACATTGAAATTAAATAAAATCGTGATTACTTTGTATATCACAATTAATTTTTGTGATTATTTATACCTTTAAATGGTACTGTAAGTTTCCTTTAAAGTTAGGAGTATCGATGGAACGTGAATCTTATAATGATATGTACATTTATGAAGATGTCCATTGGTGGTTTACTGCCAGAAGATCAATTTTACAAAAAGTATTAAATCAACATTGTCGGTACAACAACCCTAAAAATATTCTCGAAGTAGGCTGTGGATCCGGCGGAAACCTCCAGATGTTAAAAGCGTATGGAGATTTATTTGCGATGGAGTTAGATGATAATACAAGAGAAATTGCGAATCGTAGGAATATTTGTGATGTAAAGAAAGGGATACTTCCAAATGATATACCTTTCGATGATAGATTTGATTTAATATGTATTTTTGATGTTCTAGAGCATATTGATGATGATTTGGAAACATTAAAATCTTTGAGAAAAAAATTAACTCATAAAGGTAAACTTGTTATTACAGTACCCGCCTATATGTTTCTATGGAGTGCCCATGATGAAGCTAATCATCATAAAAGACGTTATACAAGAAAACAGCTAAAAGATATCGTTTCTGCGTCAGGGTTAAGTATTATATATACGTCATACTTTAATACTATTTTATTCCCTATAATAGCAGCCGTAAGAATTATAAATAACATTCTTAATAAGAATACAGAAAGTGATGTCAATCTACCATCCAAACCTGTAAATAATTTATTAAAAAAAATATTTAGCTTTGAAAAAACATTCTTGCCTACGATTTCTTTTCCCTTCGGGGTTTCAATAATTCTAATTGCAAAAAATGAATGAGGACTATTTAAAAATCAGATCATCATTAAAACGCTCGTAATCTTTAATTTTATACATCAAAAAAATCAATAAAGTTAAAGTAACTAAAGGAAATACTGGAAATCCTAAGTATCCCAGTGGCATCATAGAAATAGGCATTAGCCATGCAACCATTAGTAAAGTTTGTTCACCGTATATGAAGCCTCTCTGAATCCCTCTACTGAGTTGCCATATAATTACCATACTGAATGCAGTCATATCATAAGAGTGGATATAAGGGGTGACTAAATATGTTGCAACAATAAGAACTGATACTTTTAATTCTAACAACTTGCACTTTTTAAAAGCATATATTACACATCCAACAGTAAAAATAGAGCTAAGTGCCTGAAAAAACCAAGCCAAATTAATATTATCAAATAACATTCTAATACTTACAAATGGAGATGGCTGCATAAATATAGCAAGTCCAACTCCACTTTCTATAAAATTTTTAGAATAGTCCCAAGGGGAGTTATTAAACCAAGCGTCCCATACTCCAACGCCAAAAAAAATAACACTGACAATAATCAACGAAACGGTTGAAATTACAGCCCAAATAAAAGCTTTTCTATAACCACCTGCAATAAGAGCGATAGGTATTAATAGCCCTAAATGAGGTTTAATAGTTAAAAGTCCAAATAAAAGACCAGATAAAATAGGTTTACTTTCTAATAACATCAACCCACAAATCAATAATGCTCCGGTAAATAACCCATTTTGTCCTGTAGTTAAATTAAGAAAGGTTGTAGGAGAAAAAACGACTAAAAGACTAAACAATTTACTTTTTTGGAAAATAAAAGCTGGAATACTAAAAATAAATACACCGATAAAACTCCATAGTATCAATGCTTTTATATAACTAAAATTTGATAATACTGACACTGGAAATAAGGTTTGTGGAGGATATGCAAAATTAAAAACAACTCCTGATTTTTTGATATCATTAGAAGTATGAGAAACTAATAACTCTGGATTATAAATATCATTGTATTTACTTTCTGCGGCTAAGTTAGCAACAGTCCACCAATTAAGAAAATCTCTTCCTAAAACTTGACCTCTAGATAACTCTCCTTTAAAAAAATCTTGATTATCGGAATATACAAATTTAAAACTGCCTAAAAAGCCGACTAACATACCAACAATCAAGATAAATTTTGACGTCTTAGCTTGAAGAAACATCCATTCCTCACTCAAGTTCACAAGCACAAGGTTAGATTTACTAAGTATAGTAGATTAGTTTTCAAAAAACGCGATGTTAAATGCTTTTTTAATAAAAAACGAGTCCTAAGATTCGCTTTTTATTTAATTGACGATTTAACCAAGCAACTCTTTCGCAGCGTTTACTACGTTTTCATTAGTGAAAGCAAACATCCTTATCGAATACATCTGTTGTTGGCATTGAAACAAAGTGTGCTTGCTTACCTTCAGCAGTCAATTGTGATTATTTTTCTTCCACTTTTTACATACTGCTCACAGAATGTTACGTCTTTACTCGTAGGCTTAGAATCTCTGCCTTTTTTATTATTGCATTAGCCTTACTAACTAGTTACGCTATATATAATGACTTAAAGCAACTAATTTTATGTTTACGATAACAATACTACTGATAATGCAACTAACGAGACTACAACTTTGGGAGTCTTTATGATAATAAACTTTAGTATTTATGCATTAATAGGAGTGCTTAATACCACAATACATTGGGTTGTTTTTTATATTTTTTATTCATTAAATTTTGAACAATCATACTGTAACCTAGTGGCCTTTGTATGCGCAGCATCTTTTTCATATATATTAAACTCTAAATATAACTTTAAAATAGAATTAAAAACAAATAAATATATTTATTTTGTGATTATCATGGGAGTGATTAATTATTTAATAGGTCTTAATTCAGAAAATATTGAGTTATCTCCTCTGCTTACATTGGTTATATCCTCATTTTTAAGTCTTTTCTTAGGCTTTATAGTTTCGAATTTTTTTATTTTTAGGTGATTGCATGGACATATCTCTAATCGTCCCAGTTTTTAATGAAGAGAGCACAATTGATTTTTTTTTCAATGAAGTGAAAAATAACCAGTTCTTATCAAAAAAGGATATAGAAATAATTTTTATCAATGATGGTAGTACTGACAATACAGAAATTGAAATAAGCAAAATAATAAAAAAAGATCCTAATATTACTTTAATAAATCTCTCAAGAAATTTTGGGAAAGAATCAGCCTTATTTGCAGGACTAGAAGCTTCTAAAGGGAAATTTGTTGTTCCTATAGATGTAGATTTACAAGATCCTATCTATATGATTGAAGTTATGTTTGATAAAATAAATAATGGCTATGATGTAGTTTTAGCTAAGAGAATTGACAGGTCATCAGATAGCTATATTAAAAGAAATACTGCTAACTTATTTTATAAAGTTCACAATTTAATATCAGATATAAAAATTGAGCCTAATGTTGGCGACTTTAGAATGATGAGTAGAACCGTCGTTGATTCAATTATATCTTTATCTGAGACTCAGCTTTTTATGAAAGGGGTACTTTCTTGGATAGGTTACAATACTACTATCGTTACATATAGGCGAGAAAAGCGCTCCGCAGGAAATACTAAATTTCGTGTTTTAAAATTATGGAACCTAGCGATTGAAGGAATAACCTCATTTAGCACAGTCCCCTTAAAACTATGGACTTACTTAGGACTAGCCATCTCACTAAGTTCTTTTTTGTACGCAATAAATTTAATATTAGATAAACTTATCTTTGGCAATGACGTCGCCGGTTATCCATCTATAATGGTATCAATCCTTTTCTTAGGCGGAATTCAACTAATTGGGATCGGTGTTATAGGAGAATATCTTGGTCGTGTCTATATGGAAACAAAACGAAGACCAAGATATATAATCAGAGATATTCTTCACTCTAAAGTGGATAATAATCAGTAATTCTTACGACTTAATACCAACTCATATCCCGACACTTAAAAAGTCAGCAGCAAACGCTGCTGGCTTAGGATGAAAACTTTCAACGTATTTTAGGACGAGATGAGACATCTAAACCTTCTGAAACGAGAAAAGTTGCTCATTGTAATACTGCTTTAGATGTATCTCTATCAGCCCTGACCATAGCTAATGCACGTTCTAAGTTTTCATTCGCTTTTGCATAATAGGATGGACTTTGGTCAATAGCCTCCTGAAGATAAGGAATCGCCTCTCCTGGTTCCCCTCTTAGAATGAGGAAGTAGCCAACACTATTTAGTGCCTCAGATGTAGACATGTGCTGCCCAAAAATACCTAGCGCTTTACGCGGCTCTCCTTGAGCTATAGCTATTAGACCCAAATTATTAATCGCTTTTTCGTTACTATTATTTAAGTTTAAAGCGGCATTAGTAAAATAAGTTGCTTTTCCATATGCACCCACCATATAATAAGAATAACCAAGGCTTACAAGTGCCCTTTCATTATAGGGTTTAATTTCTAGTGCTTTATGTAAAAAGGCGTGAGCTATCTCATGGTTATTATTTATATCATAGAGTACACCTAGGCCTATATAAGCATTGACAGGTGATTTTTCATCATATCTAAGAGATGAAATATTCTCTCGAGATATATTGTTGACCGTTATGTTCCCCTGGGCGCCAAGACGCAACTGATCCGCATTTAGAGCGCGTAAATAATAGCTTAGTCCAACATCCTTACGTCCCTGCTTGGTATTGAGTTTTCCAAGCTCTTCTAGTGAACCAATATTATTTGGGTTTTCGGCCAGAGAAGCTCTATATGACCTATCTGCTAACTCAAAATCATTTCGTGATTCATGTATTCGTCCGATAGTATAAAGCGTTTTGTCCTTGTGAACACCGTCATCGAAAGAAAGCGACCGTATATATTCATACAAGGCAAGGTCAGTATTATTACTGGTTAATGCAGCATCACCACGAGATATTGCTTCTTCTTCGTTAGCGGGTGGTTCATCATTGGTCAAAGCCTCAACAGGTTTTCCAGAATACAAACTTTTATCAAAGTCTGTTTTCTTTGTCTCGTTGCTTGCACACCCAGAAATCAGTAGTATACACAAAGTAAGCGAATAAACTTTCCACATAATCTTCCCTTATACGTTATTATATCTATATTAGTTATTATATTTACTGCTTAAATGCTTCTGCGAGTTGAATCAATGAGGGTCCTATCGCAACGATAAAAAAGCAAGGCCAAATAAACAGTACCATAGGAAACATCATTTTTACCGGAATTTTTGCGGCAATTTCTTCTGCGGCTTGCTGCCTTTTATCTCGATAATCTTCGGTATATTCTCTTAATGAATCAACCAGGCTTCCACCAACTCGTGATGCGTGACTAAGCATACTGACTAACCCCATAAATTCGTCCAACCCGGTCCGTATTACAAACTCTCTGAGACTATCCGGCATGGATTTACCCGCTTGAATTTTCATACAAACTGTATCTATTTCGTCAGCCAGTTCAGGATGGGATATCACCATCTCATCGGCAACACGGCGTAAAGAGGCATTGAAGCCAAGACCAGACTCAGTACACACTACCAACAGATCCAACATATCAGCGACACCTGATCTAATACGGTTTTGACGTTGCTTTACCATTCTCTTTAATATGAAGTCTGGTAATACCAAACCTATAAAAGCACATGCAGCGATATAAATATATAGATTAGTCGACTCCGTTAATGATAAGTAAAGTCCAAGTGAAATTAATAAGCCTACGATTGTTGTCAAAGATTTAATCGAATAAAAAAGCGACAGCGCATTTTTTTGATGAAAACCAGCATTCATTAACAGCATTCTGTTGGATTGACGATCTTTTTCATTACCACTTGCAGTCAGAGGTGCTAAAGATTCTAGCGTATTCATCACTTTTTCGTTTCGCGATGATGTAGTTTGAGCCTGACCACCTGAAGCTATCTCTGATAATTTTCTTTTTACTGGAGATTTAACACCAATAATGATATATCCAACAGTTAAAACAAAAAGCACAGTTGTTATTAGAATAAACAACATAAAAAACATATCTTGGCTTATATTAAAATTCACAAGAAAGTTATTGATCATATCCATAATCACACCTCAAAGTTAACGATCTTACGAATCCACATTGAGCCAATAAATAGCGATATCATCCCGCCTATAATCATTTTAATTCCAGTGGGATGATTGTGTAAGGTAGAAATATACTCTGGTTCTATTATTGTAATAATAATATACATTGCAAATGGCGCTAGAACGAGAACCCAAGCAGACATTCTCGACTCTGCAGAAACCGTCTTAATTTTCCTGGCAAGTTTAAACCTGTCTCTTAGTACACGAGAAAGCTTCTCTATATTTTCGATTAAGTTACCACCAGTCTCTTTTTGTAACAGAACCGCACTTGAAAATGCCATCATTGAAACAGTTGGCACGCGCTCGCTCATTTGCATTATTGCCAAACGCATATCATAACCATAATTGAGTAAGCTGAAGGTGTTTTTAAACTCCGGCCCAATCGGTGCCGGCATTTCGCTTCCAACTTCACCAAAGGCCTGGTTGATAGGTTGACCAGCCTGAAGAACACGTTTAATAATATCTAGCGCTTCGGGCAACTGCTCTTCAAACTTCATTAGCCGGTCTCCGATTCGCTTTTGAATCATAAAGTACTCAACAAGCCATATAGAAACAGCCACTCCAACACCTATATACCAAGGCTGGTCAAAAAATATAAGCACCAGGCCGGCTATAACACCTGAAATAAGAGACAAGAATAAGAACTTACCAAACGTCGTATCTATACCCGCCAGTTCAAGTTTCTTTTTAAACACTTCAAACAAAGAAAACTGCACTAAAAAACGTTCTATCCCTGATAGGTTTTTAAGGGAGTTTTCTTTTAGCAAAGAAATACTCTCTTGGTCAATGTGCTTATGACTTTCTTTAATACGTTGAATTAAATGTCGGTGCTTTACCTTTTTCCCAGCAGAAGGCATGATCAGCGCTTGGCTGATAAAAAATACAGAAAGGAATAACAAAAGCAAAAATATCGATAATTGACCTTCCATAAAGCCTCCTAGCGAACCTTCTCATTGAATATTTCAAATGGAACGTCCAAGCCTCGTTTAATAAGTTGATCATGGCAATCAGGAACAATCCCTGTCGCAATGTAATCGCCTATCACATTGCCCTCTTCATCCACACCTTGCCTTTGAAATTTAAAAATTTCTGACATGGTGATTACTTCCCCTTCCATACCGTTAATCTCTTGAATACTAACCATACGACGCTTACCGTCTTCTTGCCTGTCCATCTGAACGACCAGGTTGATGGCTGACGCAATTTGAGAGCGGAGGTTTTTCGTCGATACGTTCCAGCCCGCCATTGAAAACATATTTTCCACACGACTTAAAGCGTCTCTTGGGGTATTCGCGTGTATGGTTGCCAAAGAGCCGTCATGACCTGTATTCATTGCAGATAGCATATCCACCGCTTCACTGCCCCGCACCTCACCAACGACGATTCGGTCTGGTCTCATACGCAGGGAGTTTTTTACTAGCTCGCGCTGAGAGATTTCACCTTTACCCTCAATATTAGCTGGGCGAGTTTCGAGCCTAACCACATGAGGCTGCTGAAGCTGCAACTCAGCTGAGTCTTCTATGGTTACGATGCGTTGATCAGAAGGAATAAAGCCAGATAAAATGTTTAGTGTGGTGGTTTTACCAGACCCGGTACCACCAGATATAAGAATATTGAGTTCACCAACCACTGCCGCATTCAGAAACTTAGCCATCTCCTCCGAAAGCGAGTTAAGATGCAATAAGTTATCCATATTAAGTCGTTCGACAGCGAAACGACGAATCGATACGGAAGCACCATCAATGGCTAACGGCGGGATGATTGCGTTAAAACGTGAACCGTCTTTAAGTCGCGCATCTACCATAGGAGAAGATTCGTCAATTCGTCGCCCTACTTGGCTGACGATTCGGTCAATAATGCTACGGAGATGTCGGTCGTCTAAAAATGTGTGTGGTGTTTTTTCCAGTTTACCAAACCGCTCGACAAAAATACTTTTCGGACCGTTAACCAGAATATCGGAAACGGTGGAATCAGCCAGTAACGGTTCAAGCGGTCCTAAACCAAAGATTTCGTCTTCAATCTGACGAATCATTCGATTTCGAGCTTCCGAACTTAATGGATGCGTCTGATCTTCTGCTATTAGATGTACGACCGCTTCGCGTAATTCTTCTTTCGCTCTGTCTTCTTGAAGGTGCGACAATAGCCCCAAATCTAAGGTATCCAGTAACTTGCTGTGATAGTAGTGTTTTATGGTCTGGTCATGCTCTAACTGCTTTCTCTCCGCTTCCATTTTGCGGACTTTTTCTTCTATCACTGAAGAGTGAACAGCACTACTACTATTCGGCTTAGAAACCGGTTTAGTATGAGTCTCTAATTTCGTATTCAGCAGTTCAGCTTGTGAAAAATTGCTGCCGACATTTTTCCTTTTAAAAAACATAGCGACTCCCTGCTAAGAAAATAGTTTACCTAACCAACTTTGGGTCTGTTTATCTGCTGGTTCTTCCAACTGATGTGAAATATCAATCAGAGACGACTTAATCGCACTATTCTTTTTAGATTGCACTATAGGCTTGCCCAGGTTGGAGCACTCCATCGCAATAGAAAAGTTGTTCGGTACTAAAAGAAGGTCTTGATTTGGAAACGCTTGTTCGATGTCTTTAATCGTTATCGATGTTTTCTTTTCGTAACGATTAATAATTAATCGTACTTGTCCACCGGTTAAACCGTGGTCAAGTTGCAAAGATTTCAAATAATTTGCTGCATGTTTAATTGACGTTACATTTTGCTGCATAACCAAATAAACATAGGAGGCAGGAGCAACAATATGTTGAAAAACATGCTCAACCCCATGAGACATATCGACAATAATATGTTTATAGTATTGGCGTAACAAAGGGATCAAGGCACTCACCTTTGTCGCTCGGTCATAATTATCTTTGATGTTGTCAGCACTAAAACATAAATAATTTACACCCGAAGAGTGCTTATATACTAAGCCATCTAATGATAAGTCATCGAGATCATTCATCGCATCAATGACATCATTAATACTGTATTTAGGCTTACTATTCAGATAATCCGCCGCATCGCTAAACTGCATACCGAGATCAATCAATAGCACTTTGCCTTTTGAATACTCAGATAACGCAATCGCAGTATTTAGTGCCACGGTTGTCGCTCCGGAACCACCCTTAGTATTAATAAATAAAGACAATTCACCTATCTCGCTGCTCGAAGCCTTTTCGTTTGCGATATCCTCTAAAAGTGGCAGCAATTCATAAAAGCCCACTTCGCGATGCAGGTAGTCCGAGGCCCCTAACTTTAAGGCTAATTTAAGCGACGTGGTGTCATGCTCATCACCAAACACCACCAATGCAGTCTGATTGCGTTGCAAGTTTCCTTCGCTTGAATAAATGTGCGATAACTTTTGTGCCCAACTGCTTCCCGCTTCGATATAAATTACATCCGGTGTCCGTCGCTCGCCTAACGAGGTCACCGTAATCTTGCCTAAATCCAGCCACTCAATATTAATATTCACGCACTTGGACAGTTCTGATTCCATATTAATTTTGAATTCAGACGTTTCATAAATCACCCAAACAGTGATATTGGTTTTTAGGGAATGGATGCTGTTTGTTTTAATTTCTTTATTTAATTCTACTGGTTTCAACATAACTACTCCCTTAACAATCTTCATGAACTTCGCCCCCGGGCTCAGGCCTTAATACGCCTAAGCTCTCCGCAGGCAGAATGGTCTGAAACTCAGGGCTGACACCAACAGCATCAAGCAATAAAGATAAAACGAAAAATTTAAATGTATAGTCGGCCTCTGCTTTCACGAAACGAATATTCGCAAAAATTGCATTTAGTGTGTCTGAATCTGATGACGCTGAAGAAAATGCATCGACATTGACATCATCACCATTTTCATCTAGATAACTTATCGTCAAATTATCTGCAGTAAAACCAGGTGGGTACAAACCTTCAACCGAGGGGAGTGTTTTAATATCATCGCGATCAGCAATATAACAGACTGTTGCTAAACGAGCCGCTCTTCGGGTTACTTCATTAGCCATCTGTATAGAATAAAAGTAGAGCGCAAATTCTATAATCGAAAAAATCACCAGTAACACAGCTAAAGCGATTAGCATAAACTCAACCTGAGTTACCCCTTTTTGTCTAAAGATCCATCGACTCATGGCGCTGTCCTCATCATACTTGATGCCCCGATTTCAAATTCGAGTGAGCTGTCAGTAAAAGGTAGACGGCTAAAAATAGGCTCGTATTTATAACTGGCGGAAATAGTTACCTCTTTGGGTACGGTTGTATCATCGATAACGACATCTGTCGTTTCTAAGTATTTCAGAATTTTAGAATCGTCAGCCGTCGGGGATGGTTTGCCATACACTACCATGTTCCTAATACTATCTTTATTTGCAATACTACCGAAATCTAGCGAACCGTAGGTTGCTACCACGGCATAGCGAACTCCATTTTGCAGCGCTTTATTGATTTCAGTGTACTGAATAAATGCTCGACTAACATCTATCAGCAATACTGTTAGCATGAGTAGCACTGGCAGACAAATAATAAACTCAAGTGCAGCTAATCCAGCTTGGCTGTACTTACCTCTTCTGAGTAAAGAACTCTGATTGCGAATGTTCATATTAAGACGCTCCACCTTCAGGATCTTTATAGAGCTGAATCTTATATAGCCCTTTACTATTGTCCGGTTCTATATCAGTAAAAGCGTTCTCAACATAGCAGTCTTCTAAAAACTGCCCAAAAACTTCTGAGTCATTACCTTGTTGCTTAACTTTCTGAGTTAGGAAAAAGCACCCTAAACCAATGACTTCAACCTGGCTTTTGCCTTCTGTTGCCGTAGAGCAATCTATAATCGGCACCCGTAAAACACGCCTGCCTTCAGAACCGTTAGAATGGTAATACTGCGTACAGTTGTCACCAGTACCTCCCTCACTACAGTTCGTCAACTCGGAATGATAATCTGCATAATAAAATGCTTTATCATCTTGGAGCTCAGTGTTCTCCGGACTATCGTCATAAATAGACTCGTAGTTATCAGCATTCACGTCAGATTCTCTGGTATACAAGTCAGACTTTACTACTTCATCTTCTTCAGTAGGGCCATTAAATTGATCAAACCGAGTGTTCACCCCTTGTGCTACAGGACCCGTTGCTTTACCGGTTTGCGTATCGACCACTTCACCTTTAGCAATACAGATATTAGTGTCTCCAGCAAAAGCATCACGTATACCATCAGCCCCGTTCAACCCTAAGTCGAGTAATTGGAAATTACCTGGTCCTAACTCTCCCGACTTGTTATCCGCAGGTTTAACGATATGAACGGTGCTACCCAGTCTATCTGTCTTTGCATTATAATTGGAATTTGGAACATAACCCCAAACAGTCGCGTCCCCTTCTTCGTCGGTCATATTCATATCACCACACATTGCTATTGGAGACACGTTACAAGTCCCCACAATTGGAGCACTACGTCCTGCAACCGCACTAGCGGAAACATTTTTACCTATGCCAAATACAGAACTCAGGTACTGAGTCAACGAGACATCAGAGACGACGACCCGTACGTAAATGTCGTCATCTCCGTCGGTGGTGACTAGTTCAAAATCATCTGCATTAACAAATGAACCTACTTGTTTTGTATTCGAGAAAGTGATAGAAACATTTCCCTTAACTACCTCATTATCGGCCAGTTCGTTATTTCCCGAAGCGGTGACAAAACTCAGCAACGCTTCGTTAGCAGCAGCTTCAGCGAGAACAACATCGCTTGTCTCATCAGCGACAACCGCTGATGCTAAAGCCGCTGAATCTACCGCATTTTGCAAGCGCGCTTTATTCAGAACCTGATGATTCAAGTCCATCGCCAAGGCGCCCATACCGATTAATATCAGCATAATTAAACTGATTAACACTAAAGTGATCCCTTGTTGAGAACGCTTCATTGCTATTGGTGTTGTGCGCCTCATAGCTGCCTCCTAAGTGATAGCATCACTTAATCTTTCTTTTCACCATTATTGTTGTACACTTCCAAACTCGTTTGCGTACGTTCTCCACTGCCCTCTGGCAGGTAATCTATATTTTCATACCATGCATTAGAGTTTAGCGTCTGTTCTTGCTGTAGTTGATTTAAAGCAACCCCCAGCTCAGGTTCAGTGGCACAACCGACTAAGGTAAGAGCTACAAAACAGACAGTTAGTCCTATTGCTTTCTTCATATTGCTTCCCTCTTATAAGCTGTGACCAAACTGGCCCTCTGTCCCACCATCGCCTGTCGTAAATTGATACTCGGTTTGGTCTTGAACACTAGCATTGGAATTGTCGTCTAGCTTATACTTATCAAAGTCTAAACTCGCTCCCTTACCAAGTAGATAGAACTCCACATCATTGGGGCTAACGAAACCGTCTGTTGGTAATGTAAATCTGCGTCTGTCTACTGGTTTAGCTAGTCGAGGCGTCACTAAAATAACCAGCTCGGTCTCACCAGAGGTAAATTGCTCACTCTTAAATAGACGCCCTAATACAGGTAAATCGGAAACGCCCGGTAAGCCTTCCTCTGTATTACGTGCATTTTCACTCAGTAACCCTGCAATGCCTATGGTCTGCCCATCAGCTAACTCTAGGGTACTGCCCGCACTACGCTTAGTGAGTGGGGGGATATAATATGCTGCATTGGTATCACCGACGCTGTAGGTAACCACACCAGATGTCGCTAATTCACTCACGCTGACATTGAGTTTTAAATTTATTTTTTTATCACTGAGAATATAGGGGATAAAATCTAATGTAACGCCATATTCTTTGTAATCAATGGTGATACCATCTTCGTTAGGTACTGGGATTGGGAATTCCCCCCCCGCTACAAATTCGGCTTTCGTACCACTCAGTGCTGTTAAACTAGGTTCGGCTAATACCTTCGCCACACCATTTTGTTTCGCGATATCAAGAGCAAACGTAAACAAAGTATTGCTATCTAAAAAAGAGCCTAGGAAACCAAACTCATTAACACCCGCGTTACCACTCAATATAGGTCCAATATCATCAATCGCGCTTCCTATCGTTGTCGCTCCCCAGGTAATATCGCCACTTTGTTGGAAAAAGTGAAAATTAGAATCAAAAGTACGAACGAGTGAGCGCTGAACTTCAGCGACAGTCACTTCAAGCGTCACTTGCTGCGCACCACCAATAGACAGCAAATTGATTATTGAGCTTTCATTTACTTCTTCATCATCATCGCTTTCGTCAGCTGGTTTACCTGCTGCAAAAGTTTCCGCAACTTTAATCGCCACATCCATATTTTGTTGGCTGCTTACCAAGCCACGTAATACTATTTTGTCTTGAGTACTATGCACCTCAATATTCTCATCAGGCAAAAACTGATGAAGCTTTGATTTCAATGTATTAAGATCATGCGTCACTTCGACATTGAACGATTCAATAATTCGACCGCTACGATCCCAGACCGATACATTGGTGGTACCAAGCTTTTTGCCAATCAAATACAATTCGTTAGATCTCAGTACCAAGATATCCAGTATACTAGGGTCACCTAAGGTCACTTTTTTAGCACTACCTGAAATCATCAGTTGAGTAGACTGGTGATGAGGTACAGCGACGACACGCCCCGATTGAGCAGCGGCATAAACATTAACGCTGGCTAATACCATGATTAAGTGGCTTAAAAGTAAAATTGTTATTTTCATAATTCACCTAATTGCTCACGCGTACATTAGAAGTTTGAGAACCTTTAATCACTGTCACACTTGGACGTGGTGTGTAAGTTCTTTTCGGCGGCACTTTATCAACGGTTAGCGGGTTTCTTAATGCCAACTGAATACTTCCTTTACTGTTTTCAGTTAACAGTTTCTCTGCTTCTTTTGGTGAAACTTCTAAGGTAACCGCTCGTACGATAACTGGCTTGTTATCTTTTGTTCTTGCTGTTTGGTCCACCGCCAGCACCTTAATATTCTTCAATACAGTAGTGGTTCCATTGCCTTTCGTATTTAGAACATCGACTTTATTACCTGGCAATAGAAAACCCGCCACGCCAATAACATCGTTTACACGAATGGTAAGCGCACGTTTATCTTCAGGAATCATAGCCGCTAATGTCACCCCTTCACCAAGGACAGCGATTCGATTCGGGCTAACTAGCTCGCCCTCATAAATTGAGTTAGAAGCGACTTTACCGACCGCCTGCGATGGTTCTGTCAGTGTAGTCTCATCAATCCAGTCAACTTCCATTAGTCTCGTTTTCAGATGCTTCTCTTCGATAATTACACCTGGTTCTATTTCCATAGCAGCCACGAGTACCGGGTGTCGCTCTACTTCTTCAAGCTTCACTGTGGGTTGTGTCTGACTATCTAACCACTGCTTTGCAATCATCACCGCACCTAGACCAAAAGCGATTGATAGCAACAACAGCATGACGATTTGTGTCCTGCTCATGACATCCCCTCATTTTTATTCATCAACGGTAAAATAGAGCCCCCAAGCACGTGTCAAAATCTCTGGCGACACCTGCTCCCCTATTTCCTCAAACTTCAAAATATCCCTGCTAATCCCTAAAATATCTTTTGGTAGACATGGGAAATACCCAGTACCAGAATCATCATGCAGCTGTTTTAATCGGTCAAAAAAGCCTTGCTCTAAAACCAGTTGATAAGCTTCTGACAAATCCATCCACAACTGGAGGTACTCTTCTAACTCTAGAGGATTAAATTCAATCTTGTATCCAAGTCGTCGCAAAAATGCCGGATCCGCAATAGAACTTGGTGGAAGGTTCGAGGAAAAAGCGAGTGTTAACAGAAATGGCACTGATATTTGTTGTCCGTTCGGTAACCCCAAATGGTCAACGAAATACTCCATCGGAACAATCCAACGGTTTAGCACAGCAGCCACTGGCATAGACTGACGTCCTAAATCATCAATCACAAAAATGCCGTTATTGGCCATCATTTGCAGTGGTGCGTTCCAGACGCGATTGTGCTCAGTGTGGTTGACCTCCAACATATCCATGGTCAATTCACCACCGACCTGGATATTCGGTCTTTCACACAACACCCAGCGCTTATCATAATGGTCACCTAGTTTGACAAATGTTTTGCTCTCTGAATTGTCCACCCGCTTATGATGATGCTCAGAAAACAATTTAATAATATTGCCGTCAGCATAGACCGCATGAGGAATAAACACCGAAGTATTTAAAGCATTTAACACTCGTGCCGCAACATAACTTTTACCGGTACCAGCATGCCCATAAAGCAATAATGCTCGGCCAGAGTTGATTGCTGGCCCCAAAACAGGTATCAAGCGCTCTGCGCCATAAACATCGTCAAGTGCTCGTTCAACATCCGCGCGAGCAATTGGTTGATTACGCAGATTTTGCCGCTCAACAACATCCCAATATTGTTCCAAAGAAACAGGCACCGGACCAATATACGCCTCACGACGAAACGCCAACTCAGCTTCTGCCATACCTAATTCTGTTAAACCATAACGAACGTTAGAATAAGAGCTGGTTGCATTTAGCGGCTGATAAACTTCGACCCAACTGCGGGCACGAAGCTGTGCAAGCGAATGTTCGACAATGGATGAAACCACACACATTCGGCTGGATAGCTCGACCAAATTGGATTTTGGATAGGCAGAAATATGCTTAATAAGAAGATGTTCGATAACCGCACTCGGTATGCCTAAATCATCTTCTGAAGTTGGCGTTGGTGGCGGTGAAATTTGTGGCACTAAATTGGTTTTAGGTATTGTAGACATGGGCTGTGCCCTCCTAATGTTTGGCACGTTTTGCGTGGTTATGCGTGGCAACTCCTTGCCAAACCTAAAAATCACTTTGACTAAAATCTAGTGGTTTAAAAAACGTATATTTAATAAGCGTAAAAATAGTATGCCAAGCCGATCACTATTGCCGGAGCAAAAGGAATGACTAAAGGCTGCTTGCTTTTCCAACCCGGAGTGACTTTTTGCACCGCATAAGCTCTTGCATGCTCAGTTATAGAATAGCTCGAGGATGCCAAGTACAGCGCTAAATAAAAGATCCCTATAACTCCACCAGCGACAATAATAAAAGGTGTCACTGACCACATCGTTTCTGCTCCTAACCATAGCCCCAATACGGTTAGAAGCTTCACGTCACCACCTGCCATCAGTCGCCCTAAATACAGCGCAAACCCTACAATAAAGGTTAAAAGCATACCTTTGACATGTAGCCACAGCATTGCGTTTGGATCTAACAAAATATCGCTTATTACCGCAAGTAACAAAAGTCCCACAAATTGATTAGGAATTCGGTGCCTCTGTGCGTCAGAGACACCTATAGCAAAGATAAGTCCCCAAATAACAAGATTAATAACCATGACTTACCTTTAGTTCCAACTGACGGGGTGGGAATAACCACACCCCAAAAGCACTATCAAAATCAAAATCGCCTTTAACTTTATAAATTGTCGATGTCAGTCGAAACATTGGTAAATGCGTTCGCCAACGTTTTCCAGAAACCCAACTGCAACATTGCTGCCACAATCAGCGCCGCACCAAGAATATATTCAAGAAGTGTCAAGCCTTCTTCATCATTCCAAAAGTCTTTAAGTACTTGTGTAAATTTGTCCATTTTAAATGCCCCCTAAAGATCCGTTTTAGAGATCTTTAATGATTGATATTAATTTTAACCCCTCATGAAACGTCCCTACTAAAGCAGGGGTTTCGGAATCAATTTAGGTTAGAAAAGTGTTAGAACGTTAGGATATTTTTGCTATTCATTGGTACTTTTTTGCTATCAATGTATTTATCAGTATGCTGTATTAACTATGAGATTAGTGGCTATGAAATATGAGATAGAAATCACACTTAATCGTTAAAATCCCCACCATAATCAGTTAATTGATAAAACTAAAATATGATTTGAATCAGAAATTAATAAACGAAAGGGTTAATCTAAACACTCAAGGATTGAGGTTCAGATGGGTTGATCCACGTTAAATTCTTGTATAAGTATGAATTAAATGGACTTTATATGGAAAGGCTTGTTAAAGCATGTTGGATTGGGGGGGGCTTACCATCCCTGCCAGAGCAATTTCGATGGGTATTTACACAGTACTTCGAATTACTCGACCACGGCAATGACATATCAGTGATCAGCGATAAAGAATTCAGTTACTTTTTTTATTACGTAACAGATCGTCCATTTGACTTGTTACAAAGCGTTGTAACGCTGTGTGAAAATCTAGATAAAAAACTCATTGTTGTATACACGAAAGGTATCGAAGCTAACAAACTACCACCTCAACATATAACCGCTGAATACTACGCATTAGACGATAACTATCTGTCACATTGGTTATCTCAGATAAAGCTAAAATACTTTTTCAATCATAGCGTTGAAAGCTCTCTTTCGTTACCAAACAAATCATGCTCTAAGAATGGTAAAGCCAACTTTTCTGAGGTCGTCGATTATATCTCAAATAATATACATCGAGAGTTGCGCGAAGAAGATGCAGCAGCTCTCTGCCACTACTCTACCACCTACTTTTCGAAAGTGTTTCGCCGTAAGGTTGGGATGTGCTTTCGTGATTATGTTACCGCGAAGCGTATTGCATTAGCGAAGAAGATGCTCACCGAAGACAATTCAATGAAAATTGCGTACATCGCTTACCAATGTGGCTACCACGATGTTTCTTATTTCTCTCGGATTTTTAAGAAAAAGACTGGCTTCTCACCAGCAAGCTACCGACAACAGTTTTAGAACTCATTTTTTAGGTAGGTTTTGCAAAAGATATAGCACTGCCTTGGCCGCATATTTCATCAAAATACATTCCCGTACAGTAACTCACATGCTAAAGTTAACATTATGTTAACAAATATAAAAACGAGAAGACATGGAGTCACTTATGATGCAACAGCCGAATGTAGCCAACTCCTCTGCTGGTTGCGCTCTCCCTCCGCCAAATGAAATGATTCTAAAATGGGCAGAAGAGCGTCCAAATGAGGTTTACTTAAAGCAAATCATTAATCGGGAATTCGTTGAATTCACTTACGCTGAAGTCGCAGACCAAGCTCTAAAGCTGGTGAGCGCATTACGCAACCTTGGTGTTAATCCAGGTGATAAGGTAGCGTTAATCTCCAAAAATTGCGCAGAGTGGTTTATCTGTGATCTTGCTATGATGCTCGGGGATTACGTTAGTGTACCCATCTTCCCAACGGCTGGAGCAGACACCATCGAGTACTGCCTCACGCACAGTGAAAGTAAGGTGCTTATCGGCGGTAAGTTGGACGACTCAAAGGCAACTCAGCAAGTAATTAATGAAATGGGCGATCTGATCAGTATCGCACTGCCATATAACACTGCACCGATGTGCCAGCATCAATATGCAGAGCTTATAGCAAATGAAGTGCCAAGTGTAGAACGTCCACAACATTACGACGATAAGCTCATGTCACTGGTTTATACATCCGGTACTTCAGGCTTACCAAAAGGGGCAATGTTGACCTACGGCGCATTCAGTTGGTCTGTGCAACAGCTTATCAATCATATTGGCATACAACCGAACGACCGTTTGTTCTCCTACCTACCACTCGCGCACATTACTGAACGAGTGTATATATTTGGTTCTTCGATTATGGGTGGCGTACCCACAGCATTTCCAGAGTCACTCGACACCTTTATTGAAGATGTAAAAATGCACCGCCCAACGTTGTTCATCTCAGTGCCAAGGTTATGGACATTATTCCAGCAGCGAATTCAGGATAAGTTACCGCAAAAGTCTTTGAACATTCTTCTCAAGATCCCCTTTGTGAATTCGCTGATTAAGAAGAAACTTGCCGTTGGGTTAGGTTTAGACCAAGCCCGAGTATTAGGGTGTGGCTCTGCTCCCGTATCACCAGCTTTGTTAGAGTGGTACCACAGCGTTGGGCTTAATATTACCGAAGCTTGGGGGATGACGGAGTCCTTTGCTTACAGCACGATCAATTATCCTTTTAGAGCCGATAAAATTGGTACTGTCGGCAATGCGGGGCCTGGTATAGAACTTAAAATTGCTGATGACTGTGAAATCATGGTTCGAGGTAAAGGATTATTCTCTGGCTACTATAAAAATGATATCGCGACTCAAGAATCCTTCGATTCAGAAGGCTGGCTGCACACTGGTGACATCGGAGCGATAGATGCTGATGGTTATCTTACGATTCAAGGCCGCAAAAAAGACACGTTTAAAACCGCGAAAGGGAAGTTCGTTTCTCCCGTACCGATAGAAAAGAAATTGTTCGAATACAGTCGTATAGAAATGATGTGTCTGATTGGTCTTGGCTTACCAGGCCCAATATTGTTGGTCGTGCCTCATGATTTCCCTCACTTCGACAAAGAGCGTTATGAGCGTTCCACTCGTAAAGTCATTGAGCGAATGAATAAAGAGCTGGCATCTCACGAGCAAATAAAAGGCGTGTTGATGATAAAAGAGCCATGGAATATCGAAAATGGCGTTCTTACCCCAACTCTGAAAATAAAGCGCCACGTACTTGAACAAAAGTACCACGAACTTGGCCATAACTGGCCGAAAGGCCAATTAGTACTCTGGGAAGAAGACTTATAATTAAGCCAGCACTCCTCAATAGCCGTTGGGGAGTGCCACTCAACCTTGCTTCAAACTAGGGCCTCCAAAATGGTTTGTGGCTTTCTTTTAACACCTCATGCTTTTCCAAACCAATATCATTCCAAAGATGTTCAGGTAACTCTCTTAGATGACGACGAGTCCTATGATTTCTTTTCCATAAATAGAGTTTAGAAAAAATTAACTGAATCCAATTTTGTTGTGTCGTTAGCAAAGCTCGTTCACAGTTTTTCGTGATGTTTTCCATCTCTTTCACCCTTTTATTCTATTGACCAGTTAATAATCAACGACTACCTTAATAATCTCAAACGATAGAACCTGCCATTGAGTTAAGGAAAACTAATGTGAAAGATCGGATGCCACCTCTACAAGGCTTATACTATTTCTTCATCGCAGCGAAAGAAGGCAGCTTTAAATCCGCAGCCAAAAATTTGTTTGTTACTCCCGCTGCAATTAGCCAACAAATCCGGCAGTTAGAAGAATTTTTGGGTACTGACCTGTTTGTTCGCCAACACAGGAAGATACTGCTAACACCTCAGGGAGAGTTGCTATTTGCTCAAGCAGAACGAGGATTTAGCCACATACAACAAGGTGTTCGTCTAATTAACCAAGATCCCAACCCAAACCAACTTTCTATCTCAACACTTCCCTCGTTTGCACACCATTGGCTAGTTCCTAAAATAACGGCCTTTAGACAACGTCATCCTGAACTATCACTTTTGCTGGAGCCAACGAATGAACTGGTTTCTTTTCAAGACAGTCAAATAGATTTATGCGTTCGTTACGGTTCAGGAAACTACCCTAATTTAGAATCGCAATGGTTAATGGATGAAGCTTTCTATCCTGCCTGTCATCCGGTTTATCAAAAAGAGCACAGCATTTATAACATCGAAGATTTGAGCAAAGCGGAGCTTATCGAAGATCTTTGGCCTGATCTCGACTGGAATATGTGGTTAGAAAGACTAGGACAACATGCTGCCAAACCAGCGCTAAAATACAGCGGTTCCCACCTGGTACTTGAGGCTGCCTTATCATTACAAGGGGTGGCGCTTGTGAAACACAGCTTGGCCTATCAATATTTTCGAACGGGCAAATTGGTACGGATTGGCGACATCGCCATCAAACCTAAATTCGCTTACTACTTATGTGCCCCAAAGGGATACCTGCAACGGCCTAAAGCACAGCAGTTTGCAAAGTGGTTAAAAGCAGAGATAGACAGTTTTGAAAAATCGGTTAATCGAGACTTTAAAACTATCGCGCTATCAGACTGAATCGTTCCAATTGAATGACAAAATTAGTTTTTGAGATTAATAAAAAGCCCCGCACTAGGCGGGGCTTTAAAGTCATAGAGTTAACTTAAGAATTACTTCTTAGCGTTACGCTCTTTAACGTCAGAGATTACTTGCTCTGCAACGTTGTTTGGACATGGTGCGTAGTGTGAGAACTCCATAGAGAACTGACCACGACCAGAAGTCATTGTACGTAGAGTACCGATGTAACCGAACATTTCTGATAGAGGTACATCACCCTTGATACGTACGCCAGTAGTACCAGCTTGTTGGTCTTTGATCATACCACGACGACGGTTAAGGTCACCGATTACGTCACCAACGTGATCTTCTGGAGTGAACACGTCAACTTTCATGATTGGTTCAAGAAGTTGCGCGCCAGCTTTAGGCATAGACTGACGGAATGCGCCTTTAGCAGCGATTTCGTAAGCGATAGCTGAAGAGTCAACTGCGTGGAAACCACCGTCGAATAGTTCAACTTCTACGTCTAGAGTTGGGAAGCCAGCTAGAACACCAGTTTGCATCATGCCAGCGAAGCCTTTCTCAACTGCAGGCCAGAATTCTTTAGGTACGTTACCACCAACAACTGTTGATTTGAACGCGAAGCCTGAGTTTGGCTCACCTGGTTTGATACGGTAGTCGATTTTCGCGAACTGACCAGAACCACCAGACTGCTTCTTGTGCGTGTAGCTGTCTTCGATTGCTTGAGTGATAGTTTCACGGTAAGCAACCTGAGGAGCACCTACTTCTAGCTCAACGCCGTAAGTACGTTTTAGGATATCAACTTTGATATCTAGGTGAAGTTCACCCATACCACGTAGGATAGTTTCGCCTGATTCTTCATCTGTCTCAACTTGGAAAGATGGATCTTCTGCAACCATTTTACCGATCGCGATACCCATTTTCTCAGAGCCGCCTTTATCTTTAGGCTTAACAGCGATAGAGATTACTGGATCTGGGAAGATCATTGGCTCTAGAGTACATTCGTGCTTAGGATCACATAGAGTGTGACCTGTTTGAACGTTCTTCATACCAACAACAGCGATGATGTCACCAGCTTGTGCTGAATCGATCTCGTTACGCTCGTCCGCGTGCATCTCAACCATACGGCCGATACGCTCTGTTTTACCAGTTGCAGAGTTAAGGATTGTGTCACCTTTCTTCATCTTACCAGAGTAGATACGGATGAATGTTAGGGCACCGAAACGGTCGTCCATGATCTTGAACGCAAGCGCTTTTAGTGGCTCATCTGCAGATACAGTTGCAACTTCACCAGTTGGTTCGCCAGTCTCTGAATCAGTTAGAGGCTGAGGATCTACTTCTGTTGGCGCTGGTAGGTAATCTACTACCGCGTCAAGAATAAGTTGGATACCTTTGTTCTTGTACGCTGAACCACAGTAAGTTGGGAAGAATGCTAGGTCACGTGTACCTTTACGGATACAACGTTGGATGTCTTCTAGAGATGGCTCTTCGCCTTCTTCTAGGTAAGCCATCATTAGATCTTCGTCTTGCTCTAGAGCAGTTTCGATTAGCATTTCACGGTATTCAGCAGCTTTGTCTACCATGTCTGCAGGAATATCTTGAACTTCGTAGTTCTCTGGCTGGCCAGACTCATCCCATACGTAAGCTTTTTGGCTTAGTACGTCTACAACACCTACGAAATCTTCTTCGATACCGATAGGTAGAGTCATTACTAGAGGAGTTGCACCTAGAACGTTTTGTACTTGGTCTACAACTTTGTAGAAGTCTGCGCCCATACGGTCTAGTTTGTTAACGAAGATCAGACGTGATACGTGTGATTCGTCAGCGTAACGCCAGTTAGTTTCTGACTGAGGCTCAACACCACCAGAACCACAGAATACACCGATACCACCGTCAAGTACTTTTAGAGAACGGTAAACTTCGATTGTGAAGTCAACGTGTCCAGGAGTATCGATGATGTTTAGACGGTGATCGTTCCAGAAACAAGTTGTTGCTGCAGACTGGATAGTGATACCACGCTCAGCTTCCTGCTCCATGAAGTCAGTAGTAGTTGAACCGTCGTGAGTGTCACCAATCTTATGGATCTTACCAGTTAGCTTTAGGATACGCTCTGTAGAGGTAGTTTTACCCGCGTCTACGTGAGCAAAAATACCAATGTTTCTGTATTTTGATAAATCAGTCATTGTCTTACTCTGTTAATAAGGTATAAAGTGCGCGCAGAGTATATCATATTCTGTCAATACTGATACCCTTGCGTGCAGATGGAAGAAAAAAATTTTTAACGTAAATTTTCCATCCTCAAAGGATAGCCAAATATAACGATTTGTGTGCTTTATTCGCTCTCTTTGAAAATGGATTTTACATATTTGAAACGCCTAGTTTAGCGCTTTATAACTCATCAAAAGCTTCGATTGCCTCTGATAATTTCTTAACCCCATGAATTTGCATGCCCGGGATGCCACCTTTTGGCATATTCGCAGCTGGTACAATTGCTTTCTTAAAGCCGTGTTTAAACGCTTCATTCAATCGCTCTTGCCCACTCGGTACAGGACGAATTTCCCCCGCTAAGCCAACCTCACCAAAGATAACCACATCTTTGGGTAGAGCACGATCACGAAAGCTCGATAACAACGCCATGACTAACGCAAGATCCGCACTGGTCTCGGTGACTTTTACACCACCGACGACATTAACAAACACGTCTTGGTCTGCCATTTGTAACCCGCCGTGTTTATGCAGCACAGCCAGTAATAAAGATAGACGGTTTTGTTCGAGGCCTACAGCCACTCGGCGTGGGTTAGCGAGTTGCGAATAATCCACCAGAGCTTGTATCTCGACTAATAGAGGGCGAGTCCCTTCCCAAACGACCATAACTGAAGACCCTGAAGTCTCTTCTTCACCGCGAGAAAGGAAAATCGCCGATGGGTTACTCACTTCTTTGAGGCCCTGCCCTGTCATTGCAAATACGCCAAGTTCATTCACTGCACCAAAACGGTTTTTGTGACTGCGCAACGTTCGGAATCGGCTATCAGTGCCGCCGTCTAGTAACACAGAACAGTCAATAATATGCTCGAGAACTTTTGGACCAGCGAGCGTACCATCTTTGGTTACGTGACCAACGATAAATACCGCAACATTGTTTTGCTTCGCGTATCGTGTAAGCGCTGTCGCGGACTCACGGACCTGCGCGACACTACCAGGCGAAGACTGAACATCAGAAACGTGCATCACCTGAATCGAGTCAATCACCATAATACGAGGTTGCTCTTTCTCAGCAATTTGACAGATCTTATCCACATTGGTTTCAGATAACATCTTCAGGTGATCTTTTGGCAAACCAAGACGAGAAGCACGCATCGCAACCTGTTGCAGCGATTCTTCACCCGTTACGTATAAAGTCGGCATTTGTCCCGACAAAGAGCACATGGTTTGCAAAAGCAACGTTGACTTACCTGCTCCGGGGTTACCACCAATCAATATCGCAGCGCCGGGAACGACACCGCCACCAAGTACGCGATCAAGCTCTTTAAAGCCACTGGTAAAGCGTGGCACTTCTTGCAGGTTAATTTCTGATAACGTTTGTACCTGAGATTCTGTCGCAGAACCTGCGTAACCACTTAAGCGTTCATTGCGGGCGACGGTCGGCGAAGCAGCAATTCGTACTTCTGTAATCGTATTCCATGCACCACACGCATTACATTGCCCCTGCCAACGCGGAAAGTCTGCGCCGCAATCATTACAAACATACGCTCGTTTTGCTTTCGCCATGATGCCTCAATTTTTAACAAATGTGACCAAGCACTGCCAACTGACTTGAGAACTGAATATACTCAAGGTTTACTGCGCTTAGCCGATACAATTCAAATAACGACATACTCTAACAGAAATAATGCTGCAATCTGAAATTCTCTCGCTCGCGGAACGGCTCATCCCAGTCTATGGTTCTGTAGACTTTGATTTTGTCCTTGGCCAACTGACCGAGGACGCGCCACCTTCAGCCAAAATTTTGGTCAAGATAGAATTAAACCGATTAATGGCACCGTGCAAAAAAAGCATTGATTTACGCGGCCGTGTTAACGGGGAATGCAGAAAATACATATTTGATGGCATTCCACACTGGTTAGATGATGTTGCATTCAATGCCTATCACAAAAGCACCAGAAAGTATGGTGGCTATACCGAAGGCGTCTGGGAAACGCTTATTAGCACCCGGAATAATTTTCGAGTAATGGGCAAACAAGCTGTCGAAGAACATCACTCCTCCCTATCTGAGACTCAAAGCCCGTTTAGTGCCGTACCTATCCAATTAGGTTTTGACTTAAAGCGTCAGGAGAAGCGTTTAAAAGTCCAGTCACAAGTAGAAATACATCGTTCAAAAGGCCAACTGCTCCACGGTGTGAGCATTGATCTATCCAGCTCTGGCGCAAAATTCAAAGTGCCCAGCGCCTTTAAATACAACCTTGGTGAAATCATTGAGGTGACTTTTACCGACTTTGCCAGTAAATCTCAATTAGCCGGAATAGAAAAGCCTCTGACTTATCGGATTCTGGCTGTTGAAGACTGCTACGAAAATGATGCCATTCGATATCTGAGAACCATTCTCCTAACCGAAACCAATGTGATCGACAGAGTCATTGATGAAGTGCTAAATAGCGATGCGAAACGCACACGTCATGATAATCAGGATAAAATCATTCGGGCTCGTACGCGCGGATATGAGCATTTGGCTCTTAAACACACCAGCAACTTGCCGCTGTTCTTTCAAGGCAGCGAGCTCAAACTTGCCATGCTAACGCCGAATAATCAAAAGCTATGGCAATACTGGCACGATGAACGCAACCAACAAGTTTTTGGGTCCCTGTTCCATGAAGAAAGAATGACATCGCTGATTACACCGGGAGTAAAAGGCACCACTAACGTTCTCTATTCATTTACTCACGAGCACGATAACAAAACTTATTTCTATTCGATGCTGAGACCGGAAGCAACCAGAGAGCAACGCCAACTATTCTGGCATTTAGGAGCAAAGCGAAAAAGCTGGCGAGTGTTTCGCGTGTCTATCTTTGAACTTTCCGAGCAAGAAAAAGAGGAACTCGCTTCATTCTCTTCTGAGCTGGCAGAAACCTCGAATTTACTTACTCACGTGGGGATCTTGCAAGAAATCTCGGACGAAGCTTCAGGACAAGACTATCTGTTAACCGAAAAGCCTCGGTTGCCTTCAAACACCTTAAATGCGTTTCGACATCCGAGACGAATAACCGGCCAACCCAAAGGGATGTATTTTGATGCGCAATCTCGGCGTAAAGAGCCTCGATATCGATTTAAAACGCCACTCGCGTTAATGTCGGGGCAATTAAATAGTTCGGGATACAGTGTTGATATTTCGAAGCGAGGACTCGGAATTCAGCTAGAAACTCCAGCCTCCTTGCGCGCAGGTCAAGAGATCGCCATTAACTTTCGTGAACTGCAATTGTACGATAGTAACTTGCCGCTATCCGACGTGCCTTATCGAGTCGTGCGAGTCAGCCCCGATGGTCATAGAGTTCAATTGGTCATTGGTCAAAGCAGCAAAGCTCGTCGAGTGATCGCATTTCTTAATAAAGTCATTGAGCATAATAAGAACAAGTTGGTTCAGCAGGCAGATGTGCTGCCAAGCCATGAGCTACTGGAGAGGCTGCATAGTACTATTCTTTCCAGAAGCCTTAGTTCTCCAATCTTCATTAGTAAAACGTCAACGGGGTCATTTAAAACACCAGTTATTGGTGTAAACCTGCCCTTGCCCAAACATGTTGAGATTTTTGCTCAGATTGGTCATGACAATAAGTTTATTCTGGATCCGATCTTTAAAGGTCGTACGAGCACTCTGATCGCAGACCTAATCAAACGTATAGAAGGCGTACAGGAAAAACACGAAGACATTTACATCAGCGCTTCAAAAATCGGTAACAAGGTTACTGGTATAGAGTCCAAGCTGCATCAGGATTTTAGCAGCCTGAAAGAGCGCATTCAGTTTATAAAAAAAGCGCGCATGATGGGCGATTTCTATGTTCTGCGTCTTTCTACCGCGCCTATTTTTGAACCCATGACCTCTCTACTGCAAAGAGACTTGAGTGAGTTAACTCAGTTTAGTGTGCATCAGGCAAGCAAACTAGAAAAGGAGCTCACTGCACTTATCGGTTACAGTGAGTTTGAAGACATCACGGAAGAAGTACTCGTTAGGCTAGAGCTAACCGAATAAAAAACACCGCCCTGTTCGGCGGTGTTTCAATATTGATGCAAGTCAGCTGTCTTTTACCAATAGGCTATGGCTTAGACTTCCAGCTAATTTTCTGTTGTTTAACCAGCGCCCCTGACAGGATACAAAGCACACCCCCCAAACCGGAGTAACGAATCGCAGATTGAGCCTGTGCCTCGACTTTCGGTTTCGCATGGTACGCTATACCCAAACCAGCAGCAGACATCATCACCAAATCATTCGCGCCGTCACCTACCGCAACCGTATTATGCTGCTCGATTTCGTACTCATCCGCTAATTCAACCAAGATATCGGATTTCACTTGCGCGTTGACGACGTCACCAAGCACTTTACCCGTGAGTTTTCCGTTGATGATTTCCAGCTTGTTCGAGCGAGCGAAATCTAACCCCACTTTATCTTTGATGTAATCAGAGAAGTAGTCGAAGCCACCAGAAGCAATCGCGGTTTTCCAACCCAACGCTTTCATTGTTGCAATCAGTGCTTCAAAGTCTTGCATGAATGGAAGTTGCGAGCGTACTTGTTCAAGAATAGATTCGTCAGCACCTTTGAGTTTGCCAACTCGTTGACGAAGGCTCTGTTCAAAATCCAGTTCTCCTTGCATCGCACGTTCTGTAACTTCAGCGACTTCTTCACCAACACCAGCCAACTTCGCAATCTCATCAATGCATTCAATTTGAATGGCTGTCGAATCCATATCAAACACAATGAGTCCTGTAGTCGATAAATCAGGAACTTCATTGAGTGATGCGTAATCTAAGTTAAGGCTTTTTAAAATCGTTTCGTGTTGAGACGTAAGTTCACCTGACATCAATGCGACTTCGTACTGGCCCACCTTCCATGTTTCTAGGACCGGATTGTAAAAACCAGTATAAAAGTCAATGTCTTCAAAATGACGCGGTGAAAGGTAAGTAGAAAAAATAATCCAATTTGCTTTGGCTCTGTCCAACTGAGAGGCAAAGCGAGTTTCAGGCAGTCGATTTAAAAGTGTCGTATGTTTTCTTATAGGCAAGCTTTTTGACGCGTCCATGTATATAATCCTTGGTGACTTTGCTAAAACGTTACCTCAACAAACTAAAAAGGCAAGTCTTTGTTTTATTTTAAATGGATGAGTAAAGAGCATGAGTGAATCCTTGTTCTCAGTAAGGAATGCCCTACGAATTCTGGCGCTAATACTACTGTGTGTGATGCTATTTATCACGATAAAAAACAGTGTAGTGATCAGTAAGGGCAACGAAAAAATTCAAGCACATCAACTTGAGACACTCACCAAGGTTTTGATCTCGCAGGCATCTTTGTCTGCCAGTGAAATGATTGTGAACAATGATCAGGAGCGATTACTGCAGTTGACGAATCAACTCGCACAAGATCGTCTGGTATTTGATGCAACCATCTATGATGCACAAGGCGTGCGCCTGGCCTCTAGTGAAGAAGCATTATCAGTACGAGAAGTTCTAGGATTAGACACCCCACTGGCAACCGCTTCAATTGGTCGACAACAACTGGTTGAGCCTGTCATTGCTGACGGTTCTGTTGTCGGTTTTGTCCGAGTGACGTTCGAAACAGGCCGTGTTACCGCGATTTCTGACCACCACTATCGCAAAAGTGATCGCTACATGTACATGATGGTCTTGATGAGTTTTGTGTGTGGCATGCTGTTCATTATGATTTTACGCAGGCAACCAATTCGCAGAAAGAAGGCGGAAAACCTCCTGCTAACCAAATAACTCACCGGTAATCAGAATTGAATATAAAAACAGCCCGCATTGTGCGGGCTGTTTTTTAGGTACTTAGTTGCGATTACTGGGGCTTACTCTTTATCACCAAGTAATACCGAATCCAGTGCAATCAGCATCATGTCGTTGAACGTGGTTTGACGCTCATCTGAAGTGGTTTGCTCGCCAGTTTTGATGTGGTCAGAAACCGTACAGATAGTTAGTGCTTTAGCACCGTATTCTGCTGCTACGCCGTAAATACCAGCCGCTTCCATTTCAACACCCACAATACCGTACTTGTCCATTACATCGAACATTTCTGGATCAGGCGTGTAGAAAAGCTCTGCAGAGAAAAGGTTACCCACTTTCACATCAATGCCACGTGCTTTTGCTGCGTCTTCTGCGGCACGAACCATTTTGTAATCAGCAATAGCAGCGAAGTCATGGCCTTTAAAGCGAATGCGGTTTACTTTTGAATCCGTACACGCGCCCATACCGATCACAACATCACGTACTTTGATGTCTTCATTCACAGCGCCACAGCTGCCAACACGGATGATCTTTTTCACACCGAAGTCTTTGATAAGTTCAGTCGCGTAGATCGAACATGATGGGATGCCCATACCGTGGCCCATTACAGAGATTTTGCGACCTTTGTATGTTCCTGTATAACCGAACATGTTGCGAACGTCACACACTTGAACAACGTCTTCAAGGAAAGTTTCTGCAATGTATTTTGCACGTAGCGGATCACCCGGCATCAGTACTACGTCTGCGAATGCACCCATTTCAGCATTGATATGTGGAGTTGCCATTTTTTTCTCCTTAACCTTTCTCTAGCGCTCCGCGCTTAAGGCGCTGTCAGCCAGAGTCTTCTCATTTCCGACAAGCAGTACTTGTATACTGCAAACCTAAAACCAGGAGCATTACGCTCCCAGTTTTTAGTATCCCGATTACAGGAAGTTCTTACCGTATTCCATTGGTGAAGTACCGAAGTAGCTCGCCAACGTTTGGCCGATATCTGCGAACGTTTCGCGGCGACCAAGAGAGCCAGCAGGCACTTTTTGACCGTAAACCAATACTGGGATGTGCTCACGAGTATGGTCTGTACCTGGCCATGTCGGGTCACAACCGTGGTCCGCGGTTAGGATAAGTACGTCGTCTTCATCCATCAGCTCTAGCACTTCGTTGATGCGACCATCAAAGTACTCAAGAGCCGAAGCGTAACCCGCCACATCACGACGGTGGCCATAAGCTGAATCGAAATCAACAAAGTTAGTGAATACGATGGTGTTATCACCTGCTTCTTTGATCTGCTCTAACGTAGCTTCGAACAATGCTGGGATACCTGTTGCTTTCACTTTCTTAGTGATACCGCAGTTTGCGTAGATATCGGCAATCTTACCGATAGAAACAACATTGCCTTGCTTCTCTTCTACCAATTTTTGTAGAACAGTGGCTGATGGCGGCTCAACTGACAAGTCACGGCGGTTACCAGTACGTTCAAACTGACCTTTGCCCGGGCCAATGAATGGACGCGCAATAACACGGCCAATGTTGTAATCAGCGAGCTCTTCACGAGCGATTTGGCAAAGATCTAATAGACGATCCAGGCCAAATGTCTCTTCGTGACACGCAATCTGGAATACCGAGTCTGCTGAAGTATAGAAGATAGGCAAACCTGTCTTCATGTGCTCTTCACCCAAATCATCCAATACTTGAGTACCAGAAGCATGGCAGTTACCTAAGTAGCCATCTAAGCCAGCACGCTCAAGGATGCGATTCGTCAACTCTTCAGGAAAGCTGTTAGTTTTGTCACTAAAGTAGCCCCAATCAAATAAAACAGGCACACCAGCAATTTCCCAGTGACCAGACGGAGTGTCTTTACCAGAAGACAGCTCAGCCGCGTGACCGTAAGCACCGATGATTTCTGCATCTGCGTCTAGACCAGGAGCAAAGCGACCTGTTGATTCTTTATGTGCCATCGCCAAACCAAGTTTAGATAGGTTTGGAAGACGAAGTGCACCTTGACGTTTGTCGTTATCTGCTAAGCCTTTTTCACACTGGTCCGCAATATGACCTAGAGTGTCTGAACCTACATCACCAAATTCTTTAGCATCAGCCGTTTCACCGATACCGAATGAGTCTAGTACTAAAATAAATGCTCTTTTCATTGCTCGTTCCTTAGGCCCACTCGGCGAATAAGTATGGTTGAGTAGGCCTTATGTAATTACTTAATCAGTTAGGGTCTGGTGACCTAGATATCTTCTGCACGAATCTGACGGTAAACCTCTGGGGTTGGTGTGTATTCACCACCTACTTTGATTGCACTGCGTAGTGCTTTTGCCGCTTCTTCCCACTGCTCTTCTGTACGAGCGTGGATAACAGCCAGAGGCTTATCACTATCAGCGACCTCACCCAAACGGATGAACTCATCAAAACCAACCGCGTAGTCGATTTCATCCGTTGCAACACGGCGACCACCGCCCATCGCAACCACAGCCATACCGATAGCACGTGTGTCCATCGCAGAGACAATGCCTGTTTCCGTCGCATACACTGGCTTGATGATTTCTGCTTTTTCTAGGTAGTTTTCGTAGTTTGCTACGAAGTCTGCAGGGCCGCCTAAACCAGCAATCATCTTGCCGAAGCATTCTGCCGCTTTACCGTTGTCGAGCACTTCCATCAGTTTCGCACGTGCGTCATCTGTATTTTCTGCCAGCTTACCAAGCACCAACATTTCCGCACACGACGCCATTGTGACTTCAAGCAGACGTGGGTTTCGGTATTCACCAGTCAGGAAACGAACCGCTTCACGCACTTCAACCGCATTACCGGCTGAAGACGCCAATACTTGGTTCATGTCTGTCAGGATTGCTGTTGTTTTAGTGCCAGCGCCATTTGCTACCGCCACGATAGATTTTGCTAGTTCTTCTGATGCTTCATATGTTGGCATGAATGCACCCGAACCAACTTTTACGTCCATCACTAGAGATTCCAAGCCCGCAGCCAATTTCTTAGACAGAATCGAGGCCGTGATCAGAGAGATGTTATCAACAGTGGCGGTAATATCACGTGTTGCGTACACGCGCTTATCTGCCGGAGCGAGATCGCCCGTTTGGCCGATAATCGCAACGCCAGCGTCTTTCGTCACTTGACCAAATACGTCGTTAGTTGGCGTGATATTGTAGCCTGGGATTGACTCTAATTTATCGAGTGTACCGCCAGTATGACCAAGGCCACGGCCAGAGATCATTGGTACGAAGCCACCACACGCTGCCACCATTGGGCCAAGCATGAGGGAGGTCACATCACCCACGCCACCTGTAGAGTGCTTATCGACAATAGGGCCGCCAAAGTTCATGTGGCTCCAGTCGATAACCATGCCTGAATCGCGCATTGCACAAGTCAGGGCAATACGCTCATCCATGGTCATTTCATTGAAGAAAATAGTCATAGCAAATGCCGCTATCTGACCTTCAGATACTGTGTTATTTGCTACGCCTTGAATAAAGAAGTTGATTTCGTCAGCAGAAAGAACTTCGCCGTCACGTTTTTTACGAATGATTTCTTGCGGTAAATACATTAGTGCCTCCCAAGCTCGATGAAAGCTGTGGTCAAAGTAGGACAGAGGTAAAACAGAGGGCGATGTTCCACCACCCTAAATTTAAAACAGACGTTAAGTTTTTATTCGTCATACCCTAAATAGTTGGCGTTGCAGCTAGGCGACAAGTAAGTTCAGCCCTATGAGCATAGGTTTTCTATGTGATTAGGGCGGCCGGCGCTCCGGTGAACTTACACAGTCAACAACGCTGCAGCGTCAAATATGACGGGTATGTTAGTACGCTGTTGGATCAGCCGTTTCGTCTGTTACTTCTAATGTATTTAACAGGTTAGTTAGCAGGCTTGATGCACCGAAACGGTAGTGACGAGCATCAACCCAGTTATCACCTAAGATTTCATCTGCCATTGCCAGATAAGCCGCTGCGTCTTCTGCAGTACGCACACCACCAGCAGGTTTGAAACCTACTGTTTCTGCTACACCCATATCACGAATTACTTCTAGCATCATTCGAGCGTATTCTGGTGTTGCGTTCACAGGCACTTTACCTGTTGAAGTTTTAATAAAGTCTGCACCCGCTTCGATACAGATTTGTGAAGCTTTTTTGATTAGCGCTTCTTCTTTTAGTTCACCCGTTTCGATGATCACTTTAAGAAGAATGTCACCACAAGCTTCTTTACATTGCTTAACCAGTTCAAAGCCCACTTTCTCATCGCCCGCCATTAGTGCACGGTATGGGAACACTACGTCAACTTCGTCTGCACCGTAAGCAACCGCTGCTTTAGTTTCAGCAACTGCGATCTCGATGTCGTCGTTTCCGTGTGGGAAGTTAGTCACGGTAGCAATGCGAACTTCTGGTGTGCCTTGCTCACGAAGTGTCTTCTTAGCAATAGGAATAAAGCGAGGGTAAATACAGATTGCAGCCGTGTTGCCTACTGCTGTTTTCGCGTCATGACATAGTGAGATCACTTTTGCATCAGTGTCGTCATCATTCAGCGTAGTTAGATCCATAAGTTTTAGTGCACGTAGTGCTGCTGCTTTTAAATCGCTCATTTCTATCTCCGATCAATATTCAAAAAATTCACTACTCAGCCTTACATCGCAACTCTAACTATAATCAACGAGTTGAGATTGTGTAAAAAATGACTCAGCAGTCTATTTATGAACGGACTTGGTTCCATGAAGACTCGGCATATACAGCGAAAATTTCTTATGCCAATTGCTATCCTTGTCACCGCACAGTACCAATTTGGCCTATGGCACAACAATCTATGATTGCGGTGTCTTTAATATCATATCTCCCCAACAAAATGCCGTTGAGATCTAATATTTCAGGGTAATTCATTTACCCATCGATTAGGTTGTATCCACCTTGTGATGTCTACATTATAGATATTCATCGCAAAACTGTAGCACCAAATAGAGCGCAAACGGTTTGTATCTCAAAATTTCCAGGTTTCTATTCTCTAGTCCGTCAGTTAAGACCCCTTACATTTGACGCACTAAAAATTTTCAGCCCTGAAAACGAAAAAAGCCCCGCAGCAATTTCTTGCTACAGGGCATGATTTAATATGGCGTCTATATATTAAAAACCAGTTCTAAATTACAGAGCTGCTAGGCTTAAGCAGAAGCCTGCAATTGTCGCTGCCATTAGGTTAGACAACGTACCAGCTAGTACTGCTTTAACACCCATGCGAGCGATATCTGGACGACGGCTTGGCGCTAGACCACCCAGACCACCTAGTAGGATCGCGATAGAAGAAAGGTTCGCGAAGCCACACAGTGCAAATGAGATGATAGCCGTAGTCTTCTCAGACATTACTTCACCAGTTGCTGCGATTACTTGAGCGTTTTCACCGATGTAAGGCGTGAAGTTCAAGTATGCAACGAATTCGTTCACTACAATTTTCTGACCGATGAATGAACCAGCAGTTACTGCTTCAGCCCATGGAACACCGATTAGGAATGCTAGTGGAGAGAACGCGTAACCCAGGATTAGCTCAAGAGTCAGCTCAGGCATACCGAACCAACCACCGATGCCGCCTAGCATACCGTTAACAAGAGCAATCAGACCTACGAATGCGATTAGCATTGCACCTACGTTTAGTGCTAGTTGTAGACCAGAAGCTGCACCGCCCGCTGCCGCGTCGATTACGTTAACAGGTTTGTCGTCACCGCCGTCCATTGCCTCTTCGATACTTTCATGAGGCTGATCGGTTTCAGGGTGAAGAATTTTAGCGAATAGTAGACCACCAGGTGCTGCCATGAATGATGCTGCAACTAGGTATTCTAGAGGTACACCCATTGATGCGTAACCCGCTAGTACACCACCAGCAACAGAAGCTAGACCACCACACATTACCGCGAATAGCTCTGATTGAGTCATTTTTGGAACGAATGGACGAACCACAAGTGGCGCTTCAGTTTGACCTACGAAAATGTTAGCTGCTGCTGACATTGATTCTGCACGAGAAGTACCAAGCGCTTTCTGTAGTGCACCACCAAGAATCTTGATAACCCATTGCATAACGCCAATGTAGTACAGAACTGAGATCAGAGCAGAGAAGAAGATCAGTGTAGGAAGAACACGGAATGCGAAGATGAAACCACCGCCACCGAATACTTCGAACATCTTGTTAGAAACAAGACCACCGAACAGGAATGATGAACCATCGTTACCGTAGTTGATAACGTTAGATACACCACTAGAGAAACCGTTTAGTAGATCACGGCCCCAAGGTACATAAAGAACAAATGCACCTAATGCGAATTGGATAGCGAATGCACCACCCACAGTTCTAAAGTTGATAGCTTTGCGGTTAGATGAGAATGCTAGTGCGATAGCAAGTAGCACAACCATACCAACCAGGCTCATAAACAGGCTCATAGTTTATGACTTCCTTATAAGTTATTTATTGGCGTGTAACAAAATGGAGCTATAAAAGCGGGGCAATTATACTCATGCATCATCAATTAAAGTAATGCCGCCCTCACACTTTCCCATAAGATTCATTATTGATTCACTAATCTTTGTGATAGAACTCACAATAAAAAGGAAAACGTTTTCGAATCTAAACAGTTTCTTTGAATTCTATTCACATATTGAGAAGGCAAAATTGCTATTTTTCCACAGTTGCGACGCAATCGATTGCTTTTCTCCTCTACGCAACTCTACGAGCACATTTAATACATGAATGAGTTTCGCCGGGTGGTTGGGCTGCCCCTGATATCCAAGTATAGGCATATCTGGAGCGTCTGTTTCGATAAGTAGGTTTTCTAGGGCTAATTTTTGAATTGCGTCGCGGGTTTTTTGGGCTCGTGGGTAGGTGATCGTTCCCCCTACACCGATGAAAAAACCTAATCTGACCCACTCCATCGCTTGCTGATAGCTACCAGCAAAAGCATGTACGACACCGCCTTTAGGTAGCTTCGCCGCTTTGACCATTTGAATAAGTCGATTGTGTGCTTTTCGGCTATGTAAAATGACCGGAAGGTCGAAACGTCTGGCGAGCTCAAATTGAGTTTCAAGCACCTTTTCTTGCAACTGAGGATCGACGTCAATCGCAAAGTCTAATCCGCACTCTCCTATTGCAATGCACTGTGGCGTTTTTTGTTTGAGATAAAGTTCCAGTTCAGCAAGGTGCTGCTCAAAGTTCTCTTCCAGAAAATACGGATGGAACCCGAGCGCATAGTATAAGTGTGAGTATTTCTCGGCTAAGGTTTGAATGCGTAACCAGTTTGAAGGTCCGACTGAGGGTATCAGGATTCGGCTCACCCCTTGTTCTTGAGCAAGAGCTAGGTTGTGCTCAAAATCATCCTGAAACACGTCAAAATCAAAATGACAGTGCGTATCAAAGAGCTTCATCTTGTGACTTTCTATTGCTCTCGGCAGATTTCGGTGCTGCGTTTGGCTCCTCACTCTGATGAGCTGGATCTTTTCTATAAGGCACACAACTGCGTTTTTGATCCGGCGTGAGCCCCATCTCTTTGCACCAATCGTCGTAGCGCTTAATGCCTCTTTTCAACCAATTCATGTTTACTCCTCTATCTCTAATCACTTATTAACTTTAATGGATATCGTCCAATCCAAATCATTTCTGCTGATATAAAAACGCCCTTGACTAAGTCTATAGCCAAGGGCGTTTTAAAATCCAGTCGCGGTGTAAGCGAGCTTCAGTTAACGTCGATTAGTGCTCGCGAGTCGCACGGAAGTCAACATCCGGGAAGCGCTCTTTCGCCAAGTTTAGGTTAACCATTGTCGGCGCGATGTACGTTAAGTTGTCACCACCATCGAGTGCTAAGTTGCTCTGATTCTTACGTTGGAATTCGTCAAGTTTCTTCGCGTCGCCACACTCAACCCAACGAGCCGTTGCCACGTTTACGCCTTCGTAGATTGCCTCTACGTTGTATTCAGACTTCAGACGAGCCACAACCACATCAAACTGAAGCACACCAACCGCACCAACGATAAGATCGTTGTTTTGCAGTGGACGGAACACCTGTACCGCACCTTCTTCAGACAACTGAACCAAACCTTTCAGCAGCTGCTTCTGTTTTAGTGGATCTTTCAGACGAATACGACGGAACAATTCCGGTGCAAAGTTCGGGATACCAGAGAACTTAAGTGATTCACCTTGCGTGAAGGTATCACCAATCTGGATAGTACCGTGGTTATGCAGACCGATAATATCACCAGCGTAAGCGTGTTCTGCACGTGAACGGTCACCAGCCATGAAGGTTACCGCATCAGAGATACTTACTTGTTTGCCTAGACGAACGTGGTTCATCTTCATGCCTTGAGTGTAAGTACCCGATACGATACGCATAAAGGCGATACGGTCACGGTGTTTTGGATCCATGTTTGCCTGAATCTTAAATACGAAACCAGAAAACTTCTCTTCTGTCGCTTCAACTTCACGCTCAACCGCTTGACGCGTTTTCGGCGCAGGCGCCCACTCTGTCAAACCATCCAACATGTGGTCAACACCGAAGTTACCTAATGCCGTACCGAAGTAAACTGGTGTTAGCTCACCAGTCAGGAATGATTCCAGTTCGAACTCTGGACAAGCACCCATTACGAGTTCAATCTCTTCACGTACGCTTTCAGCTAGATCTGCACCAACTTTTTCATCCAGTTCTGGGTTATCCAAACCTTTGATGATGCGAACTTCCTGAATCTCATGGCCATGGCCAGATTCGTAAAGAATCGTCTCGTCACGGTGAATGTGATACACACCTTTAAACTCTTTACCACAGCCAATCGGCCAGGTAATTGGCGCACACATCATGCCCAGTTCGTTTTCAACTTCGTCCAAAACTTCCATTGGATCGCGAACGTCACGGTCAAGTTTGTTCATGAAGGTGACAATTGGTGTATCACGAAGACGCGTAACTTCCATCAGTTTACGAGTACGATCCTCGACACCTTTCGCTGCATCGATAACCATCAAACAAGAGTCAACCGCGGTTAATGTACGGTAAGTATCTTCAGAGAAGTCTTCGTGCCCCGGAGTATCCAGTAGGTTAACCAGACAATCGTTGTAAGGAAACTGCATCACAGAAGTGGTGACCGAGATACCACGTTCCTTTTCCATTTCCATCCAGTCAGATTTAGCATGCTGAGCATTACCACGACCTTTAACGGTACCTGCTTTTTGGATCGCGTTTCCGAATAAAAGTACTTTTTCGGTAATGGTTGTTTTACCCGCATCCGGGTGAGAAATAATAGCGAATGTTCTACGTTTAGAGACTTCGCCTAGAAAAGGTGTATTTGACATGAAACTGGTCTTCTTTGATGTCTGCATGCTTGCCTGAAAAACAAACACACATTTTAGATTCAATTTTGCGCGGTATTCTCGCTTATTATTGCTTTAGGGGCAACAGATCGCTTTAGGGGCAACTGATTGCTCTAGGGGCAACATCCCGAATGAAGTCTGTGGGTAACTAATGGAAGAAGATATAACTCATGATGATCGCATCTTCTTTACCATTCCCTGTTTTGGCAGGGTAATAGTTATAACGGCGGTCCAATTCATTAAACCCCGCTTGTTCATAAATATGGATGGCTGCGTGGTTATTTTCTCTCACTTCCAGCCAAGCACTTTCTGCTTTTACTTGCTCACAGTGATATAGAAATGCATCCAGCAATTTTTGACCATGGCCTTTGCCTTGTTGCGAAGGATCGACCGCAATATTCAGCAGTGTTACTTCTCCGACAATGTTCTGAGCATAAAAATAACCAAGGACCGAGTCACCTTCTACCATCACATGGTGACAAGCACCTCGGCTTGATAAGTCACGAACTAATGACTCAGCCCAAGGGTGAGAATGCGCTTGCTGTTCGATTTGCCAAACCTGTTCCAAATGCGCGTCACACATCGGAATAATTTCAATCGTCATGATTTAACCTATTTAATGCTTAGCTAGTGATACGCCTTAGATTCGTATCGCACACCAGAGCTTTTATCAGCATTACGAATAAGAACAAATTTGCTGCCAAAGTGCTCTTTTTTGTTCGTTGTTCCCATCAATGTCCTGAAGTAATGGTGAAGTGAGTTGCTTGATGTTTGAATCCCCATTCACATCACACCCGGCAAACCATACCCACTCCAACTGATGCTCTCCTAGTAAAGAGAAGCGTTCAGGTTCCAGATGCATGGCTTGATCGAGGGTTAACTTCATACTCTTAAGTATTTTCTCGAATAGGATCGCTGACTCATTCACAGGACAGACTGGGGAAACCAGTAGAAGCTTGCAAGCACTTGGCAGATCAATCATTGGTGATTGATAGCCCGCTAACCTATCTGGATGAATCAACTCCCAAGTGCTGATTCCCATTTCATGTAAGTACTGTTTCTCGTTAATCGACATTTTTCGTCACCTGTTTGAACCAGGCAATACTATCAAATTATAGTGACGATACCTAACAACCAAAGACATTGGATGTATCGATGAAGGAATAAGGGAAATAAAAAGAAAGGAAAAGATTTAACTAGAATTCGACGTTAATACGTATAGCAAAGCCATCACTTTGCGATTTACTACAGCGATTGTAAAAGCAGCCGGTTCATAACCACCAGCTGCTCAGATGCTTATAAGTCGTCGAACTCAGGCGAATAATCAATGCGACCAGAACGTCCTGCACATTGGCCTTCAACAACTTCAGCAATACGGAACGCACCTTGAGGCACTTCCCATGCGCATTCAAACCCCATCTCATCACAAGCTTTAAAGCCCTGACGAGCATAGTAATCTGGCGAGCCAAGTACAACACATACCGGATAACCAAAATCACGCAAAGAGTCGAAGCCTTCTTTGATCAACTCGGCTCCGATACCCTGACGTCGATAGTCTTCGTGTACCGCTAATGGCGCGAGTCCTTGCCATGACAAATCTTCACCATTTAAGGTAACTGGGCTAAATAAAGCATGACCAATAACTTCCCCCTCATCCGTACACACCACCAATGACAAGGTCAGCTTGCCATTTTCACGTAAACGCATCACTAAATTAGCTTCTGCGTCAGTTGGAAAAGCGTGTTTCAATAAGCGGTCAATGGTTAGAATGTCCGCAGGGGCTTCAGTTCGAATAAGCATTCGCTACTCCGGGTTGTTGTGCAGGCTCTTGAACCCCTTTTTGGACAAAATCCGCCAATTGATTCAGAGCGACTTGCATGGCTTTTGGTAACTGCTCTAAGTCCACACTGTCCATTAAGTTTTTCACTTCTAAGCCAAGCTCAGTGTCCCCTTCAATAGAAAGGCGACGTTGGAAGAACAACGTGTCAGGGTCTTCTTTACGACCAGCAATTAATACTAGGTCGTTTAGATTACCACTAAAACTCACATCTTCCTGAACTGGTTTTTCAGCAACAAGCAAGTTTTCATCTTGATAGCTGATGTACCATGCTAAATTCAAGTCTTTAATCGCAACTTTTAACCACTTATCTTCCAGAAATTCAAAATCGCCATCTTCCAGCGCCTCTTTGAATATCATTTTAAGACCTTCAAGTAGGGCTTTTTTCTGAACCGTTTGAGGTAATAACTGGACTGGAGAGCGCAAGATATTGGCTGCGTTCTTGACTAGTTGACTGCGAATCTTGTTTAACACGTTCATTATCCGTTACTTTATCATCAGGGCGATCATATTAAGCAATTGTGTGAAACTGATTCCTGTTATGCATCAATAAACAGCTTGTTTTCAGATGACCAAAAATGCTTCGTTTTTTGACCTTACGTGTATTATTGATGAGAACAATGAGATAAACGCTTTAACAACTCTATTTTCAAAGTTATAGTGAACGACCGTATTTTGGTGGCAATTAACAACGCAATTCAAATAAGTCAATGACTTAACGAATGGTGGTCGGTTAACTCGTTGAACGTCACCGTAGCGACTTTTTTCAACTAGCACGTTTAAAACGGGCGAGCAATCTGGCTCATCGGAGATCGGTAACAACCTAATGCCTTCCCAGCAATTACAACATTGGTTTGCCACGCTAACCTCAAATAGCCCTTTCTTTTTCGCCATCCTTGATAAAAAACACAATTATCGAATGGTGAGTGATCGCTATTGTGATATCGCCGGATTGAGTAATGCAGAGATCATTGGACTCAACGATGTCCACGTTTTGGGAGAGCAGTTCTATAAAAAGCTGGCGCCTTATTATCAACGTGCTTTTGATGGTACGCATATAGAAGCCGAGATTACTCTGGATGAAACGGATCTAGAAACCAGCCTGCATTTTAGTTTGTCGCCTGTATATGAGGGTAATGAAATCCGGCATGTGGTTTTTCATGCTGTCGATACCTCAGAGAAACAAATTCTTGTCCGCTCCCTAGAAGAGTCCGAGAGCAAGTTTGCCAAACTCACCCAACTTTTGCCCGATGGTTTATTACTTATCGAAGAAGATGTGATTATTTCGGCGAATCCAGCATCGGCAAGGTTGCTCGGGATAAACTCACCGCATGATCTGCTTGGCGAAAAGCTTAGCCGTTTGTTCATTGATGAAAATACTAAAAAAGTCTTCGGCCACCCTTTAAGTACACTGATTTCTGACAAACCTTTTATTTGCCTAACCAGCGCGCGATGTGGGTTTGAGCGTAAAGTACAGCTTCATGCTGATTCAACGGCCATTCTGGGTAGTGCCTCACAAATCATTTTGATTCAGGATGCCGACAATGCACCCAAGAATTTATCGGCGTCTTTGGGTGAAGATGCGAATATTGACTCCCTGACCAAGTTGTACAACCGTTTTGGTTTTACTAAACGCCTGGAACAACTGATCAAAAAGCAGACACCACTACTGCTCTTCTATCTGGATATCGATAACTTTAAAAATATCAACGATTCACTGGGCCATCATATTGGTGACAAAGTGATCCAAGAGGTCTCAGCACGCCTGAAGCGATTATTACCAAGTCAGGCAATTCTTGGGCACCTGGGGAGTGATGAATTCGGTATTCTGTTACCGGAGCCTGAAAATGCACGAATGGCTGAAATTCTGTCGGATCGCATTATTTCTCTGATCAACCAGCCTTTCGATCTACATCACTTTAGTAAACGTCTTGCTTGTTCAATTGGCAGTGTCCGCTATCCAGAAGATGGCCAAGATGCCCGAATTTTACTGCAAAACGCCGATACTGCGATGTACGAGGCGAAAGATCGCGGGCGAAACCGACTGATCAAATTCAACGATCAAATGAATAAAGAAGCGCGCATGCGTTTGTGGCTGGAAATTGAGCTACAAAAAGCACTTCAGCAAAATGGTTTGGAAGTCTGGTATCAACCAAAAGTAAACGCGCGCGATTTCAGTATCAACGGTGCAGAAGCACTGGTGCGCTGGAAACACCCTGTCGAAGGCTATATTAGCCCTGGTGCATTCATTCCTGTCGCCGAACGAGCTGGGTTGATCGAGCATCTTGGACGAGTGGTGATGCGTGATGTTTTCAATACAGTAAAACGCTGGAAGCAGCAAAGTGTATTGCCAGGGCGTGTCGCGATTAACTTATCTCCCGAGCAGTTTGGCAACCCACAACTTATCGACTTTATGGAAAAGTTACTGCGCACGACAGAGCTGGATCCAAGCTGTATTACGTTTGAGCTAACAGAAAGCGCCGTAATGAGCGACAGTGAACATACATTGCAAATGTTAAACGCCATCAAAAAGCTGGGATTTGCCCTGTCGATTGATGACTTTGGAACCGGGTACTCGTCTCTCTCTTACTTAGCCCGCTTCCCTATTGATGAGCTCAAAATAGACCGCGCTTTTATTAGTGATATTGACACACTGCCTAAACAAGTAACCGTTATCGAAAACATCATCAACCTGGGTAAATCCTTAGATTTATCCGTGGTCGCGGAAGGGGTCGAAACCCATCAGCAAGCGACGTTGCTTTCAAACCTGCAATGTCACTCGATTCAGGGCTTCCACTTTTACCGCCCGCAACCTAAACACGAAATTGAAGAGCTCTTTGTACAAAATCGTCGTCACAAGAATTAACTCGTTACTCCCAAAGAGTAAATATTGAGTTTATTGAGCTAAACCTAACTTAGGTCAATTTTGCTATTCATAATCCTTCATAAAATGCGAACACCTTTTTCTCAATGATTATGAGCATATGGAACTCTTGTGTCCTGCGGGCAACCTGCCTGCATTAAAGACTGCTATTGATTGTGGCGCAGATGCCGTGTACATCGGCTTTAAAGACGATACCAATGCACGTCACTTTGCTGGATTAAACTTTCATGGCAAGAAGCTAGAGAAAGCGGTGCAATACGTTCACGACCGCAACAAAAAAATCCACGTAGCGCTCAACACATTTGCCCATCCAAATGGTTTTGAACGCTGGACAAATGCCGTAGACAACGCCGCATCATTGGGCGTTGATGCTCTTATCGTCGCTGACATCGCGGTATTGGAGTATGCGGCGCGAAAATACCCAGAGTTAGAGCTTCATCTCTCAGTACAAGCCTCAGCCACCAATGTGGCAGCCATTGAGTTCTATAAACAGAATTTCAACGTTAAACGTGTCGTACTGCCACGAGTCCTGTCTATTCATCAGGTTAAACAGTTATCGCGTAATATCACAAGCGATGTAGAGCTAGAAGTGTTTGCCTTTGGTAGTTTATGCATCATGTCTGAAGGCCGCTGTTATTTATCGTCGTACATGACGGGTGAATCACCGAATACCGTTGGCGCTTGCTCACCAGCAAAATACGTACGCTGGCAAGAGACCGAGCAAGGTTTGGAATCGCGACTCAATAACATTCTGATTGACCGTTACAGCGAAGGGGAAAACGCGGGTTATCCGACCTTATGTAAAGGCCGCTTTGAAGCGGAAATCGAAGGTGAGAAAAAGCGCTACCACGCACTGGAAGAGCCAACCAGCCTGAATACACTGTCTATGCTTCCGGAACTGTTTGCAGCCAATGTTGCGTCAGTAAAAATTGAAGGCCGTCAGCGAAGCCCTGCTTACGTAGAACAAGTAACTCGCACTTGGCGAGCTGCGATTGACCGTTATCAGGCAAACCCCGCCGCGTACCAAGTGGAAGAAGCCTGGAATGCAACGTTAGCTAACGTATCAGAAGGCACGCAAACCACATTAGGCGCTTATCACCGCCAATGGCAGTAGAGGTAAAAATGGAAAATTCAATGAAATACGCACTTGGTCCATTACTCTATTTCTGGCCAAAACAAGATGTGGAAGCGTTCTATCAGGAAGCAAAAGAGAGTACCGCGGACATCATCTATCTAGGTGAAACGGTCTGCTCTAAACGACGAGAAATGAAACCAGCCCATTGGTTTGATATCGCAAAAGAACTCTCCGCTGCGGGTAAACAGGTCGTGCTATCAACCATGGCGTTGCTGGAAGCACCAAGTGAAGTCAACATCATGAAGAAATACATCGATAATGGTGATTTCGCGATTGAGGCCAATGATGTTTCTGCGGTTCAGCTAGCCTCAGAGCACCGAGTGCCGTTTGTTGTTGGCCCGGCGATTAATACCTACAATGCCCATACACTGAACCTATTCCTCAAACAGGGTATGACGCGCTGGTGTATGCCTGTGGAACTGTCGCGTGATTGGTTACGTGATACATTAGCGCAATGTGAGAGTCTTGGTATCCGCAATAAATTTGAAGTGGAAGTGTTCAGCCATGGCTATCTGCCACTGGCCTACTCGGCTCGTTGCTTTACGGCGCGCGCTGAAAACCGTGCAAAAGACGATTGCGAGACCTGCTGCATTAAGTACCCGACAGGCATTCAGGTAAGCAGCCAAGAGGGCCAGGAAGTTTTCAACCTTAATGGTATCCAAACTCAGTCTGGTTACTGCTACAACTTAATCAATGACTTACCTGGCATGCAGGGATTAGTGGATGTGGTACGACTTAGCCCACTTGGTATCAGCACTCTATCGGAATTAGATCAATTCCGTGCCAATGAACAGGGCGAAAAACCTCAGAAACTCGAAGACCGTCAATGCAATGGTTACTGGCACCAACTAGCCGGTCTGGACGTCAAAAATATCTGACTCTAGATATAAATAAAGCGAGGTCAATGCCTCGCTTTATTTTGCTTGTTTCTGTCAAGACGATTGCATGCTAGGTTCAACTGGGCTCTCACTAAGCAACTTCTTCACATCACGCCACAACATACTCATTACCACCAAACTTAACGCAATGTTAGACAATGGGAAGGCAATCCAAATCCCCACCACGCCGAATATTTTAGGCATGATAAACAGAAATGGTAGCTGAACCATAATATTACCAACTGTAATGAACATCGCCTTACTGCCTTTATTCATCGACTGATAATACGCGGCCGAGACCATTAAGAAACCATCTAAGAACAAGGCAAACATGTGAAAGCGGATACCCATCACTGCACTTTCAATTAACTGCTGATCCGAGCTATTAAAGACCGAAACGACCTCATAAGGGAAAACATTCAACAAGGAAACAAAAGCAAAGCCTCCCAGCACCGCGGTGCCCATGGCTATCTTTAGCAGCTTACGAATATTTTGCGGATTACGCGCCCCATGGTTATAGCTCACCAGAGGCTGCATGCCATTAGCAATGCCCTCTGCAACTAAGAAATAAACCGTGACGATATAACCGAGAATCGCATACGCACCGATCAATAACGCACTACCATATTGAGCAAACAACGAATTATGCAGTGCCACCATGATCGAGCCGTAAGCGTACATAAAAAAGCTCGAGCTTCCGATCATCACGACCTTAGGCACAATATCAAGCTGTACTTGCAGATCGCTAAAATGTAAGCGCAGCTTGGCTTTAGAACTGAAGAAGTAACCAATACCAAGAACCGTCACGACCATCTGTGCCAACGCAGTTGCAATGGCAGCACCTGTCAACTCCCACCCCAACCAAGCAATAAAGACATAATCTAGCGAGATGTTTATCGCAGCACCTGTCACCATCAGTATCGTGGCTAAGTTAGGGCTATCATCGTTTCTCAATAAAAATGGCGCAGCGATCGATCCAAGCGTGAATATGCACGACACAATCAATATTTGTAAGTACTGTAGACCGAGCTCGTATACTTGACCTTGCGCCCCTTGCCAACGAATAAAATCGTCCGCAAAGTAGAAAAGAACCGCAGCAACGACTGGCATTAATGCGGCGAGTAATAATAACCCGGTAGATAAAATGCGTTTGGCACCGTATTGGTCTTGTTCACCACGCTTGATGGAAACAAGAGCCCCCGTGCCGACGCCAACCATCATACCGACGCCTAAGATTGTCCCAATCACAGGCCACGCTACGTTGATTCCAGCCAGCCCATCAGCACCAACATAGCGGCCAATAAAAATGCCGTCGATCACTTGATACAAACCATTCACCAACATGGCAGCAACGGTTGGAATCGTGTACTTCCAAAACTGTCTATATATCGAGCCTTGCATAACAACCACCAGCAGTTAGCAAAGCTAACTAATTAATATTAATAATTATTTTGTTCTATCTGGACAAAAACATGTATAACAAAACACGAACAGGAAACGAGATGAGTTCTAATCACGTAAGACTAACCAGAGAAGACACTCGCCTTTACTTACCGGAAAAGAACATTCGTCGAATCACACCAGCATCAAAAAACCGCTCAGTGAGCGGCTTTAGACTAGTTATCTGGTTGTTGCTCAGCTTTCAGCTTAGCCATCCTGTCCTGCTGCAAACGCTCATAAATCTGAGCTAACTCGAGAAATGAGTACCGGTGCTCCACGTAATCATAAACGTTGAAGGATATCGCCAATTTATACAGTGATATTGCACTCGCCAAATCGCCTTGCAACTGATGACGCTTCCCTAAATAAAAGTAAGTCTCCGTGAGTCGCTCAGCAAGACGGTAGTTTTCTCGTGTACCATCCATGATCAATTTCAGCGCTTGCTCATCTGAAACGTCACGCAGCATAATGGCCACTAAGACCCATCCCCACTCTTCACTTCGATCTCGTTTATAGTGCTTCTTCAGATTCGCTTTTGCTTGCTCCGGATCCTGTTCAGCTTCAATGATGTAAAGCCACAACGCACGAAATGGATCGCTTGGCATCTCTTCGTAGTGCTTATTCATGTCTTCCAGAGCGAGTTCAATCCGGCCGCCATAATACAATGCGATGGCACGGTTTCTTTCGGCATACGTGTTATCAGGAGCCAGCTCTAAGGTTGAATCAAAGGCTTCATAAGCGGCATCAAACTCTCCAACCTGAGTAAAGTAAACCCCTAATAGATTGAAGATATCAGGTTGAGCGGGGTTCAATTGTAAAGATTGGTTGAAATCCAAACGAGCAAGGTCACGTAAGCCAACACTGTCATAGTAATTGCCGCGCTCATAGTGCATTTTTGCACGAACTTCATCACTCAGATCAGGGCGTTGAAGAAGCTGAGATAAACGCGCAATTTGCACCTCTTGCTGCACGCTAGGTTGCAGAGGTACCGCCATTGGTGGGTAAACCCACTGCATGGCCGATTGCTGAGAAGTATTTGCACAACCGGTCAGCGCGATAGCAACACATAAACTTGCGGTTTGAAACCATTTCACTAATTGATACTCCTAATTTGGACTGCTCCGAGTCTGTTTCTCTTATGCCTTATCTTTATATGCAATAGTAGAATAAATTGCCTCACCTGAGGGTAAACGCCTCGAAACAAAACAAAAAAAGGGGAGCAAAATTGCTCCCCTTTTATAGCATGCTTTCAGGCCCTTAAGCTAATAAAAGACCGAAAGTCGAGTATTAGATTACTCGTCTTTAGCAGCAGGTGCTTCAGCCGCTGCTTCTTCAGCTGGCTTTTCTACTGCTTCTTTCATGCTTAGACGTACACGTCCCTGACGGTCGATTTCAAGAACTTTAACTTGAACTTCCTGACCTTCAGTTAGGTAGTCTGACACTTTCTCAACACGTTTTTCTGCGATTTGAGAAATATGCACTAGACCATCTTTACCTGGAAGTACTGTTACGAATGCACCAAAGTCCGCCAGACGTGCCACTTTACCAGTGTAGATACGGCCAACTTCAACTTCAGCAGTGATCTCTTCAATGCGACGGATCGCTTCTTTCGCTGCTGCTCCTTCAGTCGCTGCAATTTTGATCGTGCCGTCGTCTTCGATTTCGATAGTTGTACCTGTCTCTTCAGTTAGAGCACGGATAACTGCACCACCTTTACCGATAACGTCTTTGATCTTCTCAGCGCTGATCTTCATTGTATGAATACGCGGAGCAAACTCAGAGATATCATCACGAGCACCAGAAATCGCTTCATCCATTACAGAAAGGATGTGCTTACGTGCACCTTGTGCTTGGTTAAGCGCAATTTGCATGATTTCTTTAGTGATACCTTCGATCTTGATGTCCATTTGAAGTGCAGTAACACCAGTGTTAGTACCTGCTACTTTAAAGTCCATGTCACCTAGGTGGTCTTCGTCACCAAGGATGTCAGAAAGAACAACGAAATCGTCGCCTTCTTTAACAAGACCCATTGCGATACCCGCAACAGAAGACTTGATTGGCACACCAGCATCCATAAGAGCCAGAGAAGTACCACATACAGAAGCCATTGAAGATGAACCGTTAGATTCAGTGATTTCTGATACAACACGAACTGTGTATGGGAACTCGTCAACAGATGGCATTACTGCTGCGATACCACGCTTAGCTAGTTTACCGTGGCCGATTTCACGACGCTTTGGAGAACCTACAAAACCAGTTTCACCTACACAGTATGGAGGGAAGTTGTAGTGTAGTAGGAAGTGATCTTTACGCTCACCTGTCAGCTCATCAATGATTTGCGCGTCACGCTGCGTACCAAGAGTTGCTGTAACGATCGCCTGAGTTTCACCACGAGTGAATAGAGCAGAACCGTGAGTACGTGGAAGAATACCAGTACGTACGTCTAGCGCACGAACCATGTCTTTCTCACGACCATCGATACGTGGGTTACCCGCGATGATGCTACGACGTACAACTGTCTTCTCTAGGTCATGGAAGATAGTGTGGATTTCTTTCGTGTCCGCTTCTGGATCTTCAGCTAGTAGCACTTCATTAACTTCTGCTGCGATCGCGTGGATACGTTCGTAACGAGCCATCTTCTCAGTGATTTGGTAAGCTTCAACAAGCTTAGCTTCTGCTAGTTCAGCAATCTTGTTCTTAAGTACTGTGTTCTCTTCTGGAGCAACCCAATCCCAAGCTGGAGTTGCCACTTCAGCTTTAAATTCGTTGATTGCGTTGATCACAACTTGTTGTTGATCGTGACCGTAAACAACCGCTGCTAGCATTTCTTCTTCAGTTAGGTTGTCAGCTTCTGACTCAACCATCAGTACTGCAGACTCTGTACCCGCAACAACAAGATCCAAACGAGATGCATCTAGTTCAGTTTGGCTTGGGTTAAGAACAAGTTGACCGTCGATGTGACCAACACGTGCTGCACCGATAGGACCATTAAATGGAATACCAGAGATAGCTAGTGCCGCAGACGTACCAATCATTGTTGGGATATCTGGTTGAACATCAGGGTTTACAGAAACAACCGTAGCAATAACTTGTACTTCGTTTTTGAATGCATCCGGGAATAGCGGACGGATTGGACGGTCGATTAGACGAGCTGTTAGCGTTTCGCCTTCAGATGGACGACCTTCACGCTTGAAGAAACCACCAGGGATTTTACCAGCAGCGTAAGTACGCTCTTGGTAGTTTACTGTTAGAGGGAAGAAGTCTTGACCAGCAACTGCTTCTTTCTTACCTACAACTGAAACGAATACTGCTGTATCGTCCATTGTAACCATAACTGCTGCTGTAGCTTGACGTGCGATAACGCCAGTTTCTAGAGTAACCGTGTGGTTACCGTACTGGAACGTTTTAACAACTGGTTTTTCGAACATTGTTATTCCTTGTTTCTAAACGCGCTGACAATCAGCCGCTTAGGTGTGTTAATAAACACTCAAGGCATTACGAATCGCGACTAGTGAAAAGAAACTCAAACAAATTTCTTTTTAATAGCCGCGACCTTTTGGTCGACGAGGTTGACTGTAATGCAAAGAGTTTAGTGAAAAATCTGATGTACTGTTCTAAACAGTGACCATTCACTTATCTAGAACCGCATCAAAAGATTAAGCCGCCAGTATTATAACGGCTTAAGGATGATTTGGCTAAATTTAGGCAACAAAAAAGGGGCATAAAGCCCCTTTTTCGACAAACTGCTAAGCAGTCGCTGATTAGCGACGTAGGCCTAGACGCTTGATTAGGTCTTGGTAGCGAGCTAGGTTTTTACCTTTTAGGTAATCTAGAAGCTTACGACGACGAGAAACCATACGTAGAAGACCACGACGGCTGTGGTGATCGCCTTTGTGCGCTTTGAAGTGACCTTGTAGGTGGTTGATAGAAGCTGTAAGTAGAGCTACTTGAACTTCTGGTGAACCAGTGTCGCCTTCAGATTGTGCGTATTCTGCTACGATTGCTGCTTTAGTTTCTGCATTCAGAGACATAATTCTCTCCTAATAAGAGTAAGTTAATATTTGTGCCAGCCAATCTCTGATTCAGCCGACACGAGAAGCGCGAATTATAGGGAAGTTTCTGCATTCACGCAATAAAAAATACCGGCGCTAAGGCCGGTATTTTTCAAGTAGTGCGAAATTACTCTTCGTCACGAAAAACCACCAAACGTTTTGGTGCGATTTTTCCGTCGTTGTTCATCTCGCCAACACCGATGAATAAGCGCTCTTCTCCCATGGTAAGGCGAAGAGAACCTTCGGTAGGAGCACCACTTACTTGAACCGGTTGACCATGTTGAACCATGTCCGCAAGCTCTGGTATCAGGTTCACTTCTGGTAGATCTTCTACCGCCGTGTCCATTGGCATAAGCAGCGGATCCAAAAGCTCACGTGGCGCGACCTCTTGGCGGTGTGCTTGCTCCAGTAACTCGTTAAGTTGCTCAAGCGTAACCATCTTCTCATATGGGTACTTAGCAACACCAGTACGGCGAAGCATAGTGACATGAGCGCCACAGCCTAACATTTCACCAAGGTCATCGACGATGGTTCGAATGTATGTACCTTTTGAACAGTGTACTTCCATCTCGACTTCATCACCTTCAAAACGATGAAGGATGATTTCGTAGACCGTGATTTTACGAGATTCGCGCGGAACTTCGATACCTTTACGCGCATACTCGTACAACGGCTTACCTTGGTATTTCAACGCTGAAAACATTGAAGGTACTTGATCCGATTCACCACGGAATTTGTCAATGCACGCTTCTAGCTTCTCAAGATCCACATCGACCGGACGAGTTTCTACGACTTCACCATCAGAATCTGATGTGTTGGTACGTTCACCCAGTTTCGCGATCACTCGGTAGCGTTTGTCTGAATCCAATAGGAACTGAGAAAACTTTGTTGCCTCTCCCAAACAGATCGGCAACATGCCCGTCGCTAGAGGATCCAATGCACCCGTATGACCCGCTTTTTCAGCAAAGTAAATGCGCTTCACTTTTTGCAACGCATCATTAGATGAGATACCTGTCGGTTTATCTAACAGGATAACGCCATTGATTGGACGACCTTTACGACGACGAGCCATTATTCTTCGTCCTCACGACCAGAATCTTTTTGCTTTTGTTTATCTGCACTAACCACTTCAGACACAAGGTTAGACATGCGCATACCTTCAACAAGAGTATTGTCGTAGTGGAAGCGAATTTCTGGCGTAAGGCGCAGACGAATACGCTTACCTAGCATCATGCGAATATGAACTTCATGCTCACGGAGCGCTGCTAGACATGATTCTGGTGTTTGCTCACCTACACATAGGAAAGTAACGAATACTTTTGCATAAGCGAGGTCACGAGATACTTCAACATCTGAAATAGTAACCATACCCAAACGTGAATCACGAACTTCACGCTGCAGGATCATGGCAAGTTCTTTTTGCAGCTGCTGTGAAACGCGCTGCGTGCGGCTAAATTCTTTTGACATATCTTTTCTCTTATATAGAAAGAATGGGGGGTTGGTCTAAGCCAGCCCCCCATGGTGTATTCAACAACCAATTACTACTTATCTATCAAAGACAATATGAGTAATCTTAGTCAATTAGTCTAGAGTACGTTTGATTTCAACGATTTCGAATACTTCGATTTGGTCGCCAACGCGAACATCGTTGTAGTTCTTAACGCCGATACCACACTCGTAGCCATTCTTAACTTCTTGAACGTCATCTTTAAAGCGACGTAGTGACTCTAGTTCACCTTCGTAGATAACAACGTTATCACGTAGAACACGGATAGGGTTGTTACGCTTAATCAGACCTTCAGTAACCATACAGCCAGCGATTGCGCCCAGTTTCGGTGACTTAAATACGTCACGTACTTCAGCAAGACCAATGATCTCTTGCTTGAATTCTGGAGCAAGCATACCGCCCATTGCCTGTTTCACTTCGTCAATCAATTGGTAAATGATTGAGTAGTAGCGTAGGTCAACAGCTGCTGCTTCAACCGCACGACGAGCAGATGCATCAGCACGTACGTTAAAGCCTAGAATGATTGCATTTGAAGCTTCTGCTAGTACTACGTCAGTCTCAGTAATACCACCAACACCTGAACCAACGATGTTCACTTTAACTTCGTCAGTTGACAGTTTAAGTAGTGAGTCTGCGATAGCTTCAACAGAACCTTGTACGTCTGCTTTCAGAACTACGTTCAATTCAGCAACTTCACCAGCAGTCATGTTAGAGAACATGTTCTCTAGTTTAGATTTCTGCTGACGAGCAAGTTTCACTTCACGGAACTTACCAGCACGGTAGTTTGCAACTTCACGCGCTTTACGCTCGTCACGTACTACTGTTGCTTCGTCACCTGATGCAGGCACACCAGAAAGACCTAGGATCTCAACTGGGATAGACGGGCCAGCTTCTGTGATTTCTTGACCTAGTTCGTCACGCATAGCACGAACACGACCGTATTCCTGACCACAAAGAACGATATCGCCTTTGTTTAGCGTACCAGACTGAACAAGTACTGTTGCTACTGGACCACGACCTTTATCTAGACGTGATTCAACAACTACGCCAGATGCCATGCCTTCTTTTACTGCTGTAAGTTCTAGAACTTCAGATTGTAGAAGGATTGCTTCTAGTAGACCGTCGATGTTTGTACCCTGTTTTGCAGAGATGTGAACGAACATGTTCTCACCGCCCCACTCTTCAGGGATTACGTCGTATTGAGCTAGCTCATTCTTAACGTTGTCTGGGTTAGCATCTTCTTTATCGATCTTGTTCACTGCAACAATCAAAGGTACGCCTGCCGCTTTCGCGTGCTGGATAGCTTCTACTGTCTGTGGCATTACGCCATCATCTGCTGCAACAACAAGTACAACGATATCTGTCGCTTGAGCACCACGAGCACGCATTGCAGTAAACGCCGCGTGTCCAGGAGTATCAAGGAACGTGATCATGCCGTTTTCAGTTTCAACGTGGTATGCACCGATGTGCTGAGTAATACCACCCGCTTCGCCTGAAGCAACGTGTGTACGACGGATGTAGTCCAGTGTTGATGTTTTACCGTGGTCTACGTGACCCATGATAGTTACAACTGGAGCACGAGGAACAGCTTCTGCATTCGTGTCACGGTCAGATAGAACCGCTTCTTCTAGCTCGTTCTCTTTACGAAGAACAACTTTGTGACCCATTTCTTCAGCCACAAGCTGAGCTGTTTCTTGATCGATAACTTGGTTGATAGTCGCCATTGCGCCCATCTTCATCATCACTTTGATAACTTCTGTTGCTTTCACAGACATCTTGTTAGCAAGTTCTGATAGGACGATAGTTTCACCAATCACAACATCTTGTTTAGCAACTGTTGCTGACTTATCAAAGCCATGCTGCATTGATGTTGGCTTAGCTAGCTTGCCTTTACGACCGCCTTTACCGCCACGCTGGGTACGACCACCATTGCGAGCTTGATCATCCTTTTGAGAAGGTTTTTTCTTCTTCTTACGACGACCAGCTTCTTCTTTGCGATCTGCTTCATCTTCCGCTTCACGTGCGTATCGTGAAGTCGTTACATGGTAATCTGTATCTTCCATATCACCCTTTTTCTCTTCTGCAGCAGACCAACGCTCTTTATTCTTTTCAGCCAATTCGCGAGCTTCTTCAAGCTTGCGCTGACTTTCCTCTTCAGCCTTACGCTTAGCTTCTTCTTCCTGACGACGTTTAAGCTCGTCGGCCTCTTTTCGCGCTGCTTCTTGCTTAATTTTCTCTTCAGCATCACGTTTCGCTTTTTCTTCAGCTTCACGTTGTGCATTCGTATCAACGTCTCGTTTCGCTTTTTCTTCAGCTTCACGTTTCGCTTTTTCTTCAGCGTCACGTTTTGCAGCTTCTTCAGCTTCACGTTTTGCAGCTTCTTCAGCTTCACGCTTTGCGGCTTCTTCAGCTGCGCGTTTTGCTGCTTCTTCTGCTTCACGTTTTGCCGCTTCTTCAGCGTCACGTTTCGCTTCATCTTCAATTGTGCTGCGCTTCACGTATGTACGTTTCTTGCGCACCTCAACCTGAACATTCTTACTCTTACCACCACCCGCGTTCACACTAAGTGTACTACGAGTTTTACGCTGTAGCGTAAGGCGAGTAGGCTCTGAATCACCAGACTTATCACCGTGTTCTTTTTTCAGATGAGAGAGAAGCTGCTGCTTCTCTTCATCAGTAACATTGTCAGAGCTCGCCTTTTTAATGCCAGCGTCAGCAAGTTGTTCAATCAAGCGGTCGACTGGCGTACCAATCTCATCACTCAGTGCTTTAACTGTTAATTGTGTCATGCCGCTTCCTCCTTGCTGAATTATGCTTCTTCGCCGAACCAACAGATGTTACGTGCGGCCATAATTAGCTCACCTGCACGCTCTTCGGTCAGGCCTTCAATACCTTCTAAATCGTCAATGCCTTGGTCAGCAAGATCTTCAAGTGTTGCTACACCTTTTGCTGCCAATTTAAATGCCATTTCACGCTCAAGACCTTCAAGTCCTAGTAGATCTTCTGCCGGCTCCAGACCTTCAAAAGACTCTTCTTGCGCTAATGCGATTGTTGTTAGTGCATCTTTCGCACGACCACGTAGCTCTTCGATTAGCTCTTCATTCAGGCCATCGACTTCAAGTAGCTCGTTTACTGGTACGTAAGCAACTTCTTCTAATGTTGAGAAACCTTCTTCAACAAGTAGCTGTGCGAAGTCCTCTTCGATATCAAGGTACTTCATGAAGTTTTCGATAGACGCTTGTGATTCTTCAGCGTGTTTCTTCTGAAGATCAGCTACTGTCATTACGTTCAGTTCCCAACCAGTGAGCTGAGATGCAAGGCGAACGTTTTGGCCATTACGACCGATAGCTTGTGCTAGGTTATCTGCTTCAACCGCGATATCCATTGCGTGCGCATCTTCATCAACGATGATAGATGCGACATCAGCTGGAGCCATTGCATTGATTACGAACTGAGCTGGGTTATCATCCCAAAGCACGATATCGATACGCTCACCGCCAAGCTCGCCAGAAACCGCTTGTACACGTGCACCACGCATACCAACACACGCACCAACAGGGTCAATACGCTTGTCGTTAGTTTTCACTGCGATCTTCGCACGAGAACCTGGATCACGCGCCGCGCCTTTAAGCTCGATGATGTCTTCAGCAATTTCAGGCACTTCAACACGGAATAGCTCTGCTAGCATTTCAGGCTTAGAGCGAGTGATGAACAGTTGGAAACCACGCGCTTCTGGAGCAACCTTGTACAGAAGACCACGAACACGGTCACCTGGACGGAAGTTTTCACGAGGAAGTTGGTCATCACGTAGGATTACCGCTTCTGCGTTGTTACCTAGATCAAGTACGATAGTGTCGCGGTTTACTTTCTTAACAACACCAGTGATTAGGTCACCTTCGTTATCAATGAACTGCTCAACGATTTGTGCACGCTCAGCTTCACGAACTTTTTGTACGATAACTTGCTTAGCAGTTTGAGTCGTAATACGGTCAAACGTTACTGATTGGATCTCGTCTTCTACGTAATCGCCTAGCTCAACTGACTCATCGTCATATTGTGCAGCTTCTAGAGAGATCTCTTTGGTTGGGTTTTCAACATTATCTACCACCAACCAGCGACGGTAAGTCACGAATTCACCCGTTTTACGGTCAATAGCAACACGTACGTCGATTTCGATTTCGTATTTTTTCTTTGTAGAAGTTGCTAGAGCAATCTCAAGAGCTTCAAAGATACGCTCACGAGGTACCGCTTTTTCGTTCGATACCGCTTCTGCTACCGCTAAAATTTCTTTACTCATTGTATTTAGCCTCTAAGCTTAAACTTTTTTAGGGAACTAAAATTTAGGGATCAGGTTAGCTTTTGAAATATTACTTAAAGCAAACTCTTCTTGCTGGCCTTCAACAGTAACTGTCACTGTTTCGCCATCAACGCTGTGGATAATACCTTTCCACTTGCGACGGTTTGCTACAGCCATTTTCAAAACGATGCTGACCTCGTGACCAATAAATTGCTCGTAATGTGCTGCTTTGAAAAGCGGTCTTTCTAAACCTGGAGAAGACACTTCTAGGCTGTAAGCAACAGAAATTGGATCTTCAACGTCTAGTACCGCACTTACTTGGTGGCTAACTTCTGCACAGTCGTCCACGTTAATGCCATTTTCATGGTCAATATAGATGCGTAGCGTTGAGTGCGCGCCTGCTCGAATGAATTCTAATCCAACCAACTCATAGCCCGACGCCTCAACAGGAGCTTCAAGCATTTCAGTAAGTTGTCTTTCTAAACCAGTCATTTAAACCACTCCAGAAACAAAAAAAGGGCTCAGAGCCCAATCAAAAAACCAAGCAGCAATCTGAGATTTTTAAAAAACTCAGATAACAAAAAACCCCGATAGTCGGGGTTTTATGCTGCTGGACCCTGATACGTTAAGAATAGATAAAAATGCTATCCTTAACTCGTAGTGTGGTTAGTACTACGCAAACTTGCCAACCCTCGATTTCTTATTCAAAGAAAGAGATTGGTTGCGGGGGCCGGATTTGAACCGACGACCTTCGGGTTATGAGCCCGACGAGCTACCAAGCTGCTCCACCCCGCGTCCGACTTGCTGAGCATTATACTCGCAAACAAGTGATTTACAAGTTTGTAAATACATGGTGCCGAGAGAGGGACTCGAACCCTCACACCAAAGGCACTAGCACCTCATGCTAGCGTGTCTACCAATTTCACCATCTCGGCATCAAAACCTTGCAGCTTATTGAGGAATTTCATCACCAGCTGGTGCTGGCACTTCACTCGCTGCGTCCTTAACTTGTTCAACAACTGGCTGACCTAACGTTGGGTCTACCCATTGTGACTCAGTCTTGTGCGTAGACATACGACCAAGTAGCAAGCTAATGACAAAAAATACGGTTGCTAAAATAGCAGTTGTTCGGGTTAAGAAATTACCTGAGCCGCTAGCACCAAACACTGTGTTTGAAGCACCAGCACCGAACGAGGCTCCCATATCTGCGCCTTTACCTTGTTGAATCAACACAAGGCCAATCACACCAAGCGCCGCCAACAGGTAAATCACAAGTAGAACTGTAAACATTTTTTCCACCTATGTTCCAAATTGTTGAGCCAGCGCCGCCCAAAAATAATGAATCTTATTAAATGAACAAGGCTAGCGACCTCCTAACGGGAGGCGGTGCAATACTAGCGAAAGCCATTAACGCTGACAAGGGGAAATTAGTAAAAAAACAACGCCATTGAGCCGAACGCTCAAAAAAAGGGCAAAAAACGCCCTTTTCTTTATATGCTATCGGTTAAAGCAATGATTAAAAACTTGCTTTTACCGCGTCAGCAATTTTAAGCGCTGAGCTCTGGACAAGTTCTGCATCTTCGCCTTCTACCATGACACGGATAAGAGGCTCAGTACCTGATTTACGCAGCAATACTCGACCTTTATCGCCAAGTTCAGCTTCCACTTCAGCAACAGAGTCCAATACTGCTTTTGCTTCTAGTGGGTTAGCATCGCCAGAGAAACGAACGTTTTCCAGCACTTGCGGGTACAACGTCATGCCTTGAGAAAGATCATGTAACGACATGTCATTGCCGACAATCGAAGCAAGTACTTGTAATGCAGCAACAATAGCATCACCGGTTGTAACTTTGTCTAACAAGATAATGTGGCCTGAGTTTTCAGCACCGATCTTCCAACCTTTCGCTAGCAACTGTTCCATCACGTAGCGATCGCCTACCGCAGCACGAACAAATGGAATACCTAACTGCTTCAGGCCATTTTCCATGCCCAAGTTAGTCATCAGCGTACCAACGACACCACCTTTTAGTTCACCGCGACGTAGCGCATCTCTTGCGATGATGTAGGCAATCTGGTCGCCATCGACTTTATTGCCCAAGTGATCAACCATGATGATACGGTCGCCGTCACCATCAAAGGCAAGGCCAAGGTGAGCTTGTTCTTCTACTACACGCTTTTGAAGTGCGCGTACGTCAGTTGCACCAACTTGATCGTTGATATTGGTACCATTAGGCTCAACGCCCATCGCAATCACTTCAGCACCCAGTTCTTTAAAGACATTTGGAGCAATGTGGTAAGTTGCGCCGTGTGCACAGTCAACCACAATTTTAAGGCTCGCTAAGCTTAGTGTTGAAGGAAAAGTGCTTTTACAAAACTCAATGTAGCGACCCGCCGCATCGTTTAGACGTGTTGCTTTACCCAACTCAGCCGATTCGACACATTCAATCTCTTTGTCCAATTCCGCTTCAATAGCAAGTTCAATATCATCTGGCAATTTAGTGCCTTCAGAAGAGAAAAACTTGATGCCGTTATCGTAGTAAGGGTTATGAGATGCCGAGATTACAATCCCAGCTTCTGCTCGGAATGTTTGTGTTAAATAGGCAACCGCTGGAGTTGGCATTGGTCCGGTAAAGGTCGCTTTAAGACCAGCCGCAGCCAAACCCGCTTCTAGTGCAGATTCCAGCATGTAGCCAGATATGCGAGTATCTTTACCGATAATTACTTTTTTTGTGCCTCGCTTCGCTAATACGCGACCTGCCGCCCAGCCAAGTTTCAGTACGAAATCGGGAGTAATTGGATATTGTCCAACTTTGCCACGCACACCGTCTGTACCAAAGTAACGTCTTTTATCAGACATAAACTTTCCTTTGTTATTTTTTAAATATTGTTCTTCGTCATCTCAACAACTTTCATCGCTTCAAGCGTTTCTTCAAAGTCGTGTACTCGAATGATCTGTGCGCCTTTCATCGCTGCAATCGTGGCACAAACAACACTAGCGTTTGTGCACTCTGCCGCAGGCTTATCCAACAATTTAAAAATCATCGACTTACGAGACAAGCCTGCCAAGATAGGCAAGCCAAATTTATGAAACTTCTCAAGATGAGCCAGCATATGATAATTGTGTTCTATGGTTTTGCCAAAGCCAAAACCAGGATCGAGAATGATATTTTCTCGCGCGATACCTGCGGCTTCGCACACTGCCATTCGCTCCACCAGGAACTGCTCCACTTCCTGCATGAGATCATCATATTGCGGGTTCTGTTGCATGGTTTTCGGCTGGCCTTTCATATGCATGATGCACACCGGTACATTCGCTTTTGCAGCCACTTCCAATGCACCAGGCTCAGTCAAAGAACGAATGTCATTGATAAGATCCGCACCAGCTTCAACAGACTGACGAATCACTTCAGCTTTACTGGTATCTACTGATATCCACACGTCTGGGTAGTGCGCTCTGATAGCTCTAACGACTGGAATAACTCGCTCCAGTTCATCTTCCAAGGTGACTTCCGGAGCTCCCGGTCGGGTCGATTCACCACCAACATCAATAATGCTGACGCCTGCTTTTATCATTTTCTCAACGCGCTCAAGCGCTAAATCTAGAGAGTTGAACTTGCCTCCATCAGAGAAGGAATCTGGCGTGACGTTGAGAATGGCCATTACGTGTGGACGAGAAAGGTCCAGAGATTTGTTTTTTACTTTAATAATCATAATAAATACAAAAACCCCGAGCGAACTCGGGGTTTATCAATATCAACAATAGTTATTCAGAATCTTTCTTTTCTGGTGCGTCAGCTGAAGCCGCTTCTTGGGAAGTAGACTGCTCTGCATCATTATCTGCATCAGCCTTTTTCTCTTCCTCTTTTGCTGCAGGCGCAGCTTGCGGTTTATCATCAACCTGAGGTTTGTTTGAAGGGTTATCCCCCCAGCCAGCAGGTTCACGAATCTCAGCCTTACGTTCCATTAGGTCGTCGATTTGGTGCGCGTCAATGGTTTCATACTTCATTAGCGCGTCTTTCATCGCATGCATGATATCCATGTTGTCTTGCAAAATCTTTTTCGCTCGGTCGTAGTTGCGATCGATAATTTGGCGAACTTCGTCATCGATTAGCTTAGCAGTGTCATCAGACATATGTTTCGTCTGAGTTACACTGCGACCTAGGAACACTTCACCTTCATCTTCTGCATATAACAAAGGACCAAGTTTTTCAGAGAAACCCCATTGCGTTACCATCTTACGCGCAATATCTGTTGCACGTTCGATATCGTTAGAAGCACCTGTTGAGACTTTCTCGGCACCGTATATCAACTCTTCAGCAAGACGACCACCGTACAGGCTAGAAATCATAGATTCTAAGTGCTGACGAGACATGCTTACGCGGTCTTGCTCTGGCAGGTACATCGTCACACCGAGTGCACGACCACGAGGAATAATCGATACCTTGTACACAGGATCATGTTCAGGAACTAAACGACCGACAATGGCGTGACCCGCTTCGTGGTAGGCAGTGGACGCTTTCGTCTCTTCTGACATCACCATTGAACGGCGCTCAGCACCCATCATGATTTTGTCTTTAGCCAGTTCAAACTCAACCATTGATACGTTGCGTTTATTACCACGAGCCGCAAATAGCGCTGCTTCGTTTACCAGGTTTGCTAAGTCCGCACCTGAGAAGCCTGGAGTACCACGTGCAATTAGAGAAGGCTCTACGTCACCCGCTAGAGGTACTTTACGCATGTGGACTTTAAGAATCTGCTCACGACCACGCACGTCTGGTAGACCAACAACGACCTGACGGTCAAAACGACCAGGACGTAGCAATGCAGGGTCAAGAACGTCTGGACGGTTAGTCGCAGCGATAACGATAATACCTTCGTTACCTTCGAAACCATCCATTTCAACCAGCATTTGGTTCAATGTTTGTTCACGCTCATCGTGACCACCACCTACACCAGCACCACGCTGACGACCAACCGCATCGATCTCATCGATAAAGATGATACAAGGTGAGGCTTTTTTCGCTTGTTCGAACATGTCACGCACACGAGATGCACCGACACCAACAAACATTTCAACGAAGTCAGAACCCGAAATCGTAAAGAATGGTACTTTTGCTTCACCAGCAATCGCTTTAGCAAGTAGTGTTTTACCAGTACCTGGAGGACCGACCATCAAAACACCAGTTGGGATCTTACCACCCAGCTTCTGGAAACGGCTTGGATCACGCAGGTAATCAACCAGTTCTTTTACATCTTCTTTCGCTTCATCACAGCCTGCAACATCTGCAAACGTGGTTTTGATCTGTTCTTCGCTCATCATTCGAGCTTTGCTCTTACCGAAAGACATGGCGCCTTTACCGCCGCCACCTTGCATTTGACGCATGAAGAAAATCCATACACCAATCAGTAAGATCATTGGGAACCAAGAAATAAAGATAGTGCCGAGCAAGCTTTGCTCTTCAGGAGGCGTACCTTGCACTTTCACGTTTTGGTTAATTAGATCATCAAGAAGCTTTTGGTCATACACTGGCATGTAAGTGACCATTTTGGCACCACCGCCACGACGAACAAAGCTAATCTCACCGTCTTTAAAAGTTGCTTCTTGAATCTGGCCTTGGCCAACTTCCTGTACAAACGTGGTGTAATCCACGGTTCTGCCATTACTTTCTCCAGGGCCAAAGCTCTGGAATACCGACATCAATACGACAGCGATAACAAGCCACAGAATTAAATTTTTTGCCATGTCACTCAAGGTGTAAGCCTCTCGATAACTAATTGTAATTAAAGGTAGGGTACTACAGTTCATTAACTGTAGCCATAGTGTTAACACGCTCTTAGTAGAGCAAAATGGTTAACCTTTGTAACCAGTGGCTACTACAAAGACCTCTCGAGAGCGAGCTCGCGATGAGTCTGGTTTTCTGACTTTTACGACTTTAAACATGTCTCGGACTTCTTTCACGTACTGATCGAAGCCTTCACCCTGGAAAACTTTAACAACAAAGCTACCATTAGGCGCTAGAACTTGTCGACACATATCTAAGGCCAATTCAACTAAATACATAGCTCTAGGTTGATCGACCGAGTTGTTGCCAGCAATGTTAGGAGCCATATCAGACATTACTACATCTACCATCGATGGCTGGATTCTTTCTAACAAAGCGTCTAATACCGCATCATCACGAAAGTCACCTTGTAAAAAGCTTACACCAGCAATCGGATCCATTGGTAACAAATCACACGCAATAATTTGTCCACTATCTCCTACTATTTTAGCAGCATACTGGGACCAACCACCTGGAGCTGCACCCAAATCGACCACAGTCATACCTGGTTTTAACAGCTTATCTTTGGTTTGTATTTCATCAATTTTGAAATAAGCACGTGAACGGTAACCTTTTTTACGAGCTTCGTTCGCGTATTTATCATCAAAGTGTTCTTTCAACCAACGACCAGAACTCGCCGAATGTTTTTGTTTACTCATTTTAATCCTAACAAGGCACAAATAGGAGCTATTGTTTTAATAGGCGCAACCTATTACTCAATAAATTATAGTCTTCAGCAATAGATGGCGTTAAAATAGCTTTTTTCAACCCTTATTTTAAAGAAAATTGGCCGCGTAATGAACCTAAGCACCAAACAAAAGCAGCACCTAAAAGGCCTGGCTCACAGTTTAAAACCTGTTGTGCTAATGGGCGCAAATGGACTTACAGAAGCCGTGCTAGCAGAAATTGAAATCGCTCTAAACCATCACGAACTGATCAAAGTAAAAGTTGCTTCAGAAGATCGTGAGACAAAACAGCTAATCATCGACGCTATCGTACGTGAGACGGGCGCAGAAAAAGTTCAGACTATCGGTAAAGTACTCGTACTGTACCGCCAATCTGAAGAGCGTAAAATCGAAATCCCTCGTAAGTAATCACTACTTACGTTGCTGAAGAAAAGGTCGCCAATGGCGACCTTTTTATGTTTATAGACAGAGTGATGCTTTGTAATTACAGATACTCAACTCGGTCAATTTCAAAATCTTTTGCGCCACCCGGGGTTTCGATAACCACCTCGTCACCTTCCATTTTACCAATCAGGCCACGAGCAATTGGGGAGCTAACAGAAATACGACCCGCCTTGATGTCAGCTTCATCATCGCCAACAATTTGGTAGGTTTTTTCTTCGTCAGTATCGACATCAATCAAAGTCACAGTTGTGCCAAAAATCACTTTACCTGTGTTTTCCATCTTAGTGACATCAATAACCTGCGCGACAGACAGCTTGTATTCGATATCGCGAATCTGCGCTTCACAAATACCCTGCTCTTCACGAGCGGCGTGGTATTCAGCATTCTCTTTTAAATCGCCTAGCTCACGAGCTTCTGCAATCGCTGCTGAGATTTGAGGACGTAGCTTAAGTAGACGATCTAATTCTTCACGTAGCATCTGTTCGCCACGTAGTGTCATTGGAACCTTTTCCATTATATAACCTCATGCCCAAGTCTATTTTGGACAAAAAAACCCTACCCTGTCTGTTGACTGGGTAGTGCGTTTGAAGATGTGTTTTATCTAGTTTAAACAAACTCAGGGGCGAAATCACCCTAATTCGATATCGAGTGTCGCTATGCAACCCGCGCATAATGATGCTCGTCACTCTTTAGTTTAATTATTATTGCAATTTATTGAAAAACAACACAGTTCATTAAAGAAAAAACCTCAAAAAACATAAAATCTAATCAACTCTCAATAATCAGATAAAAACAAAAACCACTTAAATATCATAAATATAAATCAACAATCAAACCAATCGAACAGTGTTCACTATCCAAATTTATATCATTTTACTAACTCACCATGAAACTTTAGCGGTAAAACGTGTCCAGCAAGTTGTTCAATCAAAGACTTACCAGCGCGATGTCTTCGTTTACTAGGTACTTCTTTGAGACCAATAGCTTCTGAGAGAGAACCTCTCCCCCATACAACAATGAATTATGGACAGCTAACTAGGACAAATAAGATGAAAAAGACTCTAATTGCTCTTTCTGTATCTGCAGCAGCAATGGCAACTGGCGTAAACGCAGCGGAACTTTACAACCAAGATGGCACTTCTCTAGAAATGGGTGGCCGCGCTGAAGCACGTCTATCTATGAAAGACGGCGACGCTCAAGACAACTCTCGCATCCGTCTAAACTTCCTTGGCAAACAGCAAGTAAGTGACAACCTATACGGCGTTGGCTTCTGGGAAGGTGAGTTTACTACTGCTGACTTTGACGAAAATGGCAAAGACATCAGCGGCGAAGACTCTCTAGACACTCGTCTTGCATACGCTGGTCTAGGCGGCGCTTGGGGTGAGTTCTCTTACGGTAAAAACGAAGGTGCGCTAGGCGTTATCACAGATTTCACAGATATCATGGCTTACCACGGTAACTCAGCAGCTGACAAACTAGCAGTGGCTGACCGTGCAGACAACATGATGTCTTACAAAGGTCAATTCGAGAACCTAAGCGTTAAAGCAAGCTACCGTTTCGCGGACCGTGTAGAAAACGCTAACGGTGACTTCTCAGACAACGACCAAGACGGTTACTCTCTATCTGCAATCTACGCAGTAGCAAACACTGGCCTTGAGCTAGGTGCTGGTTACGCAGATCAAGACGAAGCTAACGAGTACATGCTTGCAGCATCTTACACTATGGGCGATCTATACTTCGCCGGTGTATTCACTGACGGTGAGAAGATGACTGACGATTTTGCAGGTACGGTTGACTACACAGGTTACGAACTAGCAGGTGCTTACACTGTTGGTCAAACTGTGTTCACAACATCGTACAACAACGCAGAGACAAACGACGAAACTTCTGCAGACAACATCGCTATTGACGCGTCTTACTACTTCAAGCCTAACTTCCGTGGTTACGTTTCATACAACTTTAACCTAATCGACTCTGGCGACAAGTTTGGTTCTACTGGTACTAAAACAACAGCAACTAAGATCGATGCAGAAGACGAGCTAGCCCTAGGTCTACGTTACGACTTCTAATTCCAGTCTTAGACTTGAATCCTCAATGCCCGCATCTTGCGGGCATTTTTTTATCGTCAGTTAACAAACCGTGTCCTTCATTTCCTTATTATTGTCTCATTAATAATTGATGAGAAAACCATTTCTCCTTCACCTAGCATCTTGGGGGAACTTGGATATACTCAACTACATAACTCACGTCAGAAAGTGTCTCTATGCGTTTACGTTGGTCCCTATTTTTCCTTTCACTGCTATGTCCGTTAGCCACACAAGCATACCCACATCAAGAGGTGCTACCTGAAGGCGCACGGATTAGTCTGGTTGCTGAAAAACTCACTGATAATGCAGAGCTTTCTGGTATTCACCCTACCGAGCAGCTATTTCCACCAGCCAGCACGCTCAAGATAGTGACCGCTTTAGCAGCCAAGTTGGAACTGGGTGATAGCTTTAGATTTCGTACTAAACTAGAAGCCTCTAAATCAGATGCAGTGATCACCTTTGTTGGCGATCCAACGTTACAAACCAAAGATTTAAAAGACCTTCTAACCCTGGCGAAAAAGAATGGCTTAAAACGCATTGAAGGTGACTTGTGGCTCGATAACAGCGTGTTTACTGGTTATAACCGCGCCGTCGGATGGCCATGGGATATTCTTGGTGTGTGTTATAGCGCTCCAGCGTCCGCCATCACACTAAATAAAAATTGTGTACAAGCATCCATTTACACACAAAAAGATGGTGGAACTCGGGTGTTTGTTCCCGAACATCAACCAATCCATGTAAAAAGCTCTGTAGAAACGGTAACAAGGGCCGTTCAGAAAAGTCGTCACTGTGATTTAGACCTTCTGCCCAACCCTGACAATCGTTATGAGTTAAATGGCTGCCTCGTCGCAAGAGAAAAGCCGTTACCTCTGAAATTCGCGGTCCAAGACCCTGAAATGTATACCAGCAAAAAGATCGCAACGCTGCTTGCTCAACTCAATATTGAACTTAAAGGCAGAATAAAGGTAGGTTCCGCCCCTAAGAAACAGCGTAAACTATTCGCACTGCATCAGTCTCAGCCATTGTCTGTTTTACTGGATCAGATGCTAAAACGCTCAGACAACCTGATCGCCGATACGCTGACTAAAACACTTGGCGCGAAGTTTTTTGTTCAACCCGGCAGTTTTGTCAATGGAACTGAAGCCATAAAACAAATCATCTTCGCGAATACAGGGGTCGACATTCGACAAGCACGCCTGGAAGATGGGTCTGGGCTTTCGAGAAACAATCGAATATCCGCAACCAAAATGGCAGAGATACTGCGCTACATATGGAAGAATGAGAAACAGCTCAACCTTATTGCAATTATGCCAAAGTCAGGGGAATCGGGTACGCTTCAGTATCGACAAAGCATGCGTAATGCACCTATTAAAGGACAACTGATCGCCAAAAGTGGTTCGTTATATGGGACTTACAATATGGCGGGATATGGGCTAGATAAAAACGGCAAGCCGAATACTATCTTTGTTCAGTTTGTCTCTGATTACTTCCCAGAAAAAAGGGACGGAAGCAAGCCTGCTGTCGCCCCTATTACTAGCTTTGAAAAGTTATTTTATAGCGATGTTGTGAACTTTAGTCAGGCGATGCCTAAGAAGTAGTTCACTACCGTGAAGTAAATCCACATCCCTGATATATCGACGATTGAAGCAAGCACGGGGCTCACCAACACGGCAGGGTCCAAATTGCATGCTCGCGCTATGATAGGCAGTAGACCACCAAGCGTGGTCGAAATTGTTACTTGGATAAACAGAGCCACAGCGATCGCTAATGCTATGTCTACCAAATCAAATCCGCCATTAGGTTGTCCGCCACTAAACAGCAGAATGCGGCCGACCATCACAATAGCGATGGCTAGAGCGAGACATAACGCGACTCGGCTTTCTTTCCAAAGTACCGCTAACCACTGGCGTTTTTTCAGCTCTCCTGTTGCGAGAGCCCGAATAACCAAGGTTGCAGCCTGTGTGCCAGTATTGCCACCAGCAGCAGCAATAACAGGCATATAGACTGCAAGTAAAACCAGTTGGCTCAACGTATCTTCATATTGAGCGATGATCAATCCCGATACGATACCGAGTAAAGCAAGCGCAATTATCCAGCCAATACGTTGCTTCACATGCTCAAATACGCCAGCAGACAAATAACCATCTGGCGTATCCACTTCAGAAATATGCAAACCCAATTGGTGCGCATAATGACGAGCACGCTTGTCATGCCCCGCTTGCTCTAACTGAGCAATAAGGCTGTTCACATAAGCAACGGAACAGTGTTGTAAAATCCCCACCGCCTCATCAATAGGCATGATAGAGAGTAACTGCAGTTGCTTATCTCGCTCGTACTGCAAAAACGCATTGCGAGCCGCACCAATTTCGACTGCAGAGAAGTTTGGTGTTGTTTCAATAAAAGTGTTGTTCATTACCGTCATGGCGAATCTCCCGATTGGCATTGGTAACGACCATCAACTATGCATGCAAAAATGACTCAGCACATCCTTTACTGAAACAGGTAAATCAGGATACGCGCAATCACGCTCACAATCGCACAGTCTATTCAGAATTTATGAAGGAAATAATAAGAAGAAACTTGAAAAGATGCCTCACCACTCAGGTAAGGCGGAGATCGCCAATACCGAAGCGGGTTATTTCGCTCCCTTAATCTTACTCACCCAACAACTGGGAGGATGGTCGGTATTGTTCATGTAAATCTCCGATAACGCTGCCATTGTTAGCAGCTAGCGTATGGTAGCAAAGTTACTCACTTTTTACAGTCTGGCTTTGTTAATATTTTGCGTTTGTTTTAAACAAAAAAAGCGCCCTATTCGGCGCTTTCATTTTGCTCAGTTAATAATTACTGAATTGTAATACGAGCGAATTTACGTTTACCAACTTGGAATACGTAAGTGCCTGCTTCTGGTGTGAATTTGCTGTCTGCCACTTTCTCACCGTCAATCTTAGCCGCGCCCTGTTTAACCATGCGCATCGCATCTGAAGATGATGGGCATAAACCCGCTTCTTTCAGTAGGTTGCTTACCGGACGACCTGCTTCGAACTCAAATTCTGGCATTTCATCAGGGATTTGGTTTTTAGCAAAACGGTTAACAAACTCTTGCTCCGCCGCATCAGCGTCGGCTTCACTGTGGAAACGTGCAATGATTTCTTTGGCAAGCAGTACTTTGATGTCACGAGGGTTCTTACCAGCTTCAACATCAGCCTTAAACTGAGCAACCTCTTCCAGCGGACGGAAAGACAGAAGTTCGTAGTAACTCCACATCAAATCATCAGAGATCGACATAATCTTACCGAACATTTCGCTTGGTGCTTCGCTGATACCAATGTAGTTGTTCGCAGATTTAGACATCTTCTTCTCGCCGTCCAGACCAACAAGAAGAGGCATCATTAGTACAACCTGAGGCTTCTGACCGTGAGATTTTTGTAGCTCACGACCCATTAGCAAGTTGAACTTCTGGTCGGTACCGCCGAGCTCAACATCGGTTTCCATTGCCACTGAGTCCCAACCTTGCAGTAATGGGTACATGAACTCGTGAATAGCGATTGGCTGGCCGCCTGTGTAACGCTTTTTGAAATCATCGCGTTCTAGCATTCGAGCAACTGTCTGGTTAGCCGCTAGGCGAATCATGCCTTCAGCACCAAGTTCAGAAAGCCACTCTGAGTTAAATTGGATCTTAGTTTTTGCTGGGTCTAGAATCTTAAACACCTGCTCTTTGTACGTTTCTGCATTACGCAGTACGTCTTCACGGCTAAGTGGTGGACGAGTTGAGTTTTTACCTGTCGGGTCACCAACCATTGCAGTAAAGTCGCCAATCAGGAACGTCACTTCATGGCCTAACTCTTGGAACAAGCGAAGCTTATTGAAAATAACCGTATGGCCCAGGTGGATGTCAGGTGCCGTTGGATCCGCGCCCAACTTAATACGTAGAGGACGACCTTCTTTTAGTTTTGCGATCAGCTCTTCTTCTGGAATCAGCTCTTCAACACCGCGCTTAATCTCGGCTAGTGCAGCTTCAATGCTCGCCATTCTTGTTCACTCCCACAGATTTGGCAAAATATAATAGCTGGACATATTACTTGAATAGCGATGCATTTTGAAACACGTTAGACTAGGTAGTTGTCATTTTTTATGTTTAATTTAGCAAACAAGTACGTCATGCATTCGATTTTTGTCCGACTTCCACTCTTGCACAAAGTATTGATCGGTTTTTTTAGTGCGCTAATCATCTTCGCACTATTCTTTTTACCCGATCCGCAAGAACTTAACCCTCAGCAAAGCCGCTTAAAAGTGGGGCAATATTATCCTGTGCCAATTTCTATGGAATTGACGACATTAAACGGGACATCGTCTACTTCCTCGGTATTACGCTGGGAGACCTACAAAGTTAAAAATGGTGAAAGTGCGGCCATTCTCTTTAGCCGTGTCGGTCTATCAGCGCGTATTCTGCATGAGCTGGTTTCCTCAGATAAAGAAGTGGAACAGCAGCTAACCCGTCTTCGACCTGGCGACAGGCTGCAATTCGGCTTTGATGAAAACAATAACTTAGTTCAATTACGACGTACCTTGAGCGCATTCGAAACCTTCCGAATCAAGCTACAAGATGGCAAGTACGTCTCTGAAATCGACAAAAAAGAGGTCGATTATCAATACAACTTTGCTGAAGCAACCATCAAATCTAACTTCTGGAATGCAGGCATTTCTTCAGGCTTAAACGCGAACCAAATTATGGAGTTAGCGGGAATTTTCGGCTGGGATATCGACTTTGCATTAGATATTCGTAAGAACGACACGTTCAGAGTCCTGTATCAGGAAGAGGTTGTCGAAGGGGAAGTGATTGGACGCGGTAAAATCATCGCGGCCGTGTTCAAAAACCAGGGGGATACCTTCACTGCGATTCTGGATGAAAAATCAGGTAAGTATTACGATGAAAATGGTCGAGCAATGAAGAAAGCGTTTTTACGCGCACCATTGGACTTCCGTCGTGTAAGCTCAAACTTCAACCCTCGTCGTCTGCACCCTGTCACGGGTAAAGTTCGTCCTCACCGAGGCACAGACTATGCCGCTCCAGTGGGTACGCCAATTTGGGCCGCAGGTGATGGTGTGGTGCAAAAATCGTCATACAACAAATTTAATGGTAACTACGTGTTCATCAAACACAGTAATACCTACATTACCAAGTATTTGCACCTAACCAAACGTACCGTTAAAACCGGTCAGCGTGTTAAGCAGGGCCAAACCATTGGTACGTTAGGTGGTACAGGCCGAGTGACCGGCCCTCACCTACACTATGAGTTCCTGGTTAACGGCGTGCACAAAAACCCACGCACGGTTAATTTACCTCAATCAAAATCGTTAACTGGGCAAGCAAGACAAACCTTCTTAGCGAATGCGAAAATCAACATGGCTAAGCTCGACCGATACAGCGAGCTTCTAACCATGAAGTAAGCGGCTCGAACAGGGAAAGAGGCGATTTATATCACCTCTTTTTCTGATCCAATCATCTCATCAGAAGAATGCTCTTTGCCTAGCATAAGCAGACAGGGAGTTAACACCAGCGTCAGCAATGTAGCAAAAGCAAGCCCACCTGAAACAGCGGTTGCTAACTGAGACCACCACTGGGTGCTTGGCGCACCGAATTCGATTTTCTGATTAATCAAATCGATGTTCATCTCCAGTACCATTGGCAGCAGGCCAAGAATCGTCGTGATCGTTGTCAGTAATACCGGGCGCAGACGCTGCACACCTGTTCTTAGGATCGCATCACGCTTATCCAACCCTCGTTTGCGCAGCTGATTGTACGTATCAATTAAGACGATGTTGTTATTCACTACAATGCCCGCTAATGCAATCACGCCGATACCCGACATAATCACACCGAAAGGTTTCTGGAATATCAACAAGCCCGCAAAAACGCCAACCGTAGAAAACAATACCGCACTCAGAATAAGAAACGCTTGGTAGAAACTGTTGAACTGAGTAATTAAGATCAGAGCCATACCAACCAGCGCCACGATAAATGCGTTGAGTAAGAAAGCAGAGGAATTTTCCTGCTCTTCGTTCTGACCTCGGATTTTAAACTCGACTCCCTCAGGCAAGGTTAACTCTTTGAGCGCTTCTTCAACTTTAGGCAGTTCAAGCGCCAGGTTGTAACCTTCTCTAATGTCTGCAAACACGCTGATCACTCTATGCCCATCGACACGACGGATCGTATCCTGTTTATGTTCAGGAATAATGCTGGCGAAATTGGTGATCGGAACCAGTCCAGCAGCGGTTTTGACCCGCAACTGATCAAAGCGGCCAATATCACGCTTATCCTCTGGGTAGCGCACTAATATATCGACTTCCTCTGAGGAGTCATCCGGCAGATAATCTCCCAACTTTAAGCCGTTGGTAACAAACTGCACTGTGTTACCAACTAATGTCGCGTCTGCTAAGAAGCGAGCGGCATCATCACGGCGAATATCGATCTGCCAGTCAATACCGTCTTTGCTTGAGTTATCACTGATATTGGTAAATGCAGGGTAAGCATCCGCCCAATGACGAACGATTTTCGCGCCTTCGTCTAAGCCACTGAGCGTTGAACCAGACATTTCAATAACCAAGTCGTGCTCAGTTGGTGGACCCGCCTCTGGAAACTTGTACTCAATTTCCACCCCAGCATACTGGTCTGTGGTTTGTTTCAGTTCATCGATAATGGCTTTCACCTTACGACGATACTGCCAATCCACAGGCGTGATCTGGATTAAACCAATCTCATCATCGCCACCTGTTTTGGTGTAAACACTTTCAAACTCATCATGCCCCAACATCACCGATTCAACATCGCGCATGATTTGGTCTTTCTCATCGATAGATAAATCACCGTACGAGCGCACTTTAACCGTAAAAAATGGTGGGTCGACTTCAGGGAAAAACTCTGCACCTAGTCCCGCTTTAACGTAAGTAAAACCAACGCCGACCGAGAGTAAGATAGCACTCAGCAAGATCTTTAACGGGTGACGCAACGCAACATTCAGCGTCTGGTAATACAGCTTAGTAATACCCGTAGCTTTGTCATAATCGCCTTCATGCAGAGCCAGCATTTTCTCGTGTTGGATAGGCGATACATTTTGAGGTTTACCGATAAGGCTACCGAGCACTGGTACGAATAACAGTGCCATCGCCAACGAAGCGGCCAACGTCGCGATCAATGTCAGCGGAAGATACTTCATAAACTCGCCAGTAACATCCGGCCAGAATAATAGCGGAGCAAAGGCTGCCAACGTCGTCGCTGTCGAAGCCGTGATCGGCCAAGCCATGCGCTTTGCAGCATCTCGATAAGCTTCTTTACGCGGCGCTCCTTCCTGCATGCGACGATCGGCAAACTCGGTGACCACTATCGCCCCATCGACCAGCATACCGACCGCCATTATCAGCGAGAACAAGACGATAATGTTCACGGTCAGGCCAAACACGGAGAGCACCAGCAAGCCTGTGAGGAATGAACCAGGAATCGAAATACCGACCAGTAGCGCTGTGCGAACACCAAGAATCGCAATAATCACAATTACGACTAAGATGATCGCCGACAAGATGTTGTTCTGTAGGTCGTTGAGCATCATCTTGACATCATCTGACTGGTCTCTCGTGTATTTCACCAGCAGGTTATCCGGCCATTGCTCTTGATTTTGAGCTTCGGCCATCACCGCTTTGATCAGATCTACGGTCTCGATGATGTTTTCGCCCGCACGCTTTTTAACATCGAGCACAATCGCGGACTTACCATCCAAACGTGCATAGCTTTCCGGATCACGGAACGCACGCCTTACCGTCGCCACATCACCAAAGGTAATGACTTGTTTACCATCGACTTTAACTGGCAACTCAAGCACATCTTTTAGCGTCTCAAACACCGACGGTACTTTGACCGAAAATCGGCCGTAACCAGTATCAACAAACCCCGCCGCCACCACACGGTTGTTTAACGCGATCAAGTTATAGATACTCGCCTGATCCAGACCATAACTTTCCATCAACAACGGATCGACGATGATCTCAACGATGTCTTCTCGGTCACCCGCGATATCCACTTCCAGGATCTGTCTGTAGCTCTCCAGCTTGTCTCTTAATTGGCGCGCAAGATGTACAATGGTTCTTTCCGGCACGGTTCCGTAGAGCACCACCGACAAAGCTGCTTCTTCAGACGCTAAAGTAACTTCATTGACGGTAGGCTCATCACTATCGGCGGGCAATTTAGGCTTTGCCAAGTCAACCGCATCACGCACTTCTGCCATAGCTCGATCAAGGTCTACGCCAACGCTAAACTCCAGCACTACCGACGCATGCCCTTCAGATGCGGTTGCGGTCATATCTTTAACCCCTTCGATAGAACGCAACTCCTGCTCTATCGGACGCACGAGCAAGCGTTCTGCATCGGTAGGTGAGATACCTTGGTGGCTAACAGAAACATAGATAATTGGAATGGTGATATCAGGGCTCGATTCTTTCGGAATCGTCAGATAGGTAAGCACGCCAGAAATCAGAACAAAGACCAGCAGTACCATCATCGTTCGTGCGCGTGATAAAGAGGCGTCGATCAAACGTAACATATCAACCCCACTTACAATTCTTGCTTAACGGCAATCACGTCATCACCGTCACGTACAAAACCCTGACCTGTGGTGATAATGTCGACTCTATCCCCCAGCCCTGTCAGCCAAACACCATCTTGTTCGGCTTTAACCAATTGAATGGGGATAAATTTTACTTTTTTATTTTCTAGTACTTTGACACCTAAAATACCGGCCTCATCGAGTGCCAGCATCGCTGGAGTTAACTTGATCGCTAATTGTTGTTTGAGGTTTAAATCAACCTCGGTGCTTATCCCTGCGGGAATCAACTGTTGAGGATTGGGTAGTCGAATTTCAATTGGGAAAGTGTTAGTCGCTGGTGAGGACACCCGTGAAACATAACTCACAGTGCCTTCAACCGTGTCACCAGAAATAAACTTAACTTTTGCAGGCTGATTTAATGACAAGTCCTGAATATGGCGCTCACTGACGTCCGCCTCAATCACCAAGTGAGTGAGATCAATAATCGTCGCAACTGGATCGCCAACACCGACAAAATCACCCACTTCGATAAATAGATGATCGAGAATACCGCTAAACGGTGCGATTACATTGGTATTTCTCAACGCAATCTTAGCGTTGGTGACTTGCGCTCGAGCCTCTACTAAAGAAGCTTCTGCATTACTGAATGCAACCTCCCCTTGTAGTCCTTTATTTTTTAACGATTTTGCCGCGTTGAATTCCTTTTCACGGACTTTAAGTAGTGCATGCGCGCGCTCCAATTGGATATCGAGATCGCCTTTATCAATTTGCGCTATCACTTGTCCTTGCTTAACCGACTCACCTTTTTCAACCTTAAGCGCAATGATCTTACCGGCAATTTCCGCCCCTAAATTAGCCTGTCTGTCTGGTGCGGTACGGCCGTACAACTCGATCGTTTTATAGGTATTTTGTGCGGTAAATGTTTGATAGGAGACTTTTGCCAGAGGAATATCTTGCGATGCACGCTGTGGTGACACATCGTCGGCTTGAAGTGAACCAAGTCCTAACCAAGCTGACATTACTAAAATAATGAGCAACGACACGATATAAGGTCGTTCAGCGAAAAATCGCGTAAAGGGGAAGCTAGCCATAATAATCTCTTGCAATAAGTAATGTTGCGAGAATTAATTCAATATACAAATCAATCTTAGTCGAATAATTTATGATACGAATTAACTTTCTAAAAAGAAAATAATAGCGGCTTGGATTCTTAACTACGTCGCAATTTCAGGAAATTCATCAATACATAAAACAAAGGCTGCAAAAATGCAGCCTTATGAATAACTTATACGGGATATTAAACGCTAAATGATGCACCACAACCACAAGTGGTCGTTGCATTCGGGTTATTTACGAAGAAGCGTGCTCCCTCTAACCCCTCAGTGTAATCCACGATGCCGCCAATAAGATATTGCAAGCTCATTGGGTCAACAACCAGTGTTACGCCACTATTTACGATGGTTGTATCACCATCATTTACGTTCTCATCGAAAGTGAAACCGTATTGGAAACCGCTACAGCCACCACCAGTGATGTATACGCGCAGTTTCAATGCTGGGTTTTCTTCTTCTGCAATCAGCGCTTTAACGCGAGATGCTGCAGCATCGGAAAAAGATAATGGTACGTTTACTTCGCTCACGAAAAACCTCTCTCACTCGTGTAATGCGTCGAGCCTGAAGCAAGACGTCAAATTTGTGCTTATTGGGTACGATTATCTAATACCTGACCAACTCGTTCAAGTATTCACCGTCGATTCTTTATATCGGATAGTTAAAATTACATTGCGAAACAACACATAAATTAAGCAAAACGTTTCTAAGTTGATTATAGCTAGGTACAATGCGCACCACTTGGTCCGAGCAATCAAAAGAGGATAACCCCATGACCAAATCATCAGAACTGTATGACAAAGCCCAGAAAACCATTCCAGGCGGTGTAAACTCACCTGTTCGTGCATTCAACGGCGTAGGCGGTTCTCCGCTATTTATCGAACGAGCAGACGGTGCTCTGATTTTTGATGCCGATGGTAAGGCGTATATTGATTACGTCGGTTCTTGGGGGCCAATGATCCTTGGTCACAACCACGCTGTAATTCGTGAAGCCGTGATCGACGCTGCACAACGCGGCCTTAGCTTTGGTGCGCCAACTGAGCTAGAAATTTCAATGGCAGAACTGGTTTCTGAACTTGTACCATCAATGGAACAACTCCGCATGGTTAGCTCTGGTACCGAAGCAACCATGAGTGCGATTCGCCTTGCTCGTGGTTTCACTGGCCGCGACAAAATCATGAAATTCGAAGGTTGTTACCACGGTCACGCTGATAGCTTGCTAGTAAAAGCAGGCTCTGGCGCGTTGACTCTAGGCCAACCAAGCTCTCCGGGTGTTCCAGCAGATTTTGCTAAACATACCCTAACTGCAACATTCAACGATCTGGATTCAGTTCGCGAGCTATTTGCTGCAAACAAAGGTGAAATTGCTTGTATCATCGTTGAGCCTGTAGCTGGCAACATGAACTGTATTCCGCCAGTAGAAGGCTTCCATGAAGGCCTGCGTGAAATCTGTGATCAAGAAGGTGCTCTACTGATTTTTGATGAAGTAATGACAGGCTTCCGTGTCGCCCTTGGCGGCGCTCAGGCACACTACAACATCAAACCAGACCTAACAACATTAGGTAAAGTGATTGGTGGCGGTATGCCAGTTGGTGCTTTCGGTGGTCGTAAAGAAGTAATGCAATATGTCGCACCAACAGGTCCTGTATATCAAGCAGGTACTCTATCTGGTAACCCAGTAGCGATGGCAGCAGGTTTTGCTTGTTTGAGTCTTCTAAAAGAAGAAGGCAATGAAAAACGTCTGGCTTCAAAAACGAAGCAGCTAGCAGATGGCTTTAAATCTCTGGCTGAAAAACATGGTATTCCGTTGGTGGTAAACCAAGTGGGTGGCATGTTCGGCTTCTTCTTCACCGATCAAGATAGCGTAACTTGCTACGAAGACGTGACAAAGTGCGACGTTGAACGCTTTAAACGATTCTTCCACCTTATGCTTGATCACGGCGTTTACCTTGCACCTTCAGCATTTGAAGCAAGCTTTACATCTCTCGCTCACGGTTCAAAAGAAATCGATGCCACACTAGAAGCAGCAGACCGCTGTTTTGCAACGCTGGCTGCTGAAGCACAATAATTCAGCAAAGGCAGTAACGACAAATCTCAAAAGGACCTTCATGGTCCTTTTTTAGCGCCAATTCAAAATAACTAAGACAACAAGTACACCAACCACAATACCTAACCACGGAGTGCGCTTGGTTTTTTTCTCGTTTTGACACGACTTGTCACTATTACAACAACCCATTTTACATCTCCTGATTGATAACCGACTGATTTGTCGTCATTATAACAAGGTATGCTACTAGGCTCTAATTGCACGGTATTATAAGACCGCGAGCACATACCGTAATAAAGGTTCACAGCCCGTGTTATAAGCTAGAAACCGTAAATATCATCTGTAATTTGGACTTATCTTATGCCAAACAATGTGAAAATCACGTCGAGTCATCGCGTTCTAATGGTCGCTCTGCTCGCCGCTGCTTTTGCTTGCTACTTATTAGTCGAACCTTACATCAACTCGATCGTAATGGCATTCATCATTTCATTACTCATGTTCCCTATACACGAATGGTTTGAGCAAAAGATACCAAAGCATAGGAACATGGCTTCGTTACTCTCTTGTGTGGTTCTGACCTTTATTATTGTGATTCCGCTTCTGTTTGTTTTTGCTGCTATCGTTCAGCAAGGCTCATTATTTTCACAAAATACTTATAAGTGGGTAACGAATGGCGGAATTCAGGATATTTTCCAGCACCCTTTAGTTGTCAAGGCTTTAGCGTTGGTAAATGAGTACCTACCATTCGATAAAGTAGAGCCAAAAGCCATTGCGGAAAAAATTGCCCAGTTCGCCACATCATTTGGTTCAAACTTAGTCACCATCAGCGCAAAAATACTTGGTGATGCGACAAACTTCTTAATGGACTTCTTCCTGATGCTGTTTGTCCTGTTCTTTTTGTTGCGCGATCACGACAAAATAATTTCCGCCATTCGACATATACTTCCCCTCTCACGTAGTCAGGAAGACAAAATTCTGACCGAAATTGAGCAGGTATCAAAGTCCGCAGTAATGGGATCATTTCTTACCGCAATAGCACAAGGTATGGCTGGTGGGATTGGCATGTGGCTCGCCGGTTTTCCGGGACTATTCTGGGGTACTATGATGGGCTTTGCCTCGTTCATTCCTGTTGTGGGCACCGCTTTAATCTGGATACCAGCGGCGGGTTACCTTTTCCTAACGGGTGATACAACTTGGGCAATTTTCCTAACGGCGTGGAGTGTGGTTATTGTTGGCTCAATTGATAATTTATTGCGCCCACTGCTGATGCAAGGCAGTTCTGGCATGAACACCTTAATGATTTTCTTCTCACTATTGGGTGGTCTGCAATTGTTTGGACTCATCGGCCTGATTTATGGCCCACTGATCTTTGCCATCACTATGGTGCTATTTAATATCTATGAAGAGGAATTTAAAGACTTCCTTAACGATCAAGACAACAGCTAGTTACTCGTTAATGACTTCAAGCTTGGGCCAGATTGTGAGAAAATCTGGCCCTAATTATTTCTGACGAACAAAATTTATGTCTGCTTATATCGCTCCAAGTCAAATAGCGCAACGCCAGCTGGAATACTTCAATGGAAAGCACGTTTTAGTCGCCGGTGAAGTTGAAGACCTATTCCCTCTTGAGCTGGCCTCCTACTGTGAGTCTGTTGAAGTTTTTACTTCTAACTACAGCTATTACCGTCAAATTCGTACATCTGACAAGATCAAAAGCCACTTTGGTTCAGAGTATAACGTCGATACCCAAGCAGACATGGTGTTACTTTACTGGCCCAAAGCTAAAGCAGAAGCCGAATACTTACTGGCAATGCTCATGGCGAAACTTGGTGTCGATACTGAAATCGTGGTCGTCGGAGAAAACCGCTCTGGTGTAAAAAGTATCGAACAGATGTTCAAAGACTACGGCCCGATCAACAAATACGATTCCGCCCGTCGCTGCTCCTTTTACTGGGGCCAATGCGTAAACGAACCAGCGCCATTTAATCAGATCGACTGGTTTAAGTCCTACACTGTCAGCTTAGGCAACCAATCACTGCTAGTGAAAAGCTTACCTGGGGTATTCAGCCATGGTGAATTCGACTTAGGTAGCCAGCTGTTATTGGAAACCTTACCGCCATTGTCCGGTAAAGTTCTCGATTTTGGTTGCGGTGCCGGCGTGCTTGGCGCATTTATGGCGAAAGCCAACCCTGAAATAGAAATTGAAATGTGCGATATCAACGCCTATGCAATTACCTCCAGCCAAGCAACACTGCAAGCTAATGAATTAGAAGGTAAAGTGTTTGCTTCTGATATTTATTCAGATACGGCAAACGACTACCGATTTATCATCAGTAATCCGCCTTTTCATAGTGGCCTGGATACAAATTACAATGCCGCAGAAAGCTTACTTGGTGATGCACCACGATACCTTCAAAGACAAGGGGAAATGATTATCGTAGCGAACAGTTTCTTGAAGTATCCACCAATTATTGAAAGCGCTTTCAATAATTGCGAGACGCTAAATAAGACGAAAAAATTCTCAATTTATTACGCTAAAAAGTCTTAACTCTCCTCCGCGCAGGCGACAACCTGCGCGATTTCCCGCTAAAAACTCATCAAACATAAAAAAACTGCGTGACTCTGCACGCTTTGCAATCAACTTTCTTGTCAAAGAAAAAAAACTCGTTAATTTTGTTATTTCTATCGAATTTAACGTCTTATCCGTTTTTAACGAGAACCTTGGTAGCAATAAGTAAACTTTTTGCTGCCCTTTATGAGTTGCAATCTTATCCATGTTCAAATTCTACAAAAAACAGAAGTTTAAGCGTCTACAAAGTACGCTGATGACTGCGTTTCTTGTCCTCAGCCTTACGCCTCTAACCATTACCGCGCTTTTTTTCCTGCAGTCACACAGTCAAGATCTGCAAGAACAGAGCACGTCGCACCTGCTGTCTGTACGAGATACCAAACAGCAGCAAATTATTGACTATTTTGAAGCACGCGAAACCGAAGTCATGGGCTTTGTCCGTTCGGAGTTAGCTTATGCCAGCGGTGGACGCTTTTATGGTTTAGTCAATGCGTTCAGTCGCTTAGGAAACGACATTGAAGAGTCACGTCAAAATGCACAGCAACGTTATATTGAAGGCAGTGGCGATCAGACAAAAACGTCAATCTTGCCGGAGTCATCTAACTTTGTCGGGAGCGAGCGTTATCGCCTGTTACACAAGCGCTATCATTGGGCTTATTCAGAACTTCTAAAACGCTCTGACTTCAATGACATACTTTTAGTCGATATCAACGGTAACGTTACTTACTCAATCAAAAAAGACGACAATTACGGCACTAATCTTCTCACTGGCCGCTATAAAGATGCTGCCCTAGGTAGAGCGTTTCAGCGCTTGGCCAATGATGTCAGCGAGCGCCGTAAAGTAAACGAAGACTATACTCCAATCCTTATCTCTGACTTTGAACTTGAAAATGGCAAGCAAGTCGCGTGGCTTGGCGCTCCTATCGTTCAACAAGGATATCTCCATAGCTATGCCATGTTCCGATTACCAAATAATGGCATAACTAAACTAGTCGCAGACAAAAACCGCGAGTCATCGATTGAGACGCTATTAGTCGGAGGAGATCAACAACCTCGAACCATTAACACCAAGCTAGATGATATCCAAAACAGTATGGAGGTCATCACTCAGGCACTTTCAGGTCAAACAAGCGTAGGTACTTATACAAACGGGCTCGATGAAGCCATTATCGCCGCCTATGCGCCAGTTAAAACCCGTGGTGTGAATTGGGCGTTGGTCGTGCAGTTACCAGAAAAAGACGCCTTTTCTCGCATTCACCAGCTGGAAAAACTCTTCGTCATTGCGATGCTTACGGCGATCATACTGGTTGTGATTGCCTCGCACTATTTATCGAATTTCATCACCTCGCCACTGCTTAAATTAACCTGGGCAGCAGAGCGAGTATCAGCAGGCGATCTGGACGAAAACACATTTGATACTGTTAGAAAAGACGAAATTGGTCGCTTAGCCATCAGTTTTGAGCGCATGCAACGTTCCATTCGTGAAAAAATTCAGACGATCAAGAAGCAAAATGAAGAGCTGGAAAGCAACATCCGCTTAATTCAAAAACAAAATGACGAGCTGCAACTGGCAGACAAGCTAAAAGATGAGTTTCTGGCAACGACCTCTCATGAACTGCGTACACCTTTGCACGGCATGGTCGGTATTGCAGAAACCTTGATATCCGGAGCCAACGGTACAATTCCGGCAAACCAGAAGTATCAGCTTGATATAATTATTAAAAGTGGCCAACGTTTGGCTAACCTGGTCGACGACTTACTGGATTACCATAAAATGCGATACGGTAGCATGGACATCCAGAAGTCGGCTGTTAACCTGGCAAGTTCAACCCGATTGGTGCTGGAGTTGTCGGGTCATTTACTTGGAAACAAGACCATTCGAATCATCAATCAAGTACCTAATGATCTCAAAGCAGTCTCAGCGGACCCACAACGACTTGAACAGGTGCTTTACAATCTGATAGGAAACGCAATTAAGTACACCTCTGAAGGTAAGATCGTTATTTCTGCAGGAGTCGTAGACGATTTAGTTCGCGTTCAAGTGGTCGATACCGGACAAGGTATTCCTGCTGAGCACCTTGAGCACATCTTTGAGCCTTTAATTCAAGCAGGACAGGACGAAAGTCGATATCGTCAAGGTGCGGGGTTAGGTTTATCAATTAGCCGCCAGTTGATTGAGCTAATGGGAGGCTCCTTATATGTCAGCAGCCAACCTATGGTAGGGACCACATTCAGCTTCACTCTGCCTCTCGCCAGTGAAGAAGAGATCCTAGCAACACAGACGCAGGCAGCCTGTGGGCACTTCCAGGTTCCAGAAATTAACCTTGAGAACACAGACGACCTATCGCTACCAGAAAACCCAGAAGGTCCGCTACTTTATGTAGCAGACGATGAACCAGTCAACCTACGAGTACTTGAAAGCTTTTTACGCTTAGAAGGCTATCGTGTAAGAACCGTTTCAGATGGTCCAGAAACACTTGCTCTTGTCGAACAAGAAAAGCCGGAACTGCTGCTGCTCGATATCATGATGCCAGGAATGAGTGGCTATCAAGTATGTAATGAATTGCGTCAAACCTTTGATCATGCTGAGCTGCCAATCATTATGCTAACCGCCTTAAGTCAAACTGAAGACCGAGTTAGAGGCTTTGAAGCCGGAGCAAACGATTATTTGTCGAAGCCTTTTAACAAACAAGAGCTTGCAGCCAGAATTAGAGCTCATTTGACCGCAAGTAAAGCAGAGATGCGCCATATTGAGAATAAAGTACTTGAGTCGGAACTTCGTCAACGAGCTGAAGTAGAAGCGAGCTTGCTTGAAACTCAGGGGCGTCTGCTAGAGCAGCTTGAGTCCGCTCCTGAGGCGATTATTTGCTTGCGCGAAGATCAACGTGTTCGTTTTGCCAACGAAGCCGCATGTAAGCTGTTTAAACGTAGCTTAGAGCAAATTAAACGTTCGTCTGCCGATGAGCTGATTGCTCCAAAATTTCTGACCGTTAAGCAGCCACATTATTGCGGGAAAATTGATATTTATATCGGGGACATTCGCCAAAATATTGAAGCGGACATCCTTAAGCTTCCAGAAGGTTCCGGCCTAGACGTTATGTACATATTTAATGTCGGTGGCGGCGCAAATACAGCGCGCATTCACAATCTGGAAACGGCAGTGGAGGTACTTTCTCGCTATGCCTTTGACGGCGACAAAGAACAGCTACAGAAGCTTAAAGAGCTTGGAGGCGAGTTCACTCGACTGGCAGACAAAGCACTAGGCAATAAAAAAGACAAACAAGAAGTTATGCGTGAAGTACTGGTCGAAGCGATGACACATGCTTTGGAATACTGGGAGTCTGTCACTGGAGAAAGTAAGTTTACCTTTGCCGAGCAAAGTGGTCTTTGGCGCGTTTACCTTGATAGAAGTACGCTACAAACCCGTACTCTAGATAAATACATGCGCATTGAAACCTTACCTAAAACTCCGCGCTGGAGAACGGTTTTAAGCTCTATCGAGTTCATCCTTGAGCACTGTAAAGAACAAAGTCCGGAGCGTGCTTACATTGAAGCGCAGCGTGACAAGCTGCAAAGGTTACTTACCAGCTAGCGGCGTTATCCACTACCGCACTTCATTTGAACAGCCCCCAACAATTAAACACCAATTGTTGGGGGCTTTTTATATCTGGGCTACTTCTGTTCCGGCGTTCAATCGCTTATTTCTAAGTGAATATAAACAGGACTAAAAGGGCTTGCTACCTATCCCACCAGCAAAACCATCATACCCTTCACCCAACAGAGTAAAACTCAGTAGACAGGGGCTCAATTTAGCTATTTCAGACGCTATTATCCAGACATGAACTCTGTGTTTTGGACCATATTCATATGGTCTTATTTCACTGTAAAGATCATTGCAATCCTCTTTATTTACTCAGTAAAAAAAGCATAATGTTCACCAATACACAAAATGATAAAAGGCGAAAATTCCATCATTTAAAGCATAGATTTATAAACTAATGACATAGATTGCGAAGTCAATCACAACAGAACGGCAGATTAAATTTCACCTTATGAATTAACATGAAAGGCGTGCGTGATCGAGATCTCCTAACGTACTTCAATAGGCAAATGCACTTTATAATAAAGCCCAACAAGTAAGTAATCACTAACACGCATTACTATTAAGGATATAAACTGCGACGCATATCAAGGTTTGTTTTTTAGCCAGATTTGGTTCAAAAGCAAACAAAGTGACGTTTATAACGTGATATCCACCTTTTTTGACGTTTTTAACGGGATGCAGGTTTGATTATTTTCAGGATAAGGTGTTTTCTTACTCCTGCCGAAGACCTACAGGCCACTCTACATGTGATGAAGGTGAAAGCTTAAGTTGCAATAACACTAGAGGTGGGTCATGGCGAGTGTTTATCAATTGATGACATTCAATTCCATATAGTGAAATGAAGCAAACAGTAAGGAACAGCTATGCTTGCCAATATTAAAAAAACAGCACTAGCAACAGCAATTATTGCTACAGCTACTACAGGTTTTGCATCGGTAGCAACTGCGGCTGAACGCAGTGAACTGACTATCCACCCTAAAGAGTTGACAACCTTTGTTCGTAACTTTAACCCTTTCTTGGGTGCAACCAACCTGCACACAACAACTGACTTTATTTACGAGCCTCTTGTTGTTTTCAACGAAATGCACGGTAACACTCCTGTATTTCGTTTAGCAGAAAACTTCCAAATGGCTGACGACCTGATGAGCGTGACTTTCGATATTCGTAAGGGCGTGAAGTGGTCTGATGGTCAGGCGTTTACTGCTGATGACGTGGTTTACTCTTTCAATCTGGTAAAAGAGAAACCTGAGCTAGACCAATCAGGCATCAACTCTTGGATCACTGGCGTAGAAAAAGTTAATGACTACCAAGTTAAATTCCGTCTAACAGAAGCAAACTCAAACGTTCCTTACGAAATTGTTAAAGTACCTGTAGTACCTGAGCACGTATGGAGCAAAGTGAAAGATCCATCAACATTCACAAATGAAAACCCTGTAGGTTCAGGTCCATTTACTGTCATTGATACTTTCACTCCTCAGCTTTACATCCAGTGTCAAAACCCGAACTACTGGGATGCGGATAACTTAGATGTTGACTGTTTACGCGTACCACAAATCGCGAACAACGACCAATTCCTAGGGAAAATCGTAAACAGTGAAATGGACTGGACTTCTTCTTTCGTACCAGACATCGACCGCACATACGCAGCAGCTAGCCCTAGCCACCACTACTGGTACCCGCCATCAGGTACGCAAGCGTTCGTGGTGAACTTCAAAAACCCAGATGCTGCGAAAAGCGAAGCACTGACCAACGTCGACTTCCGTCGTGCGTTCTCTATGGCACTTGACCGTCAAACTATCATTGATATCGCTTTCTACGGTGGTGGTACGGTGAATGACTTCGCTTCAGGTCTAGGCTACGCATTCGAAGCTTGGTCTGACGAAGCTACGCACAACAAATACAAAGGCTACAACACGTATAATGTTGAAGGTGCTAAAGAACTTCTAGCTAAAGCTGGCTTTAAAGATGTAAACAAAGATGGCTTTGTAGACACACCATCAGGTAAGTCTTTTGAGCTTCTGATTCAATCTCCAAATGGCTGGACAGACTTTAACAACACAGTACAACTGGCAGTTGAGCAGCTAGCAGAAGTTGGTATCAAAGCACGTGCTCGTACACCAGACTTCTCGGTATACAACCAAGCAATGCTTGAAGGTACTTATGACGTAGCATACACAAACTACTTCCACGGTGCCGATCCACACTTGTACTGGGATAGCGGTTACAACTCAAAGCTACAGTCTGGCGACGGTATGCCTCGTTTCGCGATGCACTTCTACAAAAACGAAGAACTAGACAAACTACTTAACAGCTTCTACAAAACGGCTGATAAGCAAGAACAGCTAGAAATCGCACACGGCATCCAAAAAATCATCGCAGAAGATCAAGTAACTATCCCTGTGTTGTCTGGCGCTTACATGTACCAATACAACACGAAGCGCTTCACTGGTTGGTGGAACGAAGAAAATCCTAAGGGCCGTCCAAACATTTGGGCTGGTATCCCAGAGCGTCTACTGCACGTACTGGACCTAAAACCAGTTAAATAAGTAGAAGTTCATTTCTAGCGGCATACACCTGTATGCCGCCTATAAAAAATCCCCTCATCACGGAACCAATTTATGGCGCTCGTCGTCAGGGGATTTCTCGCTCTAAATTTCGCTAGGAGCGACCTGTAACCAGAAACAGAAAAAAATATCTGGGTGAGTAAGGTGTAAGTTATGGGTTATTTTTTAAGACGTTTGTCGTTCTATCTTGTCGCGCTCTTAGTTGCAGCGACGTTAAACTTTATCATTCCGAGAGCAATGCCTGGTGACCCTGTTACCATGATGTTTGCCAACGCTTCAGTACAGGTTACGCCAGAACGAATCGCAGCTATGAAGGAGCTGATGGGATTTGTGGATGGCCCTATTTATATCCAGTACCTGTCATACATCAAAAACATTCTGAGCTGGGAACTAGGGACTTCAATTCAGTTCTACCCACTTTCAGTCAACTCTTTGCTTGGTAGTGCCTTTGGTTGGTCACTTTTCTTAGCCGGTACTGCAGTTGTACTTTCGTTTTCTATCGCATCAGTACTAGGTATTTTTGCGGCATGGAAACGTGGTAGCAAATACGATGCGTTCGTCACGCCAGGTACTCTTATTATTCAAGCTATTCCGCAAATGGTTATCGCAATGATAGCACTATTTACCTTTTCAATTGGCTTGAAGTGGTTCCCATCTGGTTACGCGTACACTCCGGGTACCATTCCGGATTGGACAAGCTGGGATTTCATCAAGAACGTCGGTTACCACGCAATACTTCCTCTGTTCTGTGCAACCATCGTTCAAATTGGCGGCTTCCTCGTCAACATGCGTAATAACATGATTAACCTGTTAGCTGAAGACTACATCACAATGGCTAAAGGTAAGGGTCTTAGTGAAAACCGTGTGGTATTCAATTACGCAGCGCGTAACGCGTTACTTCCAAGTGTCACTGCACTTTCAATGTCTTTGGGTATGGCGATTGGTGGTCAGCTAATCATCGAAATGATCTTCAACTATCCAGGCTTAGGCACCGTCCTATTAAATGCGATCCACGCACGTGACTACCAAGTACTTCAAGGTCAGTTAATTATCATGACGATGTTCATGCTTTGCTTCAACCTGATGGCTGACATGCTGTACATGATTCTAGATCCTCGCTTACGTACCGGAGGCAAATAATCATGAAAGAACTCTTTAAACTTATTTTAGGTAACTCATTTGCACGTATTGGCCTTGCCATCGTTACCATCTTCATTTTTATCGCTGTGGCTGCGCCTCTCATTACCAAACATGCGCCAGACAAACGCACAGGCAACCCTCATGAATATCCGGGGTTTGTAGTAAAGCAGGCACAAAGTAATCCTGATGGCTGGGTTGCCCAAAATCTGGCAGATGACCGTCGAACACTGATCATGTCGAAAAAGGCTGATCATGTATTAGGCACCAGCCGTATGGGCCGCGATATCTGGTCACAAGTAGCTTACGGTGCTCGCGTATCACTAGGTGTGGGTTTCGGTGCCGGTATAATCGTGTGTTTCCTAGCGACGGTCATTGGTATCTCAGCAGGTTACTTCGGCGGTAAAGTGGATGACATTCTAAGTGCTGCCATGAACATCATGTTGGTTATTCCTCAGTATCCATTGCTGTTCGTACTTGCCGCATTTATCGGTGAAGCAGGTCCACTCACCATCGCCTTAATTATCGCAGGTACATCCTGGGCATGGGGCGCACGTGTTGTCCGTTCACAAACTATGGCTCTGCGTGAAAAAGAGTTCGTTAAAGCAGCAGAAGTTCTTGGCGAGTCTTCATTCCGAATCATCTTTGTTGAGATTTTGCCAAACCTAATTCCTATCGTAGGTGCAAGCTTTATCGGTTCAGTCATGCTGGCCATCAACACAGAAGCCGTTATCTCATTCTTGGGACTAGGCGATGCAAACACCATCAGCTGGGGCATCATGCTTTACAACGTTCAAACCTCTTCAGCAATGCTGATCGGCGCATGGTGGGAAGTATTAGCACCTTGTATTGCACTGACAGTACTGGTGACTGGCCTGGCTCTACTGAACTTTGCCGTTGATGAGATTGCTAACCCTCAACTTCGTTCTCATAAAGGTATGAAACGCTGGAAGAAGCTAGCAGCAAAAGACAAGAAAGAACGTGAGCCTGAATTGGCACCACAAAATGCACTATGGAGCGGAGATAAATAATCATGACTGCACCACTAATTTCTATCCGTAACCTATGCGTAGATTACATTACAGATGCGGGCGATGTCCGCGCCTGTAATAACGTCAGCTTTGACATTGCACCAGGCGAAGTTTTTGGTCTGGCGGGAGAATCTGGCTGTGGTAAATCAACTGTTGCTTTCTCGCTAATGCGTCTCCATAAGCCGCCAGCGTTCATCACTGGAGGGGAAGTTATCTTCAATGGTGAAGACATCCTTCAATACAGTGATAGCCGTATGCAATCATTCCGTTGGAGTGAGATGTCAATGGTGTTCCAAAGCGCGATGAACGCCCTGAACCCTGTCCTAACCATGGAAGAGCAGTTCTGCGATGTCATTATGCGCCACACAAACATGACTCGCGAGCAAGCCAAGAAACGCGCAGAAGGTTTACTGGAAATTGTCGATATTCACCCTAGCCGACTTAGTGACTACCCTCACCAGTTTTCTGGTGGCATGCGTCAGCGCTTGGTGATTGCGATCGCTTTGGCTCTGAATCCAAAAATGATCATCATGGATGAACCAACAACCGCTCTCGATGTTGTGGTTCAACGTGAAATATTGCAAAAAATTTATGCGCTTAAAGAAGAGTTTGGCTTCTCAATTCTGTTTATCACTCACGACTTATCGTTGATGGTTGAGTTTTCCGATCGCATCGGAATTATGTACTCAGGTGAACTGATTGAAGTCGCGCCTTCAAAGCAAATTTTGGAAAGTCCTTACCACCCATACACAAAAGGTTTGGGTAGCTCTTTCCCTCCACTAACAGGTCCAAAGACCAAACTAACGGGTATCCCGGGAAACCCTTTGAACTTGCTTGAAATTCCGCAAGGTTGTCGTTTTCAGGCTCGCTGTGACCGTGTTCACGAAGCATGCACGAAAATACCGACTCAATTGCGTCAGATAGAGCCAAGTCGTTTCTCAAACTGCCATTTGTATGGCGAAACCATTGCTCAGGCTAAGGTTTAACGTCCCGAAATCACGTTAGCTACGAACAAAATTACACTGGAGAGAATTATGAGCAAACAACTCGGCGAGTTGCTGATTGAGGGTAAAAATGTCGTTAAAGACTTCCCGCTAAATAGCAATTCTATCAAGCAGTCCAAGATGCGCGCGATCAACGACGTATCATTCAAAATGTATAAAAGTCGCGGCTTGTCTGTTGTAGGTGAATCTGGCTCAGGTAAATCTACAACCGCAAAAATGATTGCGAAAATGTACGCCCCTTCGGAAGGCATCATTGAATACAAAGGACGTGATATTCAAGATATTCAATCAAGACAAGATCTAATGTCTTACCGAGAAGGAGTGCAAATGGTCTGGCAAGACCCGTTTGGCTCACTAAACCCGACGCACAACATTTTCCACCATATTGCACGACCACTGCTTATCCATAAAAAAGTGTCACCGGGCAACAAGAAAGAGCTGGAAGAACGCGTGTATGACTTACTGGAACAAGTTGGCCTTATTCCGCCTAAAGAGACCGCGCAAAAGTTCCCTCACCAGCTTTCTGGTGGTCAGCGTCAGCGTGTAAACCTAGCGCGTAACATTGCAGTTGGTGCAGAAGTCGTACTAGCAGACGAACCTACGTCAATGCTGGACGTCTCGATTCGAGCAGGTGTTCTAAACCTGATGGAAGAGATGAAGTTCGAGAAACAAATGTCTCTGCTCTACATCACGCACGATATCGCAACGGCGCGCTACATCGCGGAAGATTTGGCAGTAATGTACGTCGGACACATGGTGGAATGGGGAGACACAGAGGAAATCATTCATGATCCTCAACACCCATACACTCAATTGTTGGTTTCTGCAGTACCCGATCCATCTAAATCCATTCACGAGAAACTGAAAGGAAACAAAGGAGAGATCCCTCTCTGGACTCCGGAGTCTGTCGGTTGCCCATTTGCGGGGCGCTGTGTACACGCAACAGATAAGTGTCGCCAACAACTACCAGGCGTTACCCAACTATCTGAAAACCACTTTGTCCGTTGTTACCTATTTGAGAACTAAGCATAACTAGGGCCAGAGAACACTGGCCCATTTCCAATTGTTTTGTTTCGCGGAGACATTAAATGCTGCTACTGACTAACCACATTGGTTATGAGCGTCTGGGGCCGAAAAAAGCGGTAATACAGACAGAACAATCACACTTGTCTTCTGATACTGCCACACTGGTCTGTGCCAAAAGCGAGCAAATCGTTGCTACCTTTTCGGTACAAGAGCAAGGGAAAGTAGCGAATTGGCATCAGGGGTATTTTTATCTTATCGACTTTTCGTCCTTTGAGATCCCAGGCCACTATTACCTTCGCTTTGGTAACGTAAGTTCTTCTCAGCTAGAAATTGCTGAACAACTTCTTCTGGATCGCACTCTGTCCGATGTGATCTACTACTTTAAATCTCAGCGTTGCGGCGGAATTTTCGATCATGCCGATCGTCAGGCTGCGCTATTAAATTCCGAACAGACAACCGATGTTCATGGCGGTTGGTACGATGCGTCTGGTGATGTAAGCAAATATCTAAGTCACCTTTCGTACGCAAACTACCTTAATCCTCAACAAACCCCTATGGTGGTTTGGAACATGCTAAAAGGACTTTCTCTGCACCAATCTAGCGACAGTATCGCTGCTTTCACCCGCACACGCCTCATTGAAGAAGCGCTGTATGGTGCAGACTTCCTTGTTCGCATGCAAAACGAGAAAGGTTTCTTTTATATGACGGTATTTGATAAATGGAGCAAAGATACCGCCCAACGTGAAATCTGTGCTTTCGAAACGCAACTTGGTCACAAGTTCGATGATTATCAAGCAGGCTTCCGACAAGGTGGCGGAGTCGCGATAGCGGCGCTTGCTGCTGCATCGCGTTTAGCCGTTCATGGTGAGTTCAATCAACAGGAATATATAAATACCGCAGAGAATGGCTACTGGCACCTAAAAGAGCATAACAAGCAATATCTCAATGATGGCGAAGAGAACATCATAGACGAGTACTGTGCCCTGCTTGCCAGTGTTGAACTGTTTAAAACAACCAAAGAAAGCCGTTACTTGGACGAAAGCCGTCTGTGGGCTTCACGCCTGGCAGACCGCCAAATGAGTGATGATAAATTCAAGCATTTTTGGTCAGCCAATCAAGATGGTAGCCGCCCTTACTTCCATGCAGCGGAAGCTGGATTACCAGTGATTGCTCTTTGTGAATACCTATCTATCGAAGACGACTCCGAGTTGGCTGCGTCCATAAAACAGACGGTCAACCAGGCATGCGAATTTGAATTAGATCTCACCAGTCGTGTCACCAATCCATTTGGTTACCCTCGTCAATATGTCAAAGGCGTTGAAGAATCGAAACGTGATGCCTTCTTTGTTGCCCACAACAATGAATCTGGCTATTGGTGGCAAGGTGAGAATGCTCGCTTGGGTTCACTAGCATCAATGTCTTACCTCGCTCAGCCTTATATCGAATCACATGAGACACAACAACAGCTGATACGCCTTGGACAAGATGCGCTTAACTGGATCGTTGGCTTAAATCCATACGACATGTGCATGCTCGATGGCCATGGGCGAAACAACCCAGACTACCTTCCACAATATGGGTTCTTTAACGCGAAAGGCGGCATCTGTAATGGCATCACTGGTGGCTTTGAAGACGAGAATGACATCGCCTTTAACCCACCAGCACAAAAGGACGACATCCTACAAAACTGGCGTTGGGGAGAGCAATGGATCCCACATGGTGCGTGGTACTTACTCGCGATCATGAGCCAAGCTCACCACCTATCAGTAGACGTTAAGGAGTAATACCATGGCGTTCTATTTTGTCGGTATTGATGGTGGCGGTACTTCTTGCCGCGCTCGCATTAAAGATGCCCAGGGTAATTTTCTTGGTGAGGCGAAAACTGGCAGCGCCAACATCATGCTTGGTGCTGAAGTAGCGATGACTTCTATCATTGAGGCAATTTCGTTGGCAGCTAAGCAAGGCGGGTTATCTGAGCAAGACTTTTCGTCTATGCATGTTGGGTTAGCACTCGCAGGGGCTGAACACAAAGCTTCTTGGAATGCTTTTATGTCTCTCGCTCATCCTTTCGCCAGCATGACATTAAACACAGATGCCTACGGAGCTTGCATCGGCGCACATAACGGCCAAGACGGCGCGATCATGATTGCAGGAACGGGATCTTGCGGCATCTACCTCAAAGGATTGCAACAACATGTTGTCGGAGGCCGAGAGTTTCCGATTTCAGACCAAGGTAGTGGTGCTGTCATGGGGCTGCGCCTAATTCAGCAGGTTTTATTGGCTGAAGATGGTATCCGAGAGAAAACACCGCTCTCCCAGCACGTCATGGCACACTTCAAAAATGACGTAGACAACGTCGTTGCTTGGTCAAAACAAGCATTACCTCGTGATTACGGGCAGTTTTCTCCAGCTATTTTCCAGCATGCACAACAAGGCGATACGCTCGCCATTGAAATGTTAAAACAAACCGCTGCTGATATAGAAACGTTTCTCATGGCACTTAACAAGCGTGGAGCGACCCGTATTTGTTTAATGGGAAGCATTGCTGAACGCATTCTCCACTGGCTATCTCCGCCCGTTCAAAAGTGGATTGTAGAACCTCAATTTGATGCGATTGAAGGAGCCCTTATGTTTGCTGGCAAGCCTGAACATAACCTTTACTCGCTATCGGTAGAACAGGAGTAGATATGGAATATCGCGTTGACCTCGTCGTCCTATCTGAGCTAAAGCAAAATTGTCGCTTTGGACTGACTTTTCATAACTTAAGTGACCAAGATCTTCATGATTGGCACCTGACGTTTGCTTTTGATCGCTTCATTTTACCTGACAGCGTATCTAACGGTGTACTTAACCAAATTGGGAGCTTCTGTACTCTCAAACCAGAAAGTATGGTACTGGCGGCTAATCACAATTTCTATTGTGAGTTCAGTATTGGTTCAAATCCATTTCGCTATCATTCAGACGGATTGAATGAAGCTCTGGTTGATTTTGTCGTCAATGGTAATACTCAGCGAGCCGAGGTTGACGTAACACCTATCGTGCTGGCTTCGCCATACCGCGAGCGTAGTGACATTCCACCGAGTTTGATTCACGCTCAGCCTTTATTACCTAAGCCAAACCATATTGAAGTTCACGAGAGTTATTTTTCTCTTCACAACCGTGTTGGAATCAGTACTTACTCCGATTTAGCCAATTCAGCAAAAGATTGGTTGCTCGATGAACTAAAACGTATTCACCAGTTTGAGCTTACTGCGTCTAATAACAGTCAGGTTATCTTTAAAAGTAATCCAACTTTAGATAAAGGTGCGTATAGGCTCAAAGTGACCGAAGAATCGATAAAAATCGAGGCTGGTTCAAAGTCTGGGTTCACCTATGCAAGTGCGACCCTGCTCCAACTTATCAGAAGAAATGGGGAAGATACTTCTATGGAAGTGGTCTGTTGCTCAATTAAAGACAGACCTCGTTTCAAATATCGCGGAATGATGCTCGATTGTGCACGACACTTCCATTCCGTAGAGCAAGTGAAACGTCTTATCAATCAACTGGCACACTACAAGTTTAATACCTTCCACTGGCACCTTACTGACGATGAAGGCTGGCGAATTGAGATTAAATCCTTGCCAGAACTGACAAATATTGGTGCATGGCGCGGGTTAGATGAGTCCATTGAACCGCAATATACGCATTTGTCTCAGCGTTATGGCGGGTTTTATACCCAAGAAGAAATAAAAGAAGTGGTTGCCTATGCGGCGCAGCGCAGTATTACCGTCATCCCTGAAATTGACGTACCAGGCCACTGCCGCGCTGCCATTAAGTCACTGCCCCACATGCTTGTAGAGGCAGAGGACACCACCGAATATCGCAGTATTCAGCACTACAACGATAACGTGATTAACCCAGCGCTACCGGGCAGTTACGAATTTATCGACAAAGTGCTGGAAGAAGTTGCCACTTTATTTCCTGCACCGTATATCCACATTGGGGCCGATGAAGTACCACATGGTGTCTGGTCGCAAAGCCCAGCCTGTCAGGCGTTGATGGAGCAACAAGGCTATAGCGACTACAAAGAACTGCAAGGTCACTTCTTGCGTCATGCGGAAGACAAACTTCGCGGGCTTGGTAAACGAATGCTGGGATGGGAAGAAGCTCAGCATGGCAACAAGGTCAGTAAAGATACCGTTATCTACTCATGGCTAAGTGAAGAAGCGGCTCTCAATTGTGCTCGCCAAGGTTTCGATGTGGTGCTGCAACCCGCCCAAACCACCTACTTGGATATGACTCAAGACTACGCGCCAGAAGAACCTGGAGTGGATTGGGCAAACCCGATTCCACTGGAGACAGCGTACAGCTACGAGCCGTTAGCACAAGTGGCAGACGACGATCCGGTTAGAAAACGTATTCGGGGCATTCAGGCTGCACTTTGGTGCGAAATCATCAATAACCAGCCACGTATGGACTACATGATATTTCCCCGCCTGACGGCATTAGCAGAAGCATGCTGGACCGATAAGCAGCACCGCAACTGGACTGATTACCTATCACGTTTGAAGGGGCACCTTCCACTGCTCGATCTGCAGGGAGTGAATTACCGCCAACCGTGGAAGTAACGAAAACATACGCGACGACAGTGCGCTTTAAAGAATTTTAATTTTTGGCTGCTCAAGCAGCTTTGTAAAAAGGAACGACACAAATGAAATACGGCTATTTCGATAACGAAAATCGTGAATATGTCATTACCCGTCCAGATGTACCTGCTCCTTGGACTAACTATCTGGGTACTGAAAAGTTCTGTACGGTTATTTCACACAATGCAGGTGGCTACTCATTCTACAACTCACCAGAATACAACCGTGTAACCAAATTCCGTCCCAATGCGACCTTTGATCGCCCGGGACACTATGTTTACCTGAGAGATGACGAAACGGGTGATTACTGGTCTATTTCTTGGCAACCTGTAGCAAAAAGCCTTGATGAAGCGAGCTACGAAGTTCGCCACGGTTTGTCATACTCTAAATTTAAGTGTGAATACAGCGGCATTACTGCAACGAAAACGCTATTCGTACCAAAAGGTGAAGATGCCGAAATTTGGGACGTGGTCATCAAGAACACCTCTGACAAACCACGCACCATCAGTGCTTTCTCATTTGTTGAGTTCTCTTTCAGTCACATTCAGTCAGACAACCAAAACCATCAAATGTCTCTGTATTCTGCAGGAACGGAATACAAACAAGGCGTTATCGAATACGACCTGTTCTACAACACGAACGATTTTGAAGGCTTCTACTACTTAGCTTCTACATTTGATCCTGACTCTTACGACGGCCAGCGTGACAGCTTCCTAGGGCTATACCGTGACGAAGCAAACCCACTTGCCGTAGAACAAGGCAAGTGCTTTAACACCGCACAAACCTGTTACAACCACTGTGGTTCCCTGCATAAGCAATTTACTATCCAACCAGGTGAGGAAGTTCGCTTCGCTTACATCCTAGGTATCGGTAAAGGCAATGGTGAGCGTCTGCGCACTAAATACCAAGACCTAGCAGAAGTAGACAACGCGTTTTCTGGCATCAAAGCACACTGGGATGAGCGTTGTGGCAAATTCCAAGTAAAATCACCAAACGAAGGTCTGGACACCATGATCAACGCTTGGACGCTATACCAAGCAGAGACGTGTGTGGTTTGGTCTCGTTTTGCTTCTTTCATCGAAGTTGGCGGTCGTACGGGCCTTGGCTACCGTGATACGGCACAAGATGCGATTTCGGTGCCTCATGCTAACCCACAAATGACACGCAAACGCATTGTTGATCTTCTGCGAGGCCAAGTTAAAGCAGGTTACGGTCTACACCTGTTTGATCCTGATTGGTTCGATCCAGAGAAAGCGGATGTGAAACCATCTAAGTCACCAACAGTGGTTCCGACTCCGTCTGACGAAGACAAGATTCACGGCATTGAGGACACCTGTTCTGATGACCATCTATGGTTAGTGCCAACCATCTGTAAATATGTGATGGAAACAGGCGAGCACAGCTTCTTTGATGAAGTGATCCCTTACGCAGATGGCGGCGATGCATCGGTTTATGAGCACATGAAAGCAGCGTTAGACTTCTCTGCTGAATACGTGGGCCAGACAGGGATCTGTAAAGGTCTGCGCGCAGACTGGAACGACTGTCTCAACCTAGGTGGTGGTGAATCATCAATGGTGTCTTTCCTACACTTCTGGGCACTACAAGAATTCATCGACCTGGCAAAATTCCTAGACAAAGACGCCGACGTTGAGAAATATACAGAGATGGCGGCCAACGTTCGCGAAGCATGTGAAACCCACCTTTGGGACGAAGAAGGCGGTTGGTACATCCGTGGTCTAACGAAAAACGGTGACAAGATCGGTACTGCGCAGCAAAAAGAAGGCCGCGTACACCTTGAGTCAAACACACTAGCGGTTCTATCTGGAGCGGTATCTCAAGAACGTGGCGAAAAGGCAATGGACGCGGTAGACGAGAACCTGTTCTCTGAATACGGCTTGCACTTGAACTCGCCATCATTCGCAACACCAAACGACGATATCGGATTCGTGACACGCGTATACCAAGGCGTAAAAGAAAACGGCGCTATTTTCTCACATCCAAACCCTTGGGCGTGGGTAGCAGAAGCGAAACTCGGTCGCGGTGACCGTGCAATGAAGTTCTACGATGCACTCAACCCATACAACCAAAACGACATCATCGAAAAACGTGTTGCAGAACCTTACTCATACGTTCAGTTCATCATGGGACGCGATCATCAGGATCACGGTCGTGCTAACCACCCTTGGCTTACGGGTACCTCTGGCTGGGCTTACTTTGCGGTCACAAACTTCATTCTCGGTGTTCGTACTGGTTTTGATGGATTAACTATCGATCCATGTATTCCAACCAACTGGCCAGGTTTTGAAGTGACGCGCCAATGGCTGGGAGCGACTTACAACATCAAAGTGGTAAACCCTGACACGGTAAGCAAAGGCGTGAAGTCGATCACTCTGAACGGTGAAACTGTGAATGGAACATCAGTACCAGTGCAACCTGAAGGCTCAGTAAACGAAGTGATCGTTACCCTAGGTTAATTCTCTTTGGGGAAACGTTCCCCTTTTAATTTTTCCGGTGTACTTGGCTCTACTGGGTACATCGGTTCGCTAGCAAATAAATAAGGTACGGCACGTTACCGTTCTTATTGAGGATCGAATCATGATCAAATTTGGTACAGGTGGCTGGCGCGCATTCATTGGTGAAGAATTCACTAAAGAGAATGTACGCTTGGTTGCTCAAGCAGTCGCAAACATCACCAATGCAGAATCTGTCGCGGAACGCGGCTTTGTGATTGGCTATGATCGCCGCTTTCTTTCTGACAAAGCAGGCCGCTGGTTTGCTGAGGTACTGGCAGCAAATGGCATTGTCGTCAGCTTCATCGATAAGTTTGTCCCAACGCCGATTGTTATGTTCAAAGCGAAGGAGATGAACTGCGCTTACTCAGCATGCATCACGGCTTCGCATAACCCCGCCGACTACAACGGGATTAAAGTCTTTATCGAAGGCGGTCGCGACGCGGATGAAATCATCACCCAGAAGATTGAAGATCAAATCGCCACGCTTACAGCAAGCGATGTGAAAAGCGTCGACTTTGAACAGGCTATCGATGATCACTTAATTGAAGTCATTAACCCGATGAACGAATTCGTGGATTCAATCATCAACTTTATCGACATAGAAGCGATCAAAAAAGCCAATCTCCGTGTGCTTGTCGATCCAATGTTTGGTGTGGCGAAGAATGCACTACAGACTGTGTTGATCAATGGTCGTTGTGACGTGGATGTCATCAACGATGGTAAAAACCCAGATTTTGGTGGCTTAATGCCATCACCAAGTGCAGCTACGCTTTACCGTTTGATGCACTTAGTCGAGGAACAAGGTTACGACATTGGTATCGGCACTGATGGTGATGCTGACCGTTTGGGCATTATCGATGAAAAAGGGAATTTCATTCATCCCAACGAAGTTCTGATCTTATTGTATTACTACTTACTGGAATACAAAGACTGGAAAGGCTCTGTAGTACGTAACATCGCAACCACTCACCTGCTCGATAAAATCGCACAAGATCACGGTGAAAAGTGCTTTGAGGTACCAGTAGGCTTTAAGCACATCAGCTCTCAAATGGAAGCAGATGACTCGTTGATCGGCGGGGAAAGTTCAGGTGGTTTAACCATTCGTGGCCATATAAAAGGCAAAGATGGGGTGTTTGCTTCCAGCTTGTTAGTAGAAATGATTTCCGTTACCGGTAAAAAGCTATCCGAGCTATTAGATGAAATCTACAGTAAGTATGGCTATGCCTATATGGCTGAAGGTGATTGCAAGTTCAAACCTGGGCAAAAAGAAGCGTTATTCAACAAGATTTATGTTGATAAACAGTTACCTGAGTTTAAATTTGAAATCGAAAAAGTCAGCTACGAAGATGGCGCAAAAGTCTACTTTAAGAACGGTGGATGGATTATTGCTCGCTTCTCTGGTACTGAGCCGCTATTGCGTATATTTGCCGAGATGGAAGATAAAGATACTGCGGAACGTGTTCTTCAACAGTTTAAAGACTTCTTGTCTCTTTAACCTGAACTTGTCTGGCTTCAAGTTGCTGGCAGTCACTTAAGTCGCAAGTAGAGGAACACTTGCCCGGCATCACCGCCGGGCCTTTTTATTTCTGGAATAAAAACGTTAAGCAAACGCCAATACACCCTGAGTATCGATTTTTACTGCAACGCTGTCACCCACATTCAAAGCCTGCACGGAAGTAGCCAGCAATCTGTCTCCGTTCACATCAATCACATAGCGGCAGTGATCACCCATAAAGTGTTGCTCCAGCACTTTCACGGCGCTTTCTTCATCGGCCTGAACCTGAACATGTTGAGGACGAAGTAGTAACGCACATTCTTCCTGCAATTGAATGTCCTGTTGAGCACTTGCTTCTATCACACCCAGATGCGTCTCAAACTCGCCTTGTGACACTCTGGTTGCAGCCAGATAGCTACCACCGCCTAGGAAATCAGCGACAAATTTGCTCGAAGGCTGGTAGTACAACTCTGAAGCTGTTCCATACTGCTCAATAATGCCATTGTTCATCACGGCCATCTTGTCTGAAAAGGCAAAAGCCTCCTCTCGACTGTGAGTCACGAAAATCGCAGTTACACCTTGCTGCTTAAAAATTTTACGGATCTCGCGAATCAGCTCGTGACGCACTTGCGTATCAATGTTGGAAAACGGCTCATCCAATAACAGCAAATCAGGTTTGTACGCCAAAGAACGGGCAATAGCCACACGTTGCTGCTGACCACCTGACAGCTGATGAGGATAGCGATCCCCATAGCCTTTTAAGTGAACCAACCCCAACATCTCTTCCACTTTCAAAAGCTTCTGTTGGGCCGTTTCATTCTTCAGACCAAAAGCGATATTCTCAGCCACAGTAAGGTGCGGAAATAACGCGTAGTCTTGAAAGATCATACCAATATTGCGCTGTTCTGGCGGTAGCCAATTCTCACCATCATCAATAATCAAGCTGTTGAGACTCATTTGCCCAGAAGACAAAGGCAGCAATCCCGCTACCGCTTTTAGTAATGTCGTTTTACCACAGCCACTAGCACCCAACAGACACACAATCTGGCCTTGCTCAACCTCAAGAGATAATGACTCTAAAACCGTTTGGTCATCGTAGTGGCAGGTCAGGTTTTTAATTGATAATGCGCAGCTCATTAGTGATTTTGCTCCAGTGAACGGTTAACGACAACAAGTGGGATCAACCCAACAAAAACCAACAACACAGCCGGTAAAGCTGCCAACTCTAAGTGCTCGTCCGAAGCAAAGTTATAAACGTAGGTTGCCAGTGTTTCAAAGTTGAACGGGCGCAAAAGAAGAGCCGCATTGAGCTCTTTCATCGACTCGATAAAAACTAACAGAGCAACGATAAGTGCGCCACGCTTAACCAGCGGAAAGTGAACACGCCATAACATGGAATTCGGTGTGCAACCCATGGTACGTGATGCCATGTCCAAGGACGGGGAGATTTTGTTTAAGTTACTTTCGATACTACCAATGGCAACAGCGGAGAAACGCACAACCATGGCAAAAATAATGGCAAACATTGAACCTGAAAATATTAGCCCAGGTCTGCCCCACTCCATTGCTTTGGCAACATCATTGATGCGGTGATCCATAAATAAAACGGCCACCATCACACCAATCGCGAGTACCGTACCGGGCACTGCATACCCCATTGAGGATAAGCGTATAAAGGTAAGCGTTGTCCTCTTGCCATTGACTCGGTAAGTAAAATTCACCACAAGAGCAACAACAACACCAATGATTGCCGCGATAACCGACACAACCAGACTATTCCAGGCATACTCACGGAATTGTGGCGTCCAACTTTGCGCAAAGTAAGTAATTGAGTAATCAACCAACTGCATTAGCGGCAGGATAAATGCGATTAAAACCAGTCCCCAACACCAAATCAGTGCTGCCCATTTTTTCCAGCCCTTCAATTCATAACGAAAATCTTCGTGGCTGTTGAACTGGCTTTGAAATAGTTTCTGCTTTCTTCGGCTGTAACGCTCTGTGCTTAATAGCAGCACGACGATCACCAACATGATGGCGGAAATTTTGGCCGCAGCATTAAGGTTAGAGTATCCAAGCCAAGTATCGTATACCGCGGTTGTTAACGTATTAACGGCAAAGTAGCTGACAGTGCCGAAGTCGCCGATGGTCTCCATCGCAACCAGTGATAAGCCGACAGCCATTGAAGGACGAGCCAAAGGAAGAGAAATACGCCTGAAGCTTTCCCATGGTGAGCATTTAAGAAGACGCGCACTTTGCAACAGTGACACGTTTTGTTCCATGAATGCAGCTCGACAGAGCAGATAAATATATGGATACAAAACTAGGGCCAGCACAAACGTTGCTCCGGACAAAGTACGAATATCCGGGAACCAGTACTCTTTGGGGCCCCATCCGGTTAAATCGCGTAAAAAGATTTGTATCGGACCGGCAAAATCGAACCAATCGGTAAAAATATACCCGATGATGTATCCCGGCATCGCTAACGGTAAAACCAGTGCCCACTGCAGCCATTTTTCGGTAGGCAGCTTACACATAGCCATAAACCAGGCACACGGAATACCAAAAACGAGAGACAACACCATCACACCTATAGTTAGCGTAATAGTGTTATAGATATAGGTAGGCATGACTGTCGCCATAAGGTGCGCAAACAGCTCATCCGTATCACCAACGGCGGTGTAGAAGATCGCTAAGATCGGTAAAACCAGTAGCAAAGCCAACGCTCCGCTACTGGTTTTCCATATATAATTCTTTTCTTTCATTGCCTAATTACAGCCAGGCTGAGTGAGAGATAAATGCACCTGCAAATACATCTCATATCCTTTTAATTAATTAGGGCTAGTTATACCCTTATAAACAAACAACCTCAAGTAGCCCTGATAAAAGAGCGACTTGAGGCTGTAAATTTATCATCGGTGGTTCAACTTCTCACCGACTGATATCAAGCGAACGATTAAAGATCGAACTTAACTTCGTCTAGTAGCTTGATCGCAGCTTCGTGGTGATCAGCAATCTCATCTAGAGAAAGAGTATCTGCTTTAAATTCACCCCAAGATGCTACTAGCTCAGAAGGCTTAACGTCAGCTTTCACTGGGTATTCAAAGTTCACTTCTGCGTACATGCTTTGCGCTTTGTCGCCCGCTAGGAACTCCATAAGCTTAAGTGCGTTTTCTTTGTTTGGCGCGTACTTAGCCATCGCCATACCAGAGATATTTACGTGAGTACCAGTCGTTTCTTGATTAGGGAAGTTGATGTATACAGAATCAGCCCAAGCTTTCTGCTCTTTGTCGTTAACCATCTTGCCTAAGTAGTAGCTGTTACCCAGAGAAACATCACATAGACCTTCTTTGATCGCTTTAACTTGGCCACGGTCATTACCTTGAGGTTTACGAGCAAGGTTAGCTTTCACGCCTTCTAGCCATTCTTTTGTCGCCGCTTCACCCTGGTGAGCGATCATAGAAGAAACGAGAGATACGTTGTATGGGTGCTTACCACTACGAGTACAGATCTTGCCTTTAAATTCTGGCTTAGCCAGGTCAGCGTAAGTGAAGTCTTTACCTAGTTTACCTACACGGTCACGAGAAGAGTATACGCTGCGAGTACGAGTCGTCAGAGCAAACCACTCGTTTGCTGAATCTTGGTATTGAGCTGGGATGTTCTTCTCTAGAACTGGACTATCCACTGGCTGAACCACACCTTTCTGGGTTAGCTCTGCTAGACGTGCGATATCAACAGTTAGAAGCACGTCAGCTGGGCTGTATTCACCTTCTTGAACCAGCTTTTCTGCAATACCTGTCTTAGCAAACTTAACGTTTACTTTGATGCCTGTCTCTTTTGTGAACTCATTAAACATAGGCTCAACCAAGAACGGCTGACGGTATGAGTATACGTTTACTTCTTCAGCAGCCATGGCTGTTGGAGCAAGTGTTGCACAAGCTAAAGCAGAAAGAGTTAGCACTTTTTTCATGGATCAATCCTTTAAGTATTCGTAATGATAACGTTTATCAGTTGCGTTATTATATTTATCTTCAATAGTAAAACAATGATCGATACAAAAAAACCTGCCAATAGTGGCAGGTTTTTCATTATGTGAAGTGTAACAATATGCTACATGGTAAATTTTATTTCGCTGTGACGAACTCTGGATATGCACCTACACCACAGTCGTGCATGTCCATGCCTTCCATCTCTTCTTCTTCGCTTACACGGATGCCTACTGTTGCTTTCAAGATTGCCCAAACAACCAGACTTGCACCGAATACCCAAGCAAAGATAACTGCTGCACCTAGAAGCTGAGCACCGAATGTCGCGTCACCGTTGCTTAGAGGAACAACCATTAGGCCGAAGAAACCACATACACCGTGTACTGAAATCGCGCCAACTGGATCATCGATTTTAAGTTTATCAAGACCAATGATGCTGAATACTACGATTGCACCTGCTACCGCGCCGATTGCAACTGCGTAAAGTGGTGATGGTGATAGTGGATCCGCTGTGATTGCAACCAGACCAGCCAATGCACCGTTTAGGATCATAGTTAGGTCAGCTTTGCCCCAAGTTGTCTTACATACAAACAGTGCCGCAATAGAACCTGCTGCCGCTGCTGCGTTCGTGTTTAGGAAGATTTGACCAACCGCTGTTGCGTTCTCGAAGTCAGAGACCATTAGCTGAGAACCACCGTTAAAACCAAACCAGCCAAACCATAGGATGAATGTACCTAGCGTTGCTAGAGGCATATTTGAACCTGGGATTGGGTGGATTTCACCATTTTTACCGTATTTACCTTTACGAGCACCCAGTAGCAGAACACCAGCTAGTGCAGCAGAAGCACCTGCCATGTGTACAATACCTGAGCCAGCAAAGTCACTAAAGCCCGCTTCTGATAGGAAACCGCCGCCCCAAGTCCAGTAGCCTTCCATTGGGTAGATGAATGCAGTCAAGATTGCAGAGAAGATCAGGAATGACCATAGCTTCATACGCTCAGCAACCGCACCTGAAACTACAGACATCGCTGTCGCAACAAATACTACCTGGAAGAAAAAATCTGATTCTAGTGAATGGTCTGCACCTTCACCTTGAGAGCCAATAAGGGCACCTAGTGATGGTAACCAACCGCCTTCGCCGTTATCAACGTACATGATGTTGTAACCAACGACTAAGTAAGTCGTACAAGCAATCGCGTACAGACAAAAGTTTTTAGTCAAAATTTCTGTTGTGTTTTTAGAGCGAACGAGGCCTGCTTCAAGCATGGCAAAGCCCGCTGCCATCCACATAACCAATGCACCGGAAATGAGGAAGAAAAAAGTGTCTAGTGCGTAACGTAACTCTGTTACTGTTGTTGCTAATTCCATAATAGTGTCTCCAATCCCTTGAATACTTTTAAAGTGCTTCTGCGTCCATTTCACCGGTACGGATGCGAACAGCTTGATTCAGGTCGTATACAAAAATTTTACCGTCACCAATTTTTCCTGTTTGCGCCGCTTTTGTGATGGCTTCTACCACACGATCGACATTATCTGCATGAGTTGCGATTTCTATTTTTACTTTTGGTAGAAAGTCCACTTGGTACTCTGCGCCGCGGTACAACTCTGTGTGACCTTTTTGGCGACCAAAACCTTTAACCTCTGATACCGTCATACCTTCGATGCCTACGTCAGCCAACGCTTCACGTACATCGTCTAACTTAAATGGCTTTATAATGGCATTGATTATTTTCATTAAATTCTCTCCGAAGCATTCATCCTGAAACACTTCTAATAATCCAATCTACGTGCCAAGTTTTTAAGTTATTGATTTAAAGGAATTAAAGGCTATTGGTTACAATACAAACAAAAAAAGGCGCACCATAATAGTGCACCTCTTTCCCAAATATAAAGCAAGCTACAATTGATTACCCAAAATTGTGCATTAAATGTTCAAAAACTCTTTCCATTGCTCTATAAGAGTCATAAAGTCTTCGAGACCACAGCTAGCGGTGCTTTCACAGTCGTACAATTCGAACTCGCTGTCTTTGTCTTGTTCATAATGATGCAGCAATGCATTATCTTGTACCGTTACTTCATCACCACAAATCATCAAACTGATTTCTCTTCCCAAAAGCGAATACTCTTGAGTTGGTTTACTGATAGCCGAAGAAATAAGCGCATCTACTTCTGCGATATGATGGCGTTCCTTACCAATTTCTTCTTGTAACCAACGCCCGATAATTTCGTGCTCCATTGAGCAGTGACAATAGTAACTACCATCTAAGGTGTTTTTCTTAAATTCGTAGTCCATCCTATTTCCTTTATTTATCTTAACTGACAATAATATAAGTTAAATCAATACTTATACTCTTTATTATCAGTTAATATGCCTCGCTAAACCACCACTAGAGCTGGGTTTATAAAACGAGTATGCAGTTAAACGAAAACATTGCCCGACAAATCGTTGAGCGAACAATGACAATCATCTCTCATTCGGTCAACGTCATGGATGAAAAGGGGCGTATTATTGGCTCAGGTGACAGTACTCGCTTACAACAAAAACATGAAGGCGCTGTTCTCGCAATCAATGAGCGACGTATTGTCGAGATCAATCAGGCCGCGGTTAATAACCTCAAAGGCGTCAAACCCGGAATTAATCTGCCAATTATCTATCGTAATCAGGTAATCGGGGCTATTGGTATATCCGGTGCACCAGAGGAGGTTCACCATTATGGTGAGCTGGTGAAAATGACCGCAGAGTTGATCATCGAACAAGCTGCTCTCATGTCACAAATTGAATGGAACAAACGTCACCGGGAAGAACTTGTTCTTCAACTCATCCAAGGTTCAACTTTAAATGACAATCAACTGACCTCGATCGCAGAGCGTCTTGATCTCGATCTGTCTCAACCAAGAATTGCTGCGGTAGTCAAAGTCATACCGAGTAATGATAAGCCAATGCTGCTGGAGCACTTGCAGCAGCTGGTACACCTGCTCGAGTACCCAGAGCGCGATAACTTAGTCGGAATCATTTCCGTATCAGAGCTTGAAGTCGTCGTGCTCAAACCTATCACGTTAACGGTAAACGGTTGGTCGAAAGAGAACGAAATCAAGAGCGCAAACCAATTGTTACGCCGGGTAAAAACGCAAGGTAAGTTTAAAATCCGGATTACGCTAGGCGATTACTTCCCTTCTCTGCAAGGTTTAGCCCAGTCTTATCAAACGGCCAAACGCACCATGGAGTTGACGCAAAACCAGCCTGGACAGCTCTTCTTCTGTCAGGACTACCGTATTCCGGTACTACTCAGCGCGGTAAAAAATGAACCCTGGCAACTACAGCAATTGTGTCAGCCGTATAAATTGCTGCAACTGAGTGATTCCAAAGGCACTCTCATAAAGACGCTCAAGGTGTATTTCGAACAAAATTGCGATGCACATCAAACCTGTTGCACTCTTCATATTCACCGTAACACTCTGCGCTACCGCCTTGATAAGATCTCACAAATAACATCTTTAGATATCAACAGTTTAGATTCGATAATTCAACTATATCTTGGGTCTTCGTTTAGTCACTTGGAAAACGAAAAATATGCAGACGCACAGTAATTGAGTTGTTTTTTAAAAGAAAGATTGTTTCATCGTCCAAAGACTGACTGAATCGTGCCTTTTATATTGGCCAGACTAAATCACTAGCTTGGGTAATATAAAATGATTGAAGTCTCTACTCTTGGAGCTTTGGCCGCATTAATTGTGGCGATATCTCTAATTCTAAAGAAAGTCCCACCAGCGTACGGCATGATCATCGGTGCCTTAATTGGTGGTGTTGTTGGTGGTGTCTCACTGACGGACACCGTTTCTCTGATGATTGGTGGGGCTCAAGGTATCGTGACAGCGGTACTTCGTATTCTGGCTGCCGGCGTATTAGCTGGTGTGCTGATAGAATCTGGCGCGGCAACTTCTATCGCAGAAACGATTGTCAAAAAAGTAGGCGAAACTCGTGCACTACTAGCGCTGGCACTAGCGACTCTCATTTTAACCTCCGTTGGTGTATTCGTTGATGTTGCCGTTATTACGGTTTCTCCCATTGCTTTAGCTATTGCCCAGCGTGCTTGCATTTCTAAAACTGCGATACTATTGGCGATGGTTGGCGGTGGTAAAGCCGGTAACGTAATGTCACCAAATCCAAATGCCATCGCAGCCGCTGATGCCTTTGACGTACCACTAACTTCCGTAATGCTTGCTGGTGTTGTCCCTGGCCTGTTTGGTCTTGCGCTCGCTTACTTTTTAGCTAAGCGTCTAAGCAATAAAGGAAGCATGGTACAAGCAAGCGAAGTGGTTTCTGTTGACCGAAAAAAATTACCAACCTTTGGCGCTGCCATCGTAGCTCCTCTTGTGGCTATCGCGCTACTGGCACTGCGCCCAATCGCTGGTATTAACGTTGACCCTCTTATCGCTTTGCCTCTTGGTGGCCTGATCGGCACGGTTGTCATGGGCCGTTTTAACGACACAAACCACTTTGCCGTATCAGGTCTAACCCGTATGGCTCCTGTCGCTGTCATGCTATTGGGTACTGGCACACTCGCAGGCATCATCGCTAACTCTGGTCTTAAAGGAGGCCTGATTGAAGTCCTCACTGCTTCAGGTCTGCCATCATACTTACTTGCGCCAATTTCTGGTGCCATGATGTCACTGGCTACCGCTTCGACAACCGCTGGTACAGCAGTAGCAGCGAGCGTATTTAGCCACACGATTCTTGAGCTGGGTGTTCCTGCACTCGCCGGCGCAGCAATGATTCACTCTGGTGCAACCGTACTTGATCACATGCCTCATGGTAGCTTCTTCCACGCTACAGGTGGTGCACTCAACATGGATATCCGCGAGCGTCTTAAGCTCATCCCTTATGAGTCTGCGGTTGGTCTGATGATCGCGTTTGTCTCTACCATGATGTTTGGTGTGTTTGGTTTATTTGTTTAAGTCGTTTAGGTATCACTATGAAAATTGTTATTGCTCCGGATTCTTATAAAGAAAGTCTAAGCGCGATGGAAGTTGCAATCGCTATCGAACAAGGGTTTAAACACGTCCTGCCAAATGCAGAGTACATCAAACTGCCAATGGCTGATGGCGGTGAAGGCACCGTTCAATCTCTTGTTGATGCTACTGGTGGCGAAATAGTTGAGCACTCAGTAACAGGCCCACTTGGCGAACCTGTTTCTGGCTTCTATGGACTACTGGGAGATGGCAAAACAGCGATCATCGAAATGGCGGCTGCATCTGGTTTGCACTTGGTCGATCCAGATAAACGTAACCCAATGATTACCACAACGTTTGGTACTGGTGAGCTGATTAAAGCCGTACTAGATAAAGGTGTCGAGCACATCATCGTCGGTATTGGCGGTAGCGCGACTAATGATGGGGGATTAGGCATGGCGCAAGCACTAGGGATTCGCCTCTTGGACGAGAATCATGAACCACTTGGCTTTGGTGGTGGCGAACTTTCCAAACTTCACCGTATCAATATGCGAGGTCTCGATCCCCGACTTGCACAAGTACGCTTGGAGGTAGCGTGTGATGTAGACAATCCTCTATGCGGGCCTCAAGGTGCATCACAAGTGTTTGGTCCGCAAAAAGGCGCGACGCCTGACATGGTTGAACAGCTCGATCGAAACCTGGCACACTACGCAAGCGTAATCAAAGCGCAACTCGGCCAAGATGTTCTAACACGTCCAGGCGCTGGCGCTGCGGGAGGTTTAGGCGCGGCACTAATGGGCCTGCTTAATGCGGAACTGCGCCCTGGAATTGAGATCGTAATGGATGCGGTTAATCTGGACGAAATCGTCGAAGGTGCAGATCTTGTCATCACGGGTGAAGGTCGTATTGACAGTCAAACCATTCATGGCAAAACGCCTATTGGTGTTGCTCGTGTGGCCAATAAACATTTTGTACCAGTGATCGGTATCGCGGGCAGTTTGTCTCACGATTGTGGCGTCGTTCATAAGCATGGTATTGATGCAGTTTTTTCGATTGTAAACCGCTCGGTAGACCTGCCAACAGCATTCGCTGAAGCGGCACAGAACATTGAACTAACCGCACGTAATGTCGCTGCGATGTTGCAGTTAAAGCTTTAACAGATAGATTTTCCCTGAGTCATTTAACAAAAAAACCGCAGACACTGTCTGCGGTTTTTGTATTTCACCGATAAAGCTTATGCTGGCTCTTGGAAGATAACCGTATCCGCTTTCTTAGTGTACTGATCCATCTTATGGAAGTTCAGGTAGCGGTAAGTATCCGCTGCTGTTGCGTTGATCTTCGCTGCGTACTCCAGGTACTCTTCCTTAGTTGGAATTCGGCCTAGAATTGCGCCAACTGCTGCTAGCTCAGCTGAAGACAAGTAAACATTCGCACCAGTACCCAGACGGTTCGGGAAGTTACGCGTTGAAGTAGACATTACTGTCGCTTTATCAGCTACGCGAGCCTGGTTACCCATACATAGTGAACATCCCGGAGTTTCGATACGAACACCAGCACGGCCGTAGATACCGTAGTAACCTTCTTCCGTTAGCTGATCGCGGTCCATCTTCGTTGGCGGAGCCACCCATAGACGCGTATCTAGCTGACCACCCCATTGCTCAAGCAGTTTACCTGCAGCGCGGAAGTGACCGATGTTAGTCATACATGAACCGATGAAGACTTCGTCGATTTGTGTACCTTGAACTTCAGAAAGTAGACGAGCATCATCTGGATCGTTAGGAGCACATAGGATTGGCTCGTTGATTTCCGCTAGATCGATCTCGATTACGTGCGCGTATTCTGCATCCGCATCCGCTTCCATTAGCTCTGGGTTATCCAACCACTCTTGCATTGCAGTGATACGACGCTCGATAGTACGACGGTCGCCGTAACCTTCAGAGATCATCCACTTAAGCATAGTGATGTTCGAGTTTAGGTACTCTTCGATAGACTCTTGAGATAGCTTAACGGTACAACCTGCTGCTGAACGCTCTGCAGACGCATCTGAAAGTTCAAACGCTTGCTCAACCGTTAGGTGCTCAACACCTTCGATTTCTAGAACGCGGCCAGAGAATTCGTTGATCTTACCTGCTTTCTCTACCGTCAACAGACCTTGCTTGATGCCGTAGTAAGGGATTGCATGTACTAGATCACGTAGCGTGATACCAGGCTGCATTTCACCTTTGAAGCGAACCAAGATTGACTCTGGCATATCCAGTGGCATAACACCTGTTGCCGCTGCGAATGCAACCAGACCAGAACCTGCTGGGAAAGAGATACCTAGTGGGAAACGAGTATGCGAGTCACCACCTGTACCTACTGTATCAGGCAGAAGCATACGGTTTAGCCATGAGTGGATAACACCGTCACCCGGACGTAGAGAAACACCGCCACGGTTCATGATGAAATCAGGAAGTGTGTGGTGCGTGTTTACGTCAACTGGTTTAGGGTACGCAGAGGTGTGACAGAAAGACTGCATCACTAGGTCTGCAGAGAAGCCAAGACACGCAAGGTCTTTAAGCTCATCACGAGTCATAGGACCCGTTGTATCCTGAGAACCAACCGTAGTCATCTTAGGCTCACAGTAAGTGCCCGGACGAACACCTTCTACGCCACATGCTTTACCAACCATCTTCTGTGCAAGCGAGTAACCTTTGCCTGTATCAGCAACGTCACCTGGTTTGCGGAAGAAATCTGCAGGCGCTAGACCTAGAGATTGGCGAGCTTTGTCAGTCAGACCACGACCGATGATCAGTGGAATGCGACCGCCAGCACGTACTTCGTCGATAAGCACGTCTGTTTTTAGCTTAAATTCAGCCAGTGTTTCGCCAGTTTCGTGGTTACAAACTTTACCTTCGAATGGGTAAACGTCGATAACGTCGCCCATGTTCAGTTTCGATACGTCAACTTCGATTGGTAGTGCGCCCGCGTCTTCCATTGTGTTGAAGAAGATTGGTGCAATCTTACCACCTAGCACGTAACCACCAGCACGTTTGTTTGGAACGTTAGGGATATCATCACCCATGAACCAAAGCACTGAGTTAGTTGCAGATTTACGAGAAGAACCCGTACCTACTACGTCACCAACGTAAACCAGTTGATGGCCTTTCGATTGCAGTTCTTCGATCTGTTTGATCGGACCGATACTACCAGGTTGGTCAGGGTTGATGCCTTCGCGCTCGTTCTTCAGCATTGCTAACGCGTGAACTGGGATATCTGGGCGAGACCAAGCATCTGGCGCTGGAGACAGGTCATCGGTGTTTGTTTCACCAGTAACCTTGAATACAGTAAGAGTGATTTTTTCTTGTAGCGCAGGCTTAGACTGGAACCATTCCGCGTCAGCCCAAGATTGTAGAACTTGCTGTGCATGCGCGTTGCCTGCTTTCGCTTTCTCTTCTACATCGTAGAAAGCATCGAACATAAGCAGAGTGTGAGATAGCGCTTTTGCAGCGATTGGTGCTAGAGCATCGTCTTCTAGTAGGTCTACTAGAGGTTCGATGTTGTAACCACCTTGCATAGTACCTAGCAACTGTGCCGCTTTTTCACGGCTTACTAGCGGAGAAGATACCTCACCTTTTGCTACTGCGGTCAGAAAACCAGCTTTAACATAAGCGGCTTCATCAACACCTGGTGGGATACGGTTCTCTAGTAGGTCAAGAAGGACTTCTTCTTCACCTTGAGGGGGATTTTTCAGAAGTTCCACAAGGCCAGCTACTTGCTCAGCGTCTAGTGGTTTAGGTACAACTCCTTCGGCAGCACGCTCTTCGACGTGTTTACGGTAGGCTTCAAGCACGACTTTTTCCTCTCATTGCGGTTCCTCCTTTATTATTACTATTTTTAAAGTAAAGGAGTGAACATCCTTGGAAACTTGGCTCTCCATTGCCCTTGTTTTCATTCAATTATGATTGAGAAACAGCGCCGTAGAGGCCAAACTGTGGGCCAAAGAATAGCAAATTTAACCTTCAATTAAAATCTCATCATTTTGACCAACATAGCAACTTACGACTAAAGTTCTGCTAATTTTGAACAAATATGCTTAGGTTATGCCTTCTTGTCCCGATTAATTAAACGAGGTTCCTACGATCAAATACACTGCCTCCAAGTTCTGCTCTGTACGACCGTAAGCCAACATTATAGGCCCGATTGGGGAATCGACGCCAAAGAATACTGAGCCCGCATTATACAGCGGTGCTTCATCTAAATGGAGATCGTTGTCAGACCATACTCCACCATACTCCAATGAAGCGCCTATATATACCGGTGCTTCGAACAATCCGAAGTCATTATCGAACCATTTATAGCGGTAGACCAGACTGCTAAAGAATAAGTCCTGCCCAATCAGGCTATTTCTCGGAATGCCCGAAAGGTTTAAAAAGCCCCCTAACTCTCGCGGATCGAGTGGAATGGTGGAGTTTTTGCTTTCAACAAAGCTGTATTCAGCATGTCCGACTAAAGTATGACGCTGATGACTCACTGCACCTTTAAATCGGGCGGAAATTTCATACACCGTATCTTCAACCGAAGACTCGGATTCCAAGAAGTTATCACCTTCCGGGCTTTTGTCATGAGAGACGAAATACTCCAAGTCAACCAACAGGCCACGAGTAGGAAAAGCGAAGTCATCGAGCGTGTCTAAACGATAACTTGCAAATGCGCCAAGTCGGTCAAAATCCAGATTACCTGCCGATGCCAACGTGGAAAGTTCAATACTGCCTGTTGAGTATCGTGCGCCCAATCGTAACTCTTGCCATAACGTGGGTTGAAGGCCAATAGAAAGCTCTGATGTAAAATCGCTGTACGACACAGGCAGGAAGTCGTCCACTGCACCAATGTCCGGGTTTTGGAAGTCACTCAGCGGTAAGTTTCGGCTTTCATTGCTGTAGGTGAGTCGTCCGGAAACGAAAAGCTGCTGGCTGGACATGACTGGCGAGTACAGTTCAGCCTCAATCAGCTTATCCGTACCCATTTCAACATTAAATGCCAGCTCTGCACCATGAGAATTTAGGTTGGTGAAATTGGTTGATAAGCCGATGCCATACTGGCTGTCAGTATCAAAATCATCTTCGAGGAAAAATCGAAAGTTGAGGTAATTAGGGCCCCACGATTTTTCGTTAACGTTAAACACCAGTTGTGTGACGCCTTCTTCTTCCTCAAACTGATAAGTAATCAGCTCAAAGCGATCAAGCGCGTATAGGTTTTCAACCGCTTTTTCTATTTCTTGCGTGGGGATTTTTCGCCCTGTCTCCAAATGCAGACGGTTGGTCAACAACACATCGCTGTAGTGCGTGTTATTGATGATCACGACCTCATCAACCACACGTTCATCACCATGGACTAAGGTTTTCCGCGCTTCTTGTTTATGGTCGATGTAACGTTGGTAATCCGCACTGGATAGACTCAAGCCTTCTAATTTCGGTGCCAACGTTTTAGTAATTTCATACCCTGACTGAAACGCCGAAGGCATCTTATCGAACTCAACGGTTTCCATTTGACCAACATTCGGACGAATGTAGATATCTTGCTCTTGGAGTGCTTCGACTTGCTCTTGAGTACTGCGGCGCACAAGATAATTGGAAAGTTGGTCGGCTACGGTAAACAGCCCGGTAAAGTCTTCTTTGGTTTTGTAATCGGTACTGATATCTACGGCGATAACAACGTCCGCGCCCATTGCACGAGCCACATCAACCGGCATGTTATTTACTACGCCGCCATCGACCAGCATGTGACCATTTAACTGATAAGGTGGGAGCGCGCCTGGCACAGACATACTCGCCATCATCGCATCCACCAAGTAGCCATTACCAATGACGACTTCTTCAAGCTCTAATATGTCCGTTGCTACAGAACGATACGGAATGGCGAGTTCATCAAAGGAATCAAAACGCCCCAAATTACCCGTGCTTTCACGCAGAATACGCAGCATGTTTTGCCCTAGCACGACACCAGTTGGTGCCCTAACCTCAGTCAATCTCAGGCCAAGGTCGGTGTAAATCTGATAACGGTCTTCATACTCTTTATCACGAACTCGGCGCTGGCTTCGGTCTACACGGTCTCGATAACCGCCGTTCCAATCCACGGTGTAAATAAAGCTCTCAATCTCATCGGCGCTCATACCAGTGGCATACAAGCCACCGACGTACGCGCCCATGCTCGTTCCGGTTATGATATCGACCGGAATGTTCATCTCTTCCAGTGCTTTCAACACGCCTATATGGGCGGCACCTTTTGCACCACCACCAGCGAGAACCACTGCGATTTTAGGGCGCGATGCGGAAGTCTCTTCCTGAGCCCGGCCAACCGAAGGCGCAGCGATCAAAAAGAAGCTTACCCAAAGCGCGAAATGGCGAGTTAACGGGCTACATGACAACTTTTTGAACATTCATTTTTCCTTTATCGAATCTCTGGTCACAGGGAGCGCATTGGCTGCATTGGTCAGCCAAAGCTCCCAGGTTATACGCACTAATATGTACTAAGAATTGACCAGTGAAACAAGTTTCCACTTGCAGTTTAGCGACACTACCAATTAAATAAATCATTAATCCAGTTGGATTTTTTCTCACACTGCTGCTTTACCAGGCCTGTTTTATCCCAAACCGGCAGTTTATATTCGCTACGACAGTTCATTTCCAACCCGCCTTCGGCTGTTTGTTTGAAGCCCAGTGTTGTTACTTCTCGTGGCCAAGGTAATGCTAAACGTTCAGGAATACGCTGAGACAAATATTCGGCATACACACGTAAAGCACCACTCGCGCCGGTTAGATTGGTTGGTTTGTTGTCATCACGGCCCAGCCAGATAGTGGTAACTTCTCGACCGTCTACGCCCACAAACCAACTGTCGCGGGTATCATTACTAGTACCTGTTTTACCAGCCAATGCAGCCCAAGAAAATTGATTCTGCAAATAGCGCCCCGTTCCCTGAGCAACGCCTTGTTTCATCGCGTAAGTGGTGAGCCAGGCCGCCTGTTCATCAACCTCACGAGACGAGCGAGGAAGTGATTGGTATAGAACATTTCCTTCCATATCAATGACAGAGCGAAGTGCTGTTAACCTTGCTCGTTTGCCTGAGTTTGTCAGAGTCTGGTACATCTGAGCCACCTCAAGCGGCGTCAATGAAAACGCGCCAAGGAACATAGAAGGCACTGGGCGGATTTCATTTTTGCTTACGCCTAAGCGCTCTAACGTATTCGTCACTTCAGGAATACCTAGCTCCATACCCAAACGCACTGTTGGCACATTAAGCGACTTCGCTAACGCAAGGTACAGTGGCACATCACCACGATATTTACGATCGTAGTTACGCGGAGTCCAAACCGTACCTTCACTGCCTTTGAGACTTAGTGGCGTGTCATGCAGCGTTGTTCCCAAATTGTATTTTTCCGGTTGCTCCAGTGCAGTCAGGTAAATTGCAGGTTTCACCAAAGAACCAATAGGACGGCTCGCATTCAGTGCTCGGTTAAATCCATCATAACCCGCTCTCTTACCGCCAACCATCGCGCGGATTTCACCACTGTGGCGGTCAACAGCCACCGCTGCAGCTTCGAGATCTTTACCACCACGCTTCGCCAACTCTGGGATCTTTTTCGCGATGGCTTTTTCCATTTTGCTTTGCGATACCGGATCGAGAGAGGTGAAGACTCTTAACCCTGTTTCCGCCTTAAAACGTTCACCGACTTTTTCTTTCAGCTCGATGTTCAATTGCTGGAAGTAAGCAGGCTGACGGCTGGCAATACGAGGATTGCTTTGCGTATCAAGCGGACGACTGGCTGCCTGATCATACTCTTGTGCCGTCAGTAGATTTTGTTGCATCAACAGACGCAATACCAGGTCACGGCGATCTTTGGTTCGCTCTGGATAGCGAATAGGGTTGTAATAAGACGGTCCTTTGACCATACCGACTAACATGGCAAGTTGGTCGACGCGTAGCTCACTGATCGGCTGGCCAAAGTAGTAACGCGAGGCCAAACCAAAGCCATGGATCGCTTCACCGCCACTTTGCCCTAAATACACTTCGTTTAAGTACGCTTCCAGAATACGATCTTTGCTGTAGCGATAATCCAGAATCAACGCAATGTAGGCTTCACGTAGCTTACGCCACAATGTTTTGTCGCGGGTAAGAAATAAGTTTTTCGCCAACTGCTGAGTCAGTGTACTACCACCCTGAACCGTACGGCCTGCCTTTATATTTGCAACCAGCGCTCGCCCGATGGCCAGCGGAGAAACACCGTCATGTTGATAAAAGTTTCGGTCTTCAGTAGCCAGTAGCGCATCCACCAAAATTTCCGGGAACTGGTCTCGGCGTAAAAACAGTCGTTGCTCGTCCTGATCTTTCTCCAACATACCCAGCATTTTAGGTTCAAGACGCAGATAGCCAAGATCCCCTTTGGATTCCAAAGACTGAATGCGCTGTAAACCACCGTCAGAGAAATGCAGCATCACGTGACGATCTGGCTCCGGGCCATCAGCGAACTCAAATGGACGACGAATTAATTCAATGCGGGTAGAAGACGAAGAGTATTCGCCCGGATAACGAGGCGTGCTCACCTTTCGATAGTTGAGTACATCCAATTCATTACGCAGCTCTTTGATGGTGATATTCTCACCCGGGCTCAAATTCAGAATACGCGCGTAAACAACGGTTGGCAGTTCAAATAGCTGACCATCAAAGCGCTCTTTGACCACGCTATCTAAATAGATTCCGACGAACAACAATACCGCAGCCAGCGCAACACCCGCTTTCCAGCCAAACGACCACAACGTTTTCAACCACGAACGTTTGCCATTGTCCGGCTTTTTACCCGGGCTACGTTTGTTACGTGTTGCCGTACTTTTCGCTGCTGTTTTTTTCTTCGCAGGCGCTTTTTTTGTGCTTGGCTTTTTAGTGTCAGTCATTATTCAATTGTCTTTTTGTTTTCGTTGTCGCTACATGGCTGGCAGGATCATCTGGCCAAACGTGTTTTGGGTAGCGCCCTTTCATCTCTTTCTGTACGTCTTTATAACTGCCTTTCCAGAACGCAGCGAGGTCCGTGGTCACTTGCAATGGACGCTGCGCGGGAGAAAGTAACTCCAGCACCAAAGGTTTACGCCCTAAAGCAACGGTTGGCGATGTGCTTTCGCCAAATACTTCCTGCATTCTGACTGATAACACGGGCTCATGACCGTATTGATATCGAATGCATTTCTTTGTACCTGTCGGTAGCTGATAGTGCTCAGGTAGCCACTCATCAATATTCTGATTTAAGGGCCAGCCTAAACGCGCATTCAAAGCTTCCGTCAAATTAACCTTATTCAGATCTTTTACTGACGATACGGACGCCATGTATGGCTCTAGCCACTCTTCCAGTGATTCAAGCAAACTCTCGTTATCAAAACTTGGCCAAGGTTGCTCTGGAAGCCAGTCTATTGCGCAGCGAATACGCTCGATCAAACTCTCTGCTGTCGGCGACCAGTTTAGACTGCTCAATCCCTGACGGCGGACATAAGTGAGTAAAGCTTGTGTCATTTTTTCTTTGCCCGGGCTTGGCAACGACTCACTCTCTATCACCAACTGACCGAGTTTTTGCTGCCGCTGCGCGATTAAACGCCCTCTTTTTTCGTCCCAATCCACCAGTTCTTCAGAGGAAAATAGCGACTTAAACGTAGTTTGCAGTAAGTTGACGTCCAATTCACACGCCAAATGAATTTGACTCGAATTGGAATGTGAACGCATAAGATCAACCGCAACTAAATACTCGCTGGCGCCTAAGGTATCGTCGGGGCGACATTCCGCACCGTGACCGTTCGAGAGCGTGAATCGACCATATTGATTACTGCGTTGCTGCGCAATGCGATCCGGAAACGCCAGGCTCAACACCAGAGGTAAAGCACTCTCATCAACATCAGCAACGGAAAAGGCACCATCCAGCTTGTGAGACAAAGATTGCGCGCGTTTAAGCAACAACGACCTTTTCGGATGTGTTCCTGTTACCCAGCGATGCAAGCTATGGGCAATATTGGTGACGTTTCTTTCTGGCTCTTCTATAAGGGCGACCGCTGCAAGCGCAGTATTTAACATCTTCTCACTGTGCTGCGAAGATTTTATCAACATTGCAGCCGCGCGAGGTTCCACACCAAGCTCATGAGCCTGTCTGCCATTCGCCGTCAATTGACCTTGTTCAGTTAAAAGCCCAAGTGAAACTAACAGTTGCTTCGCCTGACTCAAAGCGGCTTGAGAGGGGATATTGAGCCATTTTAGGTCCTGAATATCACTCGCGCCCCAGAAAGCCAGCTCCATAACCAAACTCGCCAGATCAGAATGCAGAATTTCAGGCTGCGGTACCGTCGGTTGCTGTTTGAACTGACTTTCAGAATAGAGGCGAACACAAATCCCCTCTTCAATTCGACCAGCTCGCCCCAACCTCTGTATCGCCGAAGACTGGGCAATACGAACCTGCTCCAGACGGGTGAGACCATTCTTGAGATCAAAACGTGCGATACGCTCTAAACCAGAATCCACAACAAGGCGAATACCTTCAATAGTCAGGGACGTTTCCGCGATGTTTGTTGCCAGCACGACTTTACGTTTCCCCTTTACCGCCGGAGAGATCGCTTTTTGCTGCTCAGCAAAGCTAAGCTGGCCGTATAGTGGGCACACTTCAACTTCCGTTGGCAAATGCGATAAACGTTCTTCAACCTGTTTGATTGCAGCAACGCCAGGTAGAAAAGCCAGTAAAGAGCCGGACTCTTTATTCATCAGACTCTCAATCGTTTTGGCCATAACAACGGGAAGATGATCATTAGCGGCGAGCGGTACGTAGCGCGTTTCAACATCAAAACTGCGCCCTTCTGATTCAATAAAACTCGCTTCGGGTAGCAACACTTGCAAAGCATCTTGATCGAGCGTTGCCGACATCACCACCAGCTTAAGATCATCGCGTAGCGCTTCCTGAACTTCTAAACTGAATGCCAACGCCGTATCCGCATGAATACTGCGCTCATGAAATTCATCGAAAATCAGTAGATCGACACCATCCAGTTCAGGGTCATTTTGGATCATGCGCGTCATGATCCCTTCCGTCACGATCTCCAATTGCGTTGCAGCGCTTACCTTTGTCTCACCGCGAACACGATACCCAACACTTTGCCCCACTTGCTCCCCTAATTGTTCAGACAAATAACGAGCAATATTGCGGGCTGCCAATCGTCTTGGTTCCAGCATAATAATTTTGCCAGTCACCAATTGGTGCTTAATTAGTTGGAGAGGAAAGTAAGTCGACTTACCTGCACCTGGCGCAGCTTTAAGGATGACCTGATGTTGGTTTTTGACCGCGGCAAGTAACTGAGGCATCACGGCTTCAATCGGCAATTGTGACAAAGGAAATACCTTATGGTGTAATGATGGCAACATTGTACATAAAAACATTCCTGTCTAAATAAGCAAAATGCATTTCGAACCCGCTTTAGAGTCAGCGACTCTACTTAAACGCTATAAACGCTTCCTTGCCGATATTGAGCTTGATAACGGTGAAATTCGCACCATCCATTGTGCCAACACAGGCGCGATGACTGGCTGTGCCACCCCTGGAAATAAAGTTTGGTACTCGACATCCGATAACCCTAAGCGTAAATACCCTAATAGCTGGGAGCTCAGTGAAACCAAGCTCGGTCATCGTATTTGTATCAATACCGCCCGTGCCAACCAATTAGCGGTTGAGGCGATTGAAAATAACGTCATTTCAGAACTTTGCGGTTATGACACACTTCAAACTGAAGTGAAATATGGCAATGAAAATAGCCGAATTGATATCTTGCTCAGCGCAAGTGATAAACCAAAGTGTTATATAGAAGTGAAAAGCGTCACTCTTCTTGATGAAACTCACTCGGATGGGCAAGGATACTTCCCCGATGCAGTCACTACTCGAGGACAAAAGCACCTGAGAGAGCTCACAGAAATGGCACAAAATGGAAGTAGAGCCATACTTTTATTTACTGTTTTACATTCGGGTATTGAAAAAGTATCTGCGGCACACCATATAGACGCAAAATATTCACAATTACTCAAACAAGCACAAGACGCTGGAGTCGAAGTTCTCTGCTATAAAGCTGAACTAAGCAGTACTGACATATCGCTAATTTCCGCTGTTGATTTCATCAATTTAGAGAAAAAATGATGTTATCTTCACATTGACGATAAGATTGCAAATCAGTATTTGCCTGCACCGCCTCTTTTTGCTATAGATACCCGCCTTAAATAGACTGCGAAGCAGTTGACTAGGTGTAAGTAGGAGATGCTGTATGCCAGAATCAAAGAAAAAAACGATTGGCATCCTAGCCATTGCAGGCGTGGAGCCATATCAGGAAAAGCCTGGTGAAGAATACATGTCACCAGAGCAGGTTGAACACTTTACGAAAATCCTAACGGCTTGGCGTGATCAGCTAAGATCTGAAGTGGACCGTACTGTTCACCATATGCAGGATGAAGCAGCAAACTTCCCTGATCCAGTGGACCGCGCCTCTCAAGAGGAAGAGTTCAGCCTAGAACTGCGTAATCGTGATCGTGAGCGCCGTTTGATCAAGAAGATTGAAAAGACGTTAGACAAAATCGAAGAAGATGACTTCGGCTTTTGTGAGTCTTGTGGCGTAGAGATCGGCATTCGCCGTCTTGAAGCACGCCCAACTGCCGATCTTTGTATCGACTGTAAAACACTTGCAGAAATCAAAGAAAAGCAGATGCAAGGCTAATCACCACGCATTTTGATTATGGAAGGGAGCTCTGGCTCCCTTTTTGTTTTGGCTTATCTGTTCGAGATACACACACATGACAAGCTATGTTGGCCGATTCGCCCCATCTCCTTCAGGGCCACTGCATTTTGGCTCACTGGTAGCCGCCCTTGGCAGTTATTTTCAGGCAAAAGCTAACCATGGAGCATGGTTAGTTCGCATAGAAGACCTCGATCCTCCAAGGGAAATGCCCGGCGCAACACAAGCCATTCTGGAAGCACTGCAAGCTTACCAATTACATTGGGATGGCGAGGTGGTTTACCAGAGTCAGCGTCATCATCTCTACCAGGCTCAAATAGATACTTGGCTAGAAAATGGTGACGCGTATTATTGCCAGTGTACACGTAAGCAAATTAAGCAACATGGTGGATTTTATCCGGGCACTTGCCGAGATAAAAACTTGAAAGAAGGCGCAATACGCCTAAAAATGACCAAACCTATCGCCAGTTTCTTCGACCTGAAACATGGAACTATTCAGATTCCAGAACAACTGGTTAATGAAGATTTCATTATTAAGCGTCGAGATGGCTTATTTGCTTATAATCTTGCGGTAGTATTGGATGATATCGACCAAGGGGTCACTGAAGTTGTTCGTGGCGCAGATTTAATCGAACCGACTGGGCGCCAAATCAGCTTGTACCAAATTCTGGGGCAACCTGAAGTCAGTTACTTGCACTTACCATTGGCGATAGATAACAACGGCAATAAACTGTCGAAACAAAATCACGCGACGGCTATTGATATTGACAATCCGAAGCCAGCACTACTAAAAGCGATGACGTTTTTAGGCTTTGATATACCAGAAGAAATACGCGCCTCAGATATTACGAATATCCTTCGCTGGGGCAGCGAAAACTGGCAGTTAGAACAGCTACCAACAGAGATCGAAATCACAGCATGATTCTCAAATGGCGCTGTGTAGTGCTATCATTAGCCGCAAATCTGCCCGAGGGCACCAAAACTAACCAAAGCAAAATTGGATTAAACCCAGTTATTGCCAGATGCACATGAATACAAACGACTATACACCAAGCGAACCTGCCACAATCCCAGAGCTCGCTCTCAATGTAATAACTCGTGAAGAGCACAACATTTCGCGTAAGCAGATCAGTGACAATGCACTGAAGGTACTGTACCGCCTTAATGGTGCTGGTTTCGATGCTTTTCTTGTGGGTGGCGGGGTTCGAGATTTACTGCTTGGACAGAGACCAAAAGACTTTGATATTGCGACCAATGCAACACCAGAGCAAATAAAACAGCTATTCAGAAACTGCCGCTTGATTGGGCGTCGTTTCCGCTTGGCTCACATCATGTTTGGCCGGGACATCATTGAAGTCGCGACCTTCCGTGGTCACCATCAAGAACAGAAAAACAAAAGTATTTCTCAGCAATCAAAAGAAGGCATGCTGCTACGCGACAACGTGTACGGCACCATCGATGAAGATGCTGAACGTCGCGATTTCACGATCAACTCGATGTACTACAACATCGCGGATTACTCAATTCACGATTATGCTCGTGGTATCGAGGACTTAGAAGATCGTCTGATTCGCCTGATTGGTGATCCAGAAACTCGCTACCGTGAAGACCCGGTACGCATGCTGCGTGCGATTCGTTTCGCCGTTAAGCTCGACTTTGATATTGAAGAAGACACCGCAGCGCCAATCGAAGAAATGTCGACGCTATTGCGTGATATCCCATCTGCACGTCTTTTCGAAGAATCTTTAAAGCTGTTACAGTCTGGTCAAGGTTTAGAAACCTACCACCTGCTGCGCGAATACAACTTATTCCAACAGCTTTTCCCGACGATTTCTGAGCACTTCACTGAAGACTACTCATCACACACCGAACAGATGCTGGATCTGGTCCTCGATTCTACAGATATGCGAATCGAAGAAGGTAAACGCATCAACCCTGCATTTATGTTCGCAGCGATGCTGTGGTATCCACTGTGTGCCGTTGCCGAGAAACTGATGGAACAACGCCATCTTGGTTACTACGATGCCATCATGGAAGCCAGTAACATCATCCTTGATGAGCAGGTTCGCACAATTGCGATCCCACGACGTCACACTGCGACTATTCGCGAGATTTGGCAACTGCAATTACGCCTGCCACGACGCAATGGTAAGCGCGCCTCACGCCTTATGGAATTAAACAAGTTCCGCGCGGGTTACGACTTTCTTGAAATGCGCGGCGAAATTGAAGGCGGGGAGACAGAGAAGCTTGCCAAGTGGTGGGAAACTTTCCAAAATGCAAGCCGAGAAATGCGCCAGGCAATGGCTGGTGATCTCGACGACCAAGCGCCGAAAGGCCAGCGTCGCCGTAAAACCTATCGCAAGAAAAAGAGTAAGCCTAAGTCATGATCACAGCGTACATTGCGGTAGGCAGCAACTTGGCTGATCCTGTCAGCCAAGCAAAACAAGCGATCGAAGCGCTAAAAACACTACCTGAATCAAAATTTGTGAAAGCTTCACAGCTTTACAGCAGCACGCCTATGGGGCCACAAAATCAGCCGGATTACATTAATGCGGTCGTGGCGATTCAAACCAATTTGACGCCTTTGCAACTGCTTGATTGCACCCAAGCGATCGAGCAAGAGCAAGGGCGTGTCCGTAAAGATGAACGTTGGGGGCCAAGAACATTGGATCTCGACATTGTACTTTACGGCAATGAGGTGATTAATTCCGAAAGACTGACCATTCCTCACTACGGAATGAAAGAGCGCGAGTTCGTGCTCTACCCTCTTGCGGAAATTGCACCAAGTTTACAACTCCCTGATGGGACCGAGGTCTCTTCACTACTGAATCAAGTAGATAGAAACGGCCTCAATATTTGGCAGTCATAGCCAACTCCTAGTAAGGATAAAACAATGAAAAAAATGACCATTAACGACCTTATTAAGTGCAAACAAGAAGGTCGTAAATTTGCTACTTCAACAGCTTACGATGCAAGTTTTGCCCAACTTTTTGAAAGCCAGGAAATGCCAGTTCTACTAGTGGGTGACTCACTAGGCATGGTGCTTCAAGGCGAAAACGATACGCTTCCAGTTACCGTAGAAGATATCGTATACCACACTCGCTGCGTTCGTGCTGGTAGCCCAAACTGTTTGCTGATGTCTGATATGCCATTCATGAGCTACGCAACGCCAGAGCAAGCCTGCGAAAATGCAGCAAAAATCATGCGTGCTGGCGCAAACATGGTGAAGATCGAAGGCGGTGATTGGTTAGTTGATACCGTTAAAATGCTTACTGAACGTGCGGTTCCTGTCTGTGCTCACCTGGGTCTGACGCCTCAGTCTGTAAACATCTTTGGTGGCTATAAAGTACAAGGTCGCGAGCAGGAAAACGCCGATCGCATGGTCAAAGACGCACTGGCGCTTCAAGAAGCGGGTGCTCAAATTATCCTACTAGAATGTGTTCCTGCAGCTTTAGCAGAACGCATCACTCAGTTGCTTGACGTACCAGTCATCGGTATCGGTGCCGGTAATGCGACTGACGGTCAAATTCTTGTCATGCATGATATGTTTGGTATTTCTGCCAACTACATGCCTAAATTCTCCAAAAACTTTCTTGCAGAAACAGGTGATATGCGCAAAGCCGTTGCAAAATACATGGAAGATGTTGCAAACGGTGTATTCCCAGACGATGCACATACCATTGCTTAGAGGATAAGTGAATGCAAACTTTTGCGGAAATTTCAGCGGTTCGTGAACAGGTAAAAACCTATAAGCGTGAAGGACGTAAAATCGCGTTTGTCCCAACCATGGGCAATCTTCATGACGGTCATTTAACACTTGTTCGTAAAGCTCGCGAATACGCTGATGTGGTTGTCGTAAGCATCTTTGTTAACCCGATGCAGTTTGAACGTGCCGACGATTTAAGTAACTACCCGCGAACATTGGATGAAGACCTCAGCAAGCTCTCCGCTGAAGGGGTTGAGCTAGTGTTCACTCCAACACCGGAGATCATCTACCCTGAAGGATTAGATAAGCAGACTTTTGTCGATGTACCTGGTCTTTCGACCACTTTAGAAGGTGCCTCTCGTCCGGGTCACTTCCGCGGCGTGACGACTATCGTCAATAAATTATTTAATATTGTCCAACCAGATCTGGCTTGTTTTGGCGAAAAAGACTTCCAGCAACTTGCTGTTATTCGCAAGATGGTGGATGACCTGGCAATGGATATTGAAATCGTAGGCGTACCGACTGTTCGTGAAATGGACGGGCTTGCGATGAGCTCTCGCAATGGTCTACTTACACTTGATCAACGTCAGCGTGCACCAGTGCTTGCACGTACCATGCGTTGGATTAGCAGTGCAATGCGTGGCGGGCGTGATGATTACGCTTCAATCATTGAAGATGCAAGTGATCAGCTCAGAGCGGCGGGGTTACATCCGGATGAAATATTTATCCGTGATGCTCGCACCTTAGATGTGATAACAGCAGACACAACACAAGCCGTTATTCTGATGTCAGCATTTTTAGGTAATGTTCGTCTGATCGACAATCAAACCGTCGATATGGTTATTGACGCTAAAGATAATTCAGAATCAAGCGATGGCAAGTCAAATGATGCCTAGCAAGCAAAAGTAAAAACAAAAGGTCGACTTCGAGTCGACCTTTTTTGTTGTCACTTCATCGGTAAAGTTTAGGTGCGTAAACCTTTACCTTTGGTTACTAAGTAATGCGCCACGGCATACAGCAATACAACAAAAACCCCTAGTACACTAAACGATGTCACGATGCCCACATCCGATACGCCTAAAAATCCATAACGGAATGCGTTGACCATATAGACGATCGGATTGATTTTTGATACGCCTTGCCAAAATTCTGGTAGCAGACTGATCGAATAGAAAACCCCGCCTAAGTAGGTTAATGGCGTCAGGACAAACGTAGGGACAATAGAAATATCATCAAACGTCTTAGCAAATACAGCGTTGATTAATCCACCTAACGCAAAAACAACAGAAGTCATAAATACGGTCAGGAATATAATTCCCCAGTGATCCACATTCAAATCAACAAAGAATAGCGAGACGAAAGTGACAAAGGTGCCAACCAACAAGCCTCGGGTAACCCCACCCATGACATAACCTGCAATAATGACATAGTTAGGCACCGGAGCCACAAGCAATTCTTCAATATTTTTCTGCATTTTTGCACTGAAAAATGACGAAGCAACGTTTGAATATGAGTTGGTAATGACCGACATCATGATCAAGCCAGGAACAATGTATTCCATATAGCTAAATCCGTTCATCTGACCAATACGCGAACCAATAAGATTACCAAAGATGATGAAATATAAGCACATGGTAATCACAGGCGGAACTAAGGTTTGTACCCAAATACGCGTAAAGCGATTGATCTCTTTACCCAGCAAACTGACAAAAGCTGTCCAATAAATATGATACATATCGTTTCCTTAACTCTGCTCGCGAACAATACGGACAAACAACTCTTCCAAGCGGTTAGCCTTATTACGCATCGACAGTACTCTTACGCCTTGCTCAGTTAACTGAGTAAACACATGGTTCAAGCCTTCCGACTTCTCAAGCTCAATTTCTAGAGAGCCTTCTCTTAATGTTTGAGAAATGACACCATCAAGAGGCTGAAGACAGCTTTCATTCTCAACGTCCAGCACAAATGTTTCGACTTGCAGTTTAGACAACAAGCCTTTCATCGTAGTGTTCTCGATCAGCTCACCGCGATTAATAATACCGATGTTGCGACAAAGCATTTCCGCTTCTTCAAGGTAGTGAGTGGTCAGAATAATCGTGATACCTTGAGCGTTAATCTTTTTAAGGAATTCCCACATTGAACGGCGCAATTCGATATCCACGCCAGCGGTTGGCTCATCCAGAATCAGTAATTTTGGTTCATGCATTAGCGCTCGGGCTATCATGAGTCGACGCTTCATACCACCTGATAGATTTCGAGCAGCCTCTGATCGTTTGTCCCAAAGGTCAAGTTGAGTCAGGTACTTCTGTGCACGCTCTTTTGCAACCGCTTTTGGTACGCCGTAATACCCTGCTTGTTGAATAACGATTTGCTCAACCGATTCAAATTGGTTGAAGTTGAACTCCTGAGGAACCAGACCTAAATTTTGTTTCGCTAATTCAAGGTCGGTGTCGATGTCATAACCAAAAACTTTGGTGGTTCCGGAAGTTTTGTTGACAAGCGAAGCGATAATACCGATTGTGGTTGATTTCCCTGCCCCGTTTGGGCCGAGAAGCGCGTAAAAGTCACCTTGTTTAACTTGTAGACTGATGCCTTTTAACGCCTCAAAGCCGCCTGCGTACGTTTTACGTAGCTGTTCGATTTCTAATGCGTACATAGCGTAGTTGATTGCCGTCTGTTGTAATTCGTGATTGCTGATACCAAGTGAGAGTATTTGAACGATTAAGAGCCGATGCCCCAGAAACATCTTTCGGTATTGCAGTGAAGGATTATTAGTTTATCGTTGAATAACGATGATTACAATTAAACCTTTCGATAAAGTTGGACGTGTTATCCACAGTAAACCTATGGTTTTCTGAGCGTTGGAGAGTCGATAACAGAGGGAAATGAGGTCTGGAACAGACGGTGAGATAACGAGCTCTGCCAAAAGGCTTGGCAGAGCTGAAAATAGAAACTGAGTGAATTACGCAGTAATGCGTTGGTATTGTGCTTCCTCAACATGCGCAACTGCGGCGTTCAAAGCTTCATAGCGGAATCGATAAATGTTGGCAGCCGGAACCAGATCAATCACGTGGAACTTTTCTAGTTGTTCACGCGTACGTTGATTTGGGCACAACAGATACACTTCACAATTCGCATCCAGCGCATCTTTTATCGCGTTTTCCAGTGCTAATCCCACAGTCACATCAATCATTGGTACATCCGTAAGATCCAGGATCATCACTTCATAATCGGCAATACTTGAGTGCTGACGAGAAATCGCTTTTGATACGCTAAAGATCATTGGCCCAGAAAGGTAGAAGAACAGAACCGTGCCGTTGGCTCGATCCAATAGCCCTCTTTCACTGTCTGTTAGAGGCACATCATCTTCATCAGCATCACTAATGGCTTTAACTTGGCGCGCCTGCTCACGACTCAGGCGTTCGATAATAATGATGTTGGAGATAAACACCCCAAGCCCTACCGCAACAATCAGATCGACGAATACGGTCAGTAGCATCACCCCGTACATCACCGCCATGCCCGAAAAACTGACCTTGTGAGCACGTTGAATAAAGCTCCAGTCGAGAATATTAAATCCGACATACACCGCGATACCAGCTAGTACCGCCATTGGAATTGGCTCGGTCAGCCCGCCCGCAACCAATACAACTAATGCCAGCATCAGCGCACGTACCACACCTGATAACGGTGAGCGCGCACCAACCTGAATGTTAGTCACGGTTCCCATCGTCGCACCCGCACCCGGTAGCGCACCAAACAATCCGGAAATCATGTTCGCTAAGCCCTGACCACGCAGTTCTTTATCAGAATCATGTTCTTTACGCGTAAGCGAGTCACCGATAACCGCCGTCAGTAGTGTATCGATGCAGCCAAGGGTACCCAGGACCAGCGCATCGATAACCATCTCGACAAACATGTCTGGATTAATGTGTGGTGCCACCAACGAAGGCAGGCCTGCTGGGATTTCACCAATCCGGCGAATGTCATCCGTATCAAACAGCATCACCGACAATAAGGTTACAGCAACCAGTGCCACCAGCTGAGCAGGGACATACTTGCGATATTGTTTCGGGAAGAAAAACAGAATACCTAGCGTCAGCAAGCCTAAGAACAGCTCACTAAACTTCAGGTTAGAAATAGTCTCTGGTAATGCGGATAGTGTCCCTAGCACTCCACCTGAAGGCGCTGCGTGTCCCAGCAGAGGAGATAATTGCAGGATAATCAGTATGACACCAATGCCAGACATAAAGCCGGAAATCACACTGTAAGGCATTAAGGTAACGTATTTACCCAGCTTAAGTGTCCCTAGCAAAATCTGAAATGCACCAGCCATCATGACGACAGTAAACGTCATCGCCATCCCTGTTTCCGGATATTTCACCATCATGCTCGTCAATACAGCGGTCATAATGACGGTCATCGGCCCGGTCGGTTCTGATATCAGCGTATTAGAACCACCAAACAGAGAAGCAAACAAACCCACCATGATCGCACCCCATAAGCCAGCTTCTGCGCCAGCTCCTGAAGCGACACCAAATGCTAAAGCCAAAGGCAGCGAGATAATTGCCGTAGTGACACCACCAAAGATGTCCCCTTTGAAATTGATATCCTCAAATCGATTCCCGAACAACACTTAATTCCCTTGCATTAATATCAAACCAAACTCATCACTGTAACCAGTGACATTCTCCCTTAAACCATAACTATTTCATGGGCTTTGAAGGGAGATAAATAAACGAGCTCAATTGTACGAATTTATTGGTAAGAACACGTCAGATGAGTCCTGTCTGACGAATATTTAACGGGATCGAAATTGTAACATTGTGTATAGTTGAAATTCTGATCGCTTGCTATATTTGAACAGCTTAGCTATCAGTGCTTTTGTCATTTAAGGGAAGTTATTTGCAAGATGCCGGAAATTAAACAATTATTTGAGAATAATTCAAAATGGTCAGAAGAAATTAAGTCTGATCGCCCTGAATATTTCGCTAAGCTCGCAGAGGGCCAGAAACCCGATTTTCTTTGGATTGGTTGTTCAGACAGCCGTGTACCAGCAGAACGATTAACCGGCCTTTACTCCGGAGAGTTATTTGTTCACCGTAATGTTGCAAACCAAGTCATCCACACAGACCTAAACTGCCTTTCTGTTGTTCAATATGCCGTTGACGTTCTCAAAGTAAAACACATTATCGTATGTGGTCACTACGGTTGTGGCGGTGTTAACGCTGCGATTGATAATCCGCAACTCGGTTTGATCAATAACTGGTTATTGCACATTCGTGATATTTACTTCAAACATCGCACCTATCTGGATCAAATGCCTCTGGAAGATCGTGCCGATAAACTAGGTGAACTTAACGTTGCCGAACAAGTTTATAACTTGGGTAATTCAACCATCATGCAAAATGCATGGGAGCGCGGACAAGATGTTGAGATTCACGGCTTTGTTTATGGTATTGAAGACGGCCGTTTAGAGTATCTGGGTATTCGCTCTAACTCTAAAGAAACTGTTGAAGAGTCGTACAAAACAGCCTTGTCGACGATTTTAAACTCCGAGAACAAGCTGCTGTGTCGTTAATACGACAAGTTGATTAAACAAAAAACGCCCATTTCGAAATGGGCGTTTTTTCTATCTGATTTTTTATAATCCGATAATGGACCTGTGCTTATTCTTGAGGCACAACTTTACCGATAAATGGTAAGTGGCGGTATTTCTGAGCGTAATCAATACCTACACCAACCACAAACTCATCCGGAATTTCAAAGCCAATCCAGTCAACAGGCACGTTCACTTCACGGCGAGATGGTTTATCCAATAAGGTACAGATTGCGATAGATTTTGGCTCACGCAGCGACAGGATCTCACGAATCTTGTTCAGCGTATTACCGGTATCGATAATGTCTTCAACAAGCAACACATCTTTGCCTTTGATATCGTCATCCAGATCTTTCAGGATACGAACATCACGTGAGCTTTCCATCGTATTGCCGTAGCTTGAAGCCGTCATGAAATCGACTTGATGAGTCAGGTCAATGGCACGGGCTAAGTCGGCCATAAAAACAAATGAACCACGCAATAAGCCAACCAAAACCAGATCTTCGCTACCTTGGTAACGCTCAGTAATTTGCTTGCCTATTTCACGAACTCGATCCTGAACGACTTCCTCAGAAATCATGACTTCTACTGTATGTTTCATACTCTGCTCAATTTATTTGGTGGGTTAAGGTCAATCGCGCGCAAACGATCACCTAATCTTACGGCGCGTAGTGTATCACCACGTTCATTGTGTTGAAAGCCACAACCCTTTCCCGATTTTCTTGGGAGCGTAACCGTATTTTCGCCAGATTATGACGAAAAGCATCAACAATCAGGGCATTACTGTCTACAAATCACACAACAAATGTTGACCTTGAGTATATGCACCATTACACTCATCACTTGCTTTAAGCAATTATTAAAATAATCAATTAGGGGGATTTCCCCCCATTCAACGAAAATGGCAAGGTAAATATAATGGACTCAATTGCAAAGAGAGCCCGTACTAGGCTTTCCCCTATTAAGCGTAAACAACAACTCATGGAAATCGCGTTGGAAGTATTTGCGCGTCGCGGTATTGGCCGCGGTGGTCATGCGGATATCGCTGAAATCGCACAGGTTTCTGTTGCTACCGTTTTTAACTACTTCCCAACTCGCGAAGATCTCGTTGATGAAGTGTTGAACCACGTTGTACGTCAGTTCTCGAACTTCCTTTCAGATAACATCGATTTAGACCTACACGCTCGTGACAATATTGCGAATATTACCAGCGCAATGATTGAGTTAGTCAATCAAGATTGCCACTGGCTGAAAGTATGGTTTGAGTGGAGCGCATCGACACGCGACGAAGTTTGGCCACTATTCGTGTCAACCAACCGCACCAACCAGCTGTTGGTACAGAACATGTTTATCAAAGCAATTGAGCGTGGTGAAATCTGTAACACGCATCAACCAGAACATTTGACTAACTTGTTCCACGGCATTTGCTACTCACTGTTTGTACAAGCAAACCGTTTTAAGGGTGAAGATGAGCTGAAAAACCTCGTAAGTTCATACCTTGATATGCTTTGTATTTACGATCGCAATCAGTAAGGTCTACACCAAAAATCATAAAGCCTGGCTTCTGCCAGGCTTTTTTGTATTTGAAACTTAGCTGTTAAAAACAAAAAAACCGCTGAATGTTCAGCGGTTTTTATTATTTAATCAGTAAAGAAACTTACTTCTTCTTAACTGCTTTTTTGTTTGGAAGGTCAGTGATAGAACCTTCAAATACTTCAGCAGCTAGACCAACAGACTCGTGTAGAGTTGGGTGAGCGTGGATAGTCAGAGCGATATCTTCTGCATCACAACCCATCTCGATCGCAAGACCGATTTCGCCAAGTAGTTCACCACCGTTAGTACCAACGATAGCACCACCGATTACGCGGTGAGTTTCTTTGTCGAAGATTAGCTTAGTCATACCGTCTGAACAGTCAGATGCGATTGCACGACCTGATGCAGCCCATGGGAATGTTGCCACTTCGTACTTGATGCCTTCGTCTTTCGCTTCTTTCTCAGTCTTACCAACCCAAGCCACTTCTGGCTCAGTGTATGCGATTGAAGGGATAACTTTAGGGTCAAAGTAGTGCTTCTTACCAGAGATAACTTCAGCTGCTACGTGACCTTCATGCACACCTTTGTGAGCAAGCATTGGTTGACCAACGATATCACCGATCGCGAAGATGTGAGGAACGTTAGTACGCATTTGCTTGTCAACGTTGATGAAGCCGCGCTCGTCGATTTCTAGACCCGCTTTTTCACCGTCAATCAGTTTGCCGTTTGGTACACGACCGATAGCAACAAGAACAGCATCGTAGCGCTCTGCTTCAGCAGGTGCTTTCTTACCTTCCATTGAAACGTAGATACCGTCTTCTTTCGCTTCAACTGCTGTTACTTTCGTTTCTAGCATTAGCTTGAACTTGTCTTTGATACGCTTGGTGTAAACCTTAACGATATCTTTGTCTGCTGCAGGGATTACCTGATCAAACATCTCAACAACTTCAACTTTAGAACCTAGAGAGTGGTAAACCGTACCCATTTCCAGACCGATGATACCACCACCCATGATAAGTAGTTTTTCTGGCACTTCTTTTAGTTCAAGAGCGTCAGTAGAATCCCAAATACGTGGGTCTTCATGCGGGATAAATGGCAGTTTGATTGGACGAGAACCAGCAGCAACGATTGCGTTGTCGAAGTTAACAACAGTTGACTCGCCTTCACCTTCTACAAGGATAGAGTTAGGACCAGTAAACTTACCGTAACCGTTAACTACAGTTACGTTACGCATCTTAGCCATGCCACCTAGGCCGCCAGTAAGTTGGTTAACAACTTTTTCTTTCCAGATGCGGATTTTGTTGATGTCAGTTTGCGGTTCGCCAAATACAACGCCGTGATCAGCCATTGCTTTTGCTTCTTCAATTACTTTAGAAACGTGAAGAAGTGCTTTAGATGGGATACAACCCACGTTCAGACACACACCGCCAAGAGTGCTGTAACGTTCAACTAGTACAGTTTCAAGACCTAAATCCGCACAACGGAATGCTGCAGAGTAACCAGCAGGACCAGAACCAAGTACAACAACTTGGGCTTTAATTTCTTTGCTCATTTTGACCTCTTGTAGTCATTATCCCTAACAGGCTGAGTGATTTTTGATTCTTTTTGTTTAAGTAAGATTTTTTAAACAGTGACTTTCAGACCGCTAACAGTTTACAGAGATGTTAATGGCGTGAAAAGTAAATCAATTTAGCCTGTGAGCTAGACAACAATTCGATTGTGAAAACCCCATAGTGAATAAGGGCGATAACCAAATTGTTCAGTAATTATTATTAGCAGAGGCGGCTAAATTGCCGCCTCTCATACATCTAACTTCTATTAAAGAACTAGACGACGAATGTCAGATAGACATGAGTTTAGGTAAGTGATGAAACGCGCACCTTCCGCACCATCGATCACACGGTGGTCGTATGATAGAGACAGTGGAAGTTGTAGACGCGGTTCGAACTCTTTACCGTTCCATACCGGTTTCATCTCTGACTTAGATACACCTAGGATACCCACTTCTGGCGCGTTCACGATTGGAGTAAACGCAGTACCGCCAATGCCGCCAAGGCTAGAGATAGTGAAACAGCCACCTTGCATGTCAGCCGCAGTTAGCTTACCAGCACGAGCTTTCTTAGAAACAGCCATTAGCTCTTCAGATAGCTCGTAGATGCCTTTCTTGTTCACGTCTTTAAATACAGGAACAACCAGACCGTTTGGCGTATCTACCGCGATACCAACGTTCACGTATTTCTTCAGAATTAGGCTCTCACCGTCTTCTGATAGAGAAGAGTTGAACGCCGGGAACGCTTCAAGTGCTTTAGCAACTGCTTTCATGATGAACACTAGTGGAGTGATCTTCATGCCAGTGTCTTTCTTCGCTTCAATCGCGTTTTGCTCTTTACGGAATGCTTCAAGAGCCGTGATGTCTGCGTTATCCCACTGTGTAACGTGCGGGATCATTACCCAGTTACGGTGTAGGTTAGCACCAGAAATCTTCTTAATGCGAGATAGAGGTTGAACTTCTGTCTCACCGAACTTGCTGAAGTCCACTTTTGGCCATGGTAGTAGACCAAGAGCTGCACCGTCGCCTTTGCCAGATGCTGCAGCACCAGACTCAAGACGCTTAAGCGCTTCTTTCACGTAGTTCTGAACGTCTTCTTTCAGGATACGGCTCTTACGACCAGAACCTTTAACCTTAGAAAGGTTTACGCCGAACTCACGAGCTAGACGACGAACAACTGGAGACGCGTGAGCGTACTCGTCGTTCTCTTTGAAATCGCCTGTCGCTGCTGGAGCTGCCGCCGCTGGAGCTTCTGCTTTAGGAGCCGCTGCTGCAGGTGCTGCCGCTTGAGCTGGAGCCGCTGCAGGAGCTGGAGCTGCGCCCGCCACTTCGAATACCATGATTAGTGAGCCAGTAGACACTTTGTCGCCAGCTGCAATCTTGATTTCTTTAACAGTACCAGCGAATGGTGCAGGAACTTCCATAGAAGCTTTGTCGCCTTCTACAGTGATTAGAGATTGCTCTTCTTCCACTGTATCGCCAACTGCAACCATGATTTCAGTAACTTCTACTTCGTCGCCACCGATATCTGGAACGTTAACTTCTTTTGCCGCAGATGCTGCTGGAGCTGCTGCCGCTGGTGCTTCTACTGCCGCAGGAGCTGCTGCTGGAGCGCCTGAACCTGCTACTTCGAATACCATGATTAGAGAGCCAGTCGATACTTTATCGCCTGCTGCTACTTTGATTTCTTTAAGCGTACCTGCGAATGGTGCAGGAACTTCCATAGAAGCTTTGTCGCCTTCTACAGTGATCAGAGATTGCTCTTCTTCGATGCTGTCGCCGATTGCTACCATGATTTCAGTAACTTCAACTTCGTCACCACCGATATCTGGTACGTGAACTTCTTTCAGTTCTGCCGCTGCTGCTGGAGCTGGAGCTGCTGCTGGAGCTGCTTCCGCCGCAGGAGCAGGCGCAGCTTCAGCTGCACCCTCGGCTTCGAAAATCATGATTAGAGAACCAGTAGAAACCTTGTCGCCTTCTGCAACTTTGATTTCTTTAACGATACCCGCTTGAGAAGCAGGAACTTCCATAGAAGCTTTATCGCCTTCAACAGTGATCAGAGACTGCTCTTCTTCAACCTTGTCGCCAACGCTTACAAGAATCTCAGTAACTTCAACCTCATCCGTACCGATGTCTGGTACATTAATTTCGATTGCCATTTCTTATCTACCTTCTTAATTAAGCGTATAGCGGGTTTGTTTTTTCAGTGTCGATGTCGAATTTCTTAATTGCTTCAGCAATTACAGACTTCTCAACTTCGCCACGTTTCGCTAGTTCAGTTAGCGCTGCTACTACTACGTAACCTGCGTTCACTTCGAAGTGACGACGTAGGTTTTCACGGCTGTCTGAGCGACCGAAGCCATCAGTACCAAGAACTTTGAAAGATTCAGCAGGGATGAATGCACGAACCTGCTCTGCGTAGTTCTTCATGTAGTCAGTTGCTGCGATAGCTGGCTCAGTACCCATTACTGTTTGGATGTATGGTACTTGCGCTTCCGCTTCTGGGTGTAGCATGTTGTAACGCTCTGCCGCTTGACCGTCGCGAGTTACTTCGTTGAATGACGTTACAGAGTAAACGTCAGATGCAACACCGTACTCATCGCTAAGGATTTGAGCTGCTTTACGTACTTCGTTCATGATAGTACCAGAGCTCATTAGCTGAACTTTACCTTTAGAACCAGTGTAAGTTTCTAGCTTGTAGATACCCTTACGAATGCCTTCTTCAGCGCCTTCTGGCATTGCTGGCATTGCGTAGTTCTCGTTCATTAGCGTTAGGTAGTAGAACACGTTCTCTTGCTCACCGTACATGCGACGGATACCGTCTTGCATGATTACCGCTACTTCGTAAGCGAATGTCGGATCGTAAGAGATACAGTTAGGAACTGTACCCGCCATGATGTGCGAGTGACCATCTTCGTGCTGCAGACCTTCACCGTTCAGTGTCGTACGACCAGCAGTTGCACCTAGTAGGAAACCACGTGCTTGTTGGTCACCAGCCATCCACGCCATGTCGCCAACACGTTGGAAACCGAACATAGAGTAGTAGATGTAGAACGGAATCATTGGTAGGTCGTTTGTCGAGTATGAAGTTGCTGCTGCAACCCATGAAGACATAGCACCTAGCTCGTTGATACCTTCTTGTAGAACCTGACCTGAAGTCGCTTCTTTGTAGTAAGAAACAACGCCACGGTCTTCTGGTGTGTAAGTCTGGCCGTGCGGGTTGTAAATACCGATTTGACGGAATAGACCTTCCATACCGAATGTACGTGCTTCGTCAGCAATGATAGGAACGATGTTCTTACCAATGTTCTTGTTCTTAAGCAGAACGTTCAGTGAACGTACGAATGCCATAGTAGAAGAGATGTCACGCTTCTGCTCTTCTAGTAGAGGCTTGAATTCTTCTAGTTCAGGAACGATCAGTTCTTGAGTGAAGTTCGGTAGACGCTGAGGCGTGTAACCGTGTAGCGCTTTACGACGAGCGTGTAGGTATTCGTACTCTTTTGAACCTTCTTCAAGTTTCAGGTACGGAAGCTCTTTCACAGCTTCGTCAGTTAGAAGATCTTGTAGACCTAGACGATCACGTAGGTGTAGAACGTGAGTCATGTCCATCTTCTTAACTTGGTGCGCGATGTTCTTACCTTCAGCCGCTTCACCCATGCCGTAACCTTTAACAGTCTTAGCTAGGATAACCGTTGGACGGCCTTTAGTGTCTGCCGCGTTTTTGTATGCAGCGTATAGCTTAGAAGACTCGTGACCACCACGCTTAAGTGCGAAGATTTCGTCATCAGTCATGTCAGCAACTAGTGCAGCTGTTTCTGGGTACTTACCGAAGAAGTGCTCACGTACGTATGCACCGTCTTTCGCTTTGAACGTTTGGTAATCGCCATCGATTGTTTCGTTCATAAGCTGTAGAAGCTTACCAGTTGTATCTTTAGCTAGTAGAGAATCCCAGTTGTTACCCCAGATTACTTTAACTACGTTCCAGCCAGCACCTTTGAACAGACCTTCAAGTTCTTGAATGATCTTACCGTTACCCATTACAGGGCCGTCTAGACGCTGAAGGTTACAGTTGATTAGGAAACATAGGTTGTCTAGCTTCTCACGCGCAGCGAAAGAGATAGCACCACGTGATTCTGGCTCATCCATCTCACCGTCACCCAGGAACGCGTAAACGCGCTGCTCAGAAGTATCTTTCATGCCGCGGCCTTCAAGGTACTTAAGGAAACGAGCTTGGTAGATCGCAGAGATCGGACCTAGACCCATAGATACGGTTGGGAACTGCCAGAATTCAGGCATTAGTTTAGGGTGTGGGTATGACGGGATACCTTTACCATCTACTTCTTGACGGAAGTTGTCTAGCTGCTCTTCAGTTAGACGGCCTTCAACGAATGCACGAGAGTAGATACCTGGAGAAATGTGACCTTGGTAGTAAACTAGGTCGCCACCATCCTTCTCGTTTGGAGCACGGAAGAAATGGTTGAAACATGTTTCGTAGAATGCAGCAGAAGACTGGAAAGACGCCATGTGGCCGCCTAGTTCTAGGTCTTTCTTCGATGCACGTAGAACGATCATGATTGCGTTCCAGCGAATGATGGAACGAATACGACGCTCAAGTGTTGTGTCACCTGGGTAAGCTGGTTCTTGATCTGCTGGAATCGTGTTGATGTAGTTCGTGGTGATTCCAGTTGGCATGTCAACACCGTCTAGACGTGCTTTATCTAGAACTTGCTCAAGTAGGAACTGAGCACGCTCTACGCCTTCTTCACGTACAACTGACTCAAGTGCTTGTAGCCATTCTTGAGTTTCCAGTGCATCTACGTCATGCTTCATATCAGACATGGCGATCTATCCTTCTGTTGGTTGGATCTATAAAACAAGCAAATCGTCTTTAAGAGTCATTGCCCTGTTGCATTCGACGTAAAGAGCGTTCACGACGAGACTCTTCTCTGGTCAAATCCAACAATGTTTCTTCAATATAAGCTAAGTGTGAATGTGACATCTCACGCGCCTTTTCTGGCTGACCAGATACAATCGCATCCACGATGTTAGCTCGGTGTTTACTTACTTTCTCGACCGCCTCAGGGCGGCGATGCAATAATTTAAAATTCTGTAGAATATTTTGCTCAAGCAAAGGTGCCAGGCTGCGCACAATATGCAGTAGTACTACGTTGTGAGCCGCTTCCGTTAAAGCAATTAAGAACTGCATTACTTCCGCCGATTCAGCTGCAACGTCATCATTGGATTGCGCTTGGCTGATTCGTTCAAGACAGGCTTGAATTCGAGCAAAATCTTCTTCGGTACCACGAACGGCTGCAAAGTAAGCTGCAATACCTTCCATCGCGTGGCGCGTTTCCAGTAAATCCAGCTGAGTTTCAGAGTGACTAGACAATAAATTTAGCAGAGGATCGGAAAAACTTTTCCAGATGTTCTCACTAACAAAAGTGCCACCACCCTGACGGCGAGTAAGAAGACGCTTAGCTTCAAGGCGTTGAATTGCCTCACGGATCGACGGACGAGAAACATCAAACTGTTTTGCCAGTTCGCGCTCTGGTGGCAACTGCTGCCCCGGAGACAATGTTCCTTCCACAATCAACCTTTCTAACTCTTGTTCAATAACATCAGAGAGCTTTGGCTGACGAATCCTTTGATAAGCCATAATTTATTATTCTTCTACTCTTGCAGGTAATTGGTAATACCAATTTTAAGTTGGTGCAGAAATTAACATAATTAAAACGTCACTGTCCAGCCAAAAATTGACCTAAATCATAGAACGGGCCTAGCAAAAACACTCTGATAACAATTGACGGTTAAAACAGCAATAAAATTGGTCTTACCAATTACAATAACAAAACAAGTGGGGAAATGACGTGCTGAGCATTTTGAAAGTAAAAGCATAAAATGACAAAAAGATCAGGGCAAATATCGGCCACTTCCCTCGCTGTACACACAAAAATGTAGTTAATTTTCAACAAAAGTAATTATTTTTTGTATACAAAAAGGCATGGTTGAAACCATGCCTTATTGATTCTAGCTTTTATAATTTACATATTTATCACAACTTAATTTCAAATTAGTCGTCGATACTTGACCCAGTCAAAACTTAAGCCAGGGTCACTTTTTCTTAGCGGGGCGATGTACTGGTGGCCAGTAATTCGTTGAGGGGTAATGTTAGGGTATTGCGACATAATCGCTTGAGATAAACCCGCAAGTGACTGATATTGCTCATCTGTGTATGCGACAAACTCAGTCCCTTCCAGCTCAACACCTATCGAATAGTCATTGCATCCAGCTCGTCCGGCAAAACTTGACTGGCCAGCATGCCATGCTCTATCGAGAAAGGACACAAACTGTACAATCTCGCCATTTCTCTTTATTAAGCAATGAGCCGAAACCCCCATTTTGTGAATTACTTCAAAAAATGGATGTACTTTCGGGTCCAATTTCCCACAGAAAAAGTCCTCTATATAAGGACCGCCAAACTGGCCAGGCGGCAAACTGATGTTATGAACAACAAGCAGAGAGATATCAGTGCTATCTGAACGAGCATCAAAAAAAGGCGACGGAACATGCTTTGCTTGCGTCAACCAGCCATTCTCGATTATTGGGGGCATATCAACCTCTATAGTTTGCAAATTAACTGCTGAAATTATTGACACCGGAGAGTATCATTCGTTGCCATCTCCCTTTCAAGACTAGATTTGCGATGAAGAACACACACAACAGCCAAGAACGCCTGGAATACCTGAAACAACAACTTCCTCTGGAGATCACTCGCTCCGTCGCCGATACCTTAAAAGAAGACCTCGGCGGCACAGTGGATATCAACAACGATATCACCGCATCTCTTATCCCTGAAGATGCCGTTAACACTGCGACGATCATTACACGTGAGCACGGTGTGTTCTGCGGTCAGGCTTGGGCAGATGAAGTATTTAAACAGCTGGGCGGTAAAGTGACTATCGAGTGGTATGTACAAGACGGTGACAAGGTTGAACCAAACCAGACACTTTGTACCTTATCAGGCCCTGCTCGTGACCTGCTTACTGGCGAGCGTAACGCGATGAACTTTATTCAGACGCTTTCTGGTTGTGCGACCACAACGTCCGTGTACGCAGAAAAGATCGCGCACACCGAGTGCCGTCTGTTAGATACGCGCAAAACTATTCCGGGTCTGCGCAGCGCTCTAAAATACGCCGTAGCTTGTGGCGGTGGCTTCAACCACCGTATCGGCGTATTCGATGCATACCTCATTAAAGAAAACCACATCATTGCCTGCGGCGGCATCACTCAAGCGATCACAACAGCAAAAGAGTTGAACCCTGGCAAACCAGTCGAAGTGGAAACAGAAAGCTTAGACGAGTTAAAAGAAGCGATTGAAGCCGGTGCGGATATCATCATGCTGGATAACTTTACTAAAGAGATGATGCGTGAAGCAGTAGAAATCAACGCAGGTCGCGCAGCATTAGAAAACTCTGGCAACATCACCTTAGACACCATCGCAGAATATGCAGAAACAGGCGTCGATTACATCTCTGTCGGCGCGCTAACCAAGCACCTGAAAGCGATGGATCTTTCGATGCGCTTCAAATAACCAATTAACAAAATCCATATTAAACAAGAAAATTCAACAACTTATAAAACAAACATTAAATAAAGGGCCCTTTGGCCCTTTGGCCCTTTATTTTTATCCGTAAAAAGCCAAATCAATCGCAATTCGTTGCATATCAAATGTAATTGAGCATTAAAGATATCTATCTGACTCGATCACCCGCTGCCTGCCAGTTTTCACCACTTCTTACTCTCCATAATCTTGTGCCAATGCAACAGCATTATCTATCTCATGAGAAGGAAGAGAGAATGAAGTCAAATAAACAGAAAAAACAGCAAGGCTTTACGCTGATTGAATTAATGATCGTGGTGGCGGTAATAGGGGTTTTGGCAGCAATTGCTATCCCTCAGTACCAAAACTACGTAAAGAAATCAGCTTTAGGAGTAGGCCTAGCAAATATTACTGCTCTGAAAACTAACATCGAGGATTATATTGCTACTGAAGGTAGCTTTCCTTCAACAACATCAGGTACCAAAGCTGATTTTACGCGGCTCGGTACCGTAGAAGACATGGGAGATGGCAACGTTCTAATCACCCCTACAAGCGACGGCTCTTTAGATGGAACAGTAAAATTCACCTTTGATGCAGGTGTCGTCAATACACAAAAGATTCAGTTAGTTCGATCTGGTGGACTTTGGATATGTGAAACGACAGCAGCAAGTGAAATATCTCCAAAAGGTTGTGCTGCTGGTTCAACGATTAAATAAATGTTATTCAACTTAATTGGGACTCTTCGTAATGCTAATCTGATTATCCAGCACCAAGAAGAGTCGTTAATAGAGCAAGTCAACGCTTCTGGTATTTCGATACCGGAAGCGTTAGTCAATTCAGGCATATTTACCTCCAGAGAACTCGCCACTCATCTAAGTTCAATCTTTGGTTTACCCTACGAACCGTTATCTAATTATGATTACAGCGCCCTGTGCCAAAAATTGGGGCTGCGCGAGCTGATCACGAGTCATCATGCCCTGCCACTGGAGCGAACGCCTTCGACGTTAACTCTCGCTATTGCCGACCCAACTAACCAACAAGCAGAAGATGATTTTCGCTTTGCAACCGGATTGCAAATTGATCTCGTCATTACGGATTTTTCGGAGCTTGATGCTGCGATTCGCCGTTTGTACGGTCGCGCGTTAGGTCAGGAGAGATCCGGCTTAAAAGAGATCAACCAAGAAGAGTTGGCTAATTTGGTTGACGTCGGTGCTGATGAAATCGATAACATCGAAGACTTAAGTCAGGACCAATCACCGGTTAGTCGCTATATCAACCAGATTTTATTGGATGCTGTACGTAAAGGGGCATCCGATATCCACTTTGAACCTTATGAAAAAATGTATCGGGTTCGGCTGCGTTGTGACGGCATTCTAATTGAGACTCAACAGCCGCCAAGCCATTTAAGTCGACGCTTATCGGCTCGAATCAAAATTCTGTCCAAGCTTGATATTGCTGAAAGGCGTATGCCGCAAGACGGTCGAATAAAGTTAAAGCTTAATCAAGACACTGCGATTGATATGCGAGTGTCCACCTTACCCACTCTATTCGGAGAAAAAATCGTATTGCGACTGCTCGACAGCAGCTCCGCTTCTCTGGATATCGATAAACTAGGCTACAGTGACCAGCAAAAGCAGCTGTACTTAGATGCTCTGCGTCGTCCACAAGGCATGATTTTAATGACCGGCCCAACCGGCAGCGGCAAAACCGTCTCGTTGTACACAGGGCTGAGCATACTCAATAAACCAGAGATCAATATTTCTACGGCTGAAGACCCGGTGGAAATCAACCTCTCCGGAATTAATCAGGTTCAGGTTCAACCCAAGATAGGCTTTGGTTTCGCCGAGGCACTGCGCTCTTTCCTGCGTCAAGATCCTGATGTGGTCATGGTGGGAGAAATCCGCGATTTGGACACAGCAGAAATCGCGATTAAGGCCGCACAAACCGGACACTTAGTCTTGTCGACACTCCACACAAATTCAGCCGCTGAAACCGTTATCCGCCTAACGAATATGGGCGTTGAAAGCTACAACCTCGCCTCTTCGCTCAGCCTTGTTATTGCCCAGCGCTTAGCCCGTAAACTTTGCTCGCACTGTAAGCAGCCTCAAGAGGTTACCGCCGCATTACAACATATTGGCATTCAAGCAACTGACCAGATTTATCAAGCTAACCCAAATGGCTGTAACCACTGTACACACGGCTATTCGGGAAGAACTGGCATCTATGAGGTGATGCGTTTCGATGAAACCCTATCCGAAGCACTGATTAAAGGTGCCTCGGTAAATCAACTCGAAAAACTCGCCATCCGTAACGGGATGAGCACACTACAAATGTCAGGTATTGAAAAGCTTAAGCAAGGCGTCACAAGCTTTAGCGAACTGCAGCGCGTGCTCTACTTTTAATTTCACTTTGAACTAGCAGCCATTTAGCCTATGAAAACGACGACCCCACAACTAAAGAACTTCCGCTGGAAAGGCATTAATAGCTCAGGAAAAAAAACTTCTGGGCAAACGCTGGCCATGAGCGAAGTGGAAGTACGCGAACGACTCAGCGCTCAGCACATAAAAATCAAAAAACTGAAAAAAAGTAGTATTTCTTTTATAACCAAACTGAGTCATCGGGTAAAAGGCAAAGACATCACCGTTTTTACTCGTCAAATTTCGACTATGCTGGTCACTGGTGTCCCACTCGTTCAGGCTTTAAAATTGGTTTCCAATAACCATAAAAAAGCCGAGATGAAGTCTATTTTAATGAGCGTAACTCGAGCGGTTGAAGCGGGTACACCGATGTCGAAAGCAATGCGCACCGCCAGCGCACATTTTGACGCACTTTATACTGACCTTATCTCAACCGGAGAACTCTCAGGCAATCTGGCAGAAGTCTTCGAACGACTGGCCACTTACCGTGAAAAAAGTGAGGAACTCAGAGCGAAAGTCATCAAAGCCCTGATCTACCCAGCCATGGTTATGTTGGTTGCGCTCGGCGTGTCCTATCTAATGCTCACTCAAGTTATCCCTGAGTTTGAAAAAATGTTTTCTGGGTTTGGTGCAGATTTACCTTGGTTCACCAGACAAGTACTAGACTTGTCTGCGTGGATGCAAAATTGGGGTTCATTTATCGCTCTTGGGGCACTTAGCCTAATTATATCAGCAAGAATACTGGTCAAACGTTCTGATTCTTTTCGCTTGATGATGGATCGAGCCATATTGAGAATTCCCGTTCTTGGCGCTGTGTTGTCCAAGGCTGCGATTGCTAAATTTAGCCGAACCCTGGCCACCAGCTTTAGCGCGGGTATTCCTATTCTGACCAGTTTAAAAACCACCTCCAAAACGTCAGGAAACCTGCACTATCAGCTGGCAGTCGAAGAAGTCTATCGTGATACAGCAGCTGGTATGCCAATGTATGTCGCAATGCGTAACTGCGATGTTTTCCCTGAATTAGTGCTACAAATGGTGATGATTGGAGAAGAATCAGGCAGGCTTGATGAGATGCTCAATAAAGTCGCAACTATTTATGAGTTCGAAGTAGATAATACCGTCGATAACCTAAGTAAGATTCTTGAACCGCTGATTATTGTTTTTCTTGGTGTGGTCGTTGGTGGATTAGTGACAGCAATGTACCTGCCAATCTTTAACTTAATGAGTGTATTAGGCTAAAATGGAGGCTGTAAATTAATCATTAAAACAGCACCTTGCCGTTTGATGCACCGCTCAAGAGACAAATATGGAAGTATTTCAGTACTACCCGTGGTTATTCGTTATATTCGCCGTGGTTTTTGGTTTGATCGTGGGAAGTTTTCTCAATGTCGTTATCTATCGACTTCCAAAAATCATGGAGCTGGAATGGCGCCGTGAATGTGCTGAGTCTTTTCCTGAATACAATATTGAATCACCTAAAGAAGTACTCACATTAAGCGTACCCCGCTCCTCTTGCCAACAATGCGGTACTCCGATTCGCATTCGCGATAACATTCCAGTGATCAGTTGGCTACTTCTAAAAGGTAAATGCCACAACTGTAGCGCAGCGATCAGCGCCAGATACCCACTTGTAGAAATACTGACGGCAGCCTGCTCCGGCTACGTTGCGTTTCATTTTGGATTCAGCTATTTCACTATTGCGCTTATATTCTTTACTTTCATTCTGATCGCAGCGACGTTTATCGATCTCGATACCATGCTGCTGCCCGATCAATTAACATTGCCATTAACTTGGGCTGGCATTGCTCTAGCATTGTTCGAAGTCAGTCCTGTTAGTCTGCAAGATGCCGTGATCGGTGCAATCGCTGGCTATTTATGTCTCTGGTCTGTTTATTGGGGCTTTAAATTGCTCACTGGCAAGGAAGGCATGGGCTATGGCGACTTTAAGCTACTCGCAGCGCTTGGCGCTTGGCTGGGCTGGCAAGCTTTACCAATGATCATTTTGCTTTCTTCTATCGTAGGCGTCATATTTGGAATAATTCAGCTACGATTGCAGAAGAAAGGGATCGAAAAGGCCTTCCCTTTCGGTCCTTACTTAGCGATTGCCGGATGGGTAAGTTTACTCTGGGGTGATCAAATTCTAAATTGGTATTTCACATCAATTCTAGGAGCGTAAATGACTTTGGTTATTGGCTTAACAGGCGGTATCGCTAGCGGTAAAACCACTGTGGCGAATCTGTTCAAGCAGCAATTTAAAATCGACATCGTTGATGCAGATATTGTTGCAAGAGAAGTCGTCGAACCCGGTACACCGGGACTGACAGCAATTATTGAGCACTTTGGTAGCGATATTGTTCGTGACGATCAAATGCTCGATCGGGCGAAGTTAAGAGAGAAAATCTTTTCGAACCAAGATGAAAAAGACTGGCTTAATAAGCTATTGCACCCGATCATTCGCGAAAAAATGGTAGAAGACTTACAGCAAGTCACCTCTGATTATGCACTTCTGGTTGTGCCGCTACTGGTAGAGAACCAACTAGAAAGCCTATGTGACCGTGTTCTGGTGGTGGATGTCGATCCTGAAACGCAAATATCTCGTACGATGAAACGCGATAATGTCAGCGAAGAACAAGCCCGTGCGATACTTGTATCCCAGGCATCAAGACAGCAAAGGCTCGATATGGCAGACGATGTGGTTAATAATAACCCGGATGACCAAGATCTTTTGCTTCAAATCACAGATTTGCATGAAAAGTACCTAGCCATGTGTAAGAAAAATCTGCAAAATTAGAATGAAATTCACCAAGGCTTATGTCGATGACCACGCACAAATTTGAACATCCGTTAAATGAGAAAACTCGTATTTATCTAAGAGTAGAGTCTCTGCTGCGTCAGGCTCACTTGGCTTCTGGCTTTGCTGAAAATCATCAGTACCAGCTCTTTTTCCGTGCGTTGTTTGATATGGTTGAGATTTTCGAGCAACTGCAACTGAAAAGTGAACTGGCCAAAGATCTTGAAAAACAGCGTTTGAGTTATCGACATTGGCTCCATGTAGAAGGTGTCGATCAAGAGGCACTGACATCATTACTCAATGACATCGATGTAGTGCACAAACAATTAATGCGCGCTGAAAGGTTTGGTCAGGCACTGAAAGATGATCGATTCTTAAGCTCGATCAGACAAAGGTTTAATCTGCCTGGTGGCTCTTGTTGTTTTGATTTACCCGCTTTGCATTACTGGCTGCATTTACCACTTGAACGTAAAAAGCAGGATGCACAAAAATGGCTGGATAGCTTGAAGCCGCTTTCGGATGCGTTGAACTTATGGCTAAAGTTAACCCGAGAAACTGGGCAATTTAAAGCTCAAATCGGCCGTGCGGGCTTCTTCCAGAGTGATGCTGATGAAGCGAATATTCTGAGACTCCATATTCCTATGGAGCACGGCGTCTACCCAATGATTTCAGGTCATAAAAACCGCTTTGCGATTAAGTTTATGTCGTTTGAAAGTGGTCAAGCTTGCACTCAAGATGTCGAGTTTGAATTAGCGGTATGTAGCTAGCCGAATCTCACTCAACTACTATTTCATTATTCCTCTCTATTCGAGAAACATTGTTAATTCAGAGAACCAACCCATGTCTAAAATTACTATCGTTCAATGCCCTCAATGTGGAGCCGACGTAGAATGGGGAGAGCAAAGCCCTCACCGACCATTTTGTAGCAAAAAATGCCAGATGATTGATTTTGGTGAATGGGCAGACGAAGAGAATGCCATTGCTGGCGCGCCAGACATGTCAGATAGTGACGGCTGGTCAGAAGATCAATACTAGGTTCTAGGTTCTAGGTTCTAGGTTCTAGGTTCTAGGTTCTAGGTTCTGAAGATTGAGGAAGTTGGCGTGAGAGCGTCAACTTTTTTATTGTCTGTAAGAAAACACTTCTCTTTCGTTTCTCTACCACTCTCTACATTTACCGCTCTCCTTCTATTTCAGAGGATTACGCGAAGGTGTATTTTCATATAGCAAGGAGAAGGAACGAAGTTTACGCCAGTAAATGAGCGCCGATGAAAACTGTAGAAAGGAAAGTAGCCAGTTATGAGCAAACATAAAAAACGGAGCCCAAAAGGACTCCGTTTAATGAGAACGCTAGTTATAGCATTACTTCTTAGCAAGTTTCTCTTTGATACGAGCAGACTTACCAGAACGCTCACGTAGGTAGTACAACTTGGCACGACGTACTGCACCACGGCGTTTAACTTCGATGCTATCAACGATTGGAGAGTGTGTTTGGAACGTACGCTCAACACCTTCACCGTTAGAGATCTTACGTACAGTGAAAGCAGAGTGTAGACCACGGTTACGGATTGCGATTACAACGCCTTCGAAAGCCTGTAGACGCTCACGGTCACCTTCTTTTACCTTAACTTGAACAACAACAGTGTCACCTGGTGCAAATTTAGGTAGGTCTGATTTCATTTGCTCTTCTTCAAGAGCTTTGATGATGTTACTCATTTTAAAATTCCTAGAATAAACTGATACTAAATAAATTAGGTTACTTTGCATTCTGTTCGTTAACGGCTTTATGCTCATTAACAAACTCGGCAAGTAATTGTTCCTGTTCGTCAGTCAGAGCTAGGTTTTCCAGGAGCTCTGGTCTTCTTAGCCAAGTTCGGCCCAGCGACTGCTTGAGTCGCCATTGACGAATGTCCTTGTGATTACCTGACATCAGTACCGCTGGTACTTCTTTGCCATCCAATACTTCAGGACGCGTATAGTGAGGGCAATCTAGCAAACCATTAGCAAAAGAATCTTCTTCTGCTGACGAGAAATCACCCAGCACTCCCGGTATAAACCGAGAAACTGAATCAATTAACGTCATGGCTGGTATCTCGCCACCCGTCATCACAAAATCCCCAATCGACCATTCTTCGTCGACTTCGGATTGAATGATGCGCTCATCTACCCCTTCATAACGGCCACAAATAAGAAGTAAATTCTCATTTGTTGCCAGTTCTTCAACCCCTTGCTGGTCGAGCTTGCGACCTTGAGGAGAGAGGTAAATGACTTTCGTCTTACCCGGTGAGGCTTGCTTAGCGGTATGAATGGCATCGCGCAAAGGCTGAACCATCATTAACATACCTGGGCCACCACCGTAAGGTCGGTCATCGACAGTTCGATGTTTGTCGTGAGTGAAATCTCGAGGATTCCAAGTCTCAATCGACAAAAGACCTTTTTTAACCGCTTGACCTGTTACTCCAAAATCAGTAACAGAACGGAACATTTCAGGAAAAAGGCTAATAACGCCAACCCACATGTTTATCTCGCTCTGTAATTTTGGAGATTAGAATCCAGGATCCCAGTCAACTTCGATCCGTTGAGCTTCGCGATCAACTTTAATGATCACTTGCTCTTCAAGGAACGGGATTAATCGTTCCTTTTGCCCGAAAGCATCTTTAAGATTTGCTTTAACAACCAGAACATCATTTGAGCCAGTTTCTAGCATGTCAGTAACGACACCCAGATCGTAACCTTTAGTGGTTACTACTTGCATCCCAAACAATTCACGCCAGTAGAACTCATCTTCTGACAATTCAGGTAGTACCGCAGGGTCAATAGCAATTTCAAAGTTCGTCATTAAATGCGCGTCTTCACGAACATCCATGCCTTCCAGCTTAGCCACCATACCTTTGTTATGGCGCTTCCAGCTTTCTACTTTGTACTCAACCCATGTGCCCTTTTGGTTAATGTACCAAGGACTGTAATCGAAAATGCTTTCAGCATTGTCTGTGTAGGAAAAAACCTTAAGCCAACCTCGAATGCCGTAAGTAGCACCAAACTTGCCTACAACAATCTTTTCGTTGCTCATTGTTTCTTTACCTTTCATCGACATAAACTAGTTTCTACTTCTAACAGTAAAAAATTAAGCCGCTTTTTGAGCGTCTTTAACTAGCTTAGCAACGCGGTCAGATACAGACGCGCCTTGACCAACCCAGTGGTTAACGCGGTCTAGGTCTAGACGTAGACCTTCTTCTTGACCTTTAGCAGTTGGGTTAAAGAAACCAACTTTCTCGATGAAACGGCCAGTTGCAGCGTTGCGGCTGTCCGCTACTACGATTTGATAAAATGGACGCTTCTTAGCGCCGTGACGTGCCAAACGAATGGTTACCATGTCGTCCTCTTTGCTTTCTCAAAAATAAAATTAACCCCAAGAACCATTCAATAAATGAACAATTTGGGGCTCGTGCCAAAATAAAGCTCCGGAATTTTACTCTTATGCCGGAGCAATGCAAGGGATTTAGTTACTTTTTCACCAACATAAATTGAAATTAAAGTTTGTGATGTAGCTAACACCCTGAAACTATAGTGTGAGCGGGTGATTATCGACCAAATGGGTTGAAACCACCACCTCCGCCCATGCCACCCATCATGCCTTGCATGTTGCGCATCATGCCTTTCATGCCGCCTTTTTGCATCTTCTTCATCATTTTCTGCATCTGGGTGAACTGTTTTAGCAGACGGTTTACGTCCTGAACCTGCACACCGGAACCTGCAGCAATACGCTTCTTACGCGAGCCCTTGATGATTTCTGGGCGTTGACGCTCTTTCATCGTCATTGAGCTGATGATCGCTTCCATTTGCTTAAACATCTTGTCATCGACTTTATCTTTGACATTGTCAGGTAGCTGAGACATGCCTGGAAGTTTATCCATCATGCCCATCATGCCGCCCATGTTTTGCATTTGGCCTAGCTGTTCACGGAAGTCTTCTAAGTCGAAGCCTTTCTTCTCTTTGAACTTTTTCGCCAGTTTTTCTGCTTTTTCTTGGTCGACGTTACGTTGCAGGTCTTCAATCAAAGACAGAACGTCACCCATGCCAAGAATACGTGATGCTACGCGGTCTGGGTGGAAAGGTTCTAGTGCGTCAGTTTTCTCACCAACACCTAGGAATTTGATTGGTTTACCCGTGATATGACGAACCGATAGCGCCGCACCACCACGTGCGTCACCATCAACTTTAGTTAGAATCACACCCGTAAGTGGCAGTGCATCCCCAAAGGCTTTAGCGGTATTCGCCGCATCCTGACCTGTCATTGCATCAACAACAAACAGTGTCTCAACCGGGTTAATCGCAGAGTGAAGATCTTTAATCTCACCCATCATCTGTTCATCAATCGCCAAACGACCAGCGGTATCGACAATCAGAACGTCGTAGAATTTCTTCTTCGCGTGGTCGATTGCTGCGTTCGCAATATCAATAGGCTTTTGGTCTGGTGACGACGGGAAGAAATCAACACCAATGTCTGATGCCAGTGTTTCTAGCTGTTTGATCGCCGCAGGACGGTAAACGTCGGCAGACACAACCAGTACTTTCTTCTTATCACGTTCTTTTAACAGCTTAGATAGCTTACCTACCGATGTGGTTTTACCCGCACCTTGTAGACCTGCCATCAAAAGCACTGCTGGCGGCTGAGCGGCTAGGTTCAGAGCTTCGTTAGACTCACCCATTACAGCTTCAAGTTCGCCTTGAACGATCTTAATAAACTCTTGACCCGGAGTCAGAGATTTCGAAACTTCTACACCAACCGCTTTTTCTTTAACGCGGTTTACAAATTCACGAACAACAGGAAGCGCAACGTCCGCTTCCAAGAGTGCCATTCGCACTTCACGTAGGGTTTCTTTAATGTTGTCTTCTGTCAGACGACCTTTGCCACTGATATTTTTCAGCGTTTTGGATAATCGATCCGTTAAATTCTCAAACATCTTTGTCTCTTCGCTAAAATGGCGATTAATTAGTGTGAGTATACCTTAGCCAAGGTCTGAGTCATACCCGTACCGCTGCTCTATTATTGTCTCTATTTCTATATGGAGGGGTAACTTATTAATTTCAATATCTCATCTATCGCGATTGTTGTCGCATAGAGCGTAGCCGCAAAGAGTAATGCAAGGTATAATTTCTCTATTGTGCACAACAACATTTAGGATTCATGGATAGCGTAATTGCCATCGCGGCCGCCATACTTTACGTATTAGCGATTGCGACGATCATACCCGGACTTTCACAGCAGTCAGTCATCAAAGCAAAAACCGTATTTGCCAGCGCTGCCTGTGCGCTTGTTTTCCATGCGTGGTTATTGAGTGATCTGATCCTCGATGGCTCTGGTCAGAACTTTAGTATTCTTAATGTCGCCTCTCTTATCAGTTTCATCATCTCTCTGGTGATGAGCGTTGCGATGCTAAAGAACCGGCTTTGGTTTCTGTTGCCTGTTGTTTATAGCTTTGCTGCCATCAACTTATCTGCCGCGGCTTTTTTACCAAGCACCTTCATCAAGCATTTAGAAAACGATCCTAAGCTACTCATTCATATTTCTTTTGCTCTGTTTTCTTATGCCACTCTGAGTATTGGTGCGTTGTATGCGCTGCAACTCGCTTGGCTGGACCACAAACTGAAAACCAAAAAGTCTCTGGCAATCAACCCTAATTTACCGCCATTACTTATGGTTGAACGTCAGTTGTTTAAAATTATTTTGATTGGTAATTTACTTCTGACGGCTACGCTTATTACTGGCTACGTGTTTGTTCAAGATATGTTCGCGGAAGGAAAAGCGCATAAAGCCATTCTTTCTTTCATTGCTTGGGTGGTCTATTCAGTATTACTGTGGGGCCATTATCAAAAAGGTTGGCGCGGAAGAAAAGTGACCTGGTTTGCCGTTGCGGGAGCCACATTACTCACTCTGGCTTATTTCGGCAGCCGCTTTGTAAAAGAGATCATTTTGAATTAAGGCGTCCACAAGCCCTTTATATTCAAAGTTAAATCAAATACAGTACCGTAAATCTATGACTTAACAGTTATACATAGCTTTTAAAAATAACCCAATACTTACAAGGAACAGCAACGTTTTGGACGACATATCTACGGGTATCTTATTTGCGCTACTCGCGTGTCTTATCGTCATATCAGGTTACTTTTCCGGTTCAGAAACAGGGATGATGTCACTGAACCGTTATCGCTTGAAACACTTAGCCAAAAATGGGCATAAGGGAGCAAAGCGTGTCGAAAAATTATTGGACCGTCCGGATCGCCTGATCGGTCTTATTCTTATCGGCAATAACCTTGTGAACATCCTCGCTTCTGCAATTGCGACTATTATCGGCATGCGCCTCTACGGTGACATGGGTGTGGCGATTGCGACTGGTGCGCTCACCATGGTGGTTTTGGTGTTTGCCGAAGTGACGCCAAAAACTATTGCCGCTTTGTATCCAGAGCGCGTGTCTTATACCAGCAGCATTCTGTTGACCATTCTGATGAAGTTGCTTTCACCACTTGTGCTGCTTGTAAACTTCATTACCAATGGCTTTATTCGTCTGCTTGGGGTAAAGGCGGATCACTCTGTGGAAGATCACCTCAGCTCAGAAGAATTACGTACAGTAGTAAATGAAGCCGGCGGCCTTATCCCTCGTCGCCACCAAGATATGCTGGTGTCCATCCTAGATCTTGAGCACGTCACGGTAAACGATATTATGGTGCCACGTAATGAAATTACTGGTATCGACATCAACGACGACTGGAAGTCTATCGTTCGTCAGTTAACGCACTCACCACATGGCCGTATCGTTTTTTACCGCGACCAAATCGATGAAGTGGTCGGCATGCTGCGTTTGCGTGAGGCTTACCGCCTGATGCTGGAAAAGAATGAGTTCACCAAAGAGACATTACTGCGTGCGGCTGATGAGGTGTACTACATCCCTGAAGGTACGCCTCTGAACGTGCAGATGTTGAAGTTCCAGCGCAATAAACAGCGCATTGGCCTTATCGTTGATGAGTATGGTGACATTATTGGCTTGGTAACGCTTGAAGATATCCTGGAAGAGATCATCGGTGAGTTTACCACTTCGATCTCACCAAGCTTATCTGATGAAATCAGCCCACAAGGGGATGGCAGCTTCTTGATTGAAGGTAGCACCAATATCCGTGACATCAATAAAGGTCTGAAATGGCATCTGCCGACTGATGGTCCTCGTACACTAAACGGCTTGATCTTAGAGCACTTAGAAGACATTCCCGAAAGTCACCTGAGCGTGCAAGTGTCCGGACATCCGATGGAAATTGTCGAGATTGAAGAGAACCGAATTAAGTTAGTTCGCGTCTACCCTAAACGGAAGAAAGGCAGTAACTAAAAGTAATCTGTTTACAGACACATAAAAAGAGCCTGACATTGTCAGGCTCATTTCGTTAAATCATTTGATAAGACAACTCAGGTCTTAGTCGATACGCAGTTCTTTTAACATCGACTCAGGCAGAGCTAGCTCATCATTTTTATTCACTGACACACCCGCGTCCAGAATGTTTTTCGCAATTTGCTTTGCTTCATCCAGTGAGTGCATTGCCGCAGTGCCACATTGGTATTCATTTAGCTCAGGGATTTTGTTCTGACTTTCTACTTTCAGTACATCTTCCATTGATGCAATCCAAGCATCCGCGACTTGTTGCTCTGAAGGCGTACCGATCAGGCTCATGTAGAATCCAGTACGACATCCCATTGGTGAAATATCAATGATCTCAACGCTGTCACCGTTTAGATGGCTACGCATAAAGCCAGCGTAAAGGTGCTCTAGTGTATGGATGCCTTTCTCTGAAAGGATATCTTTGTTTGGTGCAGTAAAGCGTAAATCGAAGACAGTAATGGTGTCCCCTTTTGGGGTTTGCATGGTTTTCGCGACTCGCACAGCAGGTGCATTCATACGAGTGTGATCCACAGTAAAACTATCGAGTAAAGGCATTACATCTCTCCTGATTGTAATCTCAACACCTTACGGTATTGGTTTGATTTCTGTTTATCCCTATGAGGGTTAAAAGAACCAGCTGCTGTTGTCTTCCAGTTCCTGACGACATTGTTTCAGCTGCCAGCCATAATTCTTCGCGGTTTGTTCTACACGTCTCGCGACTTTAACTAAGCTAGGTTTCCTTTTATAGGTTCCGCGCTGATAACCACCTCTCCCTTCATGATAGGCAAGATACTGGTTATATGGGTCCCATAAAGAGATACCAAGCTGGCGACGGGTTTCGTGGGTATACCAACCGACAAACATCATAGCGTCATCAAAGTTAGTACGCGAGCCACCTTGCCCGGTCGAATCCTGAAAATCGTCCCAGGCGGGATCTTGCGCCTGAGCGTAGCCATATGCGCTACTGACTCTACCCCAAGGGATAAAGCCCAGCACATAATCTTTGGGTGGTTTTGCGTCGTGTCGGTATCCGCTCTCTTGCTTGATAATCGCCATTGCGACATGGATCGGAGTACCCCACTCTTCTTCCATATCTTTCGCATCATCATACCAGCCAGATTTTTCGCGGAATATCTCACATAGATTATCTTGCTGCTGTGGTGGTGCCGTCGCACATCCGGCGAGCAACACACTACCTAACACCGATACAACCAGAGGCTTAATATTCAATCCCACCCAATCCTTACTACTCTGTTATTGTTTTAAATAAGAAAAATAGTCTTCCAGGAAGTCATCAAAAGACATCGTGTCACTTAGCTCTGCTTGCTTTTGCTTTTCAACCGATGCTAACGCTTCCTGTTCCATCACTTCTTGTGAGTAATGCTGGTAGCCGTGATTCAGGTTATCTTCACGATGCTTCATACCAAGTGAACAACCTACTTTACCTAAGCCGCCCAACTCCTTGGTCAGTTCCAGCAATTGACCAGAAGTCGTCAATTCAGGTTCATCAATCCAGCCAGTTAACTTATCGCAAACCTCTTGGTAAGCATTATCACCGTTCACTTCATCCATCATCACAGCAATTTGGCGTAGATCTGCAAACACGCGGTGAGCCCACTCTTGTAGAGGTAAGCGCTCACCTTGGCAACCGATCTGAAGCATCAAGCCTTTTTCACGGCCCGATACAATGACTTTGTTCCAGTTATCACGCCAACACTCCAGTTCACAGTTATCCATTGGTTCTGAGTCTGACAGTGCTGCCCAAGTCAGGAACAGGTCGAGGAAGCGAACTTGCTCTTCAGTTATGCCTACTGGGCTGAATGGGTTCACGTCCAATGAACGAACTTCAATATATTCAACACCCGCACGCTTTAACGCTTCTGATGGTTTCTCACCACTTTTAGCCACTCGTTTAGGGCGAATTGGCGCGTACAATTCGTTTTCTATTTGCAACACATTCGAATTGAGCTGACGGTACTCGCCATCAACTTTCACACCAATTTTTGCGAACTCTTCTGACGGACGACGAATAGCATCACTTAAACCTTCCAGATACTGGTCAATACTATTGAAGCCAATCTTTAGCGAACTCTGTGCATTATTCGTGTAACCAAGGTCGCTCAGACGCAAAGACGTTGATTTCGGTAAGAATAACGTTCCACCCAAGCTCTCAAACGGTAAGCTTGTTTCTCGGCCTTGAATAAACGAACCACACAACGCAGGCGAAGCACCAAAGAAGTAGGGAATCATCCAACCAAAACGATAGTAGTTACGAATGAGGGCAAAATAGGCATCGGATTTGGTTTCCTGACGAGCCTCTTCATCCTGCTCACCATATAGGGCATCCCAAAACGATTCTGGGAACGAGAAGTTGAAGTGAACACCCGAAATGATCTGCATTAAGCTGCCATAACGGCGTTTCAAACCCTCTCGGTAGAGCGTTTTCATTCGAGCTGCGTTAGACGATCCGTACTGTGCCAGATTAATATTATCTTCACTGGCGACATAACATGGCATAGAAAGCGGCCACATTTTTTCTTCACCCATTTTAGTTTGAGTAAAGTGATGAATATCTTTCAGTTGTGCCATTAGCTCCGGAACATCATGAGAAACCGGAGTAATGAACTCCAGTAACGACTCTGAAAAGTCCGTGGTAATCCACTGGTTTGTGAACGCTGAGCCCAATCCCTCTGGATGAGGTGTTGTTGCTAGCTGTCCATCCTGACGATAGCGTAACGTTTCACGCTCAACACCGCGTCCAAACTGTTTAAATACTTCCGGGTTTGATGCAACTTTTTCCAGTCGCGCAGCAAAATCAGTCAAAATGAGGTTCGCTTATATTAGGAGCAGGCCACTTGCCATCCGAAGCAAGTGAAAGCTAAGTTATTGATATTTAGTTCATCTAGATAAAGAACCCATGAAAAGTCACTTATCTAGATGTATAGCGGAGAGCACGCCCTCCGCTATTAGATGTGTACTCTATCGAATGATTTCAAGCTCTTCTACGTCTTTCCCCAACTTTTCTAATTGAGGGCGAAGTGATTTTGCATCGCCAACCACAATGATTTGGTAGTCATTAGGGTCAAACCACTTCTGTGCGAGAGTGTTAAGCGTCTGCTTGTCCACGGTTTCCACAATCGCATTTCGCTGCTGAAGATAGTCTTTATCAAGGTTGTACTTAAAGATATCACTGATGAGCTCCGCCTTTTGTGTTGGAGTTTCATATTTCAGTGCATCTTTTTGTCCTACTGCCTGGCGCATAAACGTCAATTCATCGTCCGTCATACCAGCTTGAGAGAATTCATTCAGTTCATTCTTCATTTCCATGATCGAAGCAATGGTCGCATCAGCACGCACTTGTGCGGTGAATACAACGGAGCCTGTTTCCGGATTGCCAGAGAAGTAGCCATATGCACCGTAAGTGTAACCTTTGTCTTCACGCAGGTTTTGGTTGATACGGCTGTTAAAGTTACCTGCCAGGTTGAAGTTAGCCAACTGACCCAGGAAGAATTCTCCCGTAGCATCGTATGGCACCCCTTGGCGAACCATCATAACCACACTTTGTGGTGCTCCTGGTTTGTCGACAAGGTGAACTTTTTGCGTTCCCAATGCTGGAATACTTTGCGGCGCATATAGCGGTGCTGCGTCATCCTGCCAGTTAGCCCAGAACGCTAACTGTTGCTCGATATCTTGTTTGCTCACATCACCTACCACGGTGATCTGTGCACCTTGTGGGGTGTAGTGTGTTGCGTAAAACTCACGGATATCATTGAGGGTCAGCGCTTCCATTCCGGCTTGCGTACCATCCTTAGGGCGCGCAAAAATGGAATCACCGAAAAGTACCTGGCGACTAGCTTGCGAAGCCATCCAGCTTGGGCTTTGGTGCTCATAAACCAATCCTTCCAGAGCTTGCTGTTTCACGCGTTCAAAATCTTCTTGTTTGAATGCAGGTGATAGCAGCATCTCTTCGACGATCTTCAAGGTTGGCGCTAGGTTTTTCTCCAAAGCAGAAACACTGATGTTGGTCGTATATCCTGTTGCATCGACAGAAATAACACTACCGAGCTTATCCAGCTCAGCCTGAATCTCTTCCATGCTGCGTTTGGTTGTGCCTTCCTGAAGCATCGAAGCGGTTAGCTGTGCCAGCCCTTCCTTACCTTTTTCGACAAAACGAGTGCCTGCTGGCAGGCTGAATTGCATCATAACGGTAGGCGTTTCATTACTCACTGCACCCAAGAGTTCAGAGCCGTTGTCGAAGTGCACATCATATAAGTCCGGCATAGTGGCTTGTACAGGATCACCAATTGGTGGCTGAACGGAGCGATCAAAATTATCGGTAGCTCGGCGGTAAGCAAGCTGATCATCAGTGATCTTTTTGTATTCAGGTAGTGTACGCTCAGGCGTGACAAACGTCGCTGGTTTGACAGCAAGATCGGTTTTACCCGTTGGAACCACACTTAAGGTCACTTTGGATTTACCCTGAATAAAATCACGGTACACTTTATCAACAGAGTCAGGAGTCACAGCTCGAATTTGTTCTAGCTGCTTTTCAATTAAGTCAGGCTGGCCAAAGAAAGTTTCGTTAGAGGCTAACTGTGTCACCTTGCCTTTTACGCTTTCCAACGCAAAAATCGCATCGGCTTCAGCCTTACCGGTAAGCTGCTCGAGACGCTGTTCTGTTACACCTGTGTCAGCAAATTTATTTAAAGACTGCATTACGTCGTCATACAGTTTAGATAAATCGCCTTTGTCGCCAGAGTCTCCCATCGCATAGACAAAGAAGGTACATGCCAGCTCTGCACAGTCGTGGAATGAACCCGCATCAACCGCTTTCTGTGTTTTCACCAGATCTTGATAAAGTAAGCTGTTGGTTCCGCCACCAAGTACTTCGGATAAGGTATCCAGTGACGCTTGGCTTGCTTCGCCATCGTAAGTCGTTGGCCACGCGATCATCACCATTGGCTGCTGAATACGGTCTTCTAGCGTAATGTATTTGCTTTCGGTCAGCGTTGCTGGTTGTTTTGCCGCATTCTCAACTTCTGGACCACGAGGAATAGAGCCAAAGTACTTGTTAACCCAAGCCAGCGTCTTTTCAACATCCAGATCACCACCTATCGTCAGCGTGGCGTTATTTGGGCCATACCATCGCAAGAAAAAGGCTTTCAGATCATTAACATCAACGCGATCTAAATCTTCCACATAACCGATTGTTTGCCATGAGTAAGGGTGGCCTTCTGGATATAACGCTTCTGACATGCGTTCCCAAATCAAACCATATGGACGGTTATCGTAACGTTGAGCACGTTCGTTCTTAACCGTAGAACGTTGAATTTCAAACTTATGCTGTGAAACTGCGTCAAGCAAGAAACCCATACGATCAGATTCGAGCCAAAGCATTTTCTCTAGCTGATTGGCTGGTACAGTTTCAAAGTAGTTAGTTCGGTCTCGGTTGGTTGTCCCGTTGAGTGTACCACCAGCCTCAGTGATGATTTTGAAATGCTCTTGGTCACCCACGTTCTCTGAGCCTTGGAACATCATGTGCTCGAAGAAGTGTGCAAACCCAGACTTACCGATTTCTTCACGGGCAGAACCAACATGATAAGTCATATCAACGTGCACCAGCGGATCTGAATCTTCTGGTGCGAGAATGACGGTCAATCCGTTATCAAGCTTGTATTTTTGGTATGGGATTTTAACTTTGCCTTCTTCCGCTTGTGATGACTCTACGAAAGTGATCCCCTCTGGCAGTGAAGAAACAGGGGATTGTGATGCACAACCCGTGATCACGAGCAGTGAACACGCGCCAACCCAAAACATTCTCATGTACTTTCCTTAAAATAATCCGAGATAGATGGCTGCTAGAAGGCTGTATCTAGCGGCCTTTCCAAAAAATATTAACATTACACACGGCAGGAATTTCATCCTTAACCACCCTGCCGCTAAGCACAGCGGGTCACCAACAATAGGTAGCCAACTGAAAAATAAAGCCCAGTAACCATATTTTGATAACCACTTTAACGCGGTATGGCCATGTTTTTCATCCTGGGTTTTATTGGGAATCCATAATCCAAGCCAGTAATTGGTCAAACCACCAAGGGTATTACCAATCGTAGCTACAGTGATGATGGAAAAGACGGAATATTGATTTAGAGAGAGGGTCGCTATGAGACCAGCCTCAGAGCCACCAGGAAGTAAGGTAGCACTGAGAAAACCTGTCATAAAAAGCACCCACAATGCTGACCCAGAAAACCAAAGCGCGATGTTCTCAAAGCCAGCATTGAATGCTTCTAACATGTCATATCAAGCAAAACCTTGCCTCGAGTGCGCCCAGACTCCACTTGTTCGTGAGCTGCGACAACCTCGTCCATTGGGTAGACATGTTGAACCTCTGTTTTTAGTAAACCTACATCAGCCATATACAGTAAAGAATCCAGCTGCTCTGGCTTAGGCTCAACTAACATACCGTTCGCTTCTAAGCCCAACTGTTTCGCTTGTTCGCAAATCTTCTCGGCAGTAATCGTAGGAATAGTCACAATCCTAGCATTAGGCTTGAGACATTTGAGAGCGTCCAGAGCCGCATCTCCACCCACTAAATCAATTAAAACATCTATATCTTCAACACGTTCTGACACTGGTCCTAATTGATAGTTCACTGCATGGGCACCAAGTGAGGTGAGATAATCGACATTTCGCTCACTACAAGTTGTAAAAACCTCAGCCTTACTTGCGACAGCCAGTTGCACCGCAATGTGTCCTACGCCACCCGCACCAGCAAGCACTAAAACACGATCGCTTTCTGTGACGTTAGCTTTCTCCAGTGCCTGAGCCGCGGTTTGGCCGGCAAGAGGAAGCACTGCCGCCGATTCCAAAGGAACATTACTTGGTACGCGGCTCAGTTCTGATTCAGGCACAGATACATATTGACTGTATCCGCCACCTCTTACTGGAAAACCAATGAAACCAGCTACCTTATCTCCAACAGCAAAGCGGGATGTTTGCTCTCCACAAGATACGACTTCCCCTGAAATGTCATATCCCGGAACCCAAGGCAGATTGTCTTTGTTTTGCGCCGCAGCCCAGCCCAGACCTGCACGAGTCTTCACATCAATAGGATTAATGCCAGAAAAAGAAACCTTAACTAACACTTCACCTGACTGTGGTGACGGTGTTGGGGCATGTTGAACCGCAAGTACGCTTGCTTCTCCAAATTCAGTGATAACTATTTGTTTGTGTTCCATAAACCATTCCTTGAAAGACAAAAAGGGATGCCGAAGCATCCCTTTGACTATAAACCATTTTGTTTAGCTAAGTTAATGGCTGTAAGCGGATAATTTAATCCCCCACACAGTCACTGCGCGAGTATGTTACCCACACACTAGCCGACCAGTGCAAGCAGAATACCTGCCGCTACTGCAGAGCCAAGAACACCCGCTACGTTAGGACCCATAGCGTGCATCAACAAGAAGTTTTGTGGGTTTGCATCCAAGCCCACTTTGTTCACCACTCGCGCCGCCATTGGCACAGCAGAAACACCAGCCGCGCCGATAAGTGGGTTGATGTCCTCTTTCGAGAACTTGTTGAGTAACTTCGCCATTAGAACGCCAGCTGCTGTACCGATACTGAAAGCAACCGCGCCCAAAGCCAAAATACCAAGCGTTTCCAAGTTTAGGAACTTATCTGCTTGCAACTTAGAACCAACACCAAGACCAAGGAAGATGGTCACGATATTGATAAGTTCGTTCTGGGCTGTCTTCGATAAACGATCGACGACCCCTGCTTCACGCATCAAGTTACCCAAACAGAACATCCCTACCAGAGGTGTTGCAGATGGCAAAAACAGAATAGTCATCAACAGTACAGCTAGCGGGAAAATCACTTTTTCCCACTTACCGACATGACGCAACTGAGCCATTTTTACCTGACGCTCTTCCTTCGTGGTTAACGCTTTCATGATTGGTGGCTGGATAATCGGCACCAACGCCATGTAGCTATATGCCGCAACCGCAATCGCGCCGAGTAAGTCTGGAGACAGTTTACTTGCCAGGAAAATAGCGGTTGGGCCGTCAGCACCACCGATAATCGCAATTGACGATGCGTCTGCCATGGAGAATTCCATGCCCGGTACATAGTTCAGCAAAATCGCACCAAATAGCGTTGCAAAAATACCAAACTGCGCCGCAGCACCTAACCAAAGCGTTTTAGGGTTCGCAATCAACGCGCCAAAGTCCGTCATTGCGCCAACGCCCATAAAGATCAACAGCGGGAATACACCCGACTCAATCCCGATGTGGTAGACGTAGTACAGCAAACCACCCGGCTCGGTGAAACCCGCATTAGGAATGTTAGCTAAAATCGCACCAAAACCAATTGGAAGTAGAAGCAGGGGTTCAAAACCCTTTCGAATCGCCAAAAACAGCAGAGTACAGCCAACCAGCATCATGCAGATTTGGCCAAACTCAAAGTTAGCGATCCCTGTTTCTAACCATAGGGTCATCAATCCGTCCATGATACTCCCTTACGCCAGGCTAAGAAGAGGTGCACCTACCGTCACGGCATCACCTTCTTTCACATTTAACTCCTGAACGATACCACCACGCGCAGCTCGAACTTCCGTTTCCATCTTCATCGCTTCTAAGATCAGTAGCACGTCACCTTCAGCCACTTCAGCACCTGGCTGTACATTGACTTTAAAGATGTTGCCCGCAAGTGGAGCAGGAACTGACTCAGCGGAAGTGTTAGCTGGTACTGCTGGAGCCGCAGCTTTCGCTGACGCTGCTGAAGGTGTTACCGACGTCAGCTCACCTTGCGGTCCTACTTCTACTTCATAAACTTGTCCGTCAACACGAACACTGTATGTTTCTACGCCGCCTACTGATGCTTGAGCAACTGGTGCCGGAGCAGGTTTAGCAGATTCTAAGGTAGGAGCTGGTTCAAACGCTTCAGGGTTGCCACGGTTTTTCAGGAACTTAAGGCCAACTTGAGGGAATAGCGCGTAAGTTAATACGTCATCAACTCTTTCGCTCGCCAGTTTGATGCCTTCAGATTTCGCTTTATCCATCAACTCAACTGTCAGCGCTTCCATTTCTGGCTCTAGTAAATCAGCCGGGCGGCAAGTGATAGGCTCTTTACCTTCCAGAACTTTAGCTTGTAGCTCTGCATTGATTGGCGCAGGCGCTTGACCATATTCGCCCTTCAACAGACCCGCAGTTTCCTTGGTAATGCTCTTGTAGCGTTCGCCAGTCAGTACGTTGATAACAGCCTGAGTGCCGACAATTTGCGAAGTTGGTGTTACCAATGGAATGAAACCAAGATCTTCACGAACACGAGGGATCTCTTCTAGTACTTCATCAAGACGATCGGCAGCGCCCTGCTCTTTAAGCTGGCCTTCCATGTTGGTTAACATGCCACCTGGTACTTGAGCAATCAAAATGCGAGAGTCCACGCCTTTCAATTGACCTTCCCACTTCGCGTATTTCTTACGAACCTCACGGAAGTAAGCAGCAATCGGCTCAATCTCTTCCAGTTTCAGGTTAGTGTCACGCTCTGTACCCTGAAGCATCGCTACCACAGTTTCTGTTGGCGTATGGCCGTAGGTACTACTCATTGATGAAATCGCAGTATCAAGAATGTCGATACCCGCTTCTACCGCTTTAATCGCAGTAGCCGTTGATAGACCCGTAGTTGCATGACAGTGCAGTGCCAGTGGCACATCACACGATGCTTTGATACGAGTAATCAACTCTTCAGCTTCATAAGGTTTTAGTAGACCTGACATGTCTTTAATACATAAAGAATGGCAGCCTAGGTCTTCCAGACGTTTTGCCAGATCAACCCACGTGTCAGCGTTGTGTACTGGGCTGGTTGTGTAAGACAGCGTGCCTTGTGCGTGAGCGCCAACATCCACGGTTGCTTTAACCGCTTTTTGGAAATTTCGCACATCATTCATCGCATCAAAAATACGGAAAACATCCATACCATTGGCATGCGCACGCTCAACAAACTTCTCTACTACGTCATCAGCATAATGGCGGTATCCTAAAAGGTTCTGACCACGCAGTAGCATTTGCATTGGTGTGTTCGGCATCGCTTTTTTCAGCTCTCGTAAACGCTCCCACGGATCTTCTCCAAGGAATCGAATACACGAATCAAACGTTGCCCCACCCCACGTCTCTAAAGACCAATAACCAATCTTGTCCAGTTCAGCCGCGATAGGCAGCATATCGTCGATACGCATACGCGTAGCAAACAGTGATTGATGGGCGTCTCTTAGGACCACATCAGTAATAGCTAGTGGTTTAGACATACTCTTAAACTCCTTTTTAATCCTATTTTCGGCTACTTCGCGACAGAGGTGCGATGTTTATGAATCGCAGCCGAGATCGCCGCCACGACTTGTGGACTAACAGCTGAAGAGGTTGATTGATTATTGTTTTTTATTTTAGGTGCAGCGATCGGCTCTAGGACTTCTTCTGGTATGAGTCTCGACATGAGCCGAACGAGATAAACAAGAATAGTGAGGAAAATAAATACAACCGCCATCCCAGTAATCATGAGAGTGGCTGCATCTACTAGCAGGCTTCCTATATTAGTCATGTTGCTTCCTTTCTTTGTCATCCTGACAGGTGCAGGATGTTAATTGTGTCATATCCCGACCCATGGATTATCTCGACTGGTTAAACTTTGTCAATTTTGTTTAAGGAAGGTTGGTAGTAAACCCTACAAATGATTATTCATTCACTACCCAGATCACAGTTCGTATGCAAACAATGCAGGTAATGTGACAATTCAATTCATAAACAGACTAAATCAAAGCACATATAAAAACTGCGATTAGGGCTTCAAAACAACGATAGGCAAGATCAATAAAAACCAATAACAAACAATGAGATATTAAATTTTAACATTTCAAAAACATAGAAAAAACAAAGTATTCACAACAAAACAAATGAGGAAGGAAAAGAGGTTAAACAGGGAGAAAACGTCATTTTCAGCGTGAAAACCTTCACCACAAAACAAATTGGCTAAGATAGGCAAGTTTTGAATAAATCAGTAAAAGCTGAAAATCGGACAAACAGAGAGTTTATTTGAGAGAAAGAGCACAAATAGCAGATACAAAAAAGCCTCGCATAAGCGAGGCTTTGTAATAAGTGGCGCGTCCTGGAGGATTCGAACCTCCGACCGCCTGGTTCGTAGCCAGGTACTCTATCCAGCTGAGCTAAGGACGCGCAGTTTTCGACATCAATGCCTGTAAACAGGTTATCAATATCAGGGCATTACCCTCAATAAGTGGCGCGTCCTGGAGGATTCGAACCTCCGACCGCCTGGTTCGTAGCCAGGTACTCTATCCAGCTGAGCTAAGGACGCGCAGTTTTCGATATCAATGCCTATAAACAGGTTACCAATATCAGGGCATTACCCTCAATAAGTGGCGCGTCCTGGAGGATTCGAACCTCCGACCGCCTGGTTCGTAGCCAGGTACTCTATCCAGCTGAGCTAAGGACGCGCAGTTTTCGATATCAATGCCTGTAAACAGGTTACCAATATCAGGGCAATACCCTCAATAAGTGGCGCGTCCTGGAGGATTCGAACCTCCGACCGCCTGGTTCGTAGCCAGGTACTCTATCCAGCTGAGCTAAGGACGCGCAGTTTTCGATATCAATGCCTGTAAACAGGTTATCAATATCAGGGCAATACCCTCAATAAGTGGCGCGTCCTGGAGGATTCGAACCTCCGACCGCCTGGTTCGTAGCCAGGTACTCTATCCAGCTGAGCTAAGGACGCGCAGTTTTCGATATCAATGTCTATAAACAGAAAATCAATATCAGGGCATTACCCTTCAATAAGTGGCGCGTCCTGGAGGATTCGAACCTCCGACCGCCTGGTTCGTAGCCAGGTACTCTATCCAGCTGAGCTAAGGACGCACACGTTTCGATATCAACTTTAGTCAATATCAGGGCAATACCCTAAATTCTTTTTCAAAAAAGTCAGACTTATTTGAAAGTGGCGCGTCCTGGAGGATTCGAACCTCCGACCGCCTGGTTCGTAGCCAGGTACTCTATCCAGCTGAGCTAAGGACGCACATTTTGTGAAATAAATCACATTACTTTGTTTTAGAACAAAAAAAATTGACTGCTACGTCAATAAATGGCGGTGAGGGAGGGATTCGAACCCTCGATGCGGCTACAAACCACATACTCCCTTAGCAGGGGAGCGCCTTCGGCCTCTCGGCCACCTCACCACATTATTCATACTCGAATACATCATCAAAGAATAATGTAAAAGAATATGGCGCGTCCTGGAGGATTCGAACCTCCGACCGCCTGGTTCGTAGCCAGGTACTCTATCCAGCTGAGCTAAGGACGCACTTTTGTTCTTTGTTTGGATGCTAACTCAAACAAGGCAAGAATGGCGGTGAGGGAGGGATTCGAACCCTCGATGCGGCTACAAACCACATACTCCCTTAGCAGGGGAGCGCCTTCGGCCTCTCGGCCACCTCACCGTCTTGCGGAGGCACATATTACGTTTTACCGAAAATATGTCAAACACTTTCTTTGAAAAAAACCGCAAAAAACACTTAACCGATGCCGATTTAATCAAAGTGACTATTAAACGAACTTTACCACCCTATTATGATGAAAAAAAGAGAGTCTTCTCTGAAAAAATGACATTTATCAGAAACTAAAAAGGCCAGCCCTTCGGCTAGCCTTTTTCATTCAAACTAAGCTCTGTAAACAGATGATACTTAGTAGTTACCTGAAGCAACGTTACCATTGCCTTTTTCAGCTTGAATGCGCATGTAGATTTCTTCGCGGTGAACTGACACTTCCTTCGGAGCGTTAACGCCGATGCGCACTTGGTTACCTTTAACACCTAGTACAGTTACAGTTACCTCATCACCAATCATCAGTGTTTCGCCTACGCGACGAGTCAAAATTAGCATTCTATGCTCCTTGAGTAATCTCTAAATTTTCTTGCTATCACGCTATTATCCAACAAAAGTTATATTTTCGTAAACTACCTTGTTAGCGAAATCACCCTATTAGGGCATGTTTTTGCTGAATGCTTAACGCTTCACTAGACGTAATGTAAGCATCATGAAGAATGTTTGCCGCCATATCCACACAGTCAGGAGATAATACTAGCATCATAGTGAGTGCATTCGTTGCGCAGAAATTGATCGCAATATCTTGCTCAGCCAGCAAATCGCATGCATGCTCGACCATTCCATTGGCCTCAAGCCCTACTGCGGTCAACAGGCTTACCATTTCACTATTACGGATTTTATCGCTGAACACCAGATCGAACTTGGCACATGCATCTTGTTTTATCATGATACCTGTCCGTTCTGTTTCCTCGATCACATTCCAGACATCGATACCTAGCATCTGACATTGCTTTGTAGCACTGGACAAATGTTCTTTATCTACTTCAATAATGGCAAGGTCTCGTTGAATAGCTATACCAGAGATGGCTTGTGTGCCAATCTCTCCCTTAACTAAACTACCTTCATTCACATCGAATGTAGAAAGCACGCGTAGTGGTACATTGTTCTTCCATGCATATTGCACCGAAGGTAAATGTAAAACTTTAGCACCACGGCTTGCCATTGCTTCCATTGAAGGAAAGTCAATCACTGCCATTTTTTGCGCCGTTTTTACTACACGTGGGTCACAAGTATAAATACCATCAACGTCGGTAAAGATTTGACACTCATCAGCACGTAGTGCACCAGCCAGTGTCACTGCGCTCGTATCTGAGCCTCCTCGACCTAATGTGGTGATATCCCCATTTTCATTCACACCCTGAAAACCTGCGACGATAACGACATGCTCTTGTTCAAGCAATGCCATCACTCTCGTAGTATCAATGTGCTTAATCGTTGCGTCATTGTGCTGGTTATCAGTCACAATGTTCGCCTGTGCTCCGGTAAGTGAGCGTGCAGGATGACCCATTTTGTTCAGTGTCATCGCCAACAGTGCCATCGACACTTGCTCACCAGCAGAGAGCAAAACATCAAGTTCTCGGGCTGTAGGAACGCTATCTACCTGTTTAGCTAGGTCCATAAGCCTATTGGTTTCGCCTGACATAGCAGACACAACTACAACAACTTGATTACCATCATTTTTCGCCTTAATGATGTGTTCAGCAACTTGGTGGATTCTTTCAATTGAACCCACAGAGGTTCCGCCAAACTTTTGCACGATAAGGGGCTTTTTCACCAGTCTTCACCTTCCCAAGACCAAAGTCTCATTCGGACCACATACATTCTGTTTATATAAGTGGTAGTTACAAGAAAAACCAAGCAGCTTAGTGGGCCAGCTTAATCTCTGGTCCATTAAACCACTTGGTCAACTTAAAAAAATTACGCCCAATCAAAACAAATTGATTGAGCGTATATTTGTTATTTATAGCTTGTTACAAGCGCTCTTCTAGCCAAGGCTGAACAGTTTTGATTGCTTCTGGAAGTGCCGCTACGTCAGTACCGCCAGCTTGCGCCATATCAGGACGACCGCCGCCTTTACCACCAACCTGCTCTGCTACCATTTTAACTAAATCACCCGCTTTGACTTTGCCAACCAGATCTTTAGTTACACCAGCGATCAAACCAACTTTGTCACCCGTGATGTTAGCCAGAAGTACAACACCAGAACCCATTTGGTTCTTGATATCATCAACCATAGTACGTAGGTTTTTGCTGTCAGCACCTTCTAGAGCCGCAACCAATACTTTTGTACCGTTAACTTCTACCGCTTTACCCATGATGTTTGCGCTTTCTGCCGCAGCCATCTTGTCTTTCAGCTTTTGAATTTCTTTTTCAAGCGCTTTCGATTTTTGCGCAGATTCTGCAAGTTTTTCTTCGTACTTAGCTGTTTGCGCTTCGATCACGTCTAGAGCTGCTTCACCTGTTACCGCTTCAATACGACGAATACCCGCAGCAATACCGCTTTCCGACGTAATCTTGAACAAACCAATGTCGCCCGTGCTAGATGCGTGGATACCACCACAAAGCTCAGTGGAGAAGTCACCCATCGATAGTACGCGAACTTCATCGTCGTATTTCTCACCGAACAACGCCATCGCACCTTTCTGCTTCGCAGACTCGATGTCCATGATATTGGTTTCGATAGCGTGGTTACGACGAATTTGAGCGTTAACCAGACGCTCCACTTCTTTTAGCTCTGCTGCCGTTACCGCTTCAAGGTGTGAGAAGTCAAAACGTAGGTTTTCAGGTCGAACTAGAGAGCCTTTCTGTAGCACGTGCTCACCTAATACGCGACGTAGTGCCTCGTGCAGTAAGTGTGTTGCAGAGTGGTTTAGTGAAGTTGCAGCTCGGCGCTCAGCGTCTACGATTGTTGCAACATCATCACCTTTCGCCAGAACGCCTTCAGCCATTACACCGTAATGCGCAATTGCATTACCTAGCTTCTGAGTGTCTTCTACACGGAATACGCCAGACTCTGTGCGAATCTCACCAGCGTCACCGCACTGACCACCTGACTCAGCGTAGAATGGTGTTTCACCTAGTACGATGATTGCTTTATCGCCTGCTGACAGTGATTCAACTTCGTTGCCTTCAACGAACATGGCTTCGACAGAACTTGAACCTTTTGTGCCTGTGTAACCACAGAACTCAGTTTCCGCGTCCACTTTGATTGTCGCGTTGTAGTCTGTACCGAATTGGCCAGCTTCACGAGCACGTTGACGCTGCTCTTCCATTGCTTTCTCAAAACCTTCTTCGTCGATAGTGAACTCACGCTCACGAGCAACGTCGTTAGTTAAATCAGCAGGGAAGCCGTAGGTGTCGTAAAGTTTAAATACTGTTTCACCATCTAGCTCTTTGCCATCCAGGTTATCTAGCGCTTCGTTCAGGATCGACATACCACGATCAAGCGTACGACCGAAGTTTTCTTCTTCGATACGCAGTACTTTCTCTACAACCGCTTGTTGACGCTTCAGTTCTTCACCAGCAGTACCCATGACTTCTGCAAGTACACCAACCAGTTTGTAGAAGAATACACCTTGTGCACCAAGCTTGTTACCATGACGAACAGCACGACGGATAATACGTCGTAGAACGTAACCACGTCCTTCATTTGAAGGCATCACGCCATCAACGATCAAGAATGAACATGAACGAATATGGTCTGCGATAACGCGTAGAGACTGGTTAGACAGGTCTTCGTAACCAACTACTTCAGCAGCTGCTTTGATCAGAGTTTGGAATACGTCGATTTCGTAGTTTGAGTGAACGCCTTGCATGATCGCTGAGATACGCTCAATACCCATACCTGTATCAACAGATGGTTTTGGCAGCGGCTCCATAGTACCGTCAGCATGACGGTTGAACTGCATGAATACGTTGTTCCAGATCTCGATGAAACGGTCACCATCTTCTTCAGGAGTACCAGGGCGACCACCCCAGATGTGCTCACCGTGATCGTAGAAAATTTCAGTACATGGACCACAAGGACCTGTGTCACCCATCTGCCAGAAGTTGTCTGACTCGTATGGCTTACCACCTTTTTTATCACCAATACGGATGATACGGTCTGCTGGAACGCCTACCTTTTGGTTCCAGATATCAAATGCTTCATCATCGGTTTCGTAGATAGTAACCAGCAGGCGCTCTTGAGGTAGTTTCAGTACTTGAGTCAAAAATTCCCAAGCAAATGAAATCGCGTCTTCTTTGAAGTAATCACCAAAGCTGAAGTTACCTAGCATCTCGAAGAAAGTATGGTGACGGGCTGTGAAACCTACGTTTTCCAGGTCATTATGTTTACCGCCAGCACGTACACAACGTTGAGCCGTAGTCGCTCGAGTATAGGCTCGTTTTTCCAAGCCTAAGAAGCAATCTTTAAATTGGTTCATACCTGCGTTTGTGAACAGCAGGGTTGGGTCGTTATGTGGTACTAACGATGAACTTTCTACGATTTGGTGTCCTTTGCTTTCAAAGAACTTGAGGAACGAGTTACGAACCTCGTCAGTGCTCATGTACATGCAGCTCTTCCTGAAAATAGTCGAGTTAGAATTTCGCCGTATTGTAGATCAAGCAATCAGCTACGACTAGTTTTCTTACGGAAAAGAGGTCTTAGAGGAATAATTTTGAAGAAAAACAAAAAAAAATGCTGGAGAATCCCGCTCAATCGTGTTCGTCAAAGCTCAGTGCATAGCTGATTTGGTCAAAGCTGTATCCACGATATTGCATAAAACGCACCTGTTTGGCGTACTCTTTCTGGTCTTTGGCTTTTATGCCTTTGAATTTTTTCTCAGCCGCCATTCTTGCCAGTTCAAACCAGTCTTGTGGCTCTTCCATCATCGCTTCTTCGACAACCGATTCCGCTACGCGCTTTTGGGCTAATTCCTGACGGATCCTGCGTTCACCATGACCTTTATAGACATGTTGTCGAATCTGGCTTTTGGCATAACGCAAATCATCAAGATAATTGTGATCCAGACAAAAATTGATCGCGGCTTCGATATCGGCTTCTTCATACCCTTTCAATGCCAGCTTTTGATATAGCTCGTACTGTCCGTGGTCACGACGGCTCAGTAACTGAATCGCAGCTTCTTTACTTGAAAGAGTTGGCGCTTGACGCTTTTGGTACATGATGATCCTAAACCTATTTTTCCTGTACAGATTTGTTGTTCAGCACTTTAGATATAGCAAATACAACAAAGCCCCGCGTCGCAGGGCTTTTATATCTTTTATTTAAAGTCGAAGTTAAAACTCTTCTTCTTTCTTCTCTGGCATTTCACCGGCTTCAGGTCCCTCAGCTACAGCTGGAGACAAAAGCATCTCACGAAGTTTCTTGTCGATAGTCTGAGCAACTTCTGTATGTTCACGCAGGTAATTACAAGCATTTGCTTTGCCCTGACCGATCTTGTCGCCATTGTAGCTGTACCAAGCACCTGCTTTTTCAACCAGTTTGTGCTTCACGCCTAAGTCTACCAGCTCACCTTCGCGGTTAAAGCCTTGACCATACATGATCTGCGTGTTTGCTTCTTTAAATGGTGCTGCAATCTTGTTCTTAACGACTTTGATGCGAGTTTCGTTACCTACAACTTCGTCGCCTTCTTTGATTGCGCCAGTACGACGGATATCAAGACGAACCGATGCGTAGAATTTAAGTGCGTTACCGCCAGTTGTTGTTTCTGGGTTACCGAACATCACACCAATCTTCATACGGATTTGGTTGATGAAGATACACATACAGTTAGACTGCTTCAGGTTACCTGTTAGCTTACGCATCGCTTGAGAAAGCATACGAGCTTGGAGACCCATGTGGCTGTCGCCCATTTCGCCTTCGATTTCTGCTTTTGGAGTCAGTGCTGCCACAGAGTCGACAACCATTACGTCGATAGCACCAGAGCGCGCTAATGCGTCACAGATTTCTAGCGCTTGCTCACCCGTATCAGGCTGAGAAACCAAAAGTGCATCGATATCTACGCCAAGCTTCTTCGCGTATACAGGATCCAGAGCGTGCTCCGCATCGATAAACGCACAAGTTTTGCCTTCACGCTGTGCTGCTGCAATAAGTTCAAGAGTTAGTGTCGTTTTACCCGAAGATTCCGGACCGTATACTTCAACAATACGGCCCATCGGTAAGCCACCAGCACCCAAAGCGATATCAAGAGAAAGAGAACCCGTTGAGATGGTTTCTACGTCCATTGCGCGGTTATCGCCAAGGCGCATGATTGAGCCTTTACCGAATTGTTTTTCAATTTGACCTAGCGCAGCGGCGAGCGCTTTCTGTTTGTTCTCGTCCATTACTTTCTCCGATTTATTCATCTTTTTGGGCGACGAATAGTCATTAAACTTTTCTTGAGCAGTTAATCGCTCAGCAATGAAAGTTATTATACTGTTGATTCATACAGTGTCTATACCTGTATAGAAAAAACTTTAGCTGATCTACGTATAACTTTGCCGCAGAGCTTATCACGTCTGGGCTAACGTACTTTTAAATTTTCTCATCCAAATGCTGATAGATTCGAGTCAGTGCATGAAACACGGCTTGTTCACGAACGGCTGCACGATCACCGTCAAAGTGCATGGTTTCAACCAAAAGCCATTGTTGATTATCTGCGAATGCAAAACATACTGTCCCAACGGGCTTTTCTTCGCTGCCGCCACCTGGTCCGGCAATACCACTGATCGAGACGCCTATCGTTGCATTCGAATGCTCAAGCGCACCTTGAACCATTTCAATCACAACGGGTTCACTGACGGCTCCGTGCATTTCCAGTGTCTTTTGCTTAACACCGAGCATCTCCATTTTCGCTTCATTGCTGTAAGTCACAAATGCACGATCCAGCCAGCCTGAACTGCCAGCAATGTCTGTAATGGCGGCAGCAACACCACCTCCGGTGCAAGATTCCGCGGTCGTCATCACATGTCCATGCTGCTCGAGTAACACACCTAAATCTGCGCTTAATTTTGTTGTTCTTTCCATAGCCAAAATGCCCTTTGTCTCTTTTTACTTGATAGGGATTCACGTATCCTAAGCCGCTCCGGAAATAAACAAAAGAACTTACCTGTGAAAGCTGAACAAAAACACACTCCGATGATGCAGCAATACCTCAAGCTAAAGGCTGAGAACCCTGATATTTTGCTGTTTTACCGCATGGGCGATTTCTACGAGCTCTTCTATGATGATGCTAAGCGTGCCTCTCAACTGCTTGATATCTCATTGACTAAACGTGGTGCATCTGCAGGAGAGCCTATTCCTATGGCGGGTGTGCCATTTCATGCCGTAGAAGGCTATTTGGCCAAACTTGTTCAGCTTGGTGAGTCTGTCGCAATCTGTGAACAGATCGGTGATCCCGCTACCAGTAAAGGGCCTGTTGAGCGTAAAGTCGTGCGCATTGTTACTCCGGGTACCGTCACTGACGAAGCTCTTCTCTCTGAGCGCCTCGATAACTTAATTGCAGCGATTTATCACCACAACGGTAAGTTTGGTTATGCGACGCTGGATGTCACTTCAGGACGTTTTCAATTAACGGAACCTGAAACCGAAGAGGCAATGGCGGCTGAACTGCAACGCACCGCACCACGTGAGTTACTGTTTCCTGAAGATTTTGAACCCGTCCATTTGATGTCGAGCCGCAACGGTAACCGTCGTCGTCCGGTATGGGAATTTGAATTAGATACCGCGAAACAACAACTGAATCAGCAATTCGGTACCAAAGATTTGATTGGCTTTGGCGTGGAACACGCGTCACTCGGATTATGTGCCGCAGGTTGTTTGATCCAGTATGTAAAAGACACCCAGCGTACTGCGCTACCGCACATTCGTTCTTTGACTTTTGATCGTCAGGATCACTCTGTCATTCTGGATGCCGCCACGCGTCGTAACCTCGAAATTACTCAAAACCTTGCAGGCTCGACAGACAATACGTTGGCCGCTGTTCTCGATCACTGTGCAACCCCAATGGGAAGCCGCATGCTCAAGCGTTGGCTCCATCAACCAATGCGCTGCATCGATACATTAAACAATCGCCTTGATGCCATCGGTGAAATTAAAGACCAAAGCCTATTTGCCGATCTTCAGCCCACTTTAAAACAGATTGGTGATATTGAACGAATTTTAGCCCGTCTGGCGTTACGATCTGCCCGTCCTCGTGACATGGCTCGTCTACGTCACGCTATGCAGCAATTGCCAGAGCTAGAAGCCATTACTGCCTCACTGACTCATCCATACCTCGTGAAGCTGGCTCAGTTTGCAGCACCAATCGATGATGTGTGCGAATTACTCGAACGTGCAATCAAAGAAAACCCTCCTGTTGTGATTCGCGACGGTGGCGTTATCGCCGAGGGATATAATGAAGAGCTGGATGAGTGGCGTAAACTCGCTGATGGCGCAACAGAATACTTAGAAAAACTCGAATCGGACGAACGTGAACGTCATGGCATTGATACACTTAAAGTTGGTTACAACAATGTGCATGGCTTCTACATTCAAGTTAGCCGTGGTCAAAGCCATTTGGTACCGCCACACTATGTGCGTCGCCAAACTCTTAAAAACGCAGAACGCTATATCATTCCTGAGCTGAAAGAACACGAAGACAAAGTGCTTAACTCTAAGTCAAAAGCACTCGCGTTAGAAAAGCAGCTTTGGGAAGGGCTGTTTGATCTGTTGATGCCGAACCTAGAACAGTTACAGAATTTGGCCTCTGCGGTTTCTCAATTGGATGTACTACAAAACCTGGCAGAACGTGCTGATTCACTCGATTACTGCCGTCCGACATTAGTCAAAGAACCAGGTATCCAAATCCAATCAGGTCGCCACCCTGTTGTAGAGCAAGTCACCAGTGACCCATTTATCGCCAACCCAATAGAGCTAAACCCACAGCGTAAGATGTTGATAATTACGGGTCCGAACATGGGTGGTAAATCGACATACATGCGCCAAACTGCATTGATCGCGCTGATGGCTCACATCGGTTCGTACGTTCCAGCTGAATCAGCTCAGATTGGATCGTTAGATCGTATTTTCACTCGTATTGGTGCTTCTGATGACTTAGCCTCCGGGCGATCAACGTTTATGGTGGAAATGACGGAAACGGCGAATATTCTGCACAACGCAACGAAAAACAGCTTAGTACTGATGGATGAAATTGGTCGAGGCACCAGTACTTATGATGGTCTGTCTTTGGCATGGGCAAGCGCAGAATGGCTGGCAACACAAATCGGCGCGATGACACTGTTCGCCACCCATTACTTTGAGCTGACTGAACTACCAAGTCAGTTGCCAAATCTGGCCAACGTCCACTTAGACGCGGTCGAGCATGGAGACAGCATTGCGTTTATGCACGCAGTTCAAGAAGGTGCAGCCAGCAAATCATACGGTCTGGCAGTTGCTGGCTTGGCTGGTGTCCCAAAAACCGTGATCAAAAATGCACGTGCGAAGTTATCTCAACTTGAACAGTTAAGTCATGGTAACGACTCCCCTCGCCCGGGAGCGGTCGATGTGGCGAATCAGCTCAGCCTTATTCCTGAGCCAAGCGAAGTGGAGCAAGCTTTATCAAACATCGATCCCGATGAGATGACGCCTCGCCAGGCACTTGAAGAACTGTATCGTTTGAAAAAAATGCTTTAGCTGTAATTGGATACCCTGCTTAAAACGCAAAAAGGCTATGGTTCACCATAGCCTTTTCTCTTTATGTATGTCGATTAGTCATCTTCGACGTTAAACAAGTTTTCCATATTCAGGCCTTGTTTAATCAATACTTCGCGTAGACGACGTAGACCTTCCACTTGGATCTGGCGAACGCGTTCACGAGTAAGTCCAATTTCACGCCCTACTTCTTCCAGCGTTGAAGGTTCATAACCTAATAAACCAAAACGACGAGCCAACACTTCTTTCTGTTTCGGGTTCAACTCTTCAAGCCAATGGATTAGAGAAGACTTGATATCGTCATCTTGTGTCGAAACTTCAGGGTCAGAATTGTTACCATCTGGAATAATATCAAGTAGTGCTTTTTCACCATCACCACCAATTGGCGTGTCGACAGAACTAATACGCTCATTCAAGCGAAGCATTTTGCTGACATCTTCAACAGGAATATCAAGTTGCGCTGCAATCTCTTCGGCTGTTGGTTCATGATCGAGCTTCTGAGAAAGTTCACGCGCAGTACGCAGATAAATGTTCAGCTCTTTCACAACGTGAATCGGTAAACGAATGGTACGCGTTTGGTTCATCAACGCACGTTCGATCGTTTGTCGAATCCACCATGTTGCATAGGTAGAGAAACGGAAACCGCGTTCTGGGTCGAATTTCTCAACTGCACGGATCAAGCCAAGGTTACCTTCTTCAATAAGGTCCAGAAGGGCTAAACCGCGGTTGCTGTAACGACGAGAGATCTTTACAACTAAGCGTAAGTTACTTTCGATCATGCGCTTACGAGCAGCTTCGTCGCCACGTAATGCGCGTCGAGCATAAAGCACTTCTTCTTCAGCAGTGAGTAGAGGTGAGAAGCCAATTTCACCTAGATACAATTGGGTGGCATCTAAGCTCTTGCTGCTTGCATCGAATTCTTCACGCGCAGCAGTTTTGCTTTCTGTGGATGATGATTTTCCGAGTTGACTCGCAACGGTCTTCACTGACTCATCGTCAAAATCAAACTCTTCAACTTTGGTTACTGTGTTGCTGATACTCATAACGCCTCCCCCTGGCGAGTTAGCAAGACATGACAACTCAATATGTCGCTAAATGGTTTCGCAAGTTGTTATTCAAAGTTTTACGGTAAATAGCGTTTTGGATTCACTGATTTACCTTGGTAGCGAATTTCAAAGTGCAGTTTGACGGATTTCGAACCAGAACTACCCATGGTTGCGATTTTTTGTCCACTGTTAACACTTTGTCCTTCGGATACCAGCAGCTTGTCATTATGAGCATATGCGCTTAGATAATTGTCATTATGCTTCACTATAATTAGGTTGCCATAACCTCGTAGTGCATTGCCCGAATAAACAACAGTGCCGGCTGCGGTTGAAACGATAGGCTGACCACGCTGTCCTGCGATATCAATACCTTTATTTCCTTGTTCTCCCGCCGAGAAGTTCTTGATTACTCTCCCTTTTGTTGGCCACAACCACTTCGATACGTTCGCATTTTTAGTAGTCGTTGTAGACGGATTTTTCTTCACATTTTGGTTATCTTTTGAACCAACATACTCCTTTGTTTTGGATTGTTCAACCTTCTTTGGAGGCTGTTTTTGCACCACTTTAGGGGTAGTTGGCTGCACTTTTGGGGTAGAGCTTTTACTTGAATCAACAGGCTTGGATACCGTTGATATTTTAGTCACTGGAGCCGGAGTCTTCGCAACTATAGGTGCCACAACGGGTTCCACTTTTTGCCCGAATTTCGGAGCAATATATTTCGGAGCCCAAAGTTTTAGACGCTGACCTGGATAGATAGTGTAAGGTTGAGCAAGCTCATTGTAACGAACGAGGTCATTTACATCCTTATCTGTGACGTATGCTATGAAATAAAGGGTGTCTCCTTTCTTTACTTCATAGTAACTCCCTCTATAACTGCCTCGCTCAACATTTGAGTAATCTTTTTTTAAGCTAGAAACAGGCGCTGGTGAGTGAGCCGCACAACCGAGAAGTCCTGCAGCTAACATAAAGCTAATACTAGTTCGACGTAATAACTTACTCACCAATCTTTAACCCTTACGCTAAATCACCCGCCACTAAAGGAACGAACCGCACCATCTCCACCACGGTGGAAAGGTATTCATCGCCTTTACGTTCAATCTTCAATAGTTGTTGTTCCGTTTCACCAACAGGAATAACCATCCTACCACCGTCTTTCAACTGCGCCAGAAGTGCTTGGGGAATGACTTCTGCTGCTGCGGTGACAATAATGGCATCAAATGGACCTTTCGTTTCCCAGCCAAGCCACCCATCTCCATGTTTAGTAGAGATATTGTAGATATCAAGTTGCTTGAGTCGACGCTTGGCTTCCCACTGTAAAGACTTAATGCGTTCAACGGAGTACACACGCTCGACAAGTTGCGCTAAAACCGCAGTTTGATAACCAGAGCCAGTGCCAATTTCCAAAACGTTACTTGAAGGCTCAAGTTCTAATAACTCCGTCATACGTGCAACAATATAAGGCTGAGAAATAGTTTGTCCCTGACCAATCGGTAACGCATTGTTGTCATAGGCTTGGTGCATCATTGCTTGAGAAACAAACCGTTCTCTCGGCAGGTGATGTATCGCATCCAGAACACGTTGATCTTTAATGCCACTGGCGACGAGATATTCAATCAACCGGTCAGCATGTGGGTTACTCATTACTTCTCTTCCTTCAACCAACTATCCATAGCACGCAGTGATTCATGAGCCGTAAGATCAACTTGCAACGGGGTAATAGAAACCCGACCGCGCTCAATCGCATAAAAGTCAGTACCCTCACCAGCATCTTGCTCTTTTCCTGGAGGACCTAACCAGTAAATATCATGCCCTCGTGGATCTTTCTGCTTTATCATGTTCTCTGCGTGATGACGTGCACCTAAGCGGGTGACTTCAATTTGGCCCAGTTGTTCCAAAGGAAGATCAGGGACATTCACGTTCAACAAGCGGTTGGTTGGAATTGGCATAGCGAGATGTTGTTGTACGAGCTTACGAGCAATTTTTGCCGCAGACTCAAAATGGCGCTTTCCAACCAATGAAAATGCAACAGACTGAACACCGAGAAAGTGCCCTTCCATTGCGGCAGCGACAGTCCCTGAATACAGGACGTCATCACCTAAATTTGCCCCATGATTGATACCAGTCAGAACAAGGTCTGGCAGGTCATCTTTCATTAACTCATTTAAAGCAAAATGAACACAATCCGTCGGTGTTCCCTGAACAGAATATGTGTTTGGTGCAATCTGTGTCACTCGAAGCGGCTGCTCTAAGGTCAGCGAGTTTGAAGCACCAGAACGGTTTCGGTCTGGCGCAACAATTGTCACTTCGGCAATGTCTCTTAATTCATCTGCAAGCGCATGAATTCCCTGAGCATAAACACCGTCGTCATTGCTAATCAGAATTCGCAGTGACTTAGCGTTTGGTGAATCTTGTTCCATTAGTATTCTCTTTCTACTTTTACCTCGTTGACTAACTCACGAACAATGGATGTAGCGAACGAGCCAGCATCTAATGAGAAAGTCAGCGTAATATTGTTACCTTCAACGCTCCAAGCAAGATCTTGTGGCTTTAGTGCAACATTACGGCGATCATGACGCATGCGATTACCACGGATAAGCGCCATCAAGTCAGGCTCTTCATCTAGGAACGGTTGCTCTAATGCCAAAGCATCGGCTTGGGTCGGTAATGCATTATCACCAGCAAGTGCAGCAGTAATAGCCGCGTCTCCATCGATAAACTGAGCTTGCATCGCCGCTATATTGCTCGCATCAACCGTCACGTTACCTGCGGAGGTTTGTGCAACATCACCCTCGACAAACTTGTCGAACATGCCCTGCTCTAAACGCGCAGAAACGATGCGGTTAAAAATCCAAGATCGCGCGGCTGACAGGTACATACTGCGCTTATTTTGATTTCGAGTACGTACGTTTTCACGCCCCCAACGACGGGCTTCTTCTAGGTTATTCCCATCATTGCCAAAGCGCTGAGCACCAAAGTAGTTCGGCACGCCAACTTGTTTTATTTTTTCAAGACGACGCTCTACGTCCGCGATGTCTGTCACTTCAGACAAAGTGACGACAAATCCGTTTCCAACCAAATCACCCGGACGTAACTTTTTGTTGTGACGATCCGTTGCCAGAATTTCGATATTAGGGTACTGAGCTAAAAACGCGGAAAAGTCCGGTGTTTCACCTTTTGGTAAATGAACGCTCAACCATTGTTCTGTCACCGCATGGCGGTCTTTTAAGCCAGCCCAGCTCACATCCTTAGATTTAACACCACACGCTTTAGCTAACTCGTTAGCAACGAAGCTGGTGTTCTCACCCGTTTTACGAATACGCACCATCAAATGCTCCCCTTCGCCAGTAAAGGCAAAGCCGAGATCTTCGCTAACCTGAAAATGTTCTGGTTGCGCTTTGATTTTTGCTGATGCGACAGGCTTACCCGTTAGGTATGCCAATGAAGATAAAATGTCTGACATGATTTAATTCCACTGCTCTTGCAGCATTAGGGAACAAGTTGATTATTGTTGCTTAAACAAAAGAACAACAGCTTCTGTAGCGATGCCTTCTTTACGTCCTGTAAAACCTAGGCGTTCTGTCGTGGTTGCCTTAACGTTTATGTTACTGATATCAGTTTCAAGATCTTGAGCAATGACCGCGCACATTGCTTCTATGTGCGGTGCCATTTTAGGCGCTTGTGCCATGATGGTAATGTCTGCATTACCTAATCGATAACCTTGTTCTTTTACTCTGCGGTAGACATCTTTCAGCAACTCACGGCTATCAGCGCCTTTCCACTTGTCATCAGTATCTGGAAAGTGGCGGCCAATATCACCAGCCGCGATTGCACCAAGCAACGCATCGCTCAACGCATGTAAGGCCACATCACCATCTGAATGTGCGATAAGCCCTTGTTCATAAGGAACAGAGACTCCGCCAATAATAACTGGGCCTTCACCACCAAATTTGTGTACGTCAAAACCGTGACCAATTCGAATCATTTTCTATCCTTACTTATTCGCCGCGCTCACGGCTTAAATAAAACTCAGCTAATGCGAGATCTTCTGGTTGAGTAATTTTTATATTGCTCGCATTGCCCTGAACTAAAGCGGGCGCTTCGCCCTTCCACTCCAAAGCGGAGGCTTCATCAGTAATGGCGATGCCTTGTTGTAAAGCGTCGCTCAGAGCATTTTTTAGGGGCTGAGTTTTAAACATTTGTGGGGTTAATGCATGCCACAATGCTTCTCTGTCGACAGTATGATCAATGTTTTGTACTGAATTAGCACGTTTCATCGTATCTCTCACTGGTGAAGCAAGAATGCCGCCAGTAGGATGATCAATACAAACATCAATCAAACGGTCTATATCTGTTAACGTTACGCACGGTCTTGCTGCGTCGTGAACCAGCACCCACTCACTGGCGAGTTCCGTACTCACATAGTTTAGCCCTGAAAGTACAGAATCGGCTCTTTCTTTGCCTCCATCCACACGTATGACGTCGGGATGATTTGCGATAGATAACTCAGGGTAATAAGGATCACCTTCGGTAACCGCCACCACTACTTTAGCGATTTTAGAGTGGGAAAGAAGCTTCTCGACCGTATGCTCTAATACCGCCTTTCCATCAATCAACAAATACTGTTTGGGACGATCGGCTTTCATTCTGCTACCGACACCAGCTGCTGGCACAATAGCGATATGAGATGGGACAGTATCCAACATCTTACTGGTTTTCCTCACCAACAATTCGGTAGAAAGTTTCACCATCTCGGACTAAGCCAAGCTCATGGCGTGCTCTTTCTTCAATGGCATCAATACCTTGTCTTAGGTCATCAATTTCAGCAAACATTTCATTATTGCGAGCTTGTAGCTTGCTGTTTACTTGTTGCTGTACTTCGATTTCATCTTCTACTGCATAGTAATCAGACACCCCGTTCTTACCGAACCATAGAGTGTATTGAAGTAAGCCAAACAGTAACGTAAGGGCTATAACAAAGATTCGCATATCGTTGCTAACATTCTGTACCGGAAGGAATTAGATAAGATGATATATATAGCATAAATGCGGGATTGCCTCTAGGGCATAAAGGAAGACTCACAGACTCCTCACATGAAAGAGTGTAAAGAAAAGCTTTTGGAACCGTATTCACATAAAGATTCTTCAGGCAAAAAAATACCCCGCCTAAGCGAGGTATTTAAAAGAACTATAAAGTTAAGCTAATAATTAAGCTTGGCCTTTAACTTCTTTAAGACCGCTTTCTTGCGAAAAAAGGGGGAGCGCGCTCACCTAGAGCTTCCTCGATACGGATAAGTTGGTTGCTTTCTTTTAGGTATAGCAGCAACACGGTCAGAACGGCTCATTGCTCTTAAGCATCTGCTTTTAAACAACCCCCAATAAACAAAAACCCCCGCCGTAGCGAGGGTTTCAAAAAGCTATTTAGCTAAACTTTATTCAATTAAGAATTAAGCTTGGCCTTTAACTTCTTTAAGACCGTTGAAAGGAGCGCGCTCACCTAGAGCTTCCTCGATACGGATAAGTTGGTTGTACTTAGCAACACGGTCAGAACGGCTCATAGAACCAGTTTTGATTTGACCTGCAGCTGTACCTACCGCTAGGTCAGCGATAGTTGCATCTTCAGTTTCGCCAGAACGGTGAGAGATTACTGCTGTGTAACCTGCGTCTTTAGCCATCTTGATTGCAGCTAGAGTCTCAGTTAGAGAACCGATTTGGTTGAACTTGATAAGGATAGAGTTAGCTACGCCTTTCTCGATACCTTCAGCAAGGATCTTAGTGTTAGTAACGAATAGGTCGTCACCTACTAGTTGAAGCTTGTCACCTAGTAGTTCAGTTTGGTGCTTGAAGCCAGTCCAATCAGACTCGTCTAGACCATCTTCGATAGAAACGATTGGGAATTGGTTCGCTAGCTCAGCTAGGTAGTGGTTGAACTCTTCAGAAGTGAAAGTTTTACCTTCGCCTTTCATGTTGTAGATGCCAGCTTCTTTGTCGAAGAACTCAGATGCTGCACAGTCCATAGCTAGAGTAACGTCTTTACCTAGTTCGTAACCAGCAGCTGCAACAGCTTCTGCGATAACTTCTAGAGCTTCAGCGTTAGACTTAAGGTTAGGAGCGAAACCACCTTCGTCACCAACTGCAGTGCTGTAGCCTTTAGACTTAAGAACTTTAGCTAGGTTGTGGAATACTTCTGCACCGATACGTAGACCTTCTTTAAGAGTTTTAGCGCCAACTGGTTGGATCATGAACTCTTGGATGTCAACGTTGTTGTCTGCGTGCTCACCACCGTTGATGATGTTCATCATTGGTAGAGGCATTGAGAATTGACCAGGAGTGCCGTTTAGCTCAGCAATGTGCTCGTATAGAGGCATGCCTTTAGCTGCTGCTGCAGCTTTAGCGTTTGCTAGAGAAACAGCTAGGATAGCGTTAGCACCGAATTTAGATTTGTTTTCAGTACCATCTAGTTCGATCATTACTGCGTCGATTGCAGCTTGATCTTTAGCATCTTTGCCAACTAGAGCTTCAGCGATTGCGCCGTTTACAGCTTCAACAGCTTTAAGAACACCTTTACCTAGGAAACGTGCTTTGTCACCGTCACGTAGCTCAAGAGCTTCGCGAGAACCAGTAGATGCACCAGATGGAGCTGCTGCCATACCTACGAAACCGCCTTCTAGGTGAACTTCAGCTTCTACTGTTGGGTTACCACGTGAGTCGATGATTTCACGACCTAGAACTTTAACGATCTTAGACATTAATGTTTCCTCTCGTTTCAAATATAAATGTCAATTTTAAAGGGCGGCAGCACAACCTTCGCCGCCGCCCGTATCCCTTACTTACTTCTCGAACTCGCCGCGTGAGAATTGACCCGCGGCCTTAACGAAACCTGCAAACAATGGGTGACCATCGCGAGGCGTCGATGTGAATTCTGGGTGGAATTGAGCCGCAACAAACCATGGGTGCTCTGGGTTCTCAATCATTTCCACCAGCTTCTTGTCCGCAGACAGGCCAGACACTTTCAGGCCAGCTTTCTCGATTTGCGGACGAAGCACGTTGTTCACTTCGTAACGGTGGCGGTGACGCTCATGGATCGTCGCGCTACCGTATAGTTCGTAAGCTTTTGTTCCTTTCTGTAGGTGACAAAGCTGTGAACCAAGACGCATAGTACCGCCTAGGTCAGACTTTTCAGTACGCTCTTCAACGTTACCTGATTCGTCTACCCATTCTGTGATCAAACCTACCACAGGGTACTTCGTTTCTTTGTTAAATTCTGTTGAATGTGCACCTTCCATACCCGCAACGTTACGCGCGTATTCGATTAGGGCAACTTGCATACCTAGACAAATACCTAGGTAAGGAACCTTGTTCTCACGTGCGTATTGAGCTGCACGGATTTTTCCTTCAACGCCACGATCGCCGAAACCACCAGGAACCAGGATTGCGTCAAGCCCTTCTAAAAGCTCAACACCACGGGTTTCAATATCTTGAGAGTCAACGTACTTGATTGTCACGTTTAGACGGTTCTTCAAGCCTGCGTGTTTAAGCGCTTCGTTTACAGATTTGTAAGCATCTGGTAGTTCGATGTATTTACCTACCATACCAATGGTCACTTCACCAGTTGGGTTTGCTTCTTCATAAATAACCTGTTCCCACTCAGACAGGTCAGCTTCTGGAGCTGTAATACCAAAGCGTGAGCATACAAGGTCATCTAAACCTTGAGCTTTAATTAGTTGAGGGATCTTGTAGATTGAATCCACATCCTTCATTGAGATAACTGCTTTTTCTGGAACATTACAGAATAGAGCAATCTTCTTACGTTCGTTCGCTGGGATCATGCGATCGCTACGACAAACTAGAATATCTGGCTGGATACCGATAGATAGCAGCTCTTTTACAGAGTGCTGAGTCGGCTTAGTTTTCACTTCACCCGCTGCGGCCAGGTAAGGAACAAGCGTCAGGTGCATGAACATTGCGTTTTCACGGCCAACTTCGATCGCTAGCTGACGGATCGCTTCCATGAAAGGCAATGATTCGATATCACCAACAGTACCGCCAACTTCAACGATAGCCACATCGTGACCTTCAGAGCCAGCGATCACGCGGTCTTTAATTGCGTTAGTGATATGAGGGATAACCTGAATTGTTGCGCCTAGGTAGTCACCACGACGTTCTTTACGAAGTACGTCGGCATAAACACGACCTGCAGTGAAGTTGTTACGCTTGGTCATCTTGGTGCGGATGAAACGCTCGTAGTGACCAAGGTCAAGGTCAGTCTCTGCGCCATCTTCCGTGACGAACACTTCACCGTGTTGAGTCGGGCTCATTGTGCCTGGATCAACGTTGATGTAAGGGTCAAGCTTCATCATAGTCACTTTAAGACCACGAGCTTCTAGAATAGCCGCAAGAGATGCTGCTGCAATACCTTTACCTAGAGAGGATACAACCCCGCCAGTAACAAAAATGTAATTTGTCGTCATGTTTAACCTGAAATTGGTTGAATGAGGGAAATGGAGTGCTTCTGGACGGGAGATAAATATACCAGAAGCTCCTTACCGCCACAACGTGAAATCTATCACACTGCTATTTTTTATTTTTTGCTTCAAATCAAAGTGAGCAAAGAGAAGACGGCTGCATATTTATCTTCTGAGTCAAACTTGTCTCAAAACCGCTTGCTGTCGATTGACACCCTCTCTATTCTTCTTTTTTGACTTCATCCCAGAATTTATCAAGCTCAGTCAAAGAGCAATCTTTTAATCCCCTGCCCGATTGAGCCACCTTCACCTCTACCTGCTTAAAGCGTCGCGCAAACTTTAAATTCGCCTTACCTAATGCCACTTCTGGATCTTTACCAAGATGACGAGCCAGGTTAACCGTAGCAAAAAGCAAATCACCCAGTTCGAGTTCTACTTTCTCATCGTCTGGGTCAACTTGAATCGCTTCTTCCATTACCTCATCGATTTCTTCCTGAACCTTTTCCACAACAGGCCCAAGCGAGTCCCAATCAAATCCATATTTCGCGCATTTTTTCTGAATCTTTGTAGCACGAGAAAGTGCAGGCAAAGAGTTTGGTATTGAGTCTAGAATACTTTCTTCTTGTTTGCCTACTTGTGCTTTTTCTTTCGCTTTTTCTGCTTCCCAATTGGCATTGATATCAGCATCGGATTCAAACTCCACATCGGAAAAAACATGAGGATGACGACGAGTTAATTTTTCATTTACGGTTTCGACCACGTCTGAAAAATCAAACAGATCCTGCTCTTTCGCCAATTGGCTGTAAAAAATAACCTGAAACAGCAAATCACCCAGCTCTTCTTTTAAATTTGGCCAGTCTCGATTTTGAATCGCATCCACAACTTCATAGGTTTCTTCTATCGTATGCGGAACAATGGTGTCAAAGCTCTGCTTCAGGTCCCAAGGACACCCTCCCTCCGGATCACGCAACTTCGCCATGATCGCTTCAAGCTGTTCAATTGGATGACTCATATATTTTCCCCTTAAACAAAGAGCTCCCTTAAACAAAGAGCTCCCTTAAACAAAGAGTTCCTTTAAACAAAAAGGCGAGCAGCATAACCACTCACCTCTAATTAATTCGCTTACAGCAAACACCGCGTAGCTTCTTTTAGTACTCACCTTTCACTAAGTAATTGTTATTTTAACAAGGCAACAAGCTTTCGAGACTCCTGAGCATGGTTCACCATGTGATGGAGCGAGAAAGCGAAGTTAACGCAGTAAAAATGACAAGTACAACGTGAAAGTTAGCCGAGACGTTTTACAGACATCACATCTCTAATCTGCTCAACACGTTTAGAAACACGCGACAACGCCTCGATATTGGTCACTTCGAGATCAAAGTCCATGATGGCTAGCTGACGACGGTAATCGACACGACTCTTCATGCTGGTGACTTTGATTTTCTCATTCGCAAATAGAGTGGTGATGTCTTTCAGCAAACCACCACGCTCCATCGCCTCAACTCGAACGGTGAGAATGTACGAACCGACAAAACCACTGCCCCAGACGGTATCAATAATACGTTCTGGTGCGTGATGTCTTAGCTCTTCGAGCTGTTCACAGTCGCTACGGTGCACTGAAATGCCACGACCTTGTGTAATGTAGCCACAGATATCATCACCCGGGATTGGCTGACAACAACGCGCAAGATGCGTCATCAGGTTATCAACCCCTTCCACTACCACCGCATCTTTCTTCGGTCGGCTTTGTGCTGGCGCTTTGTGCTCGGCTTCTTGCAGCTTTTCTAGGGCTTGTTGGTCTTCTTCTTCTGCGGTTGGCTTGTTAACCAGTGCATTGATGTGGTTGATGATCTGGTTGATACGTAAGTCACCACTTCCGACACCGACGTACAGCTCATCTGGCGTATTGACGTTGAATCGCTTCAGCGCGTAACGCTCTGCATCTTTCATGGTCGCGCCAATTTTCACTAGTTCGTGCTCTAGGATTTCACGACCGGCCTCTAGGTTCTTCTCGCGACTTTGCTTGCGGAACCAAGCATTGATCTTGGCGCGAGCTCGACCTGAATGAACGAAACCTAGTGAAGGATTTAGCCAGTCACGTGACGGGTTTGGCTCTTTCGAGGTGATGATTTCGACCTGATCACCCATATGCAACTTATGGGTAAATGGTACGATTCGACCTCCGACTTTAGCGCCAATACAGCGGTGCCCCACTTCGGAGTGAATATGATAAGCGAAGTCCAATGGTGTCGCGCCCATTGGTAAGTCGACAACATCACCACGAGGCGTAAAGGCATAAACGCGATCATCGAATACTTGGCTTCGTAGCTCGTCCAGCATTTCACCAGAATCGGACATCTCTTCTTGCCAATCCAGAAGTTTACGCAGCCAGGTGATCTTTTCATCGTACCCGCTACGTGCGCTCGCGCCTTCTTTGTACTTCCAGTGCGCGGCAACACCGAGCTCCGATTCCTCATGCATTTGCTTGGTTCGGATCTGGATCTCGATGGTTTTCCCTTCAGGGCCAAGAATCACGGTATGGATGGACTGATACCCGTTTGGTTTTGGGTTCGCGACGTAGTCATCAAACTCACTTGGTAAGTGCTTATATTTGGTGTGCACAACACCTAACGCGGCATAACAGTCTTGCAGCTTATCGGCGATAATACGCACCGCTCTGACGTCAAATAACTCATCAAACGCCAGACTCTTCTTCTGCATTTTTCGCCAGATACTGTAAATGTGCTTTGGCCGCCCACTCACTTCAGCATTAATGCCACAAGCTTTCATCTCTTCTGTAAGGTCTTCAACAAAGTCTTTGATGTACTGCTCACGAACAATACGACGCTCAGATAACTGCTTCGCGATTTGTTTGTAGGTTTCTGGCTGCTGGTAGCGGAATGCGTAATCTTCGATCTCCCACTTGAGCTGACCGATACCAAGACGGTTCGCTAATGGCGCATAAATGTTGGCACATTCTTTTGCCGCAGCACGACGGACTTCGTCCGGCGCTTTCTTAACTTCAATCAGGTTACAGATGCGCTCTGCCAGCTTGATAACAACGCAGCGGAAATCATCAACCATGGCAAGCAGCATGCGACGCACGTTATCTACCTGAGACGACGCAGCGCCCCCTTCCATGGTGACATTAAGTTGACCGATGGCGGCCATCTCTTCAACGCCATCTATCAGCTTTATGATTTCTTTACTGTATTTTTCTTCCAGCAGTTCTCTCTTGAAAGCACCACTTGAAACCAATGGGAACAGTTGTGCTGCCACTAAGGTAGCTTTATCCATAGACAAGGTGATCAAAATCTCGATCATTTCTCGTCCACGCCACAGCAATAACTCCGCTTGCTCGTGATCTGCCAAAATGTTTTGGCAATCTCTGTACACTTCAATTAAGCGTGATGCTGTGTTTTTCTCTTGCCCCAGGCTAGCCACCCAATGCTCGAGTTCAAACTGTTCGTTTTGATTTAAATGCGCGCTTCTTACCGCAACCATCTCATCGTCCTAATTATTATATTCGTGTGGTTTGACTAACACCGTCCAGATTAGTTCTTTCGCCAGCATAGAGTGCTGACTTTTTGACCCCACCACAAGTAAAGGGCCAACGCCCTATTGCTAGGACTTTTCAAACAAGGCCATGGATTCTAAATGGCTGGTATGCGGGAACATATCGAGCATACCTAATTTGGTTAATTTGTAGCCTTGTTCAATTAAGCTCTGACTGTCCCTTGCAAGGGTAGCAGGATTACAAGAAACATAAACCACGCGCTGAGCCCCAAGAGCGGAAACTTGATCGATGATCCCGCTCGCTCCGGCACGCGCCGGATCGAGCAGTACTTTATCAAACTTCTCTGCCGCCCAAACCTGACCGTCAAAGTCCTGCTCTAGGTTAGCGTGATAAAATTGTGCGTTGTTGATTTGGTTCAAGGATGCATTATTTGTCGCTTTTTCTACCATTTCAGCGACCCCCTCTATACCCACAACGTGTTTCGCCAACTTAGCGATTGGCAAGCTAAAGTTACCCAGCCCACAGAACAAATCTAACACTCGATCGCTGTCTTGCGGGTCTAACCACTGGATGGCCTGAGCCACCATTTTTTGGTTTACCGCTTGGTTGACCTGAATAAAGTTATTTGGCGTGAAAGGTACCTTCACACCATTTTCCTGATAAAACGGTATCTCGCCTGAAATTAAATCAAGCTGATCAGTTTGCGGCATCAGGTACAGCGTGGCGTTATGACGCTCAGCAAGCTTAACCAAAGCCTCAACTTCCGGTTCAGTCAGATTACTCATGTGGCGCAGCGTAATACAAGGTCCGTTATCGCCTAAGACCAGCTCAACATGACCAAGTTGATCGGGCTTTTTAAATTGTTTTAGCTCTGCGTAAATTTCCGGAAGCAAAACGTTCAGCTGTGGAGCCAACACTGGGCAATCGGTCACCTGAGCAATCTGTTTACTTTGTTTTTTGCGAAAACCAAAGTGCAGTTGGCGCGTTTTTTTATCCACAAACAGACTTACGCGTGCTCGACGTCGATAGCCAAGCTGCTCGCCTAATACTGGCGCATCAAGTTCGATATCACTGCCTGCAAATTTTCGCATGAGCTGACGCAGTGTCTGCTGTTTGTGCGTCAATTGTTGGTCATATTCCAAGTGCTGTAAATCACAGCCACCACACTCATGGTAATGCGGACAGAATGGTTCAGCACGAGTGTCACTTGACTGCAAAATTTTGATCAGCTTACCGCGGGCAAACTTACTTTTCTCTTCCACCAGCTGTGTCACCACTTCCTCACCTGGCAGCGCTCCATCAATAAATAGCGGCTTTTTCTTTAGGTAAGCGATACCCGCGCCATGATGATCCAAACGTTCAACGTGCACCTGCTGGTGACGAGTGTTGAGTTGGGTTTTCTTTTTCGGTTGAAAGATGCGTGCCATGCTCTGTGCCTGATTTGTGTCTAATTGCCCTACGGCTTCACTATTCTTGATTGCAGCCGTTGTGTGATTCGAGTGACTTGATTATGCTTACCGTTTATTCGGTGACGTCACTTCTTTACTCAAGGCATTATCGTGCGCTTGAGAAATAATGCGTTATTTTCCCATATCCAGACTCCGATGTAATTAGATAACATGACCAGATATGGCTTACGAGCACGTGTAATTACACTGACTCTCGCTCCCACTCTCATTATTGGCTTATTGCTGAGCGGCTTTTTCTCATTTAACCGCTATCAGGATCTTGAGAAACAAGTTATCACCACAGGTAATAGCATCATCGAACCGCTAGCGATTGCCAGTGAATCTCACCTAATGACAGAAAGCCGTGAAGCAGTCCGACGCCTTATCAGCTACGCTCACCGCAAAAACTCGAAACTGGTTCGAAGCATTGCCGTCTTCGATGCGCATCATGAACTGTTTGTAACCTCAAACTTCCACCCTAATTTCGAAGCGTTGATGTTTCCGAAAGATAAGCCTATCCCACAGTTGGGAAATTCGGAAATCTACGATAATTACCTGATTTTGCGTGTGCCTATTTTATCTGAAGGGCATTACCTGACGGATCTGTCTAACAAAAGCCAAGCGACCAAAGCCATCGGCTACATTGCCGTGGAGCTGGATCTCTCGTCTCTGCGTCTTCAGCAATATCAGGAAGTCTTCTCAGCCTTTTTGGTACTTATTTTAGGACTCGGTCTTGCCAGCGTGTTCGCCTCTCGTTTAATGCATGATGTGACTCAGCCGATCACACACATGAAAAACGTTGTAGACCGTATTCGACGCGGCCACTTAGACGTTCGTATCGAAGGGAAAATGCACGGTGAGCTTGATCAGCTGAAAAATGGTATCAACGCCATGGCCGTCTCACTTTCGGAATACCACGTCGAGATGCAACACAGTATCGATCAGGCTACCTCTGACCTACGTGAAACATTAGAACAGCTGGAAATCCAGAACGTTGAGTTAGACATCGCGAAGAAGCGTGCTCAAGAAGCCGCACGTGTGAAATCAGAGTTCCTGGCCAATATGTCGCACGAACTGCGTACCCCGCTAAACGGCGTGATTGGCTTTACGCGCCAGATGCTCAAAACGCAACTTTCTAATAGTCAGACGGATTACCTGCAAACGATCGAAAAGTCAGCAAACAACCTACTGAATATTATTAACGATATCCTCGACTTTTCTAAACTGGAAGCGGGTAAGCTGGCTCTGGAAAACATCCCGTTTGATTTCCGTGAAAGTCTGGAAGAAGTCGTTAACCTTCAAGCGACCAGTGCGCATGAGAAAGGGCTGGAAATTACGCTCAAAGTCGATCCTAAAATTCCACCAGGCTTGGTTGGTGACCCTCTGCGTATTCAGCAAATTCTTACTAACCTGGTTGGTAACTCGATCAAGTTTACTGAGCGCGGCAACATTGATATCAGTGTGGAAATGCGTTCCCAGTCTGGCGATTCGGTCGAATTGCAATTTATGGTTCGCGATACCGGTATCGGTATTTCAGAGCGTCAGCAAGCGCAGCTCTTCCAGGCATTTAGCCAAGCCGATGCCAGCATCTCTCGCCGTTATGGCGGTACAGGTCTTGGTCTGGTCATTACCCAGAAACTGGTTAGCCAGATGGGGGGAGAAATCAGCCTGACCAGCCGCTTGCACCAGGGCTCTACGTTCTGGTTTACCCTTCGCCTCAACTCGACAGAAATGCCAATGAGCGACCTTATCGAGATTGAACTGCTTACTGGCAAACAGCTGTTATTGGTGGAACCAAACATGCAGGCAGCATCAGTAACGCAGCAGATCCTAAGCCAGGAAGGCATCTTAGTCACTTATCGCTCCTCGTTGCCTGAAGCAAATGAGCACTACGATTACGTGTTACTTAATTTGGCTGCAAACCAGACTTACGATGAACAATCGGTTGAAGCCTGGATAGAACAAGCTAAGCAAATGGCACCAAGCGTGATCATGGGGACGCCAAGTACCGAGCTTGCTCTGGCAGACCAGATCATGAAGGAACATCAAATCCAGTGTTTGACCAAGCCTTTGTCCCGCCGTCGATTACTACAAAGTCTGATCAGCGAACATGTTGAATCGCCTCAGCCACTGAAAGCGCCAATTAAGACGGTAGAAGAAGAACGTTTACCACTGCACGTTCTCGCTGTTGACGATAACCCCGCCAACCTGAAGCTTATATCGGCCTTGCTGAAAGAGCGCGTTGAAACGGTAACCGCATGCAGTAACGGTCAACAAGCCGTGAATCTGGCGACCGAGAAAAAGTACGACATGATATTCATGGACATCCAAATGCCACATATGGATGGGGTGACCGCCTGTAAACATATCAAGCAGATTGAGCTCAACAAAGATACGCCAGTCATTGCGGTAACCGCACATGCGATGGCAGGCGAGCGTGACCGTCTACTCGCAGCGGGTATGGATGATTACCTCACCAAACCAATAGAAGAGCATGTGCTGCAACAGGTTTTGGTTCACTGGAACCCAAATGCTTGCGCGGAAAGCTTCAGAAAAGTCACACCTTCGTATGTTGATGAACAAGAAGGTGAAGCACTAAATGCAACAGAAAAGGCTCACCAAGATGTCATTATCGATTGGCAAGCCGCGTTGAAACAGAGTGCGAATAAAGAAGATTTGGCCAAAGATATGCTGCGCATGTTAATCGACTTTATCCCAGAAGTGGATGGAGTGGTTGCTCAAGCTCTAGAAGAAGAAAACTTTGCCCGTGAAGAGCTTATTCATGTCATTCACAAGCTGCACGGCAGTAGCTCGTATTGCGGCGTTCCAAGATTAAAATCATTATGTGCGACGCTGGAGCAAGCACTTCGCTCAGGCGCTGAACTTAACGACATTGAGCCGGAAATGTTTGAGCTACAGGATGAAATGATTAAGGTCACGACCACCGCTAAGCTTTATCTAGAGCAGTAAATGTCCGCTGACTAAAACGACAAAGCCAGAGCAGATGCTCTGGCTTTTTGCTATTTGGTTTCTTTACAAGAAATTCAGACGATTCAGGACTCTAAAATCACGGTCGCAACAGCGTAGTGTCTCTCGTCGGAGATCGAAAGGTGAACATGGTTCACCCCCAATTTTTGAGCTATTTGCTGCGCCGTACCAGACAAGGAAATTACCGGCTTCCCCAGATCATCGTTAGTCACGCAAAAGTCGTGAAAGGTCACCCCTTTTGCAATGCCGGTTCCCAGTGCTTTCGATGCCGCTTCTTTGGCTGCAAAACGTTTGGCAAGATAACGCCCTTTTTGCTTTAGCTGTGAAAACTTCAGAATCTCTTCTTCACAAAGAATGCGCTGAGCAAATGACTCGCCAGTGCGATCCAGCGCTTTTTCAATGCGCTCAATTTCCGCGATGTCAGTGCCTAAACCTAAAATAGCCATTCGTATGCCTGATTACTTACGAGCTTCGATCATCAAAGCTTTCATATCAGCAACCGCTTTCTCTAAGCCATCGAAGACAGCGCGGCCAATGATCGAGTGACCAATGTTCAGTTCGTAGATTTCTGGTAACGCTGCAATAGGGGCAACGTTATGGTAAGTCAAACCATGACCCGCATTAACGATGATACCCAAATCGTCAGCATAGCTTGCGCCAGCTGCAATTTTTTTCAGTTCCGCTTGCTGCTCTTCCTCAGTTGTCGCATCAGCATAGTGACCAGTGTGAAGTTCAATATAAGGCGCGCCACATTGCTTAGCTGCATCAATCTGTTGACGGTCTGCATCGATAAACAGAGAAACTTTAATACCCGCTTCGGTTAGTTTCTCCGTTGCCGCCTTCACTTTAGCCAGTTGACCAACCACATCCAGGCCACCTTCTGTCGTCAGTTCTTCACGTTTTTCCGGTACTAGACAAACGAATTCCGGTTTGGTTTTCAGAGCAATCTCAACCATTTCATCGGTTACAGCCATCTCTAGGTTCATGCGCGTCTGGATAGTTTCACGCAGAATACGTACATCACGGTCCAAAATATGTCGGCGGTCTTCACGCAAGTGAATAGTAATACCATCAGCACCCGCTCGCTCTGCAATTTCAGCAGCATGAACAGGATCCGGATATTTTGTACCACGTGCGTTACGTAAAGTAGCAATATGATCGATATTAACGCCTAAATAGATTGAGCTCATTTTCCATTACTCCGTGCTCTGGGTGTGTGAATAAACAATTCACGACTTTTTAAAGGTTTGCCGCCAAGATACGGCTTTAAGGCTATACGTGTAAAGCGTTTTGCCGCTTTTAACTGCTCTTTAGTGACAAAGCGCCGCTCACTGATTGCAATCAATTCATTACCTAAAAATGTCAGGTTGTCTCGCCTCACGGAAGCAATAAATCCCTTCTGCTCACGATAACGGTAAGTCATGTTCGCTTCGACAGGTTCACCTGTCCCTGCACAGTGCATAAAATCGACGCCGTACCCCATCGTAGAAAGCAAGGCCAGTTCAAATCGTCGCAGTGCTGGCTCAGGATTATCGCACTGAGCAAGTTCGGTTAATGCATGCAGATAATCGTGAAACAAGGCTGGCATTGGCACTTCTGCCATCAATACACGTCCAATCAATTCATTAACGTACATAGCAGAGTAAAGGTTAATACCTGTTAAGGGTAAGCCAAGGCTGATAGGCTCGGCCTGTCTTAAGGTTTTCATTGACCCTTTGCCTGACCATTTTAGTAACAGTGGCGTGAATGGCTGTAGCGCCCCTTTCAGGTTCGAACGTTTACTACGCGCGCCTTTGGCCATCAATGTGATGCGGCCATACTCCTCACTGAACACATCAAGTATCAAGCTCGATTCACTGTAAGGTCTTCGGTGCAAAACAAAGCAGCGTTGTAAGCCTTCAGAGGACTGGTTACTCATCTATATCGGTGTGCCTAATCGTCTAATTACTGAGTAATAAAAAATAAGGAGCCAAGCGGCTCCTTATTCTAATCGATGTTGGAGCGAAGTGGCTTCGCTTCAAGTTTATAGATCGTCGATGTAACCCAGTGAGCGCAGCGCACGTTCGTCGTCAGCCCAACCAGATTTCACTTTAACCCAAGTTTCGAGATAAACCTTACGACCAAACAGCTCTTCCATATCCAGGCGAGCTTCACGGCCGATGGTTTTGATCTTCTCGCCACCTTTACCGATCACCATTTTCTTCTGACCGCTACGTTCAACCAGAATCAGTGCATTGATATGGAAGCCATCGGTTTCCGGGTTGTAGTCAAAACGTTCAATCTCTACCGTCACTGAGTAAGGAAGCTCCTCACCCGTGAAACGCATCAGCTTCTCACGAACAATTTCAGATGCCATAAAGCGCTGTGAACGGTCTGTCACGTACTCTTCTGGGAAGTGATGCGTCGCTACTGGTAAATGGTCGCGTACATGTTTACGCAGTACATCGATGTTCTTGCCTTGCTTCGCTGAGATTGGCACAACGTCGACAAAGTCCATTTTCTTAGACATGTCCGCCATGTGCATCATCACTTCATTGCGATCTTGTACGTTGTCGACTTTGTTTACACACAGCACAACAGGGAAGTTCGATTTCTGCAACTTCGTCAGTACCATCTCGTCGTCTTTAGTCCAATGGGTACCATCGACTAAGAAGAATACCAAGTTCACATCACTCAACGAAGAGTTTGCCGCGCGGTTCATCAAACGGTTGATTGCACGCTTTTCTTCAATATGAAGTCCAGGTGTATCGACGTAAATCGCCTGATAGTCACCGTCAGTGTCCACACCCATAATACGGTGGCGTGTGGTTTGCGGTTTGCGAGAGGTAATCGAAATCTTCTGACCCAAGATTTTGTTTAAAAGGGTCGATTTACCTACATTTGGACGACCAACAATGGCGATAAAGCCGCAGTGCTGGTTTTCTGGTGAACTCGTTTCACCATGTGATGCAAAGTATGCATCGATATCGAATTCGTTATCAGCCATTAGTTAATTGCTCAAGTGCTGTTTCCGCTGCCGCCTGTTCTGCCTTGCGGCGGCTGGTGCCTTTACCGATTACAGGTTTATCCACACCTGCGACTTCACACTCAACCGTAAATTCTTGGTTGTGCGCTTCACCTTTAATATTAGTCACTGTGTAAACAGGCAGTGGTTTTCTTCTGCCTTGCAGGAACTCTTGGAGGCGAGTTTTTGGGTCTTTTTGTGATACACCAGGCTTAATGGCTTCAAGGCGAGACTTGTACCAGCTCAGTACAATGCCACGCACTGCTTCAATATCACTATCTAGGTAAATTGCACCAATAATGGCTTCCACCGCATCGGCTAGAATAGAGTCACGGCGAAAGCCACCACTCTTCAATTCACCTGGACCTAATTTTAAATAATCTCCTAGATCGAATTCACGACCCAGTTCCGCCAATGTGTGTCCGCGAACCAAAGTAGCACGCATACGGCTCATGTCACCTTCGTTCACTTTCGGGAAACGATGGTACAGATCATCAGCGATGACAAAACTTAAAATTGAATCGCCCAGAAACTCAAGACGTTCGTTATGCTTACTGTTGGCGCTGCGGTGAGTCAGCGCCAAGTTGATAAGCTCGGCATCTTTAAACTGGTAGCCGAGCTTACGCTCTAGTTTATCAATTGGAGAATTCATACTCTCTCGACATTAATGTTTATTTCTCTATATAGTTGAAGTTGCAGCTAGGCGACAAATAAATTCAGCCCTATGAGCATAGATGTACTATGTAACTAGGGGGGATTTATGCAGTCAACAACGCTGCGACTTCAAATATGACGAGAAGTTAGTGAATACCACCGATGCGGTTAAAACGCACACCCGTTGGAATCCATGAAGGTAGAACGCTATCTGCGCCACGCTCAAACTCGAAGCTGATCCAAATGGCGACAGCTTTGCCGACTAGGTTTGCTTCAGGAACAAAGCCCCAGTAACGGCTGTCTGCACTGTTGTCACGGTTATCACCCATCACAAAGTACTGACCTTGTGGTACAACCCATTCTGTTGTTCCGCTACGTGGGAAGTACTGCTCCACATGATTGCGAACAATTGGGTTAACCAAAATATTGTGCTCAACGTTACCCAGTTTTTCATCCAACTGGATCATCGGGATACCATTTGAGCTAAATTGACTCTCTTCGACATTACTCAGTTTAACTGGCTTACAGCTCGATTCACCTTTGCTTTGAATACAAATCTGCTTGTCGTTTGAGTAACGCACGATATCCCCTGGTAGACCAACCACACGCTTGATGTAATCAATGCTAGGGTGAGGAGGATATTTAAACACGACGATATCGCCACGTTCTGGTTTGCCTGTTTCTACCAGCTCAGTACGCCATACGGGATCTTTCAGACCGTAGGCATACTTTTCTACCAGGATGAAATCCCCAACCAGCAAAGTAGGCATCATTGAGCCAGATGGGATTTGAAACGGTTCATAGATAAAAGAACGTAATACGAGTACAAACGCGATCACAGGGAAAATAGAGACGCTGTTTTCAACCCACCAAGGCTGGCGTTCTACTTTTTGCAGGGTGACTGCATCTAAGCCGTTAGCTGTTTGCGCTTCGATCTCTGCGACTTTTGCCTGACGTTTCTTTGCAAACACCAGTTTTTCCAAAAGCCAAACTACACCAGTTACCAAGGTCACGATAACCAGAATCAGTGAGAATGTATTCGCCATTAAATTCCCTTATCTAAAAATGCGAAAGTGAAAGAGCGCTAACTCTTTCACTTAATTTAAGTTCTAACGTCTTATGACCAACAAGAATGGAACAAAGTTCAATTCTAGTCTTTGCCTACGTGAAGAATCGCCAGGAACGCTTCTTGAGGCAGTTCGACGTTACCGATCTGCTTCATACGCTTCTTACCTTCTTTCTGTTTCTTCAGAAGTTTCTTCTTACGGCTAACGTCACCACCGTAACATTTCGCGATAACGTTCTTACGTAGCTGTTTAACCGTCGAACGCGCGATGATGTGGTTACCGATCGCAGCCTGAATCGCGATATCAAACATCTGACGAGGGATGAACTCTTTCATCTTCTCAACCAACTGACGACCACGAGTCTGAGACTGATCTTTGTGTGTGATCATCGCTAGCGCGTCAACCGTGTCACCGTTCAGAAGTACGTCTACGCGAACCATGTTCGACGCTTCAAAGCGCTGGAAGTTGTAATCCAGAGAAGCATAACCGCGAGAAGTCGATTTCAGACGGTCGAAGAAGTCGAGAACCACTTCTGCCATTGGAATATCGTAAGTCACGGCTACTTGGTTACCGTGATAAACCATATCCACCTGAGCACCACGTTTTTCAACACACAGTGTGATAACGTTACCTAGGTATTCAGACGGTACCAGGATATTACAACGTGCGATTGGCTCGCGGATTTCTTCGATGTCGTTTACCGCAGGCAGTTTCGCTGGGCTATCGACATACAGCAAATCACCATCGGTTTTCTCTACTTCGTAGACTACCGTAGGCGCAGTTGTAATTAGGTCTAGATCGTATTCACGCTCTAAACGTTCTTGGATAATTTCCATGTGCAGCATGCCAAGGAAACCACAACGGAAACCAAAGCCCAGAGCTGCAGAGTTTTCTGGCTCGTAGAATAGTGACGCATCATTCAGGCTTAATTTACCTAACGCATCACGGAAGTTTTCGTAATCATCCGATGATACAGGGAACAAGCCAGCGTATACCTGAGGTTTTACTTTCTTAAAGCCTGGTAGTGGTTTGTCACTGCCGTTTTTCGCCAGTGTCAGCGTATCACCTACTGGTGCGCCTAGGATGTCTTTAATACCACAAACAACCCAGCCTACTTCGCCAGTATTTAGAACCTCAGTGTCCACTTGCTTAGGTGTGAAGATACCCAAACGGTCTACACCCCAAGTTTGACCTGTGCTCATTACTTTGATCTTGTCGTTCTTCTTCAGTGAACCATTTTTGATTCGCACTAAAGATACTACGCCAAGGTAGTTATCAAACCATGAGTCGATGATCAGCGCTTGTAGCGGTGCGTCTGGATCACCTTCTGGCGCTGGAATCGCTGATACGATGTTTTCTAGTACGTCTTCAACACCCAAGCCTGTTTTCGCAGAACAGCGGGTTGCTTCCATCGCATCGATACCAACGATTTCTTCAATTTCTTCTGCTACACGTTCAGGATCTGCAGCTGGAAGATCGATCTTGTTTAGGATTGGCACAACTTCCAGATCCATTTCGATCGCGGTGTAACAGTTCGCTAGCGTTTGCGCTTCTACACCCTGGCCAGCATCAACCACCAATAGCGCGCCTTCACAAGCGGCTAGAGAGCGTGATACTTCGTATGCAAAGTCTACGTGTCCCGGAGTATCGATGAAGTTTAGCTGGTATGTTTCACCGTCTTTAGCGGTGTAGTTTAGCGTCACACTCTGAGATTTAATGGTGATACCACGCTCACGTTCAAGATCCATTGAATCCAGAACCTGTGCGGCCATTTCACGATCGCTCAATCCTCCACAAACTTGGATTAAACGGTCTGATAGGGTCGACTTACCATGGTCGATGTGGGCGATAATCGAAAAGTTACGAATGTGCTTCATAGATTTAGGCTGACTAACTCTTTACAAAATAGGGACAGTAAGAAAGCCATCATCTGATGGCATTTCAATCAAGTTGGCAGATTCTACCGAATTTCGTTAGCGGGCGCACGTAATTTAAAGTACATAAACCCAAGTGACTGAAAGGGGGCGGGGTCAGAGCTTACTGGATCGGCTCTCCAAGCACTCGAACTAACGTGACTTGGCGCTGCGATTCATCTTCAAGTGGCTTGGATACACGCTTCGCTAACCAAACGCCACCAGCAGCAAATAGTGCTGAAGAGAGAATAATTACGCCTTCACCACCTGCGATGAGAGGAGCAAACAGTAGATGACCGAAAAGTGCACCGAGTATCAGACCAAACAGTGGCAGCAGGTACACCGCCATCGCAGATTTAATTAAACTGGATTCAGGGAAACCAATTTCGACGACTTGTCCGACTTGCACGGCTTTTTCTGTGCGCAAATGCCAGGAAAGGCTTTTATTACCAATGGCTTTCGTGACCACACCAGTGCCACAACTTTTTTGAGACGAGCAGCTGCTGCAACTGGTTTGCTGCTCGCAGCTCAGGTCAATTTCATATCGCTTACCGTGACGCTCAACCCCTGTCACAGTCGCTAGCGCAGTCATCATCGCACGTTACTCATGTTTACTGATTATTGGTTACTTTAAATGTAACAGATTGAGCTATACGTTGCGCGGTTGCAGGAGGAATATCGCCTACGACGGAGATTTCATAATCGCCATTTACGTAGCTGTGCAGCGTTCTGCGACCTTGGCGTACAAGCTGACCTTTCAATGAGTGCTCATCTTTACTCGCTACATAAACCGAGAAATTAAATAACCCATCGGAATACATTTGGCTTTCTACCATTTGATCACTGACCGCCATGCGGTAGCGATTGAGTTCATTAGCCTCAAAACCATCTGGTATCCAACCGACAACCCAGTCGCTGGTGCTTACCTCACCTTTAGGCATGGTAAGAACAGCAGGTAACTGAACATCTTCTAAGCCACTCATGAGCTCAGCAATTTTAGTATTCACTGTGTATGAAATCGTACGGTATTGCTCTAGAACTTCGCCATCGCGATCAACAAGATCAGCTCGCAGTGGAAGCTTGCTCTTTTCATCAACCCAAAGGATATATGAATAGCGTAAGCCATCTTTCGGTACGATACGCAACACCTGAGTAGCAACACCGGCTTCACGAGCTCGACCAACCTGAACATAGTCATAATAGCGATTCAGTTCATCAATGTTGGTATTTAGCATTGGGATGGTCGGTGCAACCATTTTTCCAGATTCTATCGTGAAAGGCTCTGCACCTGTTTCGATGTAGCTGACTTCACTACCACGGAGAATGACTTCACGCACAGGGCCGCTGAGATAAATAAGGTGGGCGTATTGCTCTTCACCGTGAGTCGCGTGGCGGTACAGTAAAGGTTCAATACTGTTCTTTTTGATGAGGATATAAGAGAGCTCGTAGCTTAAATTCTTACTTGCCTCGCTCATTTGATGCAATAAAGCCTCCGCTGGTTTATCACCAGCAAAGGCTTGTGAAGACATCATACTGAACAGAGCGCAAGCGCTGATCAGGAATTTATTCATTCAACATCCGGAGTCAGAGTCGCATCTTGCTGAGATGCATCACTGTTAATTCTTAACTGTAATTCGTAGTCTCGCAGCATAGCATGAACACGTTTACGTTGCTCCTGCATATTTGCTTCACCCATAGAACGCTCTACAGATTCACGAGTTAAACTCACAGGTTCTGCGCTACCCGCGAATGGAACGGTTTGCAATACAGGCAACTGTTCAGCTTGAGGCACCGTAGAATCACTTCCACCGTACTGCTGTACACCTAAGATGACGACTAGCGATACACACGCAGCAACGGCAACTTGTCCAAATTGAGTCAACCAACTTGGTAGCTGACGTTTGGCTTTTTGCGGTTCTGGTTGCGACTCTTTAGGTGCATCCGTAATTGATATCACGTTGGCACTATGTGAATCGACAGCACGATGCACTGGTTCATCTTCTAACGCTAACGCCACGCTTTCAGCAATATTCCACTCTGGTTTTGCTGGCGCTTCGCCTCGCATCACATCACCAATCAGGTGATAATTCTGCCAAGCTTTACGGCTCTCTTGATCTTGCCCTAATTCTTGAATTAAAGCCTTATCGATCAATTCTCCATCCATGAGAGCTGAAAGTTTTTCTTTGTCAGCCATTGTTTTCACCATAGTTATTACTTGTACTAGCGTTGTAAAAGAGGTTTGATTTTCTTTTCCACCGCTTCACGAGCACGGAAGATACGTGAGCGTACCGTTCCTACCGGGCAATCCATTACTTCAGCAATTTCCTCATAGCTCAAGCCGTCAAGCTCTCGCAACGTCATTGCTGTTTTTAAATCTTCAGGTAAGGCTTCGATTGCACTGAACACTACCCGTTGCAGTTCTTTGGACAACGTTAAGTTCTCAGGGTTCGAAATTTCTTTAAGTGCACTACCTGTTTCGTAAAATTCAGCATCTTCAGCATCAACATCTGTCGCTGGGGGTCTTCGCCCTTGGGCCACAATGTGATTTTTCGCAGTATTCACTGCAATGCGATACAGCCACGTATAAAACGCACTTTCCCCTCGAAAACTGGGGATAGCTCGGTAAGCCTTGATAAACGCTTCTTGTGCTACATCTGGAACATCGCCAGGATTACTTACGTATCTGGAGATAAGATTACATACCTTGTTCTGATACTTCGTTACCAGCAGGTTGAATGCTTGCTTATCGCCATTCTGAACTCGCTCAATCAATACTTGATCGGTCAGCTGCTCGTTCATTCGAGCGGATACTCCTATTTGTTATGCCCCTACTCTTCTCAGATATGGGTACTATTTCTGCAAAACGTAGTATTGACACCACTGCTTACTTGAGCACTATTGTGACTGCAATGTGAATGAGAAAGTTCCGGGACTTCCCAAATTTTTATCATTGTTTTTTCACAGTGTGATGTCATGCGCCAAATCCCTACTCTTCTTAAACTTAAATCTAAGTTTGTCAGGCGAGCAAATTAGGGGGAAATGGGTATAATAATCGCCCTCTGTCCAAATTGTGCTGGGTAGAGCATGGAAAAGCAATGATATTGATAAACTATTACTTATCATTTGCATGGCTGTTGGCTGTCTGAATAACGCGTTGTTAAATAAAGCTCAAAAATATTCGTATGTAATTTAAGGTCTCCGACCTGGGCATACTTAAAAAGAAGAGTGGCTCAAGTCACCAGAGTAACTGTAATTTAGATGAAACTCCCAACTTAGCCCTTAGTGACGGATGTCACGCTAATGGAAGTGCACATGGTGTGCAAATAATATACAAGATAACGTTGTTGTCTTAGCTTGGGATTATGAAAGTTATATGAACACAAATCGTGAACATGAATGTGATGTGTTAGTGGTAGGGAGTGGAGCCGCAGGTTTGTCGTTGGCTTTACGTGTCGCAAATCACTGTAAAGTAATGGTACTTAGTAAAGGGCCACGTAGCGAAGGGGCGACCTATTACGCTCAGGGTGGTATCGCAGCGGTGTTTGATGAGTCAGATACAATTGAATCACACGTTGAAGACACCCAAATCGCAGGTGATGGTATCTGTGATGAAGAGACCGTGAGATTTATCGCTGAGCATTCAAAAGAATGTGTACAGTGGCTCATTGATGGCGGTGTTCCATTCGATCGTGAAGAAGACGACTCCGACGAAGAACCTCGTTACCACCTAACCCGAGAAGGCGGACACAGTTGTCGCCGTATTCTGCACGCTGCGGATGCAACGGGTATGGCGATGCAAACTTCCCTGCAAGATAACGCACACAATCATCCAAACATTCATGTTCTTGAACGACACAATGCGCTTGACCTGATCACGGAAGATAAAATTGGTGGTGACAAAAATAAAGTCATCGGCGCTTATATCTGGAACCGTAACGAAGAGCATGTAGAAACCGTACGTGCAAAATTTGTGGTTCTTGCGACAGGTGGCTCTTCAAAAGTGTACCAATATACATCCAACCCAGACGTTTCATCTGGTGATGGTATTGCCATTGCGTGGCGTGCTGGCTGCCGCGTAGCAAACTTGGAGTTCAACCAATTCCACCCAACTTGTTTGTACCACCCTGAAGCGCGTAACTTCCTGCTTACAGAAGCTTTGCGTGGTGAAGGCGCATATTTACGTCGCCCTGATGGCTCTCGTTTCATGCCGGATTTTGATGAACGTAAAGAGTTAGCCCCACGCGATGTTGTCGCTCGTGCGATCGACTTTGAAATGAAGCGTCTGGGTGCTGATTGCATGTATCTCGATATTAGCCATAAGCCAGCGGATTTCATTACCAAGCACTTCCCGACGATCTACTCTCGCTTGATGGATCTGGGAATTGATATGACCAAAGAGCCGATTCCGATTGTTCCGGCAGCCCACTACACCTGTGGTGGTGTCATCGTAGACAGAAACGGAAGTACCGATCTTAAAAACTTATATGCGATCGGTGAAGTGAGCTACACCGGCCTTCACGGTGCAAACCGCATGGCATCTAACTCGCTATTAGAGTGTGTGGTTTACGCATGGTCTGCGGCAAAAGACATTCTGAAACACCGCTCTGAAGTTGAACTGGCTCCTCAAGTGCCTTGCTGGGACGAAAGCCAGGTAACCAACAGTGATGAAGAAGTCATTATCCAGCATAACTGGCACGAATTGCGTCTGTTTATGTGGGACTACATGGGCATTGTGCGTACGGATAAGCGTTTGGAACGTGCACTACGACGCATTCAAATGCTTCAGCAAGAAACGCACGAGTACTACAGTAATTTCCGCGTATCCAATAACTTGCTTGAGCTGCGAAACCTACTTCAAGTCGCTGAACTGATGGTACGTTGTGCGATGCAACGCAAAGAAAGTCGCGGCCTGCACTACACACTGGATTACCCAAACCAATTGGAAAACAGTGGACCGACAATTCTAACTCCGGCGAAGCAACTGTCTGATAAATAATATTGGTGACAGTGCTTAATGCAACATATCAACAGGGAGCATCAGCTCCCTGTTTCATTTCCCACTGACGCAATACCAGGCTTAACTGACGGTATTGTGTATCGGCGCAGCTATCGCGCCATACTGTCACACTATCTCCAGATTGCAGTGTAATGGTGATATTAAAAGGCAGGGTCGACAAGTCGATCTGCTTGATCTGAGTCTGTGTTGATTCGCTTCTTATCGTGCCATCACAATGAACATGCCAGATACCTTGGCTGGCAGGCGCAACCAAAAGTTGACCAAAGTGCAGCTTCGCGATCATTAATAACAGATAAATAGATAATACAATTGGGGTATCGGAAAGGGTGACCGCCCAAGTCATAGAGAAAAGAAGAACAAAGCTAATAACTCGGGCAGTATTTGAGGAGGAAAGTGTGAGATTAACGAACTTTACTGAGGTTGTGGGCGACAATTTTATCAACCATTGAAGCGTGGCTCAGGTTCTCACTACGTCCGTGTCCCATAATCCAGGTAAACAGATCAGGGTCATCACACTCAAGCAAAGAAACAAAGTCATGCTGTTCCTGCTCACTCAGCGCATCAAAGCACTCTTCAAAGAACGGCATAATCACCACATCCAGCTCAAGCATACCTCTGCGGCAAGCCCATTTAATACGCGCCTTTTCTTCAGGAGTGTACATTCATTATTCCTTCATAGATGTCTTGTTATAAGTGCGGAGTGTAACAAGGGATATGCTACGCAACTAGTGTACGGGTCACAATACGCGAACCAAACCCCTTGAGAGTACTTGCTTATAATGAAAGCTGACAAATAACGATTCTCGAATTAACATAGCTGAAAACATCTTCAAAAGGCATTGTAATCATGGAATGGCAAACTCGCTTTTCAGCTCTACCCCTATCAACTCAAGATACTTTACCTGAGCTCTCTATCTCACTGTTGGATAACCTAGGCGTGATCACCATGGTGGGTGATGACAAAAAATCATACTTACAAGGCCAGGTCACCTGCGATGTTGTCTCTCTTGAGAAAGACCAATCAACACTTGGGGCACATTGTGATGCCAAAGGCAAAGTGTGGAGTGTTTTCCGCTTATTCCATCACCAAGATGGCTATGGACTGATCCAACCAAAGTCAGCCCTTGAAATCGAATTAAAAGAAATTAAGAAATACGCTGTATTTTCCAAAGTTACGATCGAAGAATCCAACGACATTATTCTTGGCGTTGCTGGCTCTCAAGCCAATTCGTTTATCGATGGCATCAGCGAAGAGTCTGGTGATGTACGTGCGATTAACGGCGGCACTGCCGTCAAAGTGGCAGACAACCGCTGGCTGCTGCTATTGACCAGCGATGCGGCTCAATCGATGATTGAAAACAGTGACGCTACACTGACGACACATGAACTTTGGAACCGTTTTGAGATTGAAGCGGCACTACCATTTGTACCAGCAGCGGCGCAAAACGAGCACATTCCACAAGCACTCAACCTGCAAGCACTTGGTGGTATCAGCTTCACTAAAGGTTGTTACACTGGGCAAGAAACCGTGGCACGTGCCAAATACCGCGGTACGAATAAACGTGCGATGTACATCGTGAAAGGCGCAACAGCGACAAACCTCAATGATGAACCAGTCCAACTAGAACGTAGTGTTGGTGAGAACTGGCGCTCAGTCGGTGCTCTACTGACTCATTACCAGTTTGCCGATAACCAAGCAATTGGCTTGATCGTCTTACCCAATAACTTAGATGACGACACGCGTTTGCGTTTAGTCTCTCAGCCAGAATGTGAATGGACCATCGCAGAACTGCCTTACAGCCTTGACGATGAGTAAACTCATTGAAACCCCTTTAATGCAGTTTTTGGCAGAGCAAAACATCACGTTTCGCTTGCTACCGCATCAAAGACCTTCTACCACCATTGAAGATGCCGCGCAGCAGCGTGGCATTCGCCCTTCTCAAATGGTTAAAGCTATCCTGCTGAGAGATATGGGGAATCTTTATGCACTTGCCTGTGCTCCAGGAGACCGAAGTATTGACCCTAAAAAGGTTCGCTCACTCCTTCAATGCCGACGCATGACTTGTGTCGACCAAGCGGATGTTGAAAGCATTACCGGATACAAAATTGGCACAGTGACTCCGCTGTTACTTAAACGTCATATGCCAATCGTTTTTGACCCAAGCCTCTTAAACGAAGGGGAAGTCACGATCAGCAGTGGTGATCGAATGGCAGGCATCGCTTTATCAATCGATGACCTAGTCAAGCTATGTCAGCCTGTCGTCGCGGATATTTGTCGTTGATTTAGACTACGAGCGTAATCGATTACAAGACCAGCCCCCAACACGTGACACAGATCACATCACGCGTAAATTGCTTGAGAATTTTTAATCATTTTTAAAACATAAATAGTCACTAAGAAAAAACTCGTATATGATGCTTGTGTTGGTTGAGTTTTCAACAGGACTCAGCCGACATAAAGTGAATCCGCTGATTTCGATAACAGTCTTTGTTAAGTCAGCAATCCACTTTTGTGTAATGCATCTGTGACTATTCGCCCGCTAAAGCGGGCTTTTTTTTGTATGAACTTTTTCTCAGCCTTCTTACTCTAAGAATAAGTAACAAGAGAAAATGGAATGAGCGTTAAAAAAGAAACATTTAGCAAACATTCAATTTCCTTCTATTCTTAATCCTGTAACAAAACTATTGCTTAATGCACCACGTACAAAAGAATAAAGAACGAATAACGTTTCTTAATAGGTGAATTTTGGGGTAATCCTCACGCAATTTGAGACATAAAGCCGTCAATTTGCCAAAGACAGCACAAATCTCTAAGTTGTTACATCTCACCTGCACTTAGTAGTATTGCTATCACAATAATTTCGCGTGAAAAACGTAGAATAACCTGAGCTAGGTAAGAAAAAAGGAAAGTAAATATGAGACTGTTTAAGCGCTATACACCAGGTATGATTGCTAAACATATAAGTCGTCTTTTTAAGGGAAGAATTTATATTTACGGGGTCGGTAAATTCGAGTTTGATAACGGCAAACTAATGCTGCCTGAGAAAGCGGAGCAACGTCACTTCAGAGCCGTAAAAGAGATCAACAAAGAAATAATGAAACTCCGATGCGCATATGCTTAGCTAACACTCACTGATTAAAAGGCTGAATGATTCAGCCTTTTTTTGTTCTCAGATAAACATCTATTGACGTGCTAACTCTGGCAGATCACCTTTCAAGCCGAGCGCTCGTTTCATGATCTCATCTTTCGCCCCAGGTAATTGCCCAGCCAGGCTCAAACCAATACCACGTATCAGCTTCTTAGCCGGATTCTCACCAGAGAACAAGTCACGGAAACCTTGCATAGCAGCAATCATCTTAGCCGATTCCGCTTTACGCCAGCGCTCGTAACTGCGAAGGTTACGCTTACTACCAATATCCTGCCCTTGATTCCATAAAGCCAGAACTTCCTGAGCCAAACTTGCTGCATCCAGAAGCCCCAAGTTCACACCTTGGCCAGCAAGTGGATGAATGGTATGCGCAGCGTCACCCACTAATGCTACTCGTTCGACGACAAAGTCTCGTGCATAACGCATTTTAAGCGGAAATGCGGCGCGTGCGCCTACAACCCCACACAAGCCAAGACGTGCATCGAACTCACTGGTTAACGCTTTATTGAATTCATGTTCATCCATAGCAAGTAAATGCTCAGCTCTGTCTGGCTCTGTCGACCAAACAATGGAGCACATATTAGGTTGAGACATTGGTAATAGTGCCAATGGGCCATGTGGAGTAAAAATCTGACGCGCGATATGGTTATGCGGTTCGGCAGTTTTTACATTTGCGACCAACGCGCTATGGCCGTAATCCCAATGAGTAAGAGGAATGTCCATCTGACGACGCAGCCAAGAGTTTGCACCATCCGCACCAACCACTAGTTTGGCCGTCATCGCTTGTCCATTATCCAGTGTTAGCCAGCTTTCTTGCTCACCAACGGCCAATGTAGCGCAACGGGCAGGCATAAACAGCGTCACGTTGTCTTGCTTCTCAACTTGCTCCAGCAGTGCCAGTTGAATCACTCTGTTTTCAACAATATGGCCCAGATCAGGCTGCGCCATGCTTTGGGCATCAAACTCTATTTTGGCAAAGCTGTCCTGTTCCCAAACTTCCATACCATAGTATGGCGACGCTCTGCGCTGTTCAATGCCCTGCCAGGCTCCCAGCTTACGTAATATGGTTTCACTAGAGCGACTCAATGCAGACACGCGCACATCGGGCAGTTCATTCAGTTTATCGTCAGGTACACTACCTTCAATGACAGCGATTCGCAGGTCACTGTCTTTGAATGCGGCGGCAAGCGCTAACCCAACCATTCCTCCGCCGATGATGGCGATATCTACACTTTGCATCATTGCTTTTACTTACCTAGTTTTTAGCTAATTCGTTGCAACCGATCATCGTTTTACTAAGCCAAGAGTGTGGCGTAGAAGTGGCTGCTTAAAAATAGAAAGGTTATCCATCGCGGCTAAAGCGGCATTGCGCCCGATTCGCATCGCGGGTAAATCATTTGAAAAAACATGCACGAGCGAGCTCGTTAACCAGATGGTTTCTCTACGGTCTGCTTCACGACGCTGACTAAAACGCATCAAGCCTTGATAACGCCCAACATCTTCACTCTGCTTAATAACTTCTTCAGCCAGAGACACCACATCACGAATACCCAGGTTGAAGCCTTGCCCGGCGATCGGGTGCAGTGTTTGAGCGGCGTTGCCCACAATTGCAAAACGGTGTGAAATATTCTGCTTACGATGACGTAGCAATAGCGGGTAACTTGCACGTAGCCCTACTTTCTTAAGGGCACCTAAACGCCAGCCAAAATCCTGCTGTAAGCGTGCAAGAAATTCACTCTCAGAGAGTGCCAAAACGGATTCAGCTTCATCCGGGTGCAAACACCACACCAGCGACATACGGTTGTCACTCATCGGCAGCAAAGCGACGGGGCCGTTTTCAGTAAAACGTTCAAACGCACGCCCTTGATGCGGCTCCTGAGTTACGATGTTAGCAATTATAGCCACTTGCTCAAAGTCATGTTCAGACAACTCTAATCCGACTTGCTGGCAGCACTGTGAAACGGCACCATCGGCCGCGACTAAAAGCTTAGCTTCTAGCTTTTCCCCGCTGCTTAATTCAACCTGAGTATGATCTTGCTCTCGCTCAATATAGGTGACGGAGTCGGGACAGAAGAAATCTATCGAGGCACTACTTGTAAGTAGCTCTTGGTAAACACGCCCGACATCAGCAAGCTCAACCACATATCCCAGCGCTTCAACCCCAACCTCTTGCTTGGTGATATCAGTCATCCCTGCATGAGAACGATCAGAAACATGGATATGTTCAATTGGCGTAGCAAAAGGCTCGATGACTGACCAAAGCTGTAAGTGGCGCAGAAGATTAACGGTTCCGTATGATAAGGCGATAGAGCGCGAGTCAAACCCGGGGTGGGAATCCGACTGAGCTTTAAATGGCTCGACGACAGCAATGCGCAGAGCCGCCTTGGATAAGTGTTCGATCGCCAGTGCCAACGTCGCACCAGCCATAGCACCACCAGCAATGACTACATCATATTGCCTCATGCTTACTTACCTCTGAACAATCTGTAATTAGTGGATCGTTGGTTTACTGTCACTGCTATCAGGTCGTGCACCAAACTCGGCATGGATAGTCAGAACACACGCTTTAACATGTTCGATCACTTGCTCAAGCAGCTGCGCTTGCTCGCCAAGATCGTCGTCTTCATCAATACCCAACTTGGCAATTTCTTCTAAATCGGCCAACGCTTCCTTTACATCGTCAGAAGCTTTGCCAATCGCAATGCCAGCCAAACCTAAGCCAGAGATAAAGTGGTTAACAAAATCAGACAAACCGTCGGCTAAAGCAAACAAACCTTCTTCACCAGCTTCATCTGGCAGTAACAACGACAGCTCCATTGAAGAGCCGGTAAGCTCACTGACAGAAACTTTGAATACGCTCTGTGCGAACGCTAACGATGTAGCAGGCCAGCCCATGCCGTCGTTAGTGTAATCAAACAGGATTGGTTGCCAGGTTTGGTCGTTAATCGCCAATCCACCACTTAGCATGCCGACAAGCAACCCGTGTAACTCTGCCGGGGTAACCGCCAGACTTGCAGATTTTAACTCAGCAGCAATAGATTGGTATTCAGGAAGGGTGATTTCACTCATAGCTTGGCTCATTCTTGCATAAATTTGTTTCGATATATCCTACCATCAAGCCTAGTCGTCCGAAACGACTATCAAATTCATTTTGAACACCATTTGCTCAATTTGCCGAATTCCTGTGTGATCACGTCATCATTTCTCTTTCTGTGATGGGAAATGCTTGAATCTTAATAGCGGTTTTCCTATAGTTTCCTCCTCGGTAGTTGCATAGAGCAACACCTTAGATAGCGCGAATATAGAGTTTATTCATCATGAGCAATCAAGCGATCGACGTTCAAATACTAGGCAAAGTAACTCGAGTGAATTGTCCTGCGGGCCAAGAAGAGTCTCTCGTTGCAGCAGCAAAAGATCTCGATCGACGATTGAAAGAGATGAGCGAACGTACTAAGGTAACCAATGAAATTCAGCTGCTGACTTTTGCCGCGTTGAACATTTGTTATGAATTACAGACCAAGTCATACGAATCGAGCGGGCAACAGCAAGAAATTACTGAGCGAATGGAACAGCTCACTGCGTCTCTAGAGAACGCATTAAGTAAAGTTACGCAAGGACAGCAGTAAATACAAAATTTACCCTGGGGTGTGCGTCAGCAGGATGTAAGTCCCTGAGCCGATAAGCAATACCTAAGGGTTAGTATTTGGTAACTATTGAGCAAGCTTGGCATGTACCGAGAAGCCTACGGTTATCAGTGCTGATCCGCCTTGAACCAGCTGGTTCAAGGGCCACAATCCTCAACGGCACCCTGGGGTATTCCTCTATGTCAGAACTTTCTCGACAAGACTTTCGTAAATTGATCCGTGAAAAACGTAACGCTCTATGTAGTGACACACAGTTTCAAGCGGCGCTCGACCTAGTCAGTCAATTTTCCCAACTTCCTGAAATACAGCATTCTCAGCACATTGCTATTTATCTTTCTGCGGATGGTGAACTGGATACCAAGCCCCTTATCGAGTGGCTATGGCAACAAGGGAAATCAATATATCTACCAGTCATCCATCCTTTTTCAAAAGGTCAGTTACTGTTTCTTCAGTACCTGAGTGATGATCAACTCATCTACAACAAATATGGCATTCTTGAGCCAAAGCTCGATATTCGCCACCTTATGCCTGTTCGCCAGCTCGATCTTATCTGCACGCCATTGGTAGGTTTCGACAGTATTGGCCATCGTCTAGGAATGGGCGGTGGATATTACGATCGCACCCTTTCACATTGGTTTGCCAGTGGTGAAGGTGCCACACCTGTTGGTATCGCTCATGACTGCCAGCATGTTGAACGCCTGCCAATTGAAAGCTGGGACATTCCACTGCCTAAGATCGTGACTCCAAGCCGAATCTGGCAATGGGAAAACTAGCACTTACCCGCTATAATCACGCCGCAAATGTTAACGAACATCTATTCAGGAGATTGGCATGACTCAAGATGAAATGAAAAAAGCGGCTGGTTGGGCAGCATTAAAATATGTTGAAAAAGGCAGCATTGTCGGTGTAGGCACTGGCTCTACCGTGAATCACTTCATCGATGCACTAGGGACTATCAAAGACGATATCAAAGGTGCAGTCTCTAGCTCTGTAGCTTCGACTGAGCGTCTAAAAGAGCTTGGTATTGAAGTATTTGAGTGTAACGACGTAATTAAGCTAGATGTTTATGTTGATGGCGCGGATGAAATCAACCCAACGCGTGACATGATCAAAGGTGGTGGCGCCGCGTTAACACGTGAAAAAATCGTCGCAGCAATCTCAGAAAAGTTCGTGTGCATTGTGGACGATACAAAAGCAGTAGATGTTCTAGGTCAGTTCCCATTACCTGTAGAAGTGATCCCAATGGCTCGCTCATACGTGGCACGTGAATTGGTTAAACTTGGTGGTGACCCTGCTTACCGCGAAGGCGTAGTGACAGATAACGGCAACGTGATTCTGGATGTACACAACATGCAGATCACTAACCCGAAAGAAATGGAAGATAAGATCAACAGCATCGCAGGTGTTGTCACTAATGGTCTGTTTGCTCATCGTGGTGCGGATGTGGTTATCACAGGCACGCCTGAAGGTGCAAAAATCGAAGAGTAAAAAACCTAGATAATTCGCCTATCAGGTTCATTTTTCGGTTATTTCATTACATACGGTGCTGCAAAGCACCGTTTTTCATTCTTTCACCAAATAAAATTATTCCTTATTCCGTAATTTTCTTACCCAAAGCTATTTTTTTTTGTTACTTTATTGAACAGAAGACGCACAAGGAAACGTTTGTCCTCCTACAAAACTATTAATTATCCCCTTTTTAATGGTTTTGCCCAATGTGCGCCATATTAGCCCACCTTTCCATTTTAAGGACGAGAAAAAATGGCCAAAGTTTCGCTGGAAAAAGACAAGATTAAGATCCTCTTACTTGAGGGACTTCACCCTTCTTCAGTTGAAGTTCTTCAAGCTGCTGGTTACACCAACATTGAATACCACAAAGGTTCACTTCCTGAAGAGGAACTGATTGAAGCGGTTAAAGATGTTCACTTCATCGGCATTCGCTCCCGCACTAATCTATCGGAAGAAGTGATCAATGCGGCAAACAAACTGGTTGCTATTGGCTGTTTTTGTATCGGTACTAACCAAGTCGATCTCGACGCGGCTGCAAAACGTGGCGTTCCTGTGTTTAACGCACCTTTCTCAAACACTCGAAGCGTAGCCGAGCTGGTTCTTGGTCAGATTCTATTGCTTCTACGAGGCATTCCTGAAAAGAACGCACTTGCACATCGCGGCATTTGGAAAAAGAGCGCAGATAACTCTTACGAAGCTCGTGGTAAGCGTCTTGGTATTATCGGTTACGGCCACATCGGAACTCAGCTGGGTATTATCGCTGAAAACCTTGGTATGCGCGTTTACTACTACGACATCGAAAACAAGTTGTCTCTTGGTAATGCCACGCAAGTTCATACCATGAGCGAACTACTGAATAAATGTGATGTTATCTCACTGCATGTTCCAGAAACACCTGAAACGAAGAACATGATGGGTGAAGAAGAGTTTGCTCGCATGAAACCAGGCGCAATCTTTATCAACGCTGCTCGTGGTACCGTTGTTGATATTCCAGCTCTTTGCAGCACGTTAGAAGCAGGTCATCTGGCTGGTGCAGCTATTGATGTATTCCCTGTTGAACCAAAAACAAACGCAGACCCGTTCGAATCTCCACTACAGAAGTTCGACAATGTTATTCTGACTCCACACGTCGGTGGTTCTACGCAAGAAGCGCAAGAAAACATCGGTGTAGAAGTGGCTGGCAAACTAGCGAAATACTCTGACAACGGTTCAACGCTTTCAAGCGTAAACTTCCCTGAAGTATCTCTACCTGAGCACGGTGGTGAAGTTTCTCGCTTGCTACACATCCACAAAAACCGCCCAGGTATCCTGACTCAGATAAACACTATCTTTGCTGAAGAAGGCATCAACATCGCCGCACAGTACCTGCAAACTGCAGCTGAAATCGGCTACGTGGTTATCGATGTGGAAACTGAACGTTCAGAAGAAGCACTTATCAAGCTGAAAAGTATCGAAGGCACGATTCGTTCTCGTATTCTTCACTAAGAAGCACAGAAACAATAAAGGCAGGGAATTTCCCTGCCTTTTTTATATCTGAAAATAGGATGCGCCTTATTTCAGCTTGTAGATAACCTCTACCTGATCTCGGATCACCATCGTAGAGTCCTGATAACTATTGGCATTCTGCTTGCCTTCCATCGCCATGGAGCGCATTAAAACTGGTGTTGGGTAAGTGTTGTTGTAGTTGACCCGCCAGATATCCCCCAGAGTCTTATCAAAGCCAGAAGCTAAAGAGGCAGCACTTTCTCTGGCATCTTTGATCGCAGCCAAGCGAGCTTTCTGTTGATACTCAGCCTGATTACTCACCTTAAGCTGAATATTATCAACCTGGTTAATACCCGCTTGTATTGCCATATCAAGGTACTGATTAAGGTTGGCTAAATCCTTAACCGTAACGTTAATACTGCGAGAGGCGCGATAACCTACCAGCTCAGCCTTACCCGATTTTGGATAATGGTATTGAGGAGCCAGGTACAGATTCGAACTGGTAATACTGTCTTTAGATAATCCTGCATCTGACAGTTTTTGCAAAAACTCATCGACAGTCGTATCCACCGACAGCTTCGCTTGCTCGGCAGTCATCGTCGTATCCACCACTTTAACCGAAAAAGTCGCCATATCTGGCGTAGCAATTACCTCGCCATAACCTGTTGTCGTTACGTGTGCAAATTCAGGTGTAGTAGCTAGGGCTGAAACACTGGTAAGGCTGAGCAAAGTAGCCAGCAAACACGAATACAGTTTCATTCGACAGATCCATCCATATATAAAAGACATGTCCCAGAGCAAAAATACAGTAGCGAAAACCACTGAAGCCGTCCGGGGGAATACCCAAAAACTTAGAAAGCTTTGAGCATATAATGCTTGATAATAGGAACTTTCGACGATTATCCAACCACCCTCGCCCACTTCTAACACAACTTTGACTGTGTAACTTTGGTGTAATTTTTAACCAAATCAATGCAAGAGGTACGCGTTAACGTCATTGTTATTGCATTCTACTGCGGTAAATGACGTTGAGCATAACCGACGATTGCCTGCGAAATTTCTTGTAATACGCCGGTTTCCAATTGCCAGTGATGCCAGTAAATTCGATAGGTCATCAGGAATCCCGGAGTAATATCAATGAGCGAACCTTGCTCCAATTCATTCGAGATCTGTAAACGGGGAATCAGGCAATACGCAACACCCGCCATCGCCATTTTCAGAAACGCTTCAGAGCTGCTTATATTATGATGAATCACGCTATCGGGGCGCACATTAAAATGCTTGGTAAGAAAGGCTTTATGTAGATCATCATATTGATCGTACGATACGGCTGGGGCTTTAGAGAGTGTTTTATTGTTTACGCCCTCAGAAAAATAACGTTGATAGAATTCAGGGCTAGCAACACAGACATAATCAATACGTCCTAAATAGTCCGCTCTACAGCCAGGAATAGCCTGAGATTCCAGGCTGATGGCTCCTGCAACTTCCCCACTTCTTAGCTTTTCAATAGAGCGCGATTCACCATAAATAGCGAGTTTTAACTCAACTTGACGAGTTTTCATCACATCTTGCAATGCAGGTAACAGCCACGTAGCCAAGCTGTCCGCATTCGTCGCCAACGACAACTGAACCGGGCGTGTAGTGGTGTCATTTTTTAGTTCAGGTAGGATTTCATGTTCCAGCATGCGAACCCGACGATACAACCCGAGCAGCTTCTTGCCTATTGGCGTCGGCTTAGGTGGCTGCTCACGAATAAGTACAGGTTGAGCAAGAAACTTTTCTAACTGTTTAATTCTCTGAGAAATAGCAGATTGAGAGACATAAAGGCTCTCAGCGGCTCGCTCAAAGCTTCCTTGATAGACGACGGCATCAAGCGCTTCTATCCACTTATAATCCAGCCCTCTCATGAAAATTTCCCTCTTCATCCATCTTGATAAGTTTTACTAATAATATATTAAAATCATTAATTATACTTATTTCATCAAAGCCTTTATCTTGCTCCTCTTCGTGAATTTAATTGCTATTTTTTGAGGTGAATTGTGAGTTTTTGGGTTGTATTGCAAGGGTTTGGATTAGGGGCATCGATGATCATTCCGATTGGCGCGCAAAATGCTTATGTCTTGAATCAAGGCATAAAACGCAACCACCATCTCACCACAGCCACCATCTGCAGCATTCTGGATATGCTGTTTATTTCTCTTGGTATATTCGGTGGTGGTGCGGTTTTATCGCAAAATGAAATGCTTCTGACCGCTGTAACGCTCGGTGGTATTGCTTTCCTAAGTGTCTATGGTTATCTATCAATGAGAAGTGCATTCAAGCCAGAAAATGAATCGGAAACCAAAGGGGAAGTAATAGCTCGTGGTCGTCGCACCGTGATTTTAGGCGCACTTGCAGTTACGGTATTGAACCCACATTTGTACTTAGACACCGTCGTTATTCTTGGTTCTATTGGTGGCCAGTTTGAGGGACATGACCGCATCGCATTTGCACTGGGCACCATGATGGCCTCGTTTGTGTGGTTCTTTACCCTATCTCTGGGTGCAGCCAAATTGGGTCCGACTCTGTCTAAGCCTAAAGTGAAAAAAGGCATAGATATTGGTGTCGCATTGATGATGTTTGCTATCGCCTATGTTCTAGCGAGCGAGTTGCTAGCCAAATACTGGTGATAACTCTCGTTATGCAGAAACTTAATGTAGATAACCTTCTCTACTATGCATAAAAAATATGCATAAAAAAAGCGAGGCAAATTTGCCTCGCTCTCTAAATAGAAATTCGCTTTGATTACGCTTCTACTTTGTTCAGGTGAATATCCATTTGTGGGAATGGAATCTCGATGCCATTTGCATCCAAAGCTTCTTTGATGCCTTGCATTGAGTCAAAGTAAACGCCCCAGTAATCTGCCGTTTTAACCCAAGGACGAACAACAAAGTTAACTGAAGAATCCGCTAGAGCCAGTACACCGATTGTCATATCTGGATCTTTAAGGATGCGTGGATCTTTTTCTAGTGTTTCACGGATAACTTTCTTAGTTAGTTTCAGATCCGCTTTATAAGAAACACCAATAACCAAATCAACACGGCGAGTCGCGTGACGAGAGTAGTTAGTGATTGCACCGCCAATAACTGAAGAGTTAGGAACTACAACCATTTTGTTATCAGGCGTTTTTAGAATCGTTTGGAAAATTTGAATTGCTTCAACACTACCCGCTACACCACCGATTTCTACATAATCGCCAGACTTAAATGGACGGAATGCAACGATAAGCACGCCTGCCGCAAAGTTTGATAGTGAACCTTGCAGAGCAAGACCAACAGCAAGACCAGCCGCACCGATTACCGCAACTACAGAGGCAGTTTGAACACCTACACGACCAAGAGCGGCGATAAGAACGATAACGAACAGTAAGTAACGAACAAGACCGTGAATAAATTCAACGACAGCCTTATCCATGTTTTTCTTTTCAAGTACTTTAGCTACACTTCCAGCGACTGCTTTAACGATAATATTACCGATAAATAGAATAATCAGTGCTGAAATAATGTTTACACCATATTGAACAAGAAGGTCTGAGTTGTTTGAAAGCCAAGTCTCAGCTTTAGTCAGCCCATCTGTTAATGTGTTATCGATACCCACCGATTCACCTGCCATAATGCTTATCCTCAAATCAAGATATAAAACCAATTGCCGCTTATTTATGAACCTTATTTTTTATAGGTTCTTATCTGTAACAATATCACTATTATAAAACTGAACAGTGTCAGAATTTTGGCACGATATATCAACTTTGACGTTTTGCAAAGTCAGAATTTCGCAAAGAGAAGCAAAACAAGACGTTATCAGAGTTTTCCTATATCTGCCTGTTACAGGTTACGCAATGCTAACCCATTTCGCTACTTTTATTACCTAAATCCAAACATGCAGTCTACAAAAAGCAACCTGTTGTATACCAATCATACACAACCAATGCTGGTAGTAAATTATTCAATAACGATCGTAGGTTTTAAAGAGCGCCAATCAGATAAACAGCAGATTGAAGACATAAAAAAACCCGCTCAATGAGCGGGTTTTTAACAACTTTAATTCAATCGAATTATAGTACGTCAACTGCGTTAAGGTCAGCAAATGCTTGCTCAAGACGAGTAACCATTGAAGCTTGACCAGCACGTAGCCATACGCGTGGATCGTAGTACTTCTTGTTTGGCGCGTCTTCGCCAGTTGGGTTACCGATTTGACCTTGTAGGTAATCGTGGTTTTCAGCTTCGTACTTACGGATACCATCCCAAGTTGCCCACTGTGTATCTGTATCGATGTTCATTTTGATAACACCGTAACCGATAGACTCTTGGATTTCTGCTTGAGAAGAACCAGAACCACCGTGGAATACGAAGTTTAGAGAGTTAGCTGGTAGGCCGAACTTCTCAGAAACGTACGCTTGAGAATCACGTAGGATAGTTGGAGTAAGAACAACGTTACCTGGCTTGTAAACGCCGTGTACGTTACCGAAAGATGCTGCGATAGTGAAACGGTGGCTAACTGCACTTAGTTTCTCGTATGCGTAAGCAACGTCTTCTGGAGAAGTGTAAAGCTCAGATGCGTCCATGTCAGAGTTATCTACGCCGTCTTCTTCACCACCAGTACAACCTAGTTCGATCTCTAGAGTCATGTTCATCTTAGCCATACGCTCTAGGTATTTAGCACAGATTTCGATGTTCTCTTCTAGAGACTCTTCAGAAAGGTCGATCATGTGAGAAGAGAATAGAGGCTTACCAGTTTGAGCGAAGTGCTCTTCACCAGCATCTAGTAGACCGTCGATCCAAGGTAGAAGTTTCTTAGCAGCGTGGTCAGTGTGTAGAATTACTGGTACACCGTAAGCTTCAGCTACAGCGTGAACGTATTTAGCACCAGCTACAGCACCAAGGATTTGAGCACCTTGACCTTCAAGTTTCACGCCTTTACCAGCGAAGAAAGCTGCGCCGCCGTTAGAGAACTGAACAACAACTGGAGCTTTAACTTTTGCTGCTGCTTCTAGTACTGCGTTTACAGAGTCAGTACCTACAACGTTTACAGCTGGAAGTGCGAAGTTGTTTTCTTTCGCTACTTCAAAAACTTTCTGAACGTCATCGCCAGAGATAACACCTGGTTTTACGAAGTCGAAGATCTTAGACATGGATTCAATCCTATTTATCTGTCGTTTTTAAACAAAACTTGTTAAGTTGAAAATCTTGCAAACGTTTGCTCACAACAGAGGCTATTCTAGCAGAGTTCCTCTCACGTTGCAGCAAACAACAAAGCGGGAGAATAACTCCCCCGCTTTGCTTTAATTACTTAGCGCGTGCTTCTAGCATTTCTACTGCAGGAAGAACTTTACCTTCTACAAACTCAAGGAAAGCGCCGCCACCAGTAGAGATGTAAGATACGTCAGCTTTGATACCGAACTTGTCGATAGCTGCTAGCGTGTCACCACCACCTGCAACAGAGAAGCCTTCAGAAGTTGCGATAGCTTCAGAGATACCTTTAGTACCAGCTTCGAAGTTCTTGAACTCGAATACACCTACTGGACCATTCCAAAGGATAGTTTTCGCGTTTTTAAGAATCTCAGCTAGTGCCGCTGTTGAGTCAGGGCCAAGGTCGAAGATCATGTCGTCGTCTTGAACTTCAGAAACGTCTTTGATTTCAGCTTCTGCGTTTTCATCGAATGCTTTCGCACATGCAACGTCAGTTGCTACTGGAATTGCACACTCATCCATTAGCTTCTTAGCTGTGTCTACTAGGTCTGCTTCGTATAGAGACTTACCAACGTTGTGGCCCGCAGCTGCGATGAATGTGTTTGCGATACCGCCACCAACAACAAGCTGGTCAGCGATTTTAGATAGAGACTCAAGAACAGTCAGTTTAGTAGAAACTTTTGAACCACCTACGATAGCAACCATTGGACGAGCTGGGTTGTCCATTGCTTTGCCTAGTGCATCTAGTTCGTTTGCTAGTAGAGGACCAGCACAAGCTACTGGAGCGTGCATACCAACGCCGTGAGTTGACGCTTGAGCACGGTGAGCCGTACCGAATGCATCCATTACGAATACGTCACATAGTGCTGCGTACTTCTTAGATAGCTCTTCTTCGTTTTTCTTTTCGCCTTTGTTGAAGCGAACGTTTTCTAGAACAACAAGTTCACCAGCGTTTAGCTCTAGGCCATCTAGGTAGTCTTTTGCTAGCTTAACTTCGCAATCTAGTGCGTCGTTTAGGTAGTTAACAACAGGTTGTAGAGAGAACTCTTCAGCGTATTCACCTTCAGTTGGGCGACCTAGGTGAGAAGTAACCATTACTTTAGCGCCTGCTTCTAGGCAGTGCTTAATAGTTGGAAGAGATGCGATGATACGTGCATCAGAAGTTACTTTTCCGTCTTTTACTGGCACGTTTAGGTCAGCACGGATAAATACACGTTTACCTGCAAGATCCAGGTCAGTCATCTTGATTACAGACATGTTGTGTCCTCTCAAATATTTAAAAATTAAAGTTTTTGAAAACTCGGCAACCCTGCCAAGCCTGTTAATTCTTCAAACTGGTTATAGAATATGGAGACATCCAATATTTATTTCAAGGTTAAAAATAAATATTTTTCCACTGCTGCTTTACGGATTACTTCGCAGCTTGCATTGCTAAAGCGGTATCCAGCATCCGATTAGCAAAGCCCCATTCGTTATCGCACCATACGAGCATTTTTACTAGCTGCCCGTTACTCACTCTTGTTTGAGTTCCATCCACAATCGCACTATGGGGGTCGTGATTAAAATCGATGGAAACGAGTGGCGATTCAGTATAGTCAACAATGTCACGTAATGTACACTGAGATGCGTTAACAATGGTTTGATTTACGTCATTAACTTTCACATTTGTACTAATTGTGACACTTAAATCCATTGCAGTAACGTTAACTGTCGGAACGCGAACGGAAATAGCTTCAAATTTGTTAGAAAATTTCGGGAAGATTCTTTCAATCCCCTTATGCAACTTGGTGTCAACAGGAATGATAGATTGGCTTGCAGCACGGGTACGACGTAAATCGCTATGGTAAGCGTCGATGACCTGTTGATCGTTCATAGATGAATGGATAGTCGTAATGGTGCCAGACTCAATTCCGAATGCTTCATCTAAGACTTTGATGATAGGAACGATACAGTTTGTCGTGCAGGAACCATTAGAAACAACGACATGTTCATCTTTAAGGGTTTCGTGGTTTACACCGTAGATAATAGTGTTATCGATGTCGGCTGCCCCTGGGTGGGAAAACAGTACTTTTTTAGCACCCGCTTCTATATGCGCTAAGCCGTCAGCTTTACAGCCATAGACACCCGTACAATCTAATACGATGTCAACTTCGAGGTCACGCCAAGGAAGAAGTTCAATGTCGGCTAGGTGTAAGATCCGGATAGCATCATATTCGCCAGCATCTTGGTGGCATGAGTTGTGGTGAACATATAAGTGCTCTTGGTCATGAGAGATCTTTTTGCCAAAACGGCCATGACTGGTGTCATATTGAAGTAAGTGCGCCATCGCTTCAGGCTGAGCCAGCTCATTTACCGCTACAACCTTAATCTGCTGATGTTTGCCGCTTTCGTACACAGCTCGCAGAACATTACGACCTATACGCCCAAATCCATTGATCGCAACCTTTAGCATTTATCCTTCGCCCTACCAATAATTCGTGTCACAGATAGTACCCGATGACAAACAAAAACGCATTAAGTATGTGCTTTTTACCGACACTATGGGTATAAAAAAGCCGAGCATCGCTGCTCGGCTTTTCATTAACGTATTTAATTACGCTAATAGCTCTTTTGCAGTATTTACTACGTTTTCTGTAGTAAAACCGAACATCTTGAACAGTTCGCCTGCTGGTGCAGATTCACCGAAGGTAGTCATACCGATGATCTTGCCGCCGAAGCCTACATACTTGTACCAGAAGTCTGCGATGCCCGCTTCGATAGCGATACGCGCTGTAACGTCTGATGGCAGTACTGCTTCACGGTAAGCTGCGTCTTGTTTGTCGAATGCATCTGTTGATGGCATTGAAACAACACGTACTTGCTTGCCTTCTGCAGTTAGCTGCGCTGCTGCTTCAACCGCTAGCTCAACTTCTGAACCTGTTGCGATAAGGATAAGCTCTGGCTTGCCTTCGCAATCTTTCAGGATGTAAGCACCTTTCGCGATGTCTGCTACTTGCTCTGCAGTACGCTCTTGTTGTGCTAGGTTCTGACGAGAGAAGATAAGTGCTGTTGGTGCATCTTTACGTTCAATCGCTAGTTTCCAAGCCACTGCTGATTCAACCTGGTCACATGGACGCCATGTGCTCATGTTTGGAGTCAGACGTAGAGAAGCCATTTGCTCAACTGGTTGGTGAGTTGGGCCATCTTCGCCAAGACCGATAGAATCGTGCGTGTATACCTGGATGTTCTGAACTTTCATCAGAGCCGCCATGCGCATTGCGTTACGAGCGTATTCCATGAACATCAGGAACGTTGCACCGTAAGGAACGAAACCGCCGTGTAGCGCGATACCGTTCATGATCGCTGTCATACCAAACTCACGCACACCGTAGTGGATGTAGTTACCTGAGAAGTCATTCGCTTCAAGAGACTTAGAGCCAGACCACATAGTAAGGTTAGAAGGTGCAAGGTCAGCAGAGCCGCCCATGAATTCTGGAAGCATTTGACCAAACGCCTCTAGCGCATTTTGAGAGGCTTTACGTGACGCGATATTTGCTGGGTTTGATTGAAGATCAGCAATGATTTGGTTTGCTTTCTCTTCCCACTGTGCAGGTAGCTCGCCGTTTAGACGACGCTTCAGCTCAGCCGCTTCTGCTGGGTAAGCCGCAGCGTAAGCATCAAATTTCTCGTTCCAAGCCGCTTCTTTTGCTGCGCCAGCTTCTTTTGCATCCCACTCTGCGTATACATCTGCAGGGATTTCAAATGGACCGAATTCCCAACCAAGGTACTCGCGTGCCGCTTGAACTTCATCTTGACCTAGAGGCGCACCGTGACAGTCGTGAGAACCAGACTTGTTAGGAGAGCCGAAACCGATGATCGTCTTAGTACAGATTAATGTAGGACGAGGGTCTGCTTTAGCCGCTTCAATTGCAGCATTGATCGCATCAGGATCGTGACCGTCTACTGCAGGGATTACGTGCCAGCCGTACGCTTCAAAACGCTTAGGTGTATCGTCAGAGAACCAACCTTCAACGTGACCATCGATAGAGATGCCGTTGTCATCCCAGAACGCGATCAGTTTGCCAAGACCTAGTGTGCCCGCCAAAGAACAAGCTTCGTGCGAAATACCTTCCATCAGACAGCCATCACCTAAGAACGCATAAGTGAAGTGGTCAACGATGTCGTGGCCTTCTTTGTTGAACTGTGCAGCAAGTGCTTTTTCAGCCATTGCCATACCAACTGCGTTAGTAATGCCTTGACCTAGAGGACCTGTTGTTGTCTCGATACCTGGTGCATAACCGTACTCTGGGTGACCCGGAGTTTTTGAATGAAGCTGACGGAAGTTTTTCAGATCGTCGATTGATAGCTCATAACCCGTTAGGTGTAGTAGAGAGTAAATCAACATTGAGCCATGGCCGTTTGAAAGTACAAAACGGTCACGATCAGCCCATTCTGGGTTCGATGGGTTGTGGTTTAGATGAGAGCGCCAAAGAACTTCAGCGATATCAGCCATACCCATAGGTGCACCTGGGTGACCTGAGTTAGCTTGTTGAACACCATCCATGCTTAGAGCACGGATTGCATTGGCAAGATGTTTACGAGACGACATGTCTGCTCCTGAGTACGTTAAGCGAAACGAAAAAATTGGTCATAATTCTCTCAAAGCCCCTCAGGGTGTGCAAACGATTTCCACCCCAAAACCTCACAAATATTGCATCTGTGAATTTAAATCCCCTGAAACTCCCAAAATAATAAATAACTCACGCAAACGTTTAGTTGTGACAAAAACCAAAAAAGAGCTTGTAATTCGAGCAATCAAACTTAGAATAGCCGTCTAGATGTAGATACACCTGCATATATTAGTATTATTTTGCGCTGGAGCGTTTATCATGCTCCAGTTTTAAACCAGATATAGTGGAGCTAACATGGCTAAGCACCTGTTTACTTCTGAGTCAGTATCAGAAGGTCATCCAGATAAAATTGCAGACCAGATTTCTGATGCGGTTCTTGACGCGATTCTAGAGCAAGATCCAAAGGCTCGTGTTGCATGTGAGACTTACGTTAAAACCGGTATGGTAATGGTGGGTGGTGAAATCACGACTTCAGCATGGGTTGACATTGAAGAGCTAACTCGTGAAACCGTTCGTGAAATCGGCTACGTACACTCAGATATGGGTTTTGATGCGAACTCTTGTGCAGTACTAAACACAATTGGTAAACAGTCACCAGATATCAACCAAGGTGTTGATAAAGCGGATCCAAAAGAGCAAGGCGCCGGTGACCAAGGCATCATGTTCGGTTACGCATGTAACGAAACTGAAGTTTTAATGCCAGCTCCAATTACTTACTCTCACCGTCTTGTTGAAAAACAAGCAGAAGTACGTAAGAACGGTACACTTCCTTGGTTACGTCCAGATGCGAAATCTCAGGTAACGTTCCAATACGACCAAGGTAAGATCGTAGGTATCGATGCTGTTGTTCTATCAACTCAGCACTGTGATTCAATCTCAACTCCTGAACTGCGTGAAGCGGTAATGGAAGAGATCATCAAGCCAGTTCTACCTTCAGAGTGGATCAACAAAGAGACTAACTTCTTCATCAACCCAACTGGCCGTTTCGTAATCGGTGGTCCAATGGGTGACTGTGGTCTAACTGGTCGTAAGATTATCGTAGATACTTACGGCGGTGCGGCTCGTCACGGTGGTGGTGCGTTCTCAGGTAAAGATCCATCAAAAGTTGACCGTAGTGCAGCATACGCAGCGCGTTACGTAGCGAAAAACATCGTTGCAGCTGGTATGGCTGACCGTTGTGAAATCCAACTTTCTTACGCTATCGGTGTGGCAGATCCAACGTCAATCATGGTGGAAACGTTTGGTACTGAGAAAGTATCTCACGACATCATCATCGAAGCAGTACGTCAGTTCTTCGACCTACGTCCATACGGTCTGCAAGAAATGCTTAACCTTCTGCAGCCAATCTACAAGAAGACAGCAGCATACGGCCACTTTGGTCGTGAAGAGTTCCCATGGGAAGCGACTGATAAAGCAGCACTTCTTCGCGAATTCGCTGGCATCAAGTAATCGAGCTTGCTCTGAATTTCCAAAGCCCTCGCCTTATGGTGGGGGCTTTTTGTTTCCCCCGACTCCCCTCCTTCTCTATCCTCCAGCCCCACCCACTAAGAACAAATTTTAAGCAAATAGTTGTAAATTCCCCCAACTCCGCCAATAGTTAAAATATTGTTAAATTGCGTTTCCGTAACAACGTGGATGTAAGCTAGTGTGACGACAGCAACCTTGGGGAAAACGTTAGCTAAACATCCTTTATGCTTTTAAAACTTATAGGGGTTAGTACCAATCCAAGTAAGCAAACTGTCAGGAATAGCGTAGTCAAAACGCCTGAAATTAACGCGTAATGTTTTGATAAATAATTATTTTCCAGTCAAACATTGTCGCGGAATTATCGAGTATTTGAACGCGTTAGAATGAACAATTATTTACTCCGATGGGTACAAGTCATTTGACAGACAACTGTGTAGGAATAAGCCAAGGAGGAGTTATGCCTCGAACAGTCAATCCATCCGACTTCCATAGTAAACGAAAGGAAGTCCCTGATAACGAATACGCTAGAACCATTCCGTGCAACACGGTCAATCTTAGCGCGCCTTTCCACTGGCTCGCGCTAGGGCTTCATGACTTCGTGCGTATGCCACTCATTAGTGCCTTTTATGGACTGTGCTTCATGGCAGCAGCGATTGGCATCGTATTGCTTGTGCAATGGCAAGGGACGCACCTTGTCGTGATGCCGAGTTTGATCGTCTATATGCTTATTGGGCCATTTTTAGCCCTAGGTTTGTATGATGCCAGTTGGGAACGAGAGCGCGGCCACAAAGCTCGCCTGTTCCACTCAATGAAAGCGATAGGTCGTAACTCAAGCTCTCAATGGGCATTTGCGGTTCTGCTTGCGGTTTGTATGATTTTCTGGATGCGAATCGCCGCACTTCTCCATGCATTGTACCCTTCCGTTCAAGGTGCACCGCTGACAGAGTTCTTGCCCTTCTTAGTGATTGGGTCACTCATTGGTTTTGTACTAGCAAGCGTGGTATTCAGCATTTCTGCCTTCTCTATTCCATTAATGATGGAGCGCAGAGTTGACATGATGACGGCGGTATTCACCAGCTTTAATGCGGTCAAATCCAACATTCCAGCAATGATCGTGTGGGCGGCAATCATCTGTGGGGGTATCTTAATTGGTTTCGCCACCTACGGAATCGGTATGCTGTTTACTATGCCTATTCTCGGCTACGGTACTTGGCACGCCTACCATGCAACGATTAAGAAAAAACACACACCTTAATTCAGTGATGCTATGATCCGGCCCTCGCAACTGCGGGGGCTTTTTATTGAACTTGAGAGGAACGAATGGACATTGAACTAAGCTACAAAGCAAAACAGGTGATGGCGCACTATATCGCATTAGCTGAACATGCTTTTAAGCGTTCATTCCCTATTCCCAGCCTGACCTTTAAAGTCCGAGGTAAAGCAGCAGGAAAAGCGTACCTTCAGCTCAATGAGATTCGCCTTAACCCGGTTTTATTTAAAGAAAACACCCAAGCGTTCTTGCAAGAAGTGATACCGCATGAGGTCGCTCACTTAATCACATATCAGGTTTACGGTCGCGTCCGTCCTCATGGCAAAGAGTGGCAAACCGTAATGGAATCCGTATTTAACGTTCCGGCCAAAACCACACATAGTTTCGAAGTCTCTTCCGTTCAAGGCAAAACCTTCGAATACCGATGTCGCTGCACGACATATCCCCTTTCTATTCGCCGTCACAACAAAGTGCTGCGCAAACAAGCCGTGTATTCGTGTCAAAAATGTCGTCAGCCTCTTAGCTTCACTGGTGTCCAGCTTTCCTAATCCTCAGTTCAATTAAGTCTCAATAGGAAATATTGACCAACATTTCTTTTGTTATTATTAACTTGCTTATTACGAAAGCTAATATCTGAGTGATAGAATGGATAAAGTCATACTTTTTAAAGACTTTAACTATGAAATACCTGTTCTCTTTATTCATTCTTGCACTATCCAGTGCCGCCGTGGCCGCGCCACCAAGTTCATTTTCAGCCGCTAAGCGCGAAGCGGTAAAAATCTATCAAGATCATCCCACCAGCTTTTATTGCGGCTGTGATATTCAATGGCAAGGCAAGAAAGGCTTACCTGATCTTTCCTCTTGTGGTTACCAGGTTCGCAAACAAGAAAAGCGTGCTTCACGCATCGAGTGGGAACATGTCGTTCCAGCTTGGCAATTTGGGCACCAGCTGCAATGCTGGCAAAGCGGTGGTCGTAAAAACTGCTCGCGTAATGACAAAACATTCCGCTCAATGGAAGCCGATCTGCACAACCTGACTCCTGCGATTGGTGAGGTAAATGGTGATCGCTCTAACTACAATTTCAGTCAGTGGAATGGGATCGATGGCGCAACCTATGGTCGTTGTGAAGTCCAGGTAAACTTCAAGCAACGCAAAGTCATGCCACCCGATCGAGCACGCGGCTCCATCGCTCGTACCTATCTTTATATGAGCAAGGAGTACGGCTTCAAACTGTCCAAGCAACAAACTCAGTTAATGAGTGCATGGAACAAAACCTACCCAGCCGATAAATGGGAATGCGAACGCGATAAGCGCATTGCCAAAGTACAAGGCAACCATAATCCATTCGTTCAAGAGGCCTGTCGCGCACTGTAATCCTCACCAATCGCGACAATCGCTAATCTTTCTGTTTGAGGCGTTTCATTTACTCCAATTGAAACGCCTCTTGCCCCTTGTTTTTTCGATGGAAAGCATCCATGTTAGGAACTAAGTTTATTCTCTTGCTGGAAATCTCATGCGTATCCCTCGAATTTATCATCCAGAAACCATTCACCAACTTGGTACACTCGCTTTAAGTGACGACGCCGCTGGCCATATTGGCCGCGTACTTCGTATGAAGGAAGGTCAGGAAGTTCTCCTATTTGACGGTAGTGGTGCAGAGTTTCCCGCAGTTATCGCAGAAGTCAGCAAAAAGAATGTCCTCGTAGACATCTCTGAGCGCGTAGAGAACAGCATTGAATCCCCTTTGGATCTTCACCTAGGACAGGTGATTTCACGAGGCGACAAGATGGAGTTCACCATTCAGAAGTCAGTCGAACTCGGAGTAAATACCATCACTCCCCTTATTTCTGAACGTTGTGGCGTAAAGCTCGATCAAAAACGATTTGAGAAGAAACTGGCCCAATGGCAGAAGATTGCTATCAGTGCTTGCGAGCAGTGTGGACGTAACATCGTTCCAGAAATTCGCCCAATCATGAGCTTGGAAGAGTGGAGCAAAGAAGAGTACGATGGACTTAAGCTCAACCTTCACCCTCGTGCCAAATACTCGATCAACACCCTGCCTACACCAGTTGAAAAAGTGCGCCTGCTGATTGGCCCTGAAGGCGGTTTGTCAGCTGAAGAAATCGATATGACGCGCGAGTACCAATTTGAAGAGACGCTTCTCGGTCCGCGTGTACTTCGCACCGAAACAGCGGCTCTTACCGCAATTACAGCTTTACAAGTTCGTTTCGGCGATCTTGGTTAAAACGGAGAAAAATAATGATCAAACTCGGTATTGTAATGGACCCAATTTCGTCCATTAACATCAAGAAAGACTCTAGCTTTGCCATGATGCTTGAAGCGCAACGCCGCGGCTACGAAATCCACTACATGGAAATGAATGATCTTCACCTCGACCAAGGTGTGGCCATTGCCGACACCAAAGTGGTTGAGCTAAAAGAAGATCCAAACGGCTGGTACGAATTCAAATCAGAGCAAACTATCGAGCTATCTGAGTTAGACGCGGTTCTGATGCGTAAAGATCCTCCGTTTGACACTGAATACATCTACGCAACGTACATCCTTGAGCGTGCAGAAGAGCAAGGCACACTGATCGTCAACAAACCTCAGAGCCTTCGTGACTGCAATGAGAAGTTGTTTACAGCATGGTTCCCTGAATTGACTCCAACCACTATCGTTACCCGTAAAGCTGAAAAGATTAAAGCATTCCGTGAAGAACACGGCGATGTGATCTTAAAGCCTCTTGACGGTATGGGCGGTGCGTCTATTTTCCGCGTAAATGAGAACGATCCAAACGTATCAGTGATCATCGAAACGCTGACTAACCATGGTCAGCATTACGCGATGGCACAAACATTCGTGCCTGATATCAGCAATGGTGACAAGCGCATTCTCGTGGTTGACGGCGAGCCAATGCCTTACTGTCTGGCACGTATTCCGGCGAAAGGCGAAACGCGCGGTAACCTTGCGGCGGGCGGCACGGGTGAAGCTCGTCCTCTAAGTGAAACAGACATTAAAATTGCCCAAACCGTAGCACCAACTCTGAAAGAAAAAGGTCTTATTTTTGTGGGTCTTGATGTGATTGGCGATAAGCTGACAGAAATCAACGTAACCAGCCCGACCTGTATTCGTGAAATCGAAGCAGCATTTGATATCTCAATTACGGGCAAACTAATGGATGCCATTGAACGCCGAGTAAAAGGCGAATAAATAGGGTCTGTTTATCTTGCGTGGTTAATTTTTGTTCGAGATAAAAGCGTTTTAATCGCGGCGAGAGGTTTATAGCCTAGTCATTCTAAGCAAAATACCTCTCAACAAAGAGTAAAGCGCTTTTAGCCGAACCCTTCGGGCAGCGTTTGTGGATACTTTCTACTGCGTTATCGGCTTATCAGGTAGGCCAACTACATTTCAAAGCCTCTGCCTTGTATAAAGAACCCACAAACAGCTGCAAAAATCAGCGCGAAAGGTCAACAGACCCTAAATATATAGTAAAGTTATAGTAGAGAGCTAAATGCAAACTTAAGCAAATTCATGCATATATTGCCAATTTGCTTAAGTGCACTTCTGAGTCCTAAGGATCAGTATGAATATGAACCTCACAAACCATTTTTTAGTTGCCATGCCTGGAATGAAAGATCCCTATTTCCAGAATAGCGTGATCTACGTCTGCGAGCACAACGAAGAAGGCGCAATGGGGTTGATAATCAATGCGCCAGTCGATATCACCGTGGGTAACATGCTTAAGCAAGTCAAAGTACAACCTGTACACCCGCGTTTGTTCGAAGCAAGCCTTGACCGGCCTGTATATAACGGCGGCCCGATCTCAGAAGATCGTGGCTTTATTCTGCATAAACCGAAAGATTACTATGAATCCAGTATTCAGATGACTGATGAGCTTGCAGTGACAACCTCGCGAGACATTCTGACTGTGTTGGGGACCGAAGCTGAGCCAAGCGACTATTTGGTTGCTTTGGGCTACGCAGGTTGGAGCGCAGGGCAGCTGGAAAATGAGTTAGTTGAAAACTCTTGGCTGACCATAGAAGCTACGCCAGAAATCATCTTTGATACTCCAATTACAGACCGTTGGAAAAAAGCAGTAGAAAAACTGGGGATCGATCCGAGTCAGCTTTCTTCTGATGCAGGACATGCCTGATAAGGCAGACTGTTCCCCTAGATTGAGATTTGAGACACCTTATGTCACGTACAATTATGGCTTTTGATTTTGGAACCAAAAGCATCGGCAGCGCGATTGGCCAGGAAATTACCGGTACCGCCTCTCCGCTCAAGGCTTTTAAAGCCAATGATGGTATTCCAAACTGGGACGACATCGAAAAACAGATCAAAGAATGGCAACCGGATTTATTGGTTGTGGGTTTACCAACAGACCTACACGGTAAAGACTTGGAAACCATTACTCCACGCGCGAAGAAGTTTGCTAATCGTCTACAAGGTCGTTATGGCTTACCAGTCGAGCTTCACGATGAACGTTTGTCCACGGCAGAAGCTCGTGCAGACCTATTCGAAATGGGTGGCTATAAAGCGCTGTCGAAAGGAAATATCGACTGTCAATCGGCAGTTGTCATTCTAGAAAGCTGGTTTGAAAACCTTTGGAATGAGTAAATTTGTCTGAAAAAGAAAAGGTTGGCTTGTGCCAACCTTTTTTAATGTCTGGAATATGGGAAATCCTAGTCCATATCAATCTTAACGTTCGCCAAGCTTCCTGTTGCCAGAGGCTCACCGCGTTGGGTCTTCAGCATGAGACGCAGGTCATTTGCCGAATCAGCACTGTGCAGTGCATCTTCTTCACTGATTTTGCCTTGCATCACTAACTTGTAAAGCGACTGGTCAAAAGTCAGCATACCAAACTCATTTGAACGAGCCATCGTCGACTTAAGTTCATGCAGATCGCCACGACGGATTAAATCCGAAACACGCGGGCTGTTCAGCAGGATCTCAAATACGCCATGACGTCCCTGCCCACTCTTATCGCGGATCAACTGCTGACCAACCACGCCTTTTAAGTTCATAGACAGATCAAACAAGAACTGCTCTTTTTGATCTTTAGGTACTAAATGAAGAATCCGCTCTAATGCCTGGTTGGCGTTGTTAGCATGGAGAGTCGCCATACACAAATGCCCGGTTTCAGCAAAAGTCATCGCATATTCCATCGTCTCTCTACTGCGGATTTCGCCGATCAAAATCATATCTGGAGCCTGTCGCAGGGAGTTTTTCAGTGCCACTTCGTAACTTTCGGTGTCTAAACCGACTTCACGCTGGGTTACGATACAACGCTGGTGTTCATGAACAAATTCGATCGGATCTTCTACCGTCAGGATATGCCCGGTCTTATTACTGTTTCGGTAGCCTGTCATCGCCGCCATTGTGGTCGACTTACCAGAGCCAGTCGCACCAACCACCAGCACCAGACCTCTCTTGGCTATCGCTAAATCTTGCAACACCAGAGGCAGTTTGAGCTGCTCAAAGGTAGGGATGTCGGTCTCAATACGGCGAATAACCGCGCCCGGCAATTCTCTCTGGAAAAAGGCACTGACACGGAATCGACCACAATCTCTGACGATAGCAAAGTTAGACTCTCGACTTTTTCGAAACTCCTGACGACGCTCAGGATCCATTGCATTATCCAGCAACTGCGCCACATCATTTTCTGTCAGCTTGTCACCTTGCGGACGTAACTCGCCGTCGACACGAAACAAAATCGGCGCGCCGACCGTGATATAAAGATCCGACGCTTGCAGCGCCAGCATACCTTCAAGAAATTTATTCAGATCCATTTTCCGTATTCACCATTACCTGTATGAGTGTTACGAGAACTGCTGTACATCAAGCCCAACTTTGCTGTCGGCCTCTTCGTGAGAAACAATACCTTGCGCCAATAGCTGACGAGCATTTTGCTCCATAGTCTGCATGCCGTGTGCCGCACCAGTTTGAATTATCGAGTACATCTGTGCGACTTTATCTTCGCGAATCAAATTACGGATTGCTGGTGTCGCCATCATGATTTCATGGCAGGCGACTCGACCACCACCATTACGCTTAAGTAACTTCTGGGCAATGACTGAACTCAACGATTCTGACAACATTGAACGCACCATGTCTTTGTCGCTACCCGGGAATACATCGATAATACGGTCGATGGTTTTTGCGGCTGAGCTGGTGTGTAGCGTTCCAAAAACCAAATGACCGGTTTCTGCGGCGGTCAATGCAAGGCTGATGGTTTCTTTATCACGCATCTCACCAACTAAGATGACATCCGGGTCTTCACGCAACGCACTGCGTAAGGCGTTTTGGAAGCTATGAGTGTCACGGTGAACTTCACGCTGGTTGATCAAACATTTGTTGTTGGTATGAACAAATTCAATTGGATCTTCAATTGTGAGAATGTGCTTATTGTGATTACGATTGATGTAGTCGACAATGGCAGCTAGAGTCGTCGATTTACCAGAGCCGGTTGGTCCGGTTACCAGAACTAAGCCTTTTTGCCCGCTGGCAATCTTGCTGAAGATTTCTGGAGCTTCGAGTTGATCAAGCGTTGGTATGCTGCTTGGAATGGTACGAAATACCGCTGCGCAGCCACGGGACTGGTTAAAGGCGTTGACACGAAAGCGACCAACGTTCTGTAGTTCAAAAGAAAAATCGACTTCGAGTTTTTCTTCGAACTCACTGCGTTGAGCGTCATTCATGATTTCGAATACCAAGCGATGAACCTCTTGGTGTGTAAACGCTGGAATCCCGAGCTTTCTCACATCGCCATCAATTCTGACCATAGGTGGTACACCTGCAGAAAGATGTAGATCTGAGGCATTATGTTTTACACTAAAATCCAGTAACTCAGTGATATCCATTTAAAATCCTTAAGTCTAAAGTACAGCTATGAGTAGTATTCAACAAAATATTGAACATATCACCTCTCAAATTCGCAACGACGAGCAAAAATGCGGTCGTGCTCCGGAGTCAGTGCAACTTCTAGCGGTAAGTAAAACCAAACCCGTTGAAGCCATTCTTGAAGCTTACCAAGCTGGTCAAACCGCATTTGGTGAAAACTATGTGCAAGAGGGCGTGGATAAAGTTCAGCACTTTGCACAGCATTATCCAGATAATTGCATAGAATGGCACTTCATAGGCCCAATTCAGTCCAATAAATCACGCCTTGTCGCTGAACATTTCGATTGGGTTCACACCATCGACCGCGCAAAGATCGCGCAACGTCTTAATGATCAACGCCCCAACGAATTAGAACCCTTACAGGTACTGATTCAAGTGAACACCAGTGGCGAAGACTCAAAGTCTGGCGTAACCGATGCAGAAATATTCGAACTGGCTGAGTTGATTTCTCGCCTTCCGAACCTCACCTTAAGAGGATTGATGTCTATTCCTGCTAACGTATCGGACTATGATGCACAACTTCATGAGTTCCAGAAACTGGCGGCATTGAAGCAAGCGCTTATGCAGCAGTATCCGGACATCGACACATTGTCCATGGGGATGAGTGGCGACATGGAGGCGGCGATAGAAGCCGGTAGTACTATGGTTCGTATCGGAACAGCGATTTTTGGCGCACGTGACTATAACTCAAAAAGTGAATAGCCATTACCAGTAAGCGAAAAAAGCTCAATCTTCGCATCACAAAGTTAAGCGGTAAGACTTAATTGTCACTATGCACACCTGTGCATTATAAATAGTAAAGTATCACAATGGAAATCAGACAAATGGAACATAAAAAGATTGCCTTCATCGGTGCAGGTAACATGGTGCGAGCCATCATTTCTGGCTTAGTCTCAAATGGTTACCCGGCACAAAATATTGTGGCAACTGCACCTTCAGAAACACGCCGCTTGCCACTCGAGCAAGATTTTGGCATCCGTACTACCAGCGATAACATCCTCGCTGCATCAAAAGCGGATGTGGTGGTGTTGTCTGTGAAACCACAAATGATGGCGGAAGTATGTAAGCCACTGCAATCTGTCGATTTCAGTAACAAGTTAGTGATTTCTATCGCTGCTGGCATCAATTGTTCACGTTTAGATGAGATGCTAGCGACCAAATTGAACTTGGTTCGTGTGATGCCAAATACGCCTTCCCAACTTGGTTTAGGCATGAGTGGTCTTTTCGCTCCAAAACACGTTACTGAGCAAGATAAAGACTTTGCCGCTCAATTAATGGAAGCGGTAGGTAAAGTGTGTTGGGTAGAACAAGAGTCTGGCATCAACAACGTGATTGCGGCTGCAGGTAGCGCGCCGGCTTACTTCTTCTTGTTTATGGAAGCAATGCAAGCAGAAGCAATAGCACAAGGCTTTGATAAAGACACAGCTCGTCTGCTGGTTCAGCAAGCTGCATTAGGTGCTGCAAGCATGGTTGTGGCTAATCCAGAGACTGAACTATCCACATTCCGTGAAAATGTCACCTCTAAAGGTGGCACAACAGCGGAAGCACTACGCACATTCAACGAACATCAACTTTCTGATATCGTAGCAAAAGCAATGCAGGCAGCGGTTGCTCGTGCGGAAGAAATGGAAAAACTATTTTAATTATCTGGATGCTTACAGAGAAAAGCCATCCACCACTTGTTAAGGGTACCTTATGAATTCAATGAGTTTTCTCATCTCAACCCTATTTGACCTGTATATCATGGTCGTTATATTGCGTATTTGGTTGCAAGCTGCGCGCGCAGACTTCTATAACCCTTTCTCGCAATTTATCGTTAAAGCTACTCAGCCTGTGATTGGCCCTCTGCGTCGTTTTATTCCGTCTGTCGGCAATATCGACCTGGCTACTGTTCTCTTTGCGTATCTATTGTGTGTACTTAAGTTCGTTGCACTGATCCTAATCGCATCTAGCGGTTCTGTGTCTTTCAGTATCGAGTTCCTATTCCTGGGCTTACTGTCTCTGATTAAAGCTGCTGGCGGCTTGTTATTCTGGGTATTGCTGATTCGTGCAATCCTAAGCTGGGTTAGCCAAGGCCGCAGCCCTATCGAATATGTATTCCACCAGCTGACAGAACCAATGTGCGCGCCAATCCGTCGTATTCTTCCTGCATTCGGTGGTCTGGATCTTAGCGTACTGGTTCTGTTTATTGGTCTACAATTCGCCAACTTCCTGATGGGCGATATTATCGGCCCTATCTGGTTCCAACTGTAGTGTCAGCCGCAGTTTGGCGCGATGGCGAGGACATTGTCCTAAGACTCTATATTCAACCCAAAGCAAGCCGCGATAAAATCGTTGGCTTGCATGGAGAAGAGTTAAAAATCGCCATTACTGCGCCGCCTGTCGATGGTAAAGCCAATGCGCATCTCACCAAGTTCTTGGCTAAGCAGTTTAAAGTCGCTAAAGGTTTGGTTCACATAGAAAAAGGCGAACTGGGACGACACAAACAAATTCGGATAGAATCGCCTACCCAGATACCTACTGACATAGAAGCCATCTTATGATGGCTTTTTATTTAACCTTCGAACCGGTTATTTAAATTAAACTTAAATGGAAGTGTCTCCTTGAGGATTTCACAATGAACAAATGGATTACCGCGTTACTGATCAGCCTATTGTCTTTCCCAACTTTCGCTGAACAGTTCAAAAACATGAAAGACATCGAAGTGCATTACGTAGCGTTTAACTCTACCTTTTTGACGCCTAAAATAGCGCGAAGCTATGACATCAAACGTAATGGCTATCTTGCGATCATCAATATTAGTGTGCTGGACAGAGCCTCACTCGGAAAACCGGCGTTAGAAGCACAAGTTGCTGGGCAAGCTAAGAACCTGATTGGTCAAACTCAGCAGTTAACCTTCCGAGAAGTCAAAGAAGGTGACGCCATTTACTACCTAGCGGAACTGCCAGTCACACATGAAGAAACTTTTACCTTCGATATTGATGTAAAATCGGGAAACAAAGGCTCAGGAAAGCTTCAATTTACCCAGAAGTTTTATGTTGAAGAGTGATATGTCGAAAAGTAATTAGATCATGATGATCTAAACGCTTTTGGACACCAGCAGGCCAAAAGCCTTACAAAGTTAGAAATAAAACGATAAGGAGAACGACATGTTCTCCTTATCACAATGAAAAGAGAACCCCATGAAAAAGATTGTGTTAGCAACCGGCAACCAAGGCAAAGTACGTGAGATGGCTGATTTGCTCTCCGATTTCGGATTCGAAGTATTAGCACAAAGCGAATTCAACGTCTCTGAAGTTGCAGAAACAGGCACCACGTTTATTGAAAACGCGATCATCAAAGCCCGCCACGCAGCACAAGAAACCGGCCTACCGGCAATCGCTGATGATTCTGGTTTAGAAGTCGACTACCTTAACGGTGCACCTGGCATCTACTCTGCGCGTTACGCAGGCGAAGGCGCGACAGATCAAGACAACTTAGAAAAGCTGTTAAAAGCAATGGAAGGTGTGCCAGAGGCGGAGCGCACCGCACGTTTCCACTGCGTATTGGTTCTGATGCGTCATAAAGACGATCCAACGCCTGTCGTTTGTCATGGCAAATGGGAAGGCCGTATCCTGACAGAAGCACACGGTGAGAATGGCTTTGGCTATGACCCTGTCTTTTTCGTACCAGAGGATAACTGCGCATCTGCGGAGCTAGAACCTGCGCGTAAAAAGCAGCTATCACACCGTGGTAAAGCGCTTAAGTCTCTGTTTGCTCAGCTGTCTGAACAAGCCGCTCAGTAAGGTAAACGAGTTTGACCATATTAACGCCCCCAGCACTCAGTCTCTATGTTCACATCCCATGGTGTGTGCAAAAGTGCCCATACTGTGATTTCAACTCGCATGAGCTCAAGGCAGAGATCCCAGAAGAGCAATACATCAACGCCCTGCTGGAAGATCTGGATACCGACATTGAGAAGTATCGCTTGAACGATGCGCCGCGTCCTCTGCATTCGATCTTTATCGGAGGCGGTACGCCTAGCCTGATTTCAGCACAAGGGATTGAGCGCCTGTTAAAAGGCATTGAAGAACGTATTCCATTCAAAACTGACATCGAAATTACGATGGAAGCTAACCCGGGCACAATTGAAGCGGAACGTTTTGCCGGCTATCGAAAAGCAGGGGTGACGCGTATTTCCATTGGTGTGCAAAGTTTTGAGCAAGAGAAGCTAGAGCGTCTTGGTCGGATTCATGGCAAAGATGAGGCCGTCAATGCGGCTAACCTTGCTCACCAAATTGGCTTAAATAGCTTTAATCTGGATTTAATGCACGGCTTGCCAGATCAAAGTATTGAGCAGGCTCTGGCCGATTTGGACAAAGCGATTGAACTGGCACCGCCGCACCTGTCTTGGTATCAGCTCACCATTGAGCCGAATACTATGTTCTACTACAAGCCGCCGACGCTACCTGACGACGATGACTTATGGGACATCTTCGAGCTAGGACATAAAAAACTGGCGGCTGCTGGGTACGTACAATACGAGATTTCTGGTTACAGTAAGCCGGGATTCCAGTGCCAGCACAACCTCAACTACTGGCGCTTTGGGGATTACCTCGGCATTGGTTGTGGCTCACACGGTAAGCTGAGTTTTGCTGATGGGCGTATCATTCGTACCACAAAAGTAAAACACCCTCGTGGGTATCTTGCTGCATACCAAAATATGGTTAAGCCGTACCTGCATACTGAACAATTCGTCGAAGATGAAGACCGTCCGTTTGAGTTCTTTATGAACCGTTTTCGCTTAATGGAAGCGTGTCCAAAACAAGACTTTATCGACACTACAGGGTTACCACTGAGTAGCATTCAAGACACCATCGACTGGGCGTTAGAGCTGGGGTATTTGAGTGAGACAGAAACACATTGGCAAATCACTGAAAAAGGTAAGCTTTTCCTGAACGACTTGCTCGAAGCGTTTATGGCAGAAGAAGACGAATAAGCGTATCTGATATCAAGCGATAAAAAATGCCTCTCTATGTGAGAGGCATTTTATTTATTCTGAGAAAAATGGCCAGCTCTAGAAAATGGAACGACCGATTCGCTCAGAAAGCAATTCCAAAGCTTTAGTGCCAGCTAATGAGTTACCAGCGGGGTCGAGCTCCGGAGACCAGACTGCAATCGTCATATCCCCCGGTACGACGGCAATAATGCCGCCGCCCACGCCAGATTTGCCCGGCATACCGACTCGGTAGGCAAACTCACCTGCGCCGTCATAAAGCCCACACGTTGCGAGCAGCGCATTCAACTGCTTAGTTTGAGTCGGTGAGACAATCGGCTTCCCGGTATGCACAGACGTACCTTTGTTGGCTAAATAGCTAAAGGTTTTCGCCAAATCAACACAGCTCATCTTCAATGCGCAGGCGTGGAAATAGTTTTGCAGCACTGGAATAACTTCATTCTCGAAGTTACCAAATGAGCGCATCAGATAAGCAATCGCAGCGTTGCGGTCACCATGCATCATTTCAGAAGCGGCCACCACTTTGTCGTACACAATGTGGGTATCGCCGGAAAGCTGACGAACAAATTCAAGCAAGCGCTGACGCGGTGCAGACAAACGGCTTTGCAGCAGATCGGCAACCACTATCGCACCAGCGTTGATGAACGGGTTACGTGGAATGCCCTGCTCCATCTCTAACTGGATTAAAGAGTTAAAAGCCTGGCCAGAAGGCTCTTTGCCTACCCTTGCCCATATTTCTTCTTGTTTATATAAGCACATCGCCAGCGTCAGGCTCAGGGCTTTAGAAATAGACTGGATAGAAAAAGGCTCGTCGGCGTCTCCCGCCTTAATCACTTCGCCGTCATTGGTGTATACCGCAATACCTAACTTGTTGCTGGGCACTTTTGCCAGAGCTGGAATGTAGTCTGCTACTTTTCCCTGACCGATCAAAGGACGAACTTCGGTCAGAATATCTGTCAAAATTTCCACTGTAGGTTTCATTGTTCACCTTATTATCACTGATTTAATTCAGAGGTAAAAAAAGCCAACAGTGTGTTGGCTTTTCAAATATTCGTTATCGAACAATCAATTATGGTTTCACTGCCACAATAATGTTGCGGTTGATAGATTGATCCACACGGTGAAGATAACCGATATAAGGGTCTTCTGAAAGCACCTTCCATCCCTGTTCTTCAAATAATGCCGCGACATCTTTCCATTTCAGTGTGAACTCGTTGAAAGACAACACCACTGAGCCTTGCTTTTTCAGTACCACTTTCCATGCAGGCAGGGCTTCTTTTAATAGCTCTAACGGGCTGCGGTTCAGTTTGCTGTCTTTGGCATTTTTACTGCCGTGCTGCACGCCGTAAGGCAAGTCAGACACCATGACATCCACCGAGTTCTTCTTCACAACTTGGTCTGCGATACGGGTATCCGCCGAGTACAGCTTCATGGTCTGAAGGTTACCTTGGTTGTAATCTTCTTTTGTCGCTGCGGCTTCAACCACGAAACCATCGGCCACTTTTTTACCACCAGAAGTGCGCTTTTCTTTGCTCACTTTATGCTTAAAGCGACCGTTCTTCATAAACTTAACGACGAAGGTTTGGATCTCTTGAACCCATTTCTGGTTGATCTCAACACCCACCACGTTCAAGCCATGGATCAAACCTTCAAATAGTGTTGTACCCTTACCACACATCGGATCCATTAACGTCAGTTGCGCGCTATCTGTGTTAGCGGCACTCACGCCAAGGTTTACCATCAAACGCGTAAACTGTTCGTTTGTTTTTCCGGTATAACGCAGGATCTGACTCATGCTCTCAGGGAAAGTGTTGAACGCAGGCGCCTGAATTGGACGTAGCAAACCATCTTCACGCACTTCAAACAGCGCGTAGTAGATAGATGATGCGGCAATCTTGCGTGACTGCTCGTCGTTGAGCGCTTCTGCACACGAGAACACCAATGCTGCAGGTAAGCCGACATCTTTACTGCCAATTTCAGTCACTTCAACACCTTCAGCAGCCAGCATTGCTTTTAGCTCTGAACATGCGATGGTCATTGCGCTATCAAAATAAATACGGTTGTGGCCCGGATTCGCTAATATCGCATAGTGGTACATCACCTGGCTCCTTAAGCAGTACGCTTGAATTTGATGTCCCACACACCGTGACCAAGACGGTGGCCGCGAGCTTCAAACTTAGTCAATGGACGCTCTTCAGGGCGAGGAACAAAGTCACCTTCTTCAGCAATATTTTCAAAGCCTGGTGCCTGGTTCATGATTTCAATCATGTGCTCAGCGTAGTTTTCCCAGTCCGTTGCCATATGGAAGATACCCTCATTAGGGATAAGCTTCTGGCGAACCATTTCAGCAAACTCTAGCTGTACGATACGACGCTTGTGGTGACGTTTTTTGTGCCATGGGTCAGGGAAGAACAGTTGTAGAGTCGCCAAGCTATCATTTGGGATCATGTGCTCAAACACTTCAACCGCATCGTGACACATTACGCGCAGGTTAGTCAGACCCGCTTCACGTGCATCAGCAAGACAAGCGCCAACACCTGGGCTATGTACTTCAATACCGATGAAGTTTTTCTCAGGTGCGTTCTTTGCCATTTCAACCAGTGAAGCGCCCATACCAAAACCGATCTCAAGTACAACCGGGTTGTCGTTACCAAAGACTTCTTTCCAATCAAGAAGTTCTGCTTTGTAATCGATACCCATCGTTGGCCAGCACTCATTCATCGCACTCTCTTGGCCCTTAGTTAGGCGGCCTTCGCGACGAACGAAACTGCGGATTTTACGGATCAGTTTGCCGTCTTCGTTGTATTCGTTAGTGGTTACTTCACTCATTGATTTTGCCTGCACATTGATTAATCAAAGCGGGGATTATCCAAAGAATTTACTCGGGTGCAAGTTTTTGTTGAGCTCTCGGTCTATCATGACTCAAAAGCTATGATGATCCCTGTAATATCCCCACACTTTATCCGTTGTACTTATCACCCAATATATGTGGTGCAATTTTGCTCCTAACCAATAATAGAATACAGAGCAAGTCGTGACCCCTTTCGCCAGTGCCATTTTAGAATGGTATGACGCATATGGAAGAAAAGATCTTCCGTGGCAACAGAACAAAACCGCATACAGTGTCTGGTTGTCTGAAATCATGCTTCAGCAAACACAGGTCACTACGGTGATTCCTTATTACCAACGCTTTTTAGAGCGATTTCCGACCGTGGTCGATCTTGCTAATGCAGAGCAAGATGAAGTGCTGCACCTATGGACGGGTCTCGGTTATTACGCCCGAGCACGCAACCTTCATAAAGCAGCAAAAGAGGTGGCCCAAACATATAACGGTGAATTCCCTCTAGATATCGAGCAAATGAATGCACTGCCAGGCATTGGCCGCTCAACTGCGGCTGCTGTACTGTCATCCGTACATAAACAGCCTCATGCGATCCTCGATGGTAACGTGAAGCGAACACTTTCTCGATGCTTTGCCGTTGAAGGATGGCCGGGCCAGAAGAAAGTGGAAAACAAGTTGTGGGAAATTGCCGAGGCACATACCCCACAAACAGATGTCGACAAATATAACCAAGCCATGATGGACATGGGGGCGATGGTCTGCACACGCAGCAAACCCAAATGCACACTATGTCCTGTTGCTGATCTTTGTGTAGCGAAAAAACAAGGTAATATCCTCGACTACCCTGGTAAAAAGCCCAAGAAAGACAAACCGGTGAAGCAAACCCGCTTTGTCATGCTGCATCATAAAAATGCAAATGGGCACGAAGTATGGCTGGAACAAAGACCTCAAACTGGAATTTGGGGCGGGCTTTTCTGCTTTCCACAAACCGAACATGTTGATGTCGAAAGCGATATTGATTTGCTGTTGGAACAACGCGGCATTCAAACCAATGACATTAAAGAGCAGCAAACGCTGATCACTTTCCGCCATACCTTTAGTCATTACCATCTCGATATCACACCAATTTTGATTGACCTGTCAAAGCAACCCGACGTGATAATGGAAGGTAACAAAGGTCTTTGGTATAACTTATCTAAACCTGAAGAAGTAGGCTTAGCCGCGCCAGTTAAACTATTGCTGGAAACGCTACCCCACGAACTTCGTTAATTGAATGCAAGGAGTCATTATGAGCCGCACTGTGTTTTGTGCTCGACTAAAGAAAGAAGGCGAAGGTCTAGACTTTCAACTTTACCCAGGTGAGCTAGGTAAACGTATTTTTGATAATATCTCTAAAGAAGCTTGGGCTGAATGGCAACACAAACAAACCATGTTGATCAACGAAAAGAAGCTTAACATGATGGATCCAGAGCATCGTAAACTGATCGAAACTGAAATGGTGAACTTCCTGTTCGAAGGCAAAGACGTTCACATCGATGGTTACACACCACCTAGCGAATAACTTGTTAAAATAAAATAAGTTTATTCAGAAACAATGACATCACATAGAACCTTGTGGTGTCATTGCCACACCATCCCATCAAATAATTAGCCATGAAAAAAATTGTCTTTATCGTTGCAGCCCTTCTATTAACGGCAGGCTGTAGTCGCGAGGTCGTCGAAAAGTTTTATGATGTCGAGTACGAGCCAACCAATCGCTTCGCCAATAACTTAGCCGAGTTACCAGGACAATTTGAGAAAGACACCGCAGCTCTCGATTCGTTGATCAATAGCTTCTCCGGTAATATCCAAAAAAAATGGGGAAAACGAGAAGTTAAGCTCGCAGGTAAAAGCAATTACGTAAAATATATCGATAACTACCTCAGTCGCGCTGAAGTTGATTTCCAAAAAGGCGTGATCACTATAGAAACCGTATCGCCAACCGAACCACAAAAGCACCTCAAAAACGCCATCATCACAACACTACTCACTCCTGATGATCCGGCGAATGTCGATCTATTTTCTTCCAAAGATATCAAACTTGAAGGTCAGCCTTTTCTCTATAAACAAGTCGTCGACCAAGATAACAAGCCCATTCAGTGGTCATGGCGAGCTAACCGCTTTGCCGATTACCTGCTTAACCACGAAATAAAAACCAAAGACGTCGACTTCAAAAAAGCGTACTACGTAGAAATTCCCATGGTGGAAGATCACTTCATCCAACGCAGCTATCAATATGCGAACATCGTGCGCCGAGCCGCAGAGAAATACGACATCCCCGAAGATTTAATTTACGCCATTATCAAAACAGAAAGCAGTTTTAATCCATATGCCGTCAGTTGGGCGAATGCCTATGGCTTGATGCAAGTCGTACCAAAAACAGCAGGCAGAGACGTTTTCGCGCTGGTAAAAAATCGCTCGGGCCAACCAAGCCCAGAGTATTTGTTTAACCCAGAAAACAATATTGATACCGGAACGGCTTACTTCTACATCTTGAAGAATCGTTATTTAAAAGATGTTAGTCACCCGACCTCGCTCGAATACAGTATGATATCCGCGTACAACGGCGGTACTGGTGGCGTTCTCAATACCTTTAACCGCAGTGACCGAAAACGTGCGATGCGGGATCTGAATTCTCTGCAACCTAACCAGGTTTATTGGGCACTAACTAAAAAACATCCCAATGCAGAAGCACGACGCTACCTAGAAAAAGTTACAAATTTCAAAAAGGAATTTAACTCTGTGCAAACTTTCTAGCACGAGTTGAACAAAAAGCGTTCGAACAACCACTTTTTTGAAATTATTTAAAAAAAGTGGTTGACGGAAAGCGGGAAAATCCGTTTAATAGCGCTCCGTTGCCCGGATAGCTCAGTCGGTAGAGCAGAGGATTGAAAATCCTCGTGTCGGTGGTTCGATTCCGCCTCCGGGCACCACAGTTTATTAATTGTTGGTGCTTAGCACGAACAATAGTTAAAAGAATAAAGTGTGCCGACTTAGCTCAGTAGGTAGAGCAACTGACTTGTAATCAGTAGGTCACCAGTTCGATTCCGGTAGTCGGCACCATTCTTTTGCCTCGATAGCTCAGTCGGTAGAGCAGAGGATTGAAAATCCTCGTGTCGGTGGTTCGATTCCGCCTCGAGGCACCATTATTTGGTGCACTTGCTTAATCTAATTTGATTTGCAAGACACAAACAACTTCTTGTTGTTAAAAGAATAATTCCTCCTTAGCTCAGTTGGTAGAGCGACGGACTGTTAATCCGCAGGTCGCTGGTTCGAGCCCAGCAGGAGGAGCCAATTTCTAGAGTTTCATTTAGTTGGAATTCTAAAAAAGAAGAGTCCACTCTTCTAAAAAGAATAAAGTGTGCCGACTTAGCTCAGTAGGTAGAGCAACTGACTTGTAATCAGTAGGTCACCAGTTCGATTCCGGTAGTCGGCACCATTCTTTTGCCTCGATAGCTCAGTCGGTAGAGCAGAGGATTGAAAATCCTCGTGTCGGTGGTTCGATTCCGCCTCGAGGCACCATTATTTGGTGCACTTGCTTAATTTAATTGATTAGCAAGACACAAACAGAATAGTTCCTCCTTAGCTCAGTTGGTAGAGCGACGGACTGTTAATCCGCAGGTCGCTGGTTCGAGCCCAGCAGGAGGAGCCACTTTCAAGAAGCCGCATCACATGATGCGGCTTTTTTTTATCTATATATTCTCCCCTACCCAATCACGACTTTCACTCATTCCACCACCCCACATATAAAGCTCGCTTCCTGAAAAACTTATTTCACGATAAAAATTTAATCTCCATCATAGTTTAAACAAGCACTTGTAGGCGCTCATTTCCTTCTTCAATAAGATGCCTTGTCTATTCAATTTCTAAAATAAGCCATGCTTTGCATAGCAACTAAAAATTTTGTGAGCCCAAATATGAAACTAAAAACTCAAGCCTATTTACTGTCTGCGATTATATTGCTGGCGTTGCTCGCATTAACCGCTACAGGTTTATGGACTCTGAGAGTTGCAAGTAACCTTGATAACAAAGCTCGAGTGACAGAACTGTTCAAGAGCGCATATAGTATTCTGACAGAAGTAGAAGCAATGGCTGCAAGTGGTGAACTTCCGGAAGATGAAGCAAAAGCACTGGCGACTCGCCTGCTTCGTAACAATATCTATAAAGATAATGAATACGTTTATGTTGCCGATGAGAACATGATATTTGTCGCTGCGCCTCTCGACCCACAATTGCATGGCACCAGCTTCCATGACTTCAAAGACAGCAATAACAATAGCGTTGGCCAATTAATATTAGATATTTTGGATAACAAAACAGGCCAGATTGTCGAATATACATGGAGCCAAACACAAACTGACGGAAGCATTGAAGAGAAGCATTCAATAGCAGAAAAAACGCCTCACTGGGGATGGGTTGTTGGTACTGGTATTGGATTTAACGAGGTAAATGCACGATTTTGGGCTACTGCACAATGGCAACTCGTTCTATGCCTCTTCATCGCAGGTGCTATTCTTACCAGCCTAATCATCGCTATCCGCAAGATGCTGAACGTATTAGGAGGAGAGCCTCATGACGTACGCCAAGCCGTTCAGGCAGTCTCTCAGGGCAATATACAGACAAGTTTCGATACGGTAGCCCCAAAAGATAGTATTTACGATGCTGTGCAGAACATGAGTCAGTCTCTGGCCATAATGGTAACGAATCTCGATAGTTCTATGCTCGCTCTGCGCTCAGAGTTATCCGCAGTTGAATCACGCTCTGGAACCATTGCTGATTTGACCCTATCACAACAGGAATCAACCGCTATGATTGCGACAGCGATGACAGAAATGGCCTCATCAGCTAATCAAGTCGCAACGTCAGCAAATGATACCGCGCGAAATACGGATGAGGCAGACAAACAAAGCCAACAAACCCAATCACTGATCTGCAGTACAGTGGATAATATCCAGGGACTTGCAAATCAGTTAAGTACAGCCAGTCTGGCGGTAGCTAATTTAGATCAGGATGTAAACAACATCGTCAAAGTTTTAGATGTCATTGGTGATATCGCAGAGCAAACTAACTTACTGGCGCTAAACGCAGCCATTGAAGCTGCTCGCGCGGGTGAGCAAGGCAGAGGGTTTGCTGTTGTGGCCGATGAAGTTCGCAAACTTGCTGGCCGCACTCAAGATAGTACAAAAGAGATCCAGAACATGATCTCAAACCTCCAGCAAGGTTCTCGCCATGCTATCCAAACAATGGAGATTTGCGCCGAGACCAGTCAAAGCACAGTCACACAGTCCCAAAGTGCTTCTGAAGCTCTACAACAGATAGTGACAGCATTAGAAGCCATTACGACAATGAGCCAACAAATCGCAACGGCCGCTGCGGAGCAAACCCATGTCAGCGACGATATTGCACACCGCATAAACCTGATTGAAGAAAGCGGTTATCAGCTAAATTCAGTGGTCACAGAGAGTCAATCAAGCACTCAAAGCCTGGCTTCTTTAGCGAATGATCTGGAAGGATGGGTCAATAAGTTCTCTGTAAAGCACTAGCTTAGAGCCAATTTACTAACTTAAAGCACGTTTTCAAACGTGCTTTATTATTTTTGGCTTACTAATCAGGCAAGCAAACTCGTCGTTTAATTCCCAAGAACGCTTAAAGCAAGGTGTATCACCATTTAAAACGCATAAAAACAGCCCACTCCGAGCACAATTTCATCAAACGATATTTTATTTGAATTTTATTGTTGACCTAAGAAGCGAAAAACCGTTTAATACACCTCGTCGCCCGGATAGCTCAGTCGGTAGAGCAGAGGATTGAAAATCCTCGTGTCGGTGGTTCGATTCCGCCTCCGGGCACCACAATTTATTAATTGTTGGTGCTTTGCACGAACAATAGTTAAAAGAATAAGGTGTGCCGACTTAGCTCAGTAGGTAGAGCAACTGACTTGTAATCAGTAGGTCACCAGTTCGATTCCGGTAGTCGGCACCATTTATTCTTAAAAAGACAATTCCTCCTTAGCTCAGTTGGTAGAGCGACGGACTGTTAATCCGCAGGTCGCTGGTTCGAGCCCAGCAGGAGGAGCCACTTTCAATTAGCAAGATTATTGCTTGTTAATGAAAACGTGCCGACTTAGCTCAGTAGGTAGAGCAACTGACTTGTAATCAGTAGGTCACCAGTTCGATTCCGGTAGTCGGCACCACTTTATTTAAAGATAAGAATATTTAAAAAGATAATTCCTCCTTAGCTCAGTTGGTAGAGCGACGGACTGTTAATCCGCAGGTCGCTGGTTCGAGCCCAGCAGGAGGAGCCACTTTTGGAAAGCTGCATCATTGATGCGGCTTTTTTTTCGTTTAAAATGCCCAAATAGCTCTTCTTAATCTTCACCAGCAAGTCTGTGTCCCTGCGTCATTAGATTTAAAAATTTTGCGTAACCAATATGCTGCCAGAGAGTTTATCTTTACTCCCCTCTCTTATTAGTTCGCGATATAAATAGAAGTATGGCTCCTAAGGCTTAGCAACAGCACAAATCACATTTGCCTCTTTCGTTATCCACTTTACACTCAGTCCCAGCACCAACACTCTATAGATACTCATCAAATACCAGTATTGGCTCTCTAACAGCCCTTCAATGACTTTATAAGTTGTTAGTGCGTAATGATCCCATAATAATCGTAATCACCAACCTGTAACGCTCTAGAGAGCTTACAGAGCTAGGAACAGGCTTTAAAAGTAAGCTCTTTCTTTATAACGATAAATCAAGAAAAACACTCACTAAGAGCCTACGCAAGTGCAGTGAAGCCGAGAAATGCGCCCATTCATTTCAGCAGAGAAAGCCCTGAAATTAATCCTAAGCAGTTATATCAGTACACCTTACGCCGACAACACCGTAAACATGGATCGACTAGAGACTTCACCATACAGCGCCCAACACACACCACATACAAGCGTATAACCCACTTTGAAATTCCACAGTTAATAGATATTACCTTTCTAGCTAAAACTCAAGGCAGGTGACAGCGGGCAAAAAGAACATGAGGTTTCTTCTGACGTTCAGAATCAGCAGAGGATCTGTAGAGCTTGAGATCAAGCAAGCTCCCAACACTAGGAACTTATAGATTTGAGTAAAGTCACTCAACACAAACTAAAAGATCCTGGCATTTCTGCTGGGATCGGGAATGCATATCAGAAGACCAGAGCCACAGGCAAGCTCTCCTGCTGGACTTATTGATCGAAGACCAACTTAACTCAGCACAAACTAAAAGACCCCAGCATTTCTGCTAGGGTCTGGATAAATTGCGGAGTGGCTGATTCGGCATTCTGAGGGGACTCTTTCTGCCGAAGGGCCAACATAAACTTAAATGGAAAAAAGCCCTGCTATTTCTAGCAAGGCTTTAGAATAAGTGGCAGAGAGGCTGGGGTTGCAGACAACGGGCAAGCCTTTTGCGGGACTCATTGGTCGAAATCCAACTTAACTCTGTACAAATAAAAAGACCCCAGCATTTCTGCTGGGGTCTGGAATAAGTGGCGGAGCGGACGGGACTCGAACCCGCGACCCCCGGCGTGACAGGCCGGTATTCTAACCAACTGAACTACCGCTCCGCATTGGTCAGACTATTTGAGTCTAATAAGAACCTGGCGATGTTCTACTCTCACATGGGGAAACCCCACACTACCATCGACGCTACTTCGTTTCACTTCTGAGTTCGGAAAGGAAATCAGGTGGGTCCAAAGCGCTATGGTCGCCAAGTAAAATTCTAATTGTAAATGGTGCTGATACCCAGACTCGAACTGGGGACCTCATCCTTACCAAGGATGCGCTCTACCACCTGAGCTATATCAGCATCAAGATGTCCCTGAAGACTAAAAAAGCCCGTTCTTTCAAACGGGCTCTTTAAATTTAAAGCCTGGCGATGTCCTACTCTCACATGGGGAAACCCCACACTACCATCGGCGCTATTTCGTTTCACTTCTGAGTTCGGAATGGAATCAGGTGGGTCCAAAACGCTATGGTCGCCAAGCAAATTCTCTAATTCGGAAAGCTGTTTTTTAATTCTCGTTATTACACATTCAACGTTCTTACATTGAGTCCATCAAAACCCCTTGGGTGTTGTATGGTTAAGCCTCACGGGCAATTAGTACAGGTTAGCTCAACGCCTCACAACGCTTACACACCCTGCCTATCAACGTCGTAGTCTACGACAACCCTTTAGGATACTTAAAGTATCAGGGAGAACTCATCTCAAGGCTCGCTTCCCGCTTAGATGCTTTCAGCGGTTATCGATCCCGAACTTAGCTACCGGGCAATGCGTCTGGCGACACAACCCGAACACCAGAGGTTCGTCCACTCCGGTCCTCTCGTACTAGGAGCAGCCCCTTTCAATTCTCCAACGCCCACGGCAGATAGGGACCGAACTGTCTCACGACGTTCTAAACCCAGCTCGCGTACCACTTTAAATGGCGAACAGCCATACCCTTGGGACCGACTTCAGCCCCAGGATGTGATGAGCCGACATCGAGGTGCCAAACACCGCCGTCGATATGAACTCTTGGGCGGTATCAGCCTGTTATCCCCGGAGTACCTTTTATCCGTTGAGCGATGGCCCTTCCATTCAGAACCACCGGATCACTATGACCTGCTTTCGCACCTGCTCGAATTGTCATTCTCGCAGTCAAGCGGGCTTATGCCATTGCACTAACCTCACGATGTCCAACCGTGATTAGCCCACCTTCGTGCTCCTCCGTTACGCTTTGGGAGGAGACCGCCCCAGTCAAACTACCCACCAGGCACTGTCCGCAACCCCGATAAGGGGTCAACGTTAGAACATCAACACTACAAGGGTGGTATTTCAAGGACGGCTCCACGAATACTGGCGTACTCGTTTCAAAGCCTCCCACCTATCCTACACATGTAGGGTCAATGTTCAGTGCCAAGCTGTAGTAAAGGTTCACGGGGTCTTTCCGTCTAGCCGCGGGTACACTGCATCTTCACAGCGATTTCAATTTCACTGAGTCTCGGGTGGAGACAGCGTGGCCATCATTACGCCATTCGTGCAGGTCGGAACTTACCCGACAAGGAATTTCGCTACCTTAGGACCGTTATAGTTACGGCCGCCGTTTACCGGGGCTTCGATCAAGAGCTTCGACCGAAGTCTAACCCCATCAATTAACCTTCCGGCACCGGGCAGGCGTCACACCGTATACGTCATCTTACGATTTTGCACAGTGCTGTGTTTTTAATAAACAGTTGCAGCCACCTGGTATCTGCGACTCTCAATAGCTCCATCCGCGAGGGACTTCACCGTCGAGAGCGTACCTTCTCCCGAAGTTACGGTACCATTTTGCCTAGTTCCTTCACCCGAGTTCTCTCAAGCGCCTTGGTATTCTCTACCCGACCACCTGTGTCGGTTTGGGGTACGATTCCTTACAATCTGAAGCTTAGAGGCTTTTCCTGGAAGCATGGCATCAATGACTTCACACCCGTAGGTGCTCGACGTCGTGTCTCAGCCTTAGAGAGAGCCGGATTTACCTAACTCTCAAGCCTACGCACTTGAACCTGGACAACCGTCGCCAGGCCCACCTAGCCTTCTCCGTCCCCCCATCGCAATTGTAAGAAGTACGGGAATATTAACCCGTTTCCCATCGACTACGCCTTTCGGCCTCGCCTTAGGGGTCGACTTACCCTGCCCCGATTAACGTTGGACAGGAACCCTTGGTCTTCCGGCGAGGAGGTTTTTCACCCCCTTTATCGTTACTCATGTCAGCATTCGCACTTCTGATACGTCCAGCATGCGTTACCACACACCTTCAACCGCTTACAGAACGCTCCCCTACCCAATACTCAAAGAGTATTGCCGCAGCTTCGGTTTACTACTTAGCCCCGTTACATCTTCCGCGCAGGCCGACTCGACCAGTGAGCTATTACGCTTTCTTTAAATGATGGCTGCTTCTAAGCCAACATCCTGGCTGTCTGAGCCTTCCCACATCGTTTCCCACTTAGTAGTAATTTGGGACCTTAGCTGGCGGTCTGGGTTGTTTCCCTCTCCACGACGGACGTTAGCACCCGCCGTGTGTCTCCCGGATAGTACTTACTGGTATTCGGAGTTTGCAAAGGGTTGGTAAGTCGGGATGACCCCCTAGCCTTAACAGTGCTCTACCCCCAGTAGTATTCGTCCGAGGCGCTACCTAAATAGCTTTCGGGGAGAACCAGCTATCTCCAGGTTTGATTGGCCTTTCACCCCTAGCCACAAGTCATCCGCTAATTTTTCAACATTAGTCGGTTCGGTCCTCCAGTTGATGTTACTCAACCTTCAACCTGCCCATGGCTAGATCACCTGGTTTCGGGTCTATATCCAGAGACTGAACGCCCAGTTAAGACTCGGTTTCCCTACGGCTCCCCTAGATGGTTAACCTTGCCACTGAATATAAGTCGCTGACCCATTATACAAAAGGTACGCAGTCACAGGACAAAGCCTGCTCCTACTGCTTGTACGTACACGGTTTCAGGTTCTATTTCACTCCCCTCACAGGGGTTCTTTTCGCCTTTCCCTCACGGTACTGGTTCACTATCGGTCAGTCAGTAGTATTTAGCCTTGGAGGATGGTCCCCCCATATTCAGACAGGATATCACGTGTCCCGCCCTACTCGATTTCACTGAACACACATCGTCAACTACGGGACTATCACCCTGTATCGTCGGCCTTTCCAGACCGTTCGTCTAACGTGTGTAAAGCTTAAGGGCTAGTCCAATTTCGCTCGCCGCTACTTTCGGAATCTCGGTTGATTTCTTTTCCTCGGGGTACTTAGATGTTTCAGTTCCCCCGGTTCGCCTCCTGTTGCTATGTATTCACAACAGGATACTTACTTATGTAAGTGGGTTTCCCCATTCGGAAATCCCAGACTCAAGTGGCTTTTACTGCCTAATCTGGGCTTATCGCAAGTTAATACGTCCTTCATCGCCTCTGACTGCCAAGGCATCCACCGTGTACGCTTAGTCACTTAACCATACAACCCGAAGGAGTTTCGAATTGATGTTAAACAACCAAAGTTGCTGTCTCATTATTTGAATGAGCGAGACAGCTTTCGATTTTGCCGGACTCAAATTCCAAGAACACTTGAATGTGTTTTTAGTTGTATTCAAATTCATGAATACTTTGAGAACTTTACAAATAATCTTAAAGATTATTTTGTCAGCTTTCCAAATTGTTAAAGAGCTAGATTCATTTAAGAACCATTTTTAAAAGCACTATCGCTAATGCGCTTAAAGATGGTGGAGCTAAGCAGGATCGAACTGCTGACCTCCTGCGTGCAAGGCAGGCGCTCTCCCAGCTGAGCTATAGCCCCATCAAGGTGTGTCGATACTGTATGCCAATTCCTTGGGAAGGGAATTGGTGGGTCTGAGTGGACTCGAACCACCGACCTCTCGCTTATCAGGCGAACGCTCTAACCACCTGAGCTACAGACCCAGTATCGTCTCTTTTACATAAACCGTATCAATCTGTGTGGACACTCATCGTGAGTAATCATCGTATAAGGAGGTGATCCAGCGCCAGGTTCCCCTAGCGCTACCTTGTTACGACTTCACCCCAGTCATGAACCACAAAGTGGTAAGCGTCCCCCCGAAGGTTAAACTACCTACTTCTTTTGCAGCCCACTCCCATGGTGTGACGGGCGGTGTGTACAAGGCCCGGGAACGTATTCACCGTGGCATTCTGATCCACGATTACTAGCGATTCCGACTTCATGGAGTCGAGTTGCAGACTCCAATCCGGACTACGACGCACTTTTTGGGATTCGCTCACTTTCGCAAGTTGGCCGCCCTCTGTATGCGCCATTGTAGCACGTGTGTAGCCCTACTCGTAAGGGCCATGATGACTTGACGTCGTCCCCACCTTCCTCCGGTTTATCACCGGCAGTCTCCCTGGAGTTCCCGACATTACTCGCTGGCAAACAAGGATAAGGGTTGCGCTCGTTGCGGGACTTAACCCAACATTTCACAACACGAGCTGACGACAGCCATGCAGCACCTGTCTCAGAGTTCCCGAAGGCACCAATCCATCTCTGGAAAGTTCTCTGGATGTCAAGAGTAGGTAAGGTTCTTCGCGTTGCATCGAATTAAACCACATGCTCCACCGCTTGTGCGGGCCCCCGTCAATTCATTTGAGTTTTAATCTTGCGACCGTACTCCCCAGGCGGTCTACTTAACGCGTTAGCTCCGAAAGCCACGGCTCAAGGCCACAACCTCCAAGTAGACATCGTTTACGGCGTGGACTACCAGGGTATCTAATCCTGTTTGCTCCCCACGCTTTCGCATCTGAGTGTCAGTATCTGTCCAGGGGGCCGCCTTCGCCACCGGTATTCCTTCAGATCTCTACGCATTTCACCGCTACACCTGAAATTCTACCCCCCTCTACAGTACTCTAGTCTGCCAGTTTCAAATGCTATTCCGAGGTTGAGCCCCGGGCTTTCACATCTGACTTAACAAACCACCTGCATGCGCTTTACGCCCAGTAATTCCGATTAACGCTCGCACCCTCCGTATTACCGCGGCTGCTGGCACGGAGTTAGCCGGTGCTTCTTCTGTCGCTAACGTCAAATAATGCATCTATTAAACACACTACCTTCCTCACGACTGAAAGTGCTTTACAACCCGAAGGCCTTCTTCACACACGCGGCATGGCTGCATCAGGCTTGCGCCCATTGTGCAATATTCCCCACTGCTGCCTCCCGTAGGAGTCTGGACCGTGTCTCAGTTCCAGTGTGGCTGATCATCCTCTCAGACCAGCTAGGGATCGTCGCCTTGGTGAGCCCTTACCTCACCAACTAGCTAATCCCACCTAGGCATATCCTGACGCGAGAGGCCCGAAGGTCCCCCTCTTTGGCCCGTAGGCATCATGCGGTATTAGCCATCGTTTCCAATGGTTATCCCCCACATCAGGGCAATTTCCTAGGCATTACTCACCCGTCCGCCGCTCGACGCCGTTAACGTCCCCCGAAGGTTCAGTTAACTCGTTTCCGCTCGACTTGCATGTGTTAGGCCTGCCGCCAGCGTTCAATCTGAGCCATGATCAAACTCTTCAATTTAAGATTTTGTCGGCTCAATGAATACTGAACATTACATAAAGTAATGTTTGAATTGACTGTGCTGAATCCGAAGATTCAATGGTCACTTCGTATCATTGAAACCTAATTTGATACCGAGGTATCTAATTGGATTATCATCAACGAGTGCCCACACAGATTGATAGGTCTATATTGTTAAAGAGCTTGCTTTGCGAGAAGCTTTTCTCTCAAAGCGGAGGTGCATTCTAGCGATTTGGTTGTTAGTGTCAAACACTTTTTTCAACTAATTTTTCGTAGAAGCTTTTTACCTCTCCGACCCTGCTGAAGCCTTATCGCGTCTGCCGTGTCGGTGGATGCGCATTATAGGGAGAAGAATTTCTTTGGCAATACTAAAAATGCAATTATTTCAAAAAAACATGCCAAGTGGACATTTTCCATCCAACCTTAAAATTACCCCAAAATAACACTCAGCATTTCTACATATTACCCACAAAACCCTGTGGATAACTAAGCATCAGTATCGAAGAAGTATGAAATTCGAGAACGCGGATTAAGATACTCTTTTATATTCTCTGGCAGTTTAGAAGGATGTATTGCGTTTACTATCCTTAAATCCTTCGACGCTAAATCAAGTATTGGGGCTTGGGTTCTCGGTACTGAGGGGTCATAAACCAAAACATTAGGGAATAATAGATTCGAAGCATTCACTGAGATAACTAACCCAATCATGTTATTGGTCAGCTGTACGACTGTTCCCGGTGGGAAGACGCCCATAAACTTAATCAGGAATTTGAGGTTTTCTTCTTTATATAGATGTTTGCAATTCTTATATAGATGGGAAAGTGCGGTATACGGGATCTTTTGTTCTGAAGTAATTCTCGTATGACACAAGTTATCAAATGCATTTGCGACAATAATGATTTGTGCAAACTCGTTTATCTCATCACCTTGCAACCCCTTAGGATAGCCAGAACCGTCTCTTAACTCATGATGCTGCTCAATAACTGTCTTTGCCGTTTCAGGAAAGTCCTCTATTTGGTTAGCCAGATCCAAACCATACTTAGTATGCAGCTTTAAATAGTTCTCTTCGGGAACCGTCAGTGGTTCTTGCTTTCTTAATATAGCTGTTGGAATTTTCACTTTACCCATATCGTGAAACAATGCGGCAAAGGACAGCTCTTTCAATTGTTCAGCAGAGTAACCTTTTGCTCGTCCGATCATCATCGCGATAACCGCAACATTCAGCGAGTGAAAATAGATATCTTCATATTCGTTTTTGCCATTCATGAGATGCAGCGTGACATTATCGTCACACATTAACTTATCTACGATATCTTCGGTTAGCTGCTTTGCTTCGTTAACCGCAGCGACCGGACGATTACGAATTTTCATCATTACTGAGCGCATACGAGCGAGAGAACGCTCAAACTCTTTTTCACATTGAATCACTCTGCGTCGATAAGCACTTAGCTTTTCTATTCGTTTCTGCTTCTCTTGCCATAATGCTTTCGTTTCTAGATCTAACGAATCATCGCTCTTTACTTTATCTTCCCTATCTTGGTTGACAGGTAAGGGCAATGAATCGCTTTGCTCAGGATTAAAGTACACGAACTTAACGCCAAGATGACGAATCATCTCAACTTGTCCCTGATCTTTAATTTTAAAGCTATTAAGTAAGAATGGGTGATCGTTCCATTTCAACGGTAGACGGATATGTAACCCTGGCTGAATGCGATCTACGGTAAGTTTAATTGCTGCCACTATTCACTACTGACTGGGGTTTCAATATAAACCCTCAATTTTAAGGGAATTTATAATAAAATTCATTAGTAATGATTATCAATGAGATCAATAGCATTCATCAGTTAATTGCCACTACTTCTACCAAGTGAAATAACGCTTTTTCTATATTAAAAGATGATGCTTCAAAGCAGAAACTTTGGTCGGTGCTCAGTCACAAATCAATCGCTATCTCAGTTGAAAAGGCTTACTTCCATTTATCGTTGTATTTAAGCAAGGCATAATAAAATTTGAACATTCTTTAAAAACCCGGAGTCAGTAAATGAAAATTCTCGTTACAGGTGCCAGCAGCGGTATAGGATTTGAGCTAGCAAAACAGCTCTGCGCGGATCATCACGATGTTTTTGCTACAGGCAGAAATAAGAATAAGTTAACAGAGCTACATCAACTGACTGGTTGTAAGTTTGCTTCCTATGACCTCACTGAGTCTCAGCAAGTGATGGATATGTTCAAGCAAGCGACTGAAGAACTAGGCGGGCTGGATGTCCTCATTAACAACGCAGGCATGAATACTCGTAAATGTGCGATTGATGAGTTTTCGCTAGAAGAGTTTGAACAGCAGTACGCGATCAACTTAAGAGCGCCTGCAATTCTATGTAGAGAAGCGCTATCGTTAATGAAAGAGCAGAAGTCGGGCTACATCATTAACGTCACCAGTACCGTTGCCAAACGGGCGAGCGAAACGATGGCGGTTTACACTACCATGAAACAAGGGTTAGCAGGTTTTACCGGCGTGCTAATGAAAGAAGCTCAACCTCATGGCATTAAAGTTACCAACTTATTCCCGGGCGGCACTGATACCAACTTTAGGGCAGCCAGCCGACCTGAGTACATGCAACCCGAAAGCGTGGCTCGTACTATTTTAGGGTTATTAAAGCTTCCGGAAGATGTAGTGGTACATGAAATGGTCTTTAGACCGCTTGTTGAACTTGAATAGCTCAACCGAAAGCACCTATTACCCCCTGAGTAAGATTTAGTATTCAGGGGGATAACAGGCGTTTGAAGCCTAAGTAAATATCTAACAAGATAAATACCTCTGCCGATAACTTAACTTGATACTTGTTAATCAGTTGAACCTATAGGCTATTAGTTACAGCTTTAGCTTTACGAGCCTTTTTGCTTGCCCAGTATCCAGCTAACAGAGAACCTGAAATATTGTGCCAAACTGAGAATATTGTTCCGGCAATTGCCGATGCTGGCGAGAAGAACTTCATTGCGAGCGCCGTAGCTAAACCTGAGTTCTGTAATCCCACTTCAAATGCAATTGTCCGACAAGTCGATTCATTAAAGCCAAGTAGACGACAACAATAGTAGCCCGCCGTCAAACCTAGGCCATTGTGTAAAATGACTGCCAGTGCCACCAATGGCCCAATGGTATTTAGGTTTTCAGCGTTTAAAGCCACAACGATGGCAATAATAACGACGATAGCAAGCATTGATATCAACGGTAATATCGCATTGACCTTAGCAACCGCTTTAGGAATAAAAGTGTTAATAATGACGCCTATTGAGACAGGAAGTAGTACGATCTTAACTAAGCTCATCAACATCCCAGAAACAGGCACATCAACACTTTGACCAATCAACCCTTCTACAAGTAATGGCGTTAATATCACGCCTAATAATGTAGATATAGCCGTCATTGAAATGGAAAGCGCAACATCACCTTTGGCCAGAAATACCATTACGTTAGAGGATGTTCCACCAGCAACGCTACCAACCAGTACCATGCCGACAGTAAGCTCCGTACTAAACCCTAATAAGAAGCTGATGAGCAAAGCGGCAAGAGGCATAATTAAAAACTGAAGAAATACACCGACGCCCACTGCCTTTTTATGCTTGAGAACATTGAGGAAATCACTAGGAGATAAACTGATTCCCATTGCAAGCATGATAATAGTAAGTAAAGGGACGATTTGAGATTTTAAATCGACAAATAGACTTGGTGAAAAGTAAGCGGTTAAGGCGAATATAACTGCCCAAACGGGGAACAGCTGGGTTAATCTCCCTATCATTTAGATGGTCCTTTTCTTTTAATAATGATGTTGGCACTCCACGAAGCTTTGCCTTTTCATAACAAAGTTTGTAGTGCCAAAATTTAGATAGTTAAGACGAGCATCTTTTCACATATCTCATTATCAAAAAAGACAACCATACCAATACGGTTTGATATTTCATCATTAAACATAGAGAGCTCAGCATTGCACCAAAGTAGTGAAAGTCACTAGTGCAAAGTTTGCAAACTTCCAGACCATACTAGTGAATACAACTTTCTCTCGGATAGCCTTCCTCTACCTTCGGCAAGCTTAACCAAAAACCTCCAGCGCCAGAAAAATATCGCGAACTTACCTCCGAACCAAACTAGTACACGGAAATGGCAACCGATGAACCAAATCATGGATCATCAGCAAAGTAAGGGAAAAGTTTATAGATAAACCGAGCAAGCCTTAGATTTTCAAACGCCTAAAACGACAAAGGGCCGCTATAAAAGCGAACTTTCTAATGTGGTACTGCTGGGCGACTTGACTGGGCTTGCATCCAAGCCGCCACGCTGGATTTGAATTCACAAACTCCAGAAACAACAAAGCCCCGACTTTCGTCGAGGCTCTGTCTTAAAATATGGTACCGGTGGGCGGACTGATTGGACAGGCATTCCTGCCGCCACCGCGGAGGCAACGCTTGACCGTCAATTTCAATTTTCAAACGCCCAAAACGACGAAAGGCCGCTATAAAAGCGACCTTTCTAATATGGTACCGGTGGGCGGACTTGAACCGCCACGCCCGAAGGCAACGGATTTTGAATCCGTCGTGTATACCAATTTCACCACACCGGCATCTCTGGGCTATTGCCCTTTGATGTCTGGCATTATACGTAAGCTTTTGACCTGCGCAAGCAGAAAAACCTTTAATAACTATCGTTTGCTGATAATTTCGCCACAAACTGTGACAAAGGAGAGCTCGAACCCCGTAATATTATCTCCGCCCACCTAGTTTACAGCTATCTTCCCAATATCTATGGCGTTTATAACCTGTTAACCGTGATATCAGAAACATAGCCGTTACCGATGCTCGACACCGCATCATGAATCATTTGGGCCGCATCTTCTGCTTGCATAAAACTGCTGAGATCTAATGACTTGCCACTGGTTTCCCAAAACTCCGTCGCCATCCCTCCCGGATAGACCGCAATAATTTTCATTGGTTTGCCTTTTAGTTCTAAACGAACAGACTCTATCAGACCTTTTACCGCCCACTTAACTGCGCAGTATGTGGACTCCTGAGCTTTCGGCTGTTGCGATGCAGTCGACATAATCACAACCACATTTACCGAGTGATCCTTGTAACGCTTAACCAACTCTCGCAAGACATTAATGGCAGAATTAAGGTTGTTGTTAATCAACTTTTGAATCTGTTCTGGCTCTTGATCTTCCAACAGCCCAAAATAACCACTTCCCGCACTATGAATCACTGTTTGGGGAGGCTGGTCTAATTGATCAAATAATTGTCCAACATCCTGATGCAAAGAGAGATCACAAGCTTGGTAACCAATGTTGTTAGATAGTCTGTTTGTGATTTCAGAGAGCTTACCCTCGCTTCGTCCCGTAAGGTATGTTGGCTGACCATCGCAATCGTAAAGCTTAGCCAACTCAGCCCCTAGTCCGCTGCTAGCGCCTGTAATTAGAATCATTTTTTACCTCACTACTTCACACCATCTGTACGTTTGAAAATATGCTGATATACGTGCCTTTTCATTATGACTCATCAAACATTAATCAGACTTCAAAAAATTTAACCTATGCTTTAACAATACTAACGTTTTGAATTTTATATCCACTTTCGAATTATTGTTCGATAGGAGTCAGAGAATGACAGGATCTAAATGGCAGTGGTTGTTAAAACAGGTAACCCGCAAACTATGGGTTCGAACATCATTATTCGCCTTACTTGCGGTCGCTACCGCTTTGATGTCGATTGTTCTAAACGAATTCGTCGTACTGCCTCCCGCGATTAACGTCAGCAGTGAACTACTGAATAACATACTCAATATTCTGGCGACCTCAATGTTGGCGGTAACTACCTTTTCGCTCAATATCATGGTCTCAGCCTACACCGCCGCCAGTGCGGGAGTGACACCAAGAGCCACGAAGCTATTAATGGAAGACAGCACAACGCAAAATGCACTGGCGACGTTTCTTGGTTCGTTCTTATTTAGTCTGGTGGGGATTATCGCGCTTGGTGTTGGTGCCTATCACGAACAGGCGCGCATCTATCTGTTCATCGTAACTATGGTTGTCATCGTGATGATCATACTTACGCTGTTGCGCTGGATTCAGCATTTATCGGTACTTGGAAGAGTTTCAGAAACAACGTCAAAAGTCGAACAAGCTCTGATAAGTGCGATTCGCAAGCGTGGAAATGAGCCTTGGCTTGGAGCCCGCCCCTGGAGTAACCCTGAACATAAACCTAGGGGAAGCAAACCTATTTACAGCCAAGAAATTGGTTACTTACAGCATATTGATATGCACCATCTTGATAGCATTGCCGAAGATAACCAATGCACCATTTACATAGAACGTCAGCCGGGTAACTTTGTTTACTCAGGGCAACCCATCGCTTGGTTATGTGGAGAGCTAGAAGAAGAAAGCGAAGTTAGCGCAGCTTTCACTATTCGAACAGAGCGTTCCTTCGACCAAGACCCTCGTTTTGGCTTGGTCGTTTTGGCGGAAATCGCTTCAAGAGCGCTCTCCCCTGCAGTCAATGACAACGGCACCGCCATTGATGTACTCGGGCGCGCTATAAGGGCATTATCACTTTGGGGGGAGTTACTAAAGCAAAGACCCATAAAAACACGTTTTCCTCGATTGTTTGTGCCTTCATTAAGCTGCCAAGATTTGTTTGATGATGTCTTTTTGCCAATAGCACATGATGGCGCAGCCCAACTCCAAGTTCAGATTCGCTTGCAAAAATCATTGTTAGCGATATCGAGCATGCATCCCAAACTCTTCGCCTCTCCCGCCCAAAAACTGTCAGAAAAAGCATTGGAACTCGCACTGTCTCAACATTATACCGAAGACGAAAAACACCAACTCTCGCAGCTTTCTCATCAGGTAATAGACCAGAAATTTCATGGCTGAAAACCAAAACGATTCGAACTGAATTGAAAAACTCCCAATACATTCTCTCTTATCCCGCCCCTATCAACGATAAGTACTGCTGTAAAAGGCTGGATTTCGCCACAATTGGAGACTCTGTGCGTTGGCTCTCTTTTCACATGGGGAGGGAATCTATATTCTGACGCACAATTTGTTAAGGTAAGTGATGGAATTATGACTACTTCTACAACTCTTCCAACGGCAGGACTCTTTCGTCGACTAGCAGCTTTGGTCTATGACTCGTTGATTGTCATTGCGATAGAAATGATGGCAGCCGGCGTGGTTATGGCCATTGTCTTTGCACTCAATGCCGCTGGGTTACTGAGCTATGGGGAATATGTCGATGCTGCGGATATGTTATCGAAGCACCCTGTAATAAGCCCGATCTTTACGCTGTATTTAGCGGTAGTTTGGATCTATTTCTTTGTTTTCTTCTGGACTCGCGCAGGTCAAACACTTGGTATGCGTGCCTGGAAACTTCAAGTACGTAACGCCGCTGACGATGCACCAATCACTGTTACTCAAGCGCTGATTCGTATTGCAACTTCAGGCTTCGGGTTAGCCAACCTGACTGTACCTATCGATCCGCAGAAACGCGGTTTTCACGACATGTGGGCCAAAACTAAAGTGGTTGTGTTACCGAAAGCACAATAAAAAAAGGAAGGCGTTGGCCTTCCTTTTTCTTTTTACAATTTTCTTCTCAGCAGCGATACCGCAATAGCGAGGAATACCAGGCTTGGTGCCAATGCGCCAAACACGGGAGGTATCCCGTATACCAGAGTCAACGGTCCGAAAAACTCACTGGAAATATAGAAAGTAAAGCCAGCGACTACCCCTGACAACACCCTTGCGCCCATCGTCACGCTGCGCAGCGGACCAAATACAAACGACAATGCCATCAACATCATGACCGCTATGGAGAGTGGTTGAGTCAGCTTACGCCAGAACGCAAGCTCGTAACGTGAAGCATCCTGTTCTGATGCTTTCAAGTAGGTCACGTAATCGTACAAGCCGCTAAGTGATAACTCTTCTGGCTTAACCGTCACAACGGCAAGCTTGTCTGGCGCAAGTGACGTTTGCCATTCCATTTGGTCGACACTTTGCTTGGATATGACGGTCTCACCTTGCATATCGGTGATTTGCACGTCTTTCATGACCCAGTTGTTGTCTTGCTCATAATCCACTTCTTCAGCAAAAATCACTTTCTGGAGGTTCTTATCCTCATCGAAGCGCCACATATTCAGCGCATACAATTTGTCGTCTTCGACTTTGCCGATAAAGATAAAATCGTTCGCATCCCGAGCCCAAACTCCGGCCCGGACGGACACAATACTACCGCCGGATATTGCAAAAGAGCGTAGGTCACGAGCCATCTTTTGAGCTTCTGGCGCGCCCCACTGACCAAGCGTCATAACAATAAGCATTAAAGGCACGGCAGTTTTCAATACGGATAAACCGATATCCAATTTGGAAAAGCCTGCAGCCTGCATAACCACCAGCTCAGAGCTTGATGCTAGCATCCCCAAACCAATCAAAGCGCCCAGCAGTGCCGCCATTGGGAAAAACATTTCTATGTCGCGAGGAATACTCAACAGTACAAAGTAAAGTGCATGCATTAGGTCATACACACCTCGACCAACTTTACGTAATTGTTCTACGTATTTGATGATGCCAGACAAGCCAACAAAGGTGGCCAAAACCAAGGCTGTGGTCGAAATAATGGTTCTACCGATATAAAGGTCTAAGATTTTGAACACGGCTTACGCTAGCCTCTTCTTGCGGAATTTTTCTTTCATTCGTCGAGCTGGAACGCTGTCCATCATGTTAGCCAAAATAGCGACTATCAGTAACATCGCGTTGATTGGCCACATTCCAACGGTCGTCGGTATAGAGCCATCTTCCAGTGCCGATTTCGTTGCGCTGATCGCCAGGAAGTAAGCCAAATAAATCAGAATCGCAGGGCCCATTTTGGCGAATCGTCCCTGACGCGGGTTAACTGCAGACAACGGAATAACCAACATCGTGAGCAATGGAATACATACAAACAGTGAAATTCGCCATTGCAGCTCAGCTTGCGCTTCAGGATCCGGGTGACCAATCAAATCGGCCGTAGGGTAAGCTTCCCAGTCCCTGCCTTTCTTTTTCACTTCGCGCTGACCAATCACCCCTTCGTACTGATCGAACTTGGTGATCATATACTCCACGCGAGTAGGCACGCCTTCATAGCGCGTACCTTCTTTCATCGTAATGATCTGTCGTCCATCTGACAGCTCTTTCACCTCGCCAGAAGAAGAAAACATCACGCTAGGCAGAACAGAATCCCGAGGGCGCATCTGGGCAACAAACACATTGCTCAGCGTGTTGTCTTTAATATCATCGATGAACACCACAGAAGAACCATCAGGCGTACCCTGAAATTGGCCTTTTTGAAGAAGGTCGACGCTATTTTCAGCCGCAACCTGCTCGTAGAGCTGTTCCACTCTTTCTTGCGACCATGGTGATAACCACAGAGCGTTAAATGCCGCCACAGCAGAAGTAATCAGAGCTAAGTAAAGTGCCGCTTGCACCAAAAACTTGTTTCCGATCCCCGTCGCATTCATAACGACAATTTCACTCTCCGCATAAAGACGACCAAAAGTGATCAATATGCCGATATACAAACTCAACGGCAGCATCAATAAGCCCATTGCTGGCATATTCAAACCAACAATTGAGAAGATCAATCCAGCAGGAATATCCCCGTCAGAAGCGTCTGCGAGAACACTAATGAACTTTTGGCTCAGAAACACCAAAAAAAGTACGAAAAAGATCGCAAATTGACTCTTGAGTGTTTCGCGGATCAAATATCTAACAATAATCACGCTGAAATTACCTATACAAAACTTGTTTTTTTGGTCGAATCACTATAGTTTCCCGTTGAACCATTTATTTTTTGAAAAATTATAAACTAAATGTTAGTCGCTTAATTAGCTCTGCATGTAAGCCTGGAGCTAAAATTCAACAAGTAAGCGATCATTATCTAACATTTAGAGCAATTTGTCTTCAGGATGTAGGAGTACGCATGGAGTTCAGTGTAAAAAGTGGCAGTCCAGAGAAACAACGTAGCGCATGTATCGTTGTTGGTGTGTTTGAACCACGTCGCCTTTCTCCAGTAGCCGAACAACTTGATAAAATCAGTGACGGTTACATCAGTTCATTACTTCGCCGTGGTGATCTAGAGGGTAAACCTGGCCAGATGCTACTACTGCATCAAGTACCAGGAGTGTTGTCTGAACGCGTTTTACTTGTCGGTTGTGGTAAAGAACGTGAGCTAGGCGAGCGCCAGTACAAGGAAATCATTCAAAAGACGATCAGTACACTTAACGAAACAGGCTCAATGGAAGCCGTATGTTTTCTGACTGAGCTGCACGTTAAAGGCCGCGACACTTACTGGAAAGTTCGTCAGGCAGTTGAAGCGACTAAAGATGGTCTGTACACATTTAACCAGTTCAAGAGCGTTAAGCCAGAAACTCGCCGCCCACTGCGTAAGCTTGTTTTCAACGTACCAACTCGTCGTGAATTGAGCCTGGGTGAAAAAGCGATCACTCATGGTCTTGCTATCGCGTCTGGCGTAAAAGCGTCAAAAGACCTTGGCAACATGCCACCAAACGTAGCAAACCCAGCATACCTTGCGTCACAAGCTCGTCGTCTAGCGGACGATTACGAAACCGTGACCACCAAAATCATTGGTGAGCAAGAGATGGAAAAACTGGGCATGACATCATACCTAGCGGTAGGTCGTGGTTCGAAAAACGAATCTATGATGTCAATCATCGAGTACAAGGGTAACCCTGACTCAGATGCAAAACCGATTGTACTGGTTGGTAAAGGCCTAACGTTCGATTCAGGCGGTATCTCACTGAAACCTGGTGAAGGTATGGATGAGATGAAGTACGACATGTGTGGTGCGGCATCTGTATTCGGTACAATGAAAGCGTTAGCGAAACTAAACCTGCCTATTAACGTGATTGGTGTTCTGGCTGGCTGTGAAAACATGCCGGGTAGCAACGCTTACCGTCCAGGTGATATTTTAACAACGATGTCTGGTCAAACCGTTGAAGTACTTAATACTGACGCGGAAGGCCGTTTGGTTCTTTGTGACGCACTAACTTATGTAGAGCGTTTCGAACCAGATTGTGTGGTAGACGTTGCTACGCTAACAGGTGCTTGTGTTATCGCACTTGGTCACCATATCAGTGGCGTACTTTCAAACCATAACCCACTTGCACATGAGCTGGTAAACGCTTCTGAGCAAGCAAGTGACCGTGCATGGCGTCTACCTATGGCAGACGAGTACCACGAGCAGCTGAAGAGCCCATTTGCTGACATGCAAAACATCGGTGGTCGTCCTGCTGGTACTATCACTGCTGGTTGTTTCTTGTCAAAATTTGCTAAAAAGTACAACTGGGCACACTTGGACATCGCAGGTACTGCTTGGAAATCAGGTGCAGCGAAAGGCTCAACAGGCCGTCCTGTCTCAATGCTAGTCCAATTCCTTTTGAACCGCAGCGGCCAAGAGACAGAAGAATAATTTCTGAACTAAATCGAAAAGGGCCGCAAGGCCCTTTTTTATTGTCACCATATTCTCTATAACAAGAGTCGTAAGGTGAGATCAGAACTAAGCGAGAGAATGATGCAAACCGCAACTTTCTACATCATCAAAGAAGACAGCCCACAAGCGCAGCTCACTGGCTTTGAAGAGTATGTCGTATTTTTGGCTCAGCACTTTGCCCGCCAAGGCGCTAAAGTATATCTGAACTGCAACGACAAAATGCATGCCGAGCAGCTCGCTGAAGCTTTCTGGCAAATTGATGCAGACAAGTTCATGGCACATAATCTCGTAGGTGAAGGCCCTAAATACGCCACCAACATTGAAATTGGACATCATGGTGTAAAACCGTCTTGGAATCGCCAATTAGTAATTAATTTGGCGGAAAATGAGACAACCTTTGCGAACAAGTTTGCTCAAGTGGTAGACTTCGTGCCCTGCGAAGAAAAAGCTAAACAGCTCGCAAGAGAAAGATATAAAATTTACCGACAAGCAGGCTACCAACTGCAGACGATAGAAATTCAATATCCTTAAGGGTCAATCCTTATAGTTAAGCTCTCTCTTTAGAGAGTTCACTTATAGAGATTGACTAAGATTTACCATTAACCAGAATCAAACCTCTAAATAGTTGAGCTTCGATTAAGGCAATTAAAGCCACAATCCGCCCAAATATGACGAGGAAAAATGAGCGCTATGGAAAAAACATATAACCCAACTTCAATCGAACAAGCTCTGTATCAGACTTGGGAAGAGAAAGGCTACTTCAAGCCACACGGTGACACTACTAAAGAATCATACAGCATCATGATCCCGCCACCGAACGTCACTGGTAGCCTACACATGGGCCACGCGTTCCAAGATACGATCATGGATACGCTTATCCGTTGTGAACGTATGAAGGGTAAAAACACCCTTTGGCAAGTAGGTACTGACCACGCTGGTATCGCAACTCAGATGGTTGTTGAGCGCAAGATCGCGGCAGAAGAAGGCAAAACCAAAAACGATTACGGTCGTGAAGCTTTCATTGACAAAATCTGGGAATGGAAAGGTGAATCTGGTGGCACCATCACTAAACAGCTACGTCGTCTTGGCGCGTCAGTAGACTGGGATCGTGAACGCTTTACGATGGATGATGGCCTCTCAAATGCAGTACAGGAAGTTTTTGTTCGTCTGTACGAAGATGATTTAATCTACCGTGGTAAGCGTCTGGTTAACTGGGATCCAAAGCTACACACAGCAATCTCAGATCTGGAAGTAGAAAACAAAGACACTAAAGGCAACATGTGGCATTTCCGCTACCCACTAGCGGATGGCGTAAAAACGGCTGACGGTAAAGATTACATCGTCGTTGCAACCACTCGTCCAGAAACCGTACTTGGTGATACCGGTGTTGCTGTAAACCCAGAAGATCCGCGTTACAAAGATCTTATCGGTAAAGAAATCATTCTTCCTATCGTTGACCGTCGCATCCCTATCGTAGGTGATGATCACGCGGATATGGAAAAAGGCACTGGTTGTGTGAAAATCACACCTGCGCACGACTTCAATGACTACGAAGTTGGTAAGCGCCACCAGCTACCAATGATCAACATTTTGACTTTTGACGCCAACATCCGTGACGCGGCTGAAGTATTCAACACCAACGGCGAAGCAAGCGACGCATACAGCACAGAGCTTCCAGCTAAATACCATGGCATGGAGCGTTTTGCTGCGCGTAAAGCTGTCGTTGCTGAATTCGACGAGCTAGGCCTACTTGAAGAAGTGAAAGATCACGATCTACAAGTTCCTTACGGCGACCGTGGTGGCGTGGTTATCGAACCAATGCTAACTGACCAATGGTACGTACGTACTGCGCCTCTAGCGAAAACAGCGGTTGAAGCAGTTGAAAACGGCGACATCCAGTTCGTGCCTAAGCAATACGAAAACATGTACTTCTCTTGGATGCGTGACGTTCAAGACTGGTGTATCTCTCGTCAGCTATGGTGGGGTCACCGTATCCCAGCTTGGTACGACAACCAAGGCAATGTTTACGTAGGACGCACTGAAGAAGAAGTTCGTAACAACAACAACCTAGAGTCAGTCATTGAGCTGCACCAAGACGAAGACGTACTGGATACCTGGTTCTCTTCTGCTCTATGGACGTTCGGTACTCAAGGTTGGCCAGAGCAAACTGACGATCTGAAAGTGTTCCACCCTTCAGACGTACTAGTCACTGGTTTCGACATCATCTTCTTCTGGGTTGCGCGCATGATCATGATGACCATGCACTTCGTGAAAGACGAAGACGGCAAGCCACAAGTACCATTCAAAACCGTTTACGTTACCGGTCTAATCCGTGACGAAAACGGCGACAAGATGTCTAAGTCGAAAGGTAACGTGCTTGACCCAATCGACATGATCGATGGTATCGACCTAGAGTCTCTGGTTGAGAAGCGCACTGGCAACATGATGCAGCCTCAGCTAGCGAAGAAGATCGAGAAGAACACTCGTAAGACGTTTGAAAACGGTATCGAAGCATACGGTACAGACGCACTGCGTTTCACACTTGCAGCAATGGCATCAACAGGCCGCGATATCAACTGGGATATGAAGCGTCTTGAAGGTTACCGTAACTTCTGTAACAAACTATGGAACGCTAGCCGTTACGTAATGATGAACACAGAAGAGCAAGATTGTGGCTTCAACGGTGGTGACATTGAATACTCACTAGCGGACAAGTGGATCGAGTCTCAGTTTGAACTAGCAGCGAAAGCGTTCAACAACCATATCGACAACTTCCGTCTGGATATGGCGTCGAACACGCTTTACGAATTCATCTGGAACCAATTCTGTGACTGGTACCTAGAGCTAACGAAACCTGTTCTATGGAAAGGCACTGAAGCGCAGCAACGTGGTACTCGTCGTACGCTAATCACGGTTCTTGAGAAAACGCTACGTTTGGCTCACCCAGTGATTCCTTACATCACAGAGACTATCTGGCAAAGCATCAAGCCACTAGTCGATGGTGTTGAAGGTGAGACAATCATGCTTCAAGCTCTACCTCAATTCGACGAAGCGAACTTCCATCAAGAAGCGCTAGACGACATCGAGTGGGTTAAAGCGTTCATCACTAGCATCCGTAACCTACGTGCTGAGTACGACATCAACCCGGGTAAACCACTTGATGTGATGCTAAAAGCAGCAAGTGAAGAAGATGCGACTCGTCTAGAAGCGAACAAGCAAGTACTGATGTCTCTGGCGAAGCTAGAAGCGGTACGCGTTCTTGAAGCTGGCGAAGAAACACCAGCGTGTGCAACAGCATTGGTTGGTAAGTCTGAGCTGATGATCCCAATGGCGGGTCTTATCGACAAAGACGCAGAACTTGCGCGTCTTGATGGCGAAATCAAGAAAACGCACGGCGAGATCAAGCGTATTGAAGGCAAACTTGGTAACGAAGGCTTCGTAGCGAAAGCACCTGAAGCGGTTGTTGCTAAAGAGCGTGAGAAGCTTGAAGGCTACAAAGAAACACTGGCTAAGCTAGAAGAGCAAAAAACCACAATTGCGGCTCTTTAATCGCTAAAGCAAAAACAGAAGCCAAACGCTTCTATGCTTGAATCAAAAAGGTTGGTCATCAAGGCCAACCTTTTTTTGTATCTTCCCTTCGCAACGCCCTCATTGATAGCTTTCCCCTATTGAATTAATACTCACCACCCATTGGCGACAATGAGAATTATTATCGATAATAAACTCATCTAAACAAACACGATGAGTAATTATCATGAAAAAGACACTAACTTTCGCTGCATTACATTTTACTATCGCATTTAGTGTCGCTTACGTACTTACTGGCGACATCTTGATTGGTAGTTTAATTGCCATGATCGAGCCATCAGTAAACACGGTCGCTTTCTACTTTCATGAAAAAGCTTGGACAAGTGTTCCCGCTTTAAAAGCTCGTCAATGCATGACCAAGCTAAAAACCGCAAGTTTCGCAACAGTACACTTTAGCGTAGCGTTTACGGTGGTTTACTTGTTAACGGGTGATGCATTCATTGGTGGTGTCATGGCAATGTTAGAGCCATCTATAAACACGGTGGCGTACTATTTCCATGAGAAAGTTTGGTTACGTAAATCTGCAAACCAAACACCTTCATCTCACTTTGGTTTGCATCGACATGCCTAACCGCAATATATTGAGCCCTTAAGGGCTCATTTTTGTAGGCAAAGCATGGAACAAATAGCACACTTCACTCTCCGCTCTCTCACACCAGAAGATAACCCAAACATAGCAAGCGTCATTCGCCAGGTTTCAGCAGAGTATGGTCTAACCGCTGACAAAGGCTATGGCGTGGCAGACCCAACGCTTGATGACATGTATTCTGTCTACAACCAACAAGGCGCAGCGTATTGGGTGATTGAGCACAATGGCGTGATCGTTGGTGGTGGAGGTTTTGCGCCACTGGCAGGAGAACCTAACGTGTGCGAGCTACAAAAGATGTACTTCTTGCCACAAACTCGTGGACACGGGCTGGCCAAACGTATTGTGGCTCTGAGTCTGCAATTAGCAAAGCAACTTGGTTATCAGAAGTGTTATTTGGAAACCACCGAGTGCTTAAAAGAAGCCATTGGTTTGTATGAGAAGTTGGGGTTTAAGCATTTAGATGCCCCGCTTGGACAAACAGGGCATGATGCGTGTGAAGTCGTGATGCTCAAATCGCTGTAGGAATTTAAGCACCCCCAATTTTAGAGTACTAAGTGGGTAACACAAAGATCCTGGCTTAATGCCACTGAAAAATCTTGGCGTTGCCCATCTAGCTCTACTGACAATTGGTAGAGATCGCTTGGATTTGGGTTATTGAGATCAGCGTATTTTGGCGCTTCGATCTGAAACAGAGCGCTAGCATGCTCAGCACGCACATCAATTGGTATATGGTAAGTCATGCCGTTGAATTTGACCGATGCAGAAACCAACCCCGGTGCGAATGTCTGATAATAAAGATCAACCTTAAACTCACAACCACCACCATGGTGCCAGATCTGCTCAGTGGCAACGCGCTCTAAACGGACGTTGCGAATAAACTGCAGGTAAGGCTCCTTCCACACACCGATTCGATCGTCGCTTTTCTTATACTCTTGATCGGTAAGAGCGCACAGTTCCGGCCGATCTTCCTCAAACAGTAAGTCTTCTTCTTCCTCTAAGAATAAAATCTCAAAGCGGTTACGTCCCATCTGCATGAACGGACGAATGTCTTTCTTATACACATTCTGAGTACCATCGCAGTCAAACAGTGCCACGCCGTTCAACCGTACTTCGGCATGGTAGTCGACGCCACCTAATACCATTTCTACCGCAGGGAATGCCATCATGGACTCATCCACTTCAATATCATGCATTAAGTGCCATTCTTGCTGACAGATTACTTCTTCTGACAATTCATCGGGAAGTACCTGACTTAATGGAGCCGGGAAAGTGATGTCATCCTGAGGGATAGATAGGTCCGTAAGTGGAGAGACTTGCCATAAACCGGCGAGTGACTGTTGCATATACACCTTGAGCTAGATCAATTTTCTACGCATTATGGTAAAAAAACCACACAAGCTCAATGTGAATTAGTTTCATACCTTATCGTTATCAATTGTTAGACATAAAAAAACCAGCTAAATAGCTGGCTTTTTCAATCAAGGAGAGACTATTCTTCGTCTTCATCATCTTCGTCAGAGTATAGAGCGTCTTCGCCCTCGTAATAGGTACCCCAACCGTCATAAATAATGTCGTACTTTTCAGCGAGATGAACCAGCTTCTCAACTTGAGCATCAATTGCTTCTGCATCGAGTGCAGATTCCATCGTCGCATCACAGCAAAGTAGTTTGTTGCCGTCTTCGTCTTCTGTCTCTTCTGCTTCAAGTACTTCAAAGCCCATCTTAAATGCTTCAACAACCGCTTTTTCTAGCGTATCGAAATCTTCTGCAAATAGGTGGTGCTCAATTTCGTATAGCGAATCTGGATCGCTGCCATCTTCTAGCAATGCTGCAATGATATCGCGAGTCTCTTCCTTTTGAATCTCAATTAATTCTTCTACTGATAGATATTCATCTTCGTGAGACATGTTTTGGCTCCAGATTAGTTACTTGGTGGAAACGATCCGGTGAAATATGGCACGGATTGCGACGAAAAGCCACTAACAAACGCCAAACCACAGCGATTGTTGTCAATTATTCCTTGATAAATATTAAACCCCTCTCACAAGGTCACAAAAAGTTAACAAGAAATGCTGTTTTGTAATATTCAGAAGATCCTAATTCGCATAAATAGGGCACAAACCGGCTCTCAATGCGTGTTTATGGTTCTATATTGAATACCGAGACGCCTTGTATTCTCTACTCAGCGAATAAAGAGAACCCAAAAATGCATATTTTAGAATATATATGCACATTTTATGCACTAAGCATGTAATATACTCAAGTCAGACCAAAAGAATAAAAACGCACTTAACGCCAAAGCACAAAAACAACACAAAAAACCACCAACAATAACCATTATAAATAAATTTGGAGTTTTAATTTAAAATTAAAACAATTAACAAAACATTATCAAAGTTAACTAACTTGCATCTTATCCATAAGGTTGTCATAAATAGCGGCTGGTAAATCTGTAAGGACACAAAATGAGTAAGCTGTACGTTGGATCAGAAGTTGGTCAATTAAGACGAGTTCTATTAAATCGCCCTGAGCGCGCCCTAACCCACTTAACGCCATCTAACTGTCATGAGTTATTGTTTGATGATGTTCTTGCGGTAGAAGCAGCAGGCGAAGAGCATGATGCTTTCGCTCGTACTTTACGCGATCAAGATGTAGAAGTACTTCTACTTCACGATTTACTAGTCGAAACCCTCGCGGTTCCAGAAGCGAAAAAGTGGCTATTGGATACTCAGATCTCTGATTTCCGTTACGGCCCGACCTTTGCCCGTGATCTTCGCGCGTATTTTACAGAGATGGACAATGAACACCTTGCTTCAGTATTGCTAGGTGGTTTGGCCTACTCTGAGCTTCCTATCAAATCATCTTCTATGCTACCGAAGATGCGTCGCCCTCTAGACTTTGTTATTGAACCATTGCCAAACCATCTATTTACCCGCGATACATCTTGCTGGGTATACGGCGGTGTTTCTCTGAACCCAATGATGATGCCTGCACGTCAACGCGAAACAAACCATTTGCGTGCAATTTACCGCTGGCACCCAATCTTTGCAGGTCAAGACTTCATTAAATACTTTGGCGATGAAGACCTACACTACGATAACGCTAACGTTGAAGGCGGTGATGTTCTGGTTATCGGTAAAGGCGCAGTTCTGGTAGGTATGTCTGAACGTACCACAGCGCAAGGTGTAGAAAACCTGGCTGCTAACCTGTTTAAAGCGGGTCAGGCAACAGAAGTGATTGCGATTGATCTTCCTAAACACCGTTCATGTATGCACCTGGATACGGTCATGACACACATGGATGTCGATACCTTCTCTGTTTACCCAGAGATCATGCGTAAAGATCTGGATACATGGCGTCTGACTCCGAAAGGCACTGAAGGAGAAATGAATGTTGAAGCATCGCACAACTACCTACATGCGATTGAATCAGCACTTGGCTTAGATCAGCTGAAAATCATCACAACCGGTGGTGACAGCTACGAAGCAGAGCGTGAACAGTGGAACGATGCCAACAACGTACTGACCGTGAAACCAGGTGTGGTGATTGGTTACGAACGTAACGTCTACACCAACGAGAAGTACGATAAAGCCGGCATTCAAGTATTGACGGTACCAGGTAACGAGTTAGGTCGTGGCCGTGGTGGTGCTCGCTGTATGAGCTGTCCGATTGAACGAGACGATATTTAATCTCTTTCCGAATCAGTGAATAAAAACTAAGGTTGATGTGAATACATCAACCTTTTTTAGTTTTTAATTAAAATAATTATTCACAATAAAAGCATTTATATGTTTTAATGCAGTGATTCAAAATCAATCACACGTACAAAGGGACGAGCTATGGCTTTCAATTTACGAAATCGCAACTTTTTGAAGCTGTTGGATTTCTCAACCAAAGAAATCCAGTTCTTGCTCGAACTGTCTGCAGAGCTAAAAAAAGCGAAATATGCAGGAACAGAGCAGAAGAAACTCCAAGGTAAAAACATTGCACTCATCTTTGAGAAATCTTCTACTCGAACCCGATGTGCGTTCGAAGTTGCGGCCTTTGATCAGGGCGCTCAGGTCTCATATATTGGTCCTTCTGGCTCACAAATCGGCCACAAAGAATCGATGAAAGATACCGCGCGTGTATTGGGCCGTATGTATGATGGTATCGAATACCGTGGTTTTGGTCAGGCGATCGTGGAAGATCTCGGTGCTTACGCAGGCGTTCCAGTCTGGAATGGTCTAACCGATGAATTCCATCCGACGCAAATCCTCGCTGACTTCCTGACCATGCAAGAGCATGGACGTGGGAAGAAACTGCATGACATCACCTTTGCCTACCTAGGTGACGCTCGCAATAACATGGGCAACTCACTGATGGTCGGCGCAGCTAAAATGGGCATGGATATTCGTCTTATTGCGCCAAAAGCGTTCTGGCCTGAAGAGGAGCTTGTTGCCACATGTCAGGAAATCGCGCAGCAAACAGGTGCCAAGATCACTCTGACCGAAAGCGTTGAAGAAGGCGTTAAGGGCTGTGACTTCTTGTATACCGATGTTTGGGTATCGATGGGTGAATCTGCAGAAGCTTGGGACGAGCGTGTTGCCCTAATGAAGCCTTACCAAATCAATATGGATGTGATTAAACAGACCGGCAATCCACATGTGAAGTTTATGCACTGTCTACCCGCTTTCCACAATGATGAAACTACAGTCGGTAAAGAAGTGGCTGAGAAATACGGCATGAAAGGTTTGGAAGTGACGGAAGACGTGTTTGAGTCTGAATATTCTATCGTCTTCGATGAAGCAGAAAACCGCATGCACACGATCAAAGCCGTGATGGTGGCAACGCTGGGAAGTTAACGGATTTTAGTAACAAAAACCATGATGTAATCGCTTGCACTAGTAAAAGTTAGGCGTATAATGCTCGGCAATTTGTCTGAGGATTAAGAAATGACCACGCTGATTGCTGCCGTAACAACGCGATTTGCTCTAACTAAGCGACTACGCTTGCGTGGTGTTATTTTCGTTAATTCTATCGATTTTTAAACCTCCCTATTTGGGAGGTTTTTTTATGTCCAAAATTCCTCAAGGTTAATTTTGGAGATAGTCATCACTGTTATAGGGAAGAAGATCATGGCGAACTCGCTTTACCAGAAGCACATCATCTCTATTCCAGAGCTTTCACGTGAAGAGCTGGAACTTATTGTCGCAACCGCAGGTAGCCTGAAAAAGGAACCTCAACCAGAACTGATTAAAAATAAAGTCGTTGCGAGCTGTTTCTTTGAGCCATCAACACGCACACGTCTGTCGTTTGAGACGGCAATTCAACGTGTGGGCGGCGACGTCATTGGTTTTGATAACGATGGAAATACTTCTTTGGCGAAGAAAGGCGAAACCCTTTCTGATTCCGTACAAGTCATCTCTTCGTATGTAGACGCTTTCGTGATGCGTCACCCTCAGGAAGGTGCTGCACGTCTGGCGTCTGAGTTTTCAAACGGCGTACCGGTGATTAACGCAGGTGACGGTGCAAACCAGCATCCAACTCAAACTCTGCTAGACCTTTACACCATCGCTGAAACGCAAGGCCGCTTAGATAACCTTAATGTGGCATTCGTTGGTGACTTAAAATACGGTCGCACCGTTCACTCACTGACTCAGGCTCTGGCGAAGTTCAATAACATCCGCTTCTTCTTTATCGCTCCTGAAGCACTGGCAATGCCTGACTACCTTTGTGAAGAACTGGATGAAGCGGGTATTGAATACACCCTGCTCACTGACATGGAAACCGTCATTCCTGAGCTTGATGTCCTGTACATGACCCGCGTACAGAAAGAGCGTTTTGATGAGTCAGAATACGCACACATCAAATCCGCTTACATCCTGACAGCCGCAATGTTAGAAGGTGCGCGCGAAAACCTTAAAGTACTGCACCCTCTACCACGTGTAGATGAAATCACAACGGATGTTGATAAAACACCGCACGCTTACTACTTCCAGCAGGCTCAAAACGGCGTATACGCCCGTCAGGCTTTGTTGGCGCTAGTTCTTAACGAAACACTGTAATCGAGGAGAAAAGACATGGCTAAAGAAACTCAATTGCAGGTAGAAGCAATCAAAAACGGTACCGTAATCGACCACATTCCAGCACAAATCGGCATCAAAGTACTGAAGTTGTTCGATATGCATAACTCGTCTCAGCGAGTGACCATCGGCCTTAATTTGCCGTCGTCAGCGCTAGGTCATAAAGACCTGCTGAAAATTGAAAATGTCTTCATCAACGAAGAGCAGGCGAGTAAGTTGGCACTGTATGCACCACACGCAACCGTGAACCAAATCGAAAACTACGAAGTAGTGAAAAAGCTGGCGCTAGAGCTTCCAGAAAGAATCAACGACGTATTTGAATGTCCAAATACAAACTGTATTTCTCACAACGAGCCAGTAGAGAGCAGCTTCAAGGTATTTGAGAAGAAAGAAGAGATTCGCCTGAAGTGTAAATACTGTGAAAAAGTGTTCTCAAGAGAGATCGTTACTGAGCGATAATTCAGTAAACATTTCAGACCTCTAATAAGTTCAAATGCCCTGTATTTACGGGGCATTTTGCTCTTTACCTACCATAGATTTAGAGGCACACTGACACTCTTTATTCGCTAAAACAGATGGAACAAATAAAATGACAAAAGTACTTCACACGGAATCAGCACCAGCAGCAATCGGCCCTTACGTACAAGGCGTAGATCTTGGCAACATGGTTCTTACTTCTGGCCAAATCCCTGTTAACCCTGCAACAGGTGAAGTATCTGCGGATATCGCAGAACAAGCGCGTCAGTCTCTAGACAACGTAAAAGCTGTTGTAGAAGCTTCTGGCCTTAAAGTGACGGATATCGTGAAAATGACGGTTTTCGTTAAAGACCTGAACGACTTCGGCACAGTTAACGAAGTGTACGGCAAATTCTTCGACGAGCACCAAGTAGCAAACTACCCTGCTCGCTCTTGTGTTGAAGTTGCTCGCCTGCCTAAAGATGTTGGTATCGAAATCGAAGCTATCGCGGTTCGCAAATAAGTAAACGCGTTAGTTCATTTGAATTAAAAATGGGTAGCCTGAGCTACCCATTTTTATATGCTTGTATTTGGAAGATTAAGCGGCGTTACGCTGTTTAACTTCTTCATCCAACTCTTGCAGCTTCTCTTTCATCTGCTCACGACAAGTGTTCGCTAACTCACGAATCCCTTCTTTAGTACAACCTTCTGTGCTAACTGGTGGCATCATTTCCACAATGACATGACCGTTATTCCAGCGGTTCAGCTTGAGCTTATCAGTTGAACTACAAACGATAGGGATAATTGGCACGCCCGCACCAATTGCTGCGTGAAATGCACCTGTCTTAAATGGCAGTAAACCACGACCACGAGAACGCGTACCTTCTGGGAACATCCAAACCGACACATCACTCTCTTTCATGCTCTTAACCACTTGATCAATCGTGCCTTTCGCTTTTGAGCGGTTCGCACGGTCAATCAGAATATTACCCGTCAACCAGTAAAGCTGGCCAAACAGTGGCATCCACGCCAGGCTCTTTTTACCCACCGTGACCACTTTTGGTGTTACCGCCGCAGAAACCGTAAACATGTCCCAGTTGTTTTGGTGGTTTGCAATGTAAATGTGCTGACCACGCGAGTAAGCATCTTCGGGAAGACGTAGTTCAAGTTTAACCCCAAAAACACGCGACATCTTGGCAAACAGACGGCCAAAGGTGAATACGTGTTTAGGGTTTCGTGGACTTAACAGGCAGTAACCACAACCACCAATAAACATCACAATAGCGAAAATTGCGATAGCAAACACACGTAACAGTGCAATCATTCTTATTCTCCAGAAACCGACTTCTAACAGATACAGCTATTAATTTCTCTTACTATGAAAAAGAGAGTGATATAAAAAAGCCGAAACCTGAGTTTCGGCTCTTCATATCCAAATCATCTGCTGTGCAGTTTAACTTGTCACGCTCACGCGCTCAATATTTGCGCCAAGTGCAGCCAGTTTATTTTCAATTTTGTCGTAACCACGGTCGATGTGGTAGATACGATCGACGATGGTTTCGCCTTTCGCAATACAACCTGCAATAACCAGACTTGCAGAAGCACGTAAATCTGTTGCCATTACTTGTGCTGCGCTCAAAGATTCAACGTCACCACAGATAACCGTGTTGCCTTCGATCTCAGCTTTAGCGCCCATACGCATCAGTTCAGGAACGTGCATAAAACGGTTTTCAAAAATGGTTTCCGTGATTACGCCGCCGCCTTTCGCCATCATGTTCAATAGCGTGAATTGCGCTTGCATGTCGGTTGGGAAACCCGGGTGAGGGGCAGTACGGACAGTCACGGCTTTTAGCTCACGATCGGTCATATCAACAGAAATCCAGTCTTCACCGGTTTCTACCAAAGCACCTGCTTCTTCAAGTTTCGAGAGTACTGCTTCAAGCAAATGTGCGTTGGTATTGCGACATACAACTTTACCGCCAGATACCGCTGCAGCAACGAGGAATGTTCCCGTTTCAATACGGTCAGCAACAACACTGTGCTTACAACCGCCAAGACGCTCAACACCTTCAATCGTGATGGTATCTGTACCAGCACCAGTGATTTTTGCACCCAGTTTGTTTAGGAACTCCGCCGTGTCCACAATCTCAGGTTCACGAGCAGCATTGTCTAGTGTGGTTTTGCCTTCAGCAAGTGTCGCCGCACACATAATAGTAATAGTGGCGCCTACGCTCACTTTATCCATCACGATATGCGCGCCCTTCAGGCGACCATCGACTTCTGCTTTTACGTAACCATCTTCTAAAGTGATAGTTGCGCCTAATTGTTCTAGACCAGTAATGTGTAGATCAACCGGACGAGCACCAATCGCACAACCACCAGGTAAAGAAACCTGACCTTGGCCAAAACGCGCAACTAGAGGGCCTAAAGCCCAGATTGAAGCACGCATGGTTTTCACCAAGTCGTAAGGGGCACAGTATTCATTGATGCTGCTTGGATCGACGTGAACCGAACCGTTACGGTCTACTTTAGCGCCTAAACGCTTAAGTAATTCCATGGTTGTATCAATATCACGAAGGTGTGGTACGTTAGCCACTTCTACTGACTCTTCAGCCAAAATAGACGCAAATAAAATCGGCAGTGCTGCGTTTTTTGCACCTGAAATGGTCACTTCACCGACTAACGGTTTGTCTGACCCAATAACTCGAAACTTTTCCATCAATAAACCTTAAAGCGACATCAGTTTCTTATCACGAGCCCACTCTTCTGGTGTGAACGCTTTAATTGATAATGCATGAATGTCATTACGCTGGATGTAATCCATCAGAGGACCATAAATTAATTGTTGCTTCTTGACGCGGCTCATTCCCTCAAAGCAAGCATCAACAGCAACCACTTCATAGTGGCTACCTTCACCTTTCACATGCACTTCTTGAAGGTTTAGTGCTTCTTCTAATAACTGTTGTACTTTTGCGCTGTCCACAATTTACCCCTGATAATTCTGTATGTGTTTGTCCACTAACGATTCAACGTTACTTAGTTGAAACAGAGTGCGCAGTTGCGCGGGCACGAAACTGAGCATTATATGACAGTTTTGCTTTTTTGCATGCTCTATTAAGTGAATTAGCATCACCATTCCCGCAGAGTCGACTCGCACCACATCTTCTAGCGAACACTCAATCTCCGCTTGAGAAGGCTTCCATTGCAGAGCATGTGCCCACAATGAAGGCACTGAATCTCTGTCCAGCGCTCCAGAGAGCTTCAGGTTATTCGTGGTAAAGTTCCACTGAGCGTGAGACTGCGCCATTACTTTTTCGCCTCAAAACGAATCGGTTCCGCCGCCAATTTCTCAAGATCCTTCGCTACTGCCAAAATACCATCCTGGCGAATTTTCGAGTTCCACTCCGACTGCTTGCTTGATAACAGGCTTATGCCTTCAGCAATCATATCGAACGCTTCCCATTCACTGGTTTTGTTATCTTTACGCAGTTTAAATTCTAGCTTGATGTTAGGACGCGGAGCATCAATGATATCGACTTTAACACTCGTAATTCGATCAGATGGATCAAGTTTTGGCTCCGGGCCAAACTCAATTTTCTGATCGCTGTACTGAGTCAGCACTTGCGCGTAAGACGCAATCAGGTAGCCATGAAACGCATCAATAAACTCGAGCACATCTTCCCGTTTAGTCCCTTTGAGGTTTGGACCTAACAATTTTAATGCGGCGTAACGGTAGTTGACGTAAGGCATCAACTCTTCTTCCACAACCACTTTAAGATGGTTGGGATCTTGTTTAATTTTTGGCTGCTCCGCTTTTAAGCGGTCAAACGTAACTTCTGACACTTGCTTCATCATTTGATAAGGCTGTGTTTTATCAACTTCTGCCGCATTCAAGTTAAAAGCTGCGAAAACCGCGACAACTGAAAGTAGTAATCTCTTCAACATAGTTATTCCTTACTTGAATCGTCTGAGCCACCCACGCTGTAAAGCACCTGACCAATTAAGTCTTCAAGTACTAAAGCAGATTTCGTGTCTTCGATGGTATCGCCGTCAACCAACATCACTTCGTCATCAAAAACGAAGCCAGGTACTAAGCCAATGTATTGCTCACCGATCAGTCCCGATGTCAGAATCTGAACACTCGATGTTTCAGGGAACTGATTGTATTGGCTATTGATCGATAAACTGACTTCTGGCAACAGGTTGTCTGGGTTGAGAGTAATATCACTCACTCGACCAATTACAACGCCACCTACCTTGACTGGTGAGCGGACTTTCAAACTACCAATATTATCAAACTCGGCTTTGAGGGTGTAAGTATCACCAGAGCCCATACTTTTTACGTCAGCAACTTGAAAAATCATCACAAGAATCGCGCAAATTCCCGCTAATACAAAGCTGCCAACCCATAATTCTGTTTTACGTGTTTGTTGCATGATTAATTCCCAAACATCAATGCTGTCAGTACAAAGTCTAGCCCCAGTACTGCTAAAGAAGAATGCACAACAGTGCGTGTAGTTGCTCGGCTGATCCCTTCCGAAGTCGGAATCGCATCGTAGCCATTAAACAGAGCGATCCAAGTAACGGTAATCGCAAACGCAAAGCATTTGATCATACTGTTGCCAATGTCCTGCCCCAGTTCGACAGAAGATTGCATCGCCGCCCAAAAACTGCCGTGGTCGACCCCTTTCCAGTCAACGCCGACAAGCTGAGCTCCCCAGATACCGACCGCCATGAAGATCATTGCTAGCAAAGGCATCGAGATTGCGCCAGCCCAAAAGCGTGGTGCAATCACTCGCTTCAACGGATCCACCGCCATCATTTCCAAGCTGGAAAGCTGTTCCGTCGCTTTCATCAAACCGATTTCTGCGGTTAAGGCAGAACCAGCACGTCCGGCAAACAGCAGTGCAGTGACCACAGGACCAAGTTCACGCAGCAAAGAAAGCGCAACCATTTGGCCAAGGCTGCCTTCTGCGCCGTAATCCACCAGTACAACATAACCTTGCAGACTCAATACCATACCGATAAACAAGCCCGATACGACAATAATCGCCAGAGACTGAACACCTACGGAGTAAAGCTGTTTGATGAGTAAAGGAAAGCCCTTCGTCGGTTGAGGCTTTGATAACAAAGCCCCCAACAACATTAACGTTGCACGGCCAAAAGCTTCACAGATGGATAATGTGCGTCGACCTAATGAGGCGACAAATTGAATAAAGCTATCGACCATCAAATAAATCCTTTTCGATACTTTGAGAAGGGTAGCTAAACGGCACAGGGCCATCTGCATCGCCCTGTAAGAACTGCTGCACACGCGGATCAGGATTCTTTCTTAGATCATCTGGTGTACCAAAAGCGATGATCTTACCGTTGGCAAGTAAGTAAACCCAATCGGCAATACTCATGACTTCTGGCACATCGTGAGAAACGACGATAGAGGTCAAACCCAAAGCTTGGTTCAGGTTGCTGATCAGTTCGACCAACACGCCCATAGTGATGGGGTCTTGTCCAACAAATGGCTCGTCATACATGATTAAATCAGGATCGAGCGCTATCGCTCTGGCCAGTGCTGCGCGACGTGCCATACCACCAGAGAGTTCGCTTGGCATTAACTGAGCCGCGCCGCGTAAACCAACCGCTTCGAGCTTGAGCAGTACCATTGTACGAATCAACTCTTCTGAAAGATTGGTGTGTTCACGGAGAGGAAAAGCCACATTATCAAATACATTCAAATCTGTGAACAAAGCGCCAGACTGGAACAACATGCTCATCTTTTTACGAGCATGATAAAGTTTTTTGCGTGACAGGGTTGGAATGTTATCGCCATCAAACCAGATCTCGCCTTGTTCGGGATACAACTGACCGCCGATCAAGCGTAACAGCGTGGTCTTACCGATTCCCGATGGCCCCATAATTGCGGTCACTTTACCTTCAGGAACGTGCAGATCGATACCATCAAAGATCGTGCGATTTCCGCGTGAAAAAGTGAGATTGTTAACGGTGACTAAATCGTTGTTCGACATATCATCCCTTCTACTATCGGAGCGTTGGAACTCGCTGTATCATCAAGCCAACTCACGTCCGAATGTTTTTAATTTGTAACCATCGTGCTCCAACAACGTTAAGGTGTATGGTTGACAACCTTCGTACACAAGAGCGGTGGTTAGAAAGCGAAAAACGGCTTCGGTTCATTTATTAGGCTGCAATCATAAGCACATTAGCTGCGAATTAAAAGCACTGTTCGATTAAATAAAGTCGGTCAAATTCAATCAATTCTTGATGAACGATGACAGAGTCATGGCTTAATATTTAAATCTTAATGCAGAATCATTGCTTTAACAGTAGTGATTAGATGAGAGAAAATTAAACACAATTTCGTTACTAACCTTTAATTTATTCGTTGTTTATCTTCCATTTTCCGCTGCAAAAGGTCAAAATTAGCGGTTACTCATCACTCTCATTTAATAGTTAGGAATTATCATGCTCGAAGCCGTAGCGTTGCTTATCGTCGGTCTTGTTTTACTTGTCTGGAGTGCAGATAAACTTGTTTTTGGTTCTGCAGCCATAGCCCGCAACGTTGGCATTTCACCTCTTGTGATTGGTATGACAATCCTGGCTATGGGCTCCTCAGCCCCTGAAATGATGGTTTCTGCTACCGCAGCCCTGGATGGAAAGACCGACACCGCAGTTGGTAACGTTCTGGGTTCTAACATTGCGAATATTGCATTAATTCTGGGGATCACGGCGCTGATTAAGCCCCTTTCGATCAGTTCAGGAGTTATTCGTCGTGAACTGCCTTTGATGATAGCAGTCACATTACTTGCCGGTGTAATTCTTTGGAATAACCACCTCGGCTTTTACGAAGGTGCCCTTCTGTTTGTGCTGTTTGGTGCATTTTTATTTGTGATGTTGCAGATCAGCCGCAAAGAGCAAAAATCGGGTGACGCATTCCTCGATGATCAGGAATCGGAAATCCCTGAAGGTGTAAGCAACTCAAAAGCCGCAATCTGGGTAGTACTAGGGTTAGTATTACTGCCTGTGTCAGCGAACATTTTGGTGGATAACGCGGTTATCATTGCTAAGCATTTTGGCATGAGCGATCTCGTGATCGGCTTAACCATCATCGCTATTGGTACCAGTCTGCCAGAGCTTGCCGCTTCTCTTGCTGGGGTACTCAAAGGTGAAGACGACATGGCAGTGGGTAACATCATTGGCTCGAACGTATTCAATATTCTCGCGGTAATGGGCATCCCTGGCATCATCAATCCATCCATGTTAAGTGAGTACGCAATGGGTCGTGACTTCTGGGTCATGCTGGGCGTTTCGCTATTGCTGGTTGCAATGTGTTTGGGAAGATCTCGCAGCATTAACCGTGTGGAAGGCGCTGTTCTTTTTGTTTGCTTCATTGGCTACCAAGTTTACCTGTTCGCGAACATGACCGCTTAACCTCCTTATCTTTTCGTAGACATAAATTGGAGCACTGATATGTCCCGTCAATTTGATTTTCGCGCTGCTGCAAAGCAAGTTCTTGATATCGAAGTTGCCGCTCTGCAAGAGCTGGATAAATACTTTGATGACCAATTTGAACAAGCTTGCGAAATGATACTTTCCAATAGCGGAAAAGTGGTCATCATGGGCATGGGCAAATCAGGCCACATTGGAAATAAAATTGCGGCGACGCTTGCAAGTACAGGGACTTCGGCGTTTTTTGTTCATCCGGGTGAAGCTTCGCATGGTGACTTAGGTATGATCAGCGCCGGAGACATTGTGATTGCCATTTCAAACTCCGGTGAATCTCATGAGATCCTGTCTCTGTTCCCGGTATTGAAACGCTTGAACATCAAGATCATCAGCATGACGGGCAAGCCAGAATCGAACATGGCGCAACTTTCAGATTTGCACTTACAGATCACGGTACCACAAGAAGCCTGCCCTCTTGGTTTGGCACCAACCAGCAGTACAACAGCAACGTTAGTCATGGGCGATGCCTTGGCGGTTGCGCTGCTTCAGGCTCGTGGATTCTCCGCTGAAGATTTCGCGCTATCACACCCTGGTGGCGCTTTAGGAAGAAAACTGCTGCTTAAGTTGTCTGATATTATGCATTTTGGAAATGCTCTGCCAAAAGTCTCTCCTGATTCGCTGATTCGCGACGCACTTCTGGAGATTTCTGAAAAAGGACTGGGTATGACCGCCATTGTCGATGAGCACGATGCTATGCTTGGTATATTCACTGATGGCGACTTACGCAGAACTTTAGACAAGCGTATTGATATTCATACAACCGCCATTGGCGAAGTGATGACGCAAAGCCCAACAACTGCGCATCCGGACATGCTTGCAGTTGAAGGTCTCAACCTAATGCAAAGCAAAAATATCAATGCGCTGATTTTATGTAATAACGGTAAAGTGGTCGGTGCACTTAATATGCATGATTTACTAAAAGCGGGTGTGATGTAAACTCATCACAACCACTTATTACACAGATTAAGGCAATAGTCAGGGACGTACTGAGCTAGAAGATAGGCCTCTAATTTATGAGTTTTACTCGCCTTATTTATTTGATCTTGATATTCGTTATTGCATGGTGTGCTTATTATATAGTGACACCAAAAAGCACAGATACGATTCAAGTCGCACCAGATTCGGAACTGCCCATGTTCAGTGGTACTGGACTGGAAAATATCACCTATGGTGAAAATGGTGTTCGCAGTTACATCATTCGCTCCTCCAACTTAGATTATTATGCTAAGAGTGGAGAAACTATATTTAACAACCCGACATTAATGGTTTACCGTGAAGGTAGTGTCGTTGAGTGGAAGGTGACAGCTACAAGAGCTGTGTTAGATGAAAACCAAACGCTGACCTTATATGACAAAGTATTAATGCAGAACCTATTAGAAGGGGCAAGCTTTGATACCATGGCAACGGATAAGCTGGTGATTAACCTAACCAATCGTGATTTTAAAGCTGACCAACAAGTGATGTTGGTTGGACCACAATTTGAAACTACAGGAGGCGCAATGCAAGGGAACTTGAAACAGCATACTGCGACTCTGACAGATAACGTTCAAGGTCGATATGAAACCGTTACACCTTAGCCTACTAGCACTGGTTTTGGCGGCGCCTCATGCGCTGGCACTTAAGTCGGATACTCAACAGCCGGTTTACATAAACTCTGACACCCAACAGGTGGACATGAAGAGTAACCAGGTAATTTTCAGTGGTGATGTATCTCTTAAGCAAGGTAGCATCAATATCGATGCTGATAAGATCGTTGTCACTCGCGATCCTAAAACAGAAACAATTAATCAAATTCAGGCATTTGGCCAGCCAGCGACGTTCTCACAATTGATGGACGACGGTAAAACATTGAGTGGTCAGGCGACCGAGTTGGATTACCGTATATCGACTGACGAATTAACCATGAAAGGTCACGCTCAGCTAGCCCAAGACGGTAACACCATAAAAGGCTCGACAATCCGTTACCAAATCGGTCAACAAAAACTGGTGGCAGACAGCTCTGAAAACGAGCGTGTCACGACTATTTTGCAACCTAATCAGCTAGAGAAATAATATGGCGGTACTGAGTGCGAAAAACCTGGCGAAAAGCTACAAAAAACGCAAGGTGGTTACCGATGTCAGCTTAGAAGTGGAATCAGGTCAGATTGTTGGTCTACTGGGTCCTAACGGTGCAGGTAAAACGACATCGTTCTACATGATTGTCGGATTAGTGCCTCGTGATGAAGGTGTCATCACCATCGATAACCAAGACATCAGCATCTTGCCAATGCACAGTCGTTCGCGTCTTGGTATTGGCTACCTTCCTCAGGAAGCATCTATTTTTCGTAAGCTGTCGGTTGAAGACAACATTATGGCCGTTCTGGAAACTCGTCAGGAAATGACCAGAGAAGAACGCCAGGATAAACTGGAAGATTTGTTGGAAGAATTCCACATACAGCACATCCGTGCCAGCGCAGGCATGGCACTATCGGGTGGTGAACGTCGAAGGGTTGAAATTGCACGAGCTTTAGCGGCAAATCCTCAGTTTATTTTATTGGACGAACCTTTTGCTGGTGTGGACCCAATTTCAGTTGGTGACATCAAAAAAATTATTGAACACCTGCGCGACAGAGGCCTCGGTGTGCTTATCACCGACCATAACGTACGCGAAACACTAGACGTATGTGAAAAAGCCTATATCGTAAGTCAAGGACACCTAATTGCATCGGGAACTCCGGATGAAGTTCTCAACAATGAACAGGTGAAACAAGTTTATCTCGGTGAACAATTCCGTCTATGATTATATTAGGAACGGTAAGATTCTGAGCATTACAAGGTAAGTAACACTGAATGAAACCTTCATTACAATTAAAGCTAGGTCAGCAGTTAGCCATGACACCTCAGCTGCAACAAGCGATCCGTTTATTGCAGTTGTCGACCCTCGACCTTCAACAAGAAATTCAGGAAGCATTGGATTCAAACCCATTATTGGAAGTTGAAGATGGCCAAGATGAGCCTCTAGCTAACGGTGAAGATAAATCAGAGCTGGATGCATCTGAAAATAGCACCAGCGCTAACGAACCTACAGAAATTGACGTTCCTGACAGTTCCGATGTAATTGAGAAATCTGAAATCAGTTCAGAACTTGAAATCGACACCACTTGGGATGATGTTTACAGTGCAAACACTGGCAGTACAGGGCTCGCTCTGGATGACGATATGCCGGTGTATCAAGGTGAAACGACTGAGTCACTGTACGACTACCTGATGTGGCAGTTGGATTTAACCCCGTTTAGTGAAACCGACCGCACCATCGCAATGGCGATCATTGATGCCGTTGACGAATACGGCTACTTAACCCTCTCTCCAGAAGAGATTCATGAAAGCTTCGATAACGAAGATATTGAACTTGATGAAGTAGAAGCGGTACGTAAACGCATTCAACAGTTCGATCCTCTTGGCGTGGCATCACGAAATCTACAAGAGTGTCTGCTACTTCAATTAGCGACCTTCCCTGAAGATACGCCGTGGCTTGAAGAAGCCAGAATGATTCTGACCGATCACATTGATCATCTTGGTAATCGCGATTACAAACTGGTTATCAAAGAAACCAAACTAAAAGAAGCGGATCTGCGTGAAGTTCTCAAACTCATTCAGCAGCTGGACCCTCGCCCGGGGAGCCGCATCACTCCAGATGACACCGAATACGTTATTCCTGACGTGTCCGTATTTAAAGATAATGGGAAATGGATGGTCTCCATTAACCCAGATAGCATTCCAAAACTAAAAGTAAATCAACAGTACGCCCAGCTCGGAAAAGGCAATAGTGCAGATAGCCAGTACATTCGTAGCAATTTGCAAGAGGCAAAGTGGTTAATTAAGAGCTTAGAGAGTAGAAACGAGACGCTACTCAAAGTTGCAAGATGTATTGTTGAACATCAGCAAGATTTCTTCGAGTATGGTGAAGAAGCCATGAAGCCGATGGTATTAAATGATGTAGCCTTGGCGGTCGATATGCATGAGTCCACGATTTCTCGTGTTACAACACAAAAATTCATGCATACGCCACGTGGTATTTTTGAATTGAAGTACTTCTTCTCCAGCCATGTTAGTACAGATAATGGTGGAGAATGTTCGTCAACGGCAATTCGTGCACTCATTAAGAAACTGGTCGCGGCAGAGAATACTGCAAAACCACTTAGTGACAGTAAGATTGCCGCTCTTCTGGCTGACCAAGGGATTCAGGTCGCGAGACGTACGATAGCAAAATATCGAGAATCCTTGGGTATCGCCCCTTCAAGTCAGCGTAAACGCCTACTTTAGGCACTAACTGAAAAGGAAAGTCTATGCAAATCAATATTCAAGGCCATCACGTTGATCTTACCGATTCAATGCAAGACTATGTTCAAACTAAGTTTCAGAAGCTCGAAAGATTCTTCGACCATATAAATCAGGTCCACGTTGTACTAAAAGTTGAAAAATTAACTCAAATCGCGGAAGCTACGCTCCACGTAAATCAAGGTGAAATCCACGCGTCAGCTGATGACGAAAATATGTATGCCGCGATCGATTCGCTGGTAGATAAACTGGTTCGCCAACTTAACAAGCACAAAGAAAAACTACACAGTCATTAATCATGCAACTGAGCGAAATACTGTCATTGGACTGCACGAAAAGTGCAGTCCACTGTACAAGTAAAAAACGAGCCCTTGAAATGATCAGCCGCATCGTCGCCGATCATACGGGTCAAGATTCTACCGAACTGTTCGAGTGCATGCTCAACAGAGAGAAAATGGGCAGTACTGGTATCGGAAACGGTATTGCTATTCCGCACGCAAGAATGCAATCAAGCGATAAAGCCGTTGCTGTGCTTCTTCAATGTGATGAAGCGATTGAATTTGATGCGATCGATAATCGTCCTGTCGATTTACTTTTTGCACTCCTTGTACCAGAAGAACAGTGCAAAGAGCATCTCAAGACTCTATCCTCTATGGCAGAGCGTCTGAGCGACAAGCAAGTACTCAAGTTGTTGCGCAATGCTCAAAGTGATCAAGAACTTTACGACATCATGATTCACCAATAAGCAGGACAATTAACCATGCGACTAATCGTTGTAAGCGGGCATTCCGGTGCGGGCAAGAGTATTGCGCTGCGTGTACTGGAAGACTTAGGTTACTACTGCGTTGATAACTTGCCAGTCAATTTGCTTGACGCATTTGTTCAGTCCGTTGCCGATAGCAAACAGAACGTTGCGGTGAGTATCGATATCCGCAACATTCCTAAAAAGCTCAAAGAATTCACAGGGACACTGGAAAAGCTCAAACAAGAGTTAGACGTGACCATGCTATTCTTAGATGCGGATAAGGAAACGCTACTTAAACGCTACAGTGAAACCCGTCGTATCCATCCCCTGTCACTTGGCAATGAATCGCTCTCGCTTGATCAAGCTATCGAACGAGAAAAAGAGATTTTGAGGCCACTTAAAACTCATGCGGATTTGGTACTTAATAGTAGTGGACAGTCGCTGCATGAGTTGAGTGAGACGGTTCGCATGCGAGTTGTGGCGCGCGAAAGCAAAGGGCTGGTGATGGTATTTGAATCTTTTGGGTTCAAATATGGCCTGCCTTCCGATGCCGATTATGTCTTTGATGTGCGATTTTTACCTAACCCACACTGGGAGCCGGGACTACGCCCATATACGGGTTTAGATGCCCCGATCGCCGCGTTTTTAGAACAGCATCAATCTGTCCTCGATCTAAAGCATCAAATAGAGAGCTTTATTGAGAATTGGCTTCCGCTGTTAGAAAAGAATAATCGCAGCTACCTCACTGTCGCCATAGGTTGTACGGGAGGGAAACACCGCTCGGTGTACCTGACACAACAAATCGGTGAGTACTTCGCGAAGAAGGGACACAAAGTGCAGATTCGTCATACCTCACTAGAAAAAAATGCTAAGGAGTAACGGTGGAATTAAGTCGCAAAGTATTGATCCAAAATCGTCTCGGCCTTCACGCGCGTGCCGCAGTAAAGCTAGTGGAACTGGCACAAAGTTTTGAAGCCGTCATCACCATTGATAACGAAGAAGACATCACCGCGACAGCTGATAGTGTGATGGGACTTCTTATGCTTGAGTCGGCTCAAGGTCAATACGTCACGATTCATGCCGCTGGCGACCAAGCAGAACAAGCACTGGATGCGGTGTGTCTGCTCATTGAAGATAAGTTTGAAGAAGGTGAGTAACACACTCACCTTTTATCTAATGTAATCAACAACTTCAAACCAAACCTTTCCAACTCCATTATCCTGAAGTAAGCAAACAACTTTGTGTTTGTCTTCAGTTTTAGTCATATCTCCTTCCGTTCTTTTACTGAGTTGCTTTCTTTTAGCAAATAATTTTGTTTAGTTTCACAAGTTGTTATTAAAAGGCGCCTAGAATTAAGTTATTATTCAACGCATTGTAAACATCAGGAATTGGGAGGAACGAATGGCAGAGCAAATAGAATTCGACCAAGCTCACCAAGCCCTCCAAGAAGTCACAGAAGCGTTGGAAAACGGACGCTTCGTCCATGTTCGCCGTCAGCTCCAGGACATGGAACCTGAGGATATCGCTCACCTTTTAGAAGCGGCGCCACGTAAAAGCCGTGACGTGCTTTGGCAACTGACCGACCCTGAAGACTACGGTGAGATTCTTGACGAACTCAACGAAGACGTCAAAGACAACCTTGTATCCAAAATGGCCCCTGAAGCGCTTGCTGAAGCAACAGAAGGCATGGATACCGATGACGTTGCTTACGTACTGCGTAGTTTGCCAGATGACCTCTCACGCGAAGTCCTATCCCAAATGGACTCAGCAGATCGTCTTCGCGTAGAAACGGCCCTTTCCTACCCCGAAGATACCGCTGGTGGTCTAATGAACACCGACGTTATCACTATCCGTGGTGACGTCGACGTCGATGTAGTCTTACGCTATCTACGCATGAAAGGCGAACTGCCAGAAGCAACAGATGCACTGTATGTCATTGATGAAGAAAGCAAACTGATTGGTGAACTGCCAATCACAATGCTTATCACGACCCAGCCTGATGTCAAAATTATCGACATTATGGAAGACGCGGACGAAGCAATCACGGTGGATACCAGTGATTCTGATGTCGCGAGCCTGTTTGAACGTCGTAATTGGGTGTCGGCTCCAGTCGTGGATGAAAACCAACATCTCGTTGGCCGTATTACAATCGATGACGTGGTTGACGTTATTCGTGAAGACGCTGAACACTCGATGATGAGTATGGCGGGTATGGACGATGATGAAGATACCTTCGCACCTGTCGTTAAATCTGCGCGCAAACGCAGTATTTGGTTGGGTGCCAATGTTCTCGCTGCACTAGCGGCGGCCTCTGTTTCTAACATGTTTGAAGCGACTCTGGACCAAATGGCGGCGATTGCGGTCTTGATGACCATCGTACCATCTATGGGTGGGGTTGCTGGTAACCAGACAGTAGCCCTTGTCATTCGTGGCCTTGCCCTTGGTCATATCGGTGACGCAAACAAGCGAGAGCTGTTGATGAAAGAAGCGGCCATCGGTTTGCTTAACGGCATTATGTGGGCGCTGATCATCGGTGGTATTGTCGTAGCCTGGAAAGGCAACTGGATGCTAGGTGGCATTATCTCTGCCGCCATGCTGACCAATTTACTCGTTGCTGGTATCGCCGGGGTGAGCATTCCAATTCTGCTTAAAAAGATGAACATCGATCCGGCTCTGGCTGGTGGTATGGCGCTGACAACCGTCACGGATGTCATTGGCCTGTCGGTGTTCCTCGGGCTCGCAACCATCATGATCTAAAGTTGCCGCTAACGAACAATAAAAAAGCCTGATGTAAAGTTCACATCAGGCTTTTTGGTATTTGAATCAGGCTTAAACTTACTCGCCAGCAACCTTCATAGTATCCAGTAAGATAGAGCCAGTCTGAATCTGAGAACGTGTTTCCACATCACTGCCAACGGCAACAATCTTGTTGAACATATCTTTTAAATTACCTGCAATGGTAATTTCAGACACTGGGTACTGAATTTCACCGTTTTCGACCCAGAAACCAGCCGCACCACGAGAGTAATCACCCGTGACAACATTCACACCTTGCCCCATCACTTCAGTAACAAGAAGGCCAGTACCAAGCTCTTTTAGCATTTGCTCGAAGTTCTGTCCCGTCGATTTCACGTACCAGTTATGAATACCACCAGCATGGCCAGTTGGGTCCATTTTCATTTTACGCGCCGCATAACTGGTCAATAGATACGTAGCCAGCACACCATCAGTGATAATTTCACGATCTTGTGTGTAGACACCTTCACTGTCAAACGGGCTAGATGCCAATCCGCGCAATACGTGCGGACGCTCTGAAACATTGAACCACTCTGGCAGAATTTGCTTACCAAGGTGATCGAGAAGGAAGGACGATTGACGGTAGAGGTTGCCGCCACTTATCGCCATAACCAAATGCCCAATCAAGCCTGTCGCAACATCTGCAGCAAACATAATTGGGTATTGTCCCGTTTTGAGTCTCTGTGCATCCAAACGGTTAACGGTGTTTTCAGCGGCTTTACGTCCTACCGTTTCAGGTGTCCAGAGGTCATCACGATGACGAGCGACCGTGTAGCTGTAGTCACGCTCCATTTCACCGTTTTTACCAACGCCAATCACACAACAGCTGGTGCTGTGACGACTCGAAGCGTAGCTTGCCAGCAGGCCGTGACTGTTGCCGTAGACTTTCACACCATAGTGGCTATCGTAGCTCGCGCCGTCACTTTGTTTGATTGAGCTGTCGTAGCTAAGCGCTTCTTTTTCTGCCGCGATCGCCACTTCTGCAGCGTAATCCGGATCTGGAGAGTCTGGGTGGAACAGGTCCAAATCTGGAATCGAGTCAACCATGTACTCTTTTGCTGCTGGCCCTGCGAACGGGTCTTCGGATGTGTAATGAGCAATATCCAGCGCCGCGATAACCGTTTGTTCAATCGCAGCCTCACTCAGATCGGACGTAGACGCACTGCCCTTACGCTGACCTCGGTAAACGGTAATGCCAAGTGCACCATCGCTGTTGAATTCGACATTTTCTACGTCCCCCATGCGGGTAGAAACACTTAAACCAGTGCTTTTAGTAATTGCGACTTCTGCGGCATCAGACTTAGTCGATGCAAGCTTTAACGCTCTTGCGACTGCCTGTTCTAGCTCGGTACGTTGCTCAGCAACCTGCTGTTTAATATCCATTGTCTTTCACATCTTGTATTTGATGTTCAATAGAATAACAAGAATTTCGCTTTCTCCCCACGATTCTTGTTAAAATAGTCATAATATTAATCAAAACACAGGCAACTGAAATGGCACGTAAGAATCAAAAAGCGCCATGGGAACCAGAAGAAGAGATCATCTGGGTAAGTAAATCCGAGATGAAGCGAGACATGGAAGAACTGCAAAAGCTAGGCGAAGAGCTTGTCGGCCTAAAGCCTTCAGTTCTCGAAAAGTTTCCATTGAGTGAAGACCTAAGAGAAGCAATTGCGGATGCACAACGCTTTAAAAACGAAGCGCGTCGTCGCCAATTGCAACGTATCGGTAAACTGATGCGTTATGAAGATCCAGAGCCAATCCAGGCAGCACTGGATAAAATTCGTAACAAGCACTCTCAATTGACGGCAGTCTTCCACAAGCTGGAAGCATTGCGTGATCGTGTAGTGGAAGAAGGCGATAAAGCCATTGATGACGTAGTGGAGCTGTACCCAGAAGCCGATCGTCAACGTCTACGTCAACTGGCTCGCCAGGCAGCGAAAGAGAAAAAAGCAGGTAAACCAGCGAAAGCGTACCGCGAAATTTTCCAAATCCTTAAAGGCCTTAACGAAGAAGAATACTAATTCTTTGAAAAATAAGCCCGAAAAAAGCAGACGACTTCGTCTGCTTTTTTATTGAGAAAATGGTGCTCACACTACGCGGTTTACGCTTTCTCCGCGTTCAAATGCATTAATATTTTCAATTAAGATGTCAGCTAAGCGCTGAATAGAAGAGTCACTGCCCCATGCAACATGAGGGGTCAGCAGCAAGTTTGGCATTGCCATGTTTGCGATCAAAGGATTGCTTTCATCAGCCGGCTCTTGAGTAAAGACATCAAAACCCGCCGCCGAAATTTCACCACTTTGTAATGCATCCACCGTCGCCTGTTCGTCAACCAAACCACCGCGGCCGGTATTAATCAGGATAGCCGTGGGCTTCATTTGCTTTAACTCCGCGTCGGCAATGAGATTACGCGTGTGTTCATTCAGTGGGCAATGCAGTGTAATTGCATCCGATTGTTTGAGAACGTCTTCAAACGGTACATAGCCTTGTCGGCATTCAGCTGCACCTTTTCGTTCAGCAAACAATACTTTCATTCCTAAAGCTTGTGCTAATTTTGCTGTTGCCTGCCCTAGCGCACCACTACCAATAATGCCTAATGTGCTTCCATTAATATCGCCAATAGGGTGAGTAAAAAAGCAAAACTGCTTGTTGCGTTGCCACTCGCCTGCTGCGATGTCTTGATGGTAACCGAAGAGGTTGCGGCGTAGCGCGAACAACATAGCAATCACGTGTTCCGGAACGGTTTGGATCGCATAGCCTTGAACATTCGCAACAGCAATATTATGCGCTGAGCAGTAATCCACATCGACGTTATTAAAACCCGTCGCGGCAACCGCCACCATTCGTAGCTTAGGTAATTGAGTCAGCACTTGCTGATCAAGAATGACTTTATTGCTGATGACAATATCAGCATCAGCAAGTCGTTCAACAACTTGATCTGGGGAAGTAAGACCATACTCAACCCACTCATGCTCAAAGCTAGGACGTGGCACTTGAATATGGTCAGGGATCGTAGCTCGATCAAGAAAGACGACTTTTGGCAGTAACATAACGGCTCCTTGTTCACTGCCTTAGAATAAGTTTATGGACGTGGCAGTGTTTTGTAATCTGGTAATTTACGCTCTGGGTCGAAATAGTCAAAGATCATCTCTTCCGCTTCCGGATAAAAATCACACGGAACAAAAATACTGCGTAACCAATGGTTTTTTGGATGGTAAAAGCTCAACTCCGCTGCGTGCAACTCCAAGCGTTCTGAGAATGCTTTGGCCTCGTCCATTGCATAGAATTCATCGCCCACAATAGGATGACCCAAAGCTTGCATATGCACGCGTAGTTGATGAGAACGCCCGGTAATAGGCAGTAGACGCACGATCGTCGTCTTAACACCATTTTCGTGCTCTTCGAGTTTCGCAACCTGGAAAAGTGTTTTAGATGGTTTGCCATCTTCAAAGCAGACTTTTTGCAGCGGGCGGTTCGGCCAGTCACAAATCAATGGAAGATCAATCTCACCTTCTTGCTCATCGATATGCCCCCACACTCTTGCATAGTAGATTTTGTGCGTTAAGCGAAACTGAAATTGTTTCTTCAAGGCACTCTCTGCTCGCTTGTTTTTCGCTAACACCATCAAGCCTGAAGTCGACATATCTAAGCGATGTACGACCTGAATATCTGGGTACTGCTCTTGCAGGCGGCTCCACATACTATCGTGATGCTCGGCAAGACGTCCCGGAACGGATAATAAGCCAGAAGGCTTATTCACGGCCAAAATTTGTTCGTCTTCAAAAACGATGTCAATCCAAGGGTCGGTTGGTGGCGTGTATTCAAGCATTGCCATTGGCAGAGTCTCAAGAAATTAAAAACGCCGCGATTATAACGAGGCCTTGTCAAAAAGACATTTTATTTGAAATTAAAAACCCTACAAACCAAAAGGCATTGCAATGTCAACAAGGATGCAAAAAACAAAAAATATCGGGATGTAAAATTAGTTTGACAAGGTAAGCAATAAGTTTATAGAGTGCTAGAGAAAGCCTGCTATTCCTGATGCTTCATATCCTTGAAGCCTCACTATTAGACATACAAAAAAATAAATACATTCAGGTTCAAACACATCATTTTTAAACATTACCGTGCGCTTAACGCCATTACTTCTCAGATATAGCGAAATAATGCTGTGAGGTGCTGCTCCCCAAGGCTCGCTTGGGAACAAATAAAATAACAAGGACACGAAGCATGGACTCCGCCGTAACATCACCACCCCAATCCAAAATATCCTTATTCTTTCGCTCGCTAGGCCCAGGGATCCTTATGGCTTCTGCGGCCGTCGGTGGCTCTCACCTGGTTGCCTCGACAAAAGCCGGTGCTATCTATGGCTGGCAGCTCGCTGCGCTAATTCTGCTGGTAAACTTTTTTAAGTACCCATTTTTCCGCGCAGGCGTGCAATACACCATGGGCACAGGTAAAACACTGGTTGAAGGCTATGCTGAGATGGGCCGCCCTTACCTCTGGGCATTTTTATTCTTAAGCGCCGTTTCCGCCGTGATTAATACCGCAGCCTTGTTAATGTTCAGTGCGAGCCTGCTGGGCTATTTCATTCCATTTTCGTTATCCATGGCTTCGCTGAGTATCATTGTGATCGCGACGTGTCTGATCATTCTTTTTGCTGGGCACTACAAAGCGCTCGACACGCTATCTAAAGTCATCATGTCGGTATTGACCATTGCAACTCTGCTTGCCGCTGCGATTGCGTTTGGTAATCCGGTGGAACAAGTTGCGAATTTTGAATCACCATCAGTGTGGTCCATTGCTGCAATTGGCTTTATTGTTGTGACGATGGGCTGGATGCCGGCTCCTATCGAGATTTCGTGTTTAACCTCTGCATGGTTAAAACGTCAGTCCAGTGAGCAAGAAGTGACGGCCCGCTCGGCTCTGTTCGACTTTAACGTCGGCTACATTGGTACAGCGATTCTTGCGATTGTCTTTTTATCGCTGGGCTCACTGATGTTGCATGGCTCAGGTGTTGAGCTGAAAAGTTCTGGCGTCGGTTTCTCTCACCAGCTTGTGGGATTGTATGCCTCAACGATCGGTGAGTGGTCTCGTTACCTAATCGCGGTCATTGCGTTCTTCTGTATCTTCGGTAGTACGATCACTGTCATTGATGGCTACTCACGCGTGATTTCGGACTCGCAACGTCTGTTACGTTCGCAACCAGACACAAATCCGAAAGCAACCTCAGCTATCATGCTAGTGGTCTCTTTGCTAGCGCTGGGTATTGTGACCTTCTGGGCTTCGGCACTACTACCAATGTTGAACTTTGCAATGATTCTGGCGTTCATGACCACACCGTTCTTTGCGCTATTAAACTACATTCTTGTGAGTAAAACTGACTTGCCTAAAGCATTAGCAGTTGGACCTAAACTGAAGTGGTTGTCGATTGTAGGTTTGATTTATCTGTTCGGCTTCCTGGCGGTGTTTGTCTGGTGGAAGTGGCTAATGTAATTAGCTTCAAAGTATCTAAAACGTACGCAGATAAAAAGAAAAAGGCCTTCAATAGAAGGCCTTTGTTATTTGGTTTAAATACGGATTATTAGTTGTGGCTGACAACAATCAAACGTAATGAGTCCAGCTGTACCTGAGCTTGATTAATGTAGCCTGTCAGCTCTTTAATCTGTGCATCAATCGTTTCAATTTCTTCGTCACGAATGTTCGGGTTGACTGCTTTCAGTGCCTGCAAACGCTCAAGCTCTGCGTTCAAGCTATGCTGCATATCTTGCTGAGCCTGCTTGCGCACTTCTTCGACTTTCTGCTCAACCAGTCCATCACCTGCTTCAATCAAACGGTGCACATCTTTTTGTACCGACGTCACTAGCTTACTGCCAAGATGGCGGTTTACCGGGCTCAGCTGACGGTTGAAGCTTTCAAACTCAACTTGCGCAGATAAGTCGTTACCGCGCGCATCCATCATTAGGCGAATTGGTGTTTTTGGCAGGAAGCGAGCAATTCCGCTGCGTTTCGGAGCCTGAGCATCCACAGCGTAAATCAGTTCAAGCAGAATCGTACCAACTGGCAGTGCTTTATTCTTCAGTAAAGACACCGCAGACGTACCCACGCCTTCACTCATCAGAAGATCGATACCACCCTGGATCATCGGGTGTTCCCAGCTGATAAAGTGCATATCTTCACGCGACAGCGCAGTTTCACGATCAAACGTAATGGTCGCACCTTCATAAGGCAGACCCGGGTAGCTAGGTACCATCATGTGTTCAGATGGCGTCACAACCAATGCGTTTTCACCTTTGTCATCCTGGTTCAGGCCAATCGTATCGAACAGTGACAAAGCAAAAGTCACCAGATTGGTATCACCATCCGTTGAAGAGATTTTCTCAACGATTTGCTGCGCTTTCTCACCGCCGTTAGAGTGCATTTCTAGCAGACGATCACGACCTTGCTCCAATTGAGATTTCAGCTGTTTGTTCATTTTCGCTGATTCTTCAATAATGTCGTCCAGTTCACTGGTGTCACCAGATGCCAGAATCTCAATCAGAGCATCCGAGTATTTATCGTAAACCGCACGACCGGTTGGACAAGTCTCAGCAAACGCATTCAAGCCTTCGTCGAACCAACGAGCCAGAATCGCTTGTGACGTACCTTTCAGGTAAGGAACGTGAATATCAATGTCGCGGTTTTGACCGATACGGTCTAAACGACCGATACGCTGTTCAAGCAAATCTGGGTTGAACGGCAGATCAAACATCACCAACTGGTTGGCGAACTGGAAGTTACGACCTTCTGAGCCAATTTCACTACAGATAAGAACCTGAGCGCCACCCTCTTCCTGAGCAAAGTAAGCGGCTGCTTTGTCACGCTCTAGGATTGACATGCCTTCGTGGAACACGGTCGCGCGGATGCCTTCACGTTCACGCAACGCCTGCTCTAACTGCAAAGCGGTACTTGCACGAGATGCGATAACCAGGATCTTCTCACTGCGTTTTTCTGTTACTTTTTCCAGTAACCAGTTCACACGTGAGTCAAATTGCCACCAGCTTGATTCGTCACCTTCAAACTCCTGGAAGATCTCTTCCGGATAGAGGTTTTTCATAGCACGAGCTTCAGAACTCATCTTGCCGCCGATCATGCCAGCGACACGCATTGAGGTTGTGTATTGCTGTGGGATATCCATTGGCATCAAGTGCACATTACGCGCTGGGAAACCTTTGATGGCCGCACGTGTGTTTCGGAACAAAACACGACCTGTACCGTGGCGATCCATCAGGTTGTCGATCAATTCCTGACGAGCTGACGCTTTGTCCTCTTCATCGCTGTTGCTTTCAATAATTCGGAAAAGCGGCTCAACATCCTGCTCAGACAACAGTTCAGTGATTTGGTTTTTAGCGTCGTTAGGCAGTTTTTCACCAGTAAACAGTGAAGTAATCGCATCAGCAACTGGTGCGTATTGCTCTTCTTCCTCAACAAACGCTTCGTAATCGTAGAAACGATCAGGGTCAAGCAGGCGCAGACGAGCAAAGTGACTCTCACGACCTAATTGTTCAGGTGTTGCGGTCAGTAGTAATACGCCTGGTGTGCGTTCAGCCAAACCTTCAACGACTTGGTATTCACGACTTGGTTTGTCCTGGCTCCACTCTAGGTGATGCGCTTCATCGACAACCAGTAGATCCCACTCGCCTTCCAGAGCTTGCTCAAAGCGCTTACGGCTCTTGCGCAGGAAATCCAGTGAACACAATACGTATTGCTGGGTATCAAATGGGTTTTCTGCATCCGCGAAGGCTTCAATACAACGCTCTTCATCAAAGATTGAGAAATGCAGATTGAAACGACGCATCATCTCTACCAGCCATTGGTGTTGCAGTGTTTCAGGCACCACAATCAAAATACGCTCAGCGCGACCCGACAAGACTTGCTGGTGAATGATCATACCCGCTTCGATGGTTTTACCCAGACCAACTTCATCGGCCAGGAGTACACGAGGCGCGTGACGGCGACCGACTTCATGCGCAATGTAAAGCTGATGGGGAATCAGACCAGCACGCATACCGCAAAGACCACGCATTGGGCTCTTATGTTGTTCAAACTGATTGGTGAGTGCACGGTAACGCAGAACGAAGTTGTCCATACGATCAATTTGACCTGCGTACAACTTATCTTGAGGTTTGTTGAAGCGAATTTGGTTGCTGAGGAAAATTTCGCGCAGTACGACTGCGGTTTCCTGAGTATCTTCACGGGTACCAAAGTAAGTGTACAGACCTTCATCTTCCAGCACTTCTTCGACCTTCAGAGACCAACCTTCCTGGCAATCGATAACATCACCAACGTTAAACGTCACTCGGGTAACAGGTGCATCATTGCGTGCGTAAACTCGGTTTTCCTCTGATGCTGAAAACATCAACGTCACAGTACGAGCATCCATCGCAACTACCGTACCCAAACCTAAATCGCTTTCCGTATCACTAATCCAGCGCTGCCCCAAAGCAAATGTCATGAATTGACTACCTCGTTATTAATTCTTGATTCGTATTTCTTGTCGGTCTACTCATGCCCTCAGGCATGGATAATAGTTTAGATCTGATTCTGGCTTCTGCTACGCCGATCGCACTTGTCATGCCACTTTGGGCTGAGCAATATTCAGTCAGCTCAACATGATAAATTGCTTGTAGCCTATGCGCAGAAAAAGGCCGCTAATATTACTTTAAGCTGTGATTTAGGTCACGCCGAAACCGCACTAACAGGGAACTTTTTTTCCCAAATCGTAAGTGCAATCAAATTGTAAAAAAACCATGTCAATTATTACATTGCTGCAAGCAAATATTACGTATACTTTTGATTAGGAGCGTTTAAATTTATTGCATATACCATTGGCATAGAGTTTAAGCGCATAGGTACACGATTAGGATCAACACGGGTTTGCATAAGTTGTCTTGCTACTCAGTTGCACACTAACCGACGATAGCCCGACAACCTCTATTGCAAGCAATCAGAGTTAAGTCAGTTCACCCTTAAAGTGACTTAACAACTCGCAAGCACAGCCGCATTTAGGCAAGGAGACGCTATGGGCGATACCGATCGGAAACTTTTTGTACTTGATACCAATATTCTTCTTCACGAGCCCTTCGCTATATTCTCTTTCAAAGAACACGATGTCGTCATACCTATGACCGTTTTGGAAGAACTCGACCGAATTAAAGACAGCAAACGCGATGTTGCACGAGATGCTCGTGTTGCGATTCGCGCTTTGGAAGACATGTTTAAAGATGCTACGCCAGATGAGATTTCAGAAGGCATTCCAGTATCAAAAGACAATCCAGATCAAGGAGCTATTTCCATTTTGGCGGACTTCGAATTGCAGGAAACCGTCAAAGCCTTCGCCGACAAAGCTGGTGACAACCGCATCCTCAACGCGGTACTTTATCTGCAAAACAAACGAGCACCACGTGAAGTGGTGTTAGTAACAAAAGACATCAACATGCGTCTTCGCGCCAAAGGAGCTGGCGTACGTTTTGTTGAAGACTACCGAACCGACCAACTGATTGACGATGTTCAATACCTCACCAAAGGCTTTCAGCAACGTGAAGGCGATTTCTGGAGTGGCATTGATGAAGTTGAAAGCTACGCTCTGGGCGGAAAAACCTACCACAAGCTCAGCCGTGAGCCTTTTGATCCAACATTCATAAACCAATATGTGATTGATGAAGACAGCGACTTTGCGGGCCGCGTTGAAACCATCAATGAAGACAAGCTTACCCTGCTCGATCTTAGTCGCGAACGTATGATGCATCGCCGAGTCTGGGATATTACGCCGAAGAACATCTACCAAGCGATGGCATTAGATGCACTCGTTGATCCTGACATCGATTTGGTGATCCTGACAGGTGCCGCGGGTAGTGGTAAAACCCTGTTAGCCATGGCGGCAGCCCTTGAACAAACTATCGAGAAAAAGATGTTCGATAAGATCATCGTAACCCGTAACACGCCAGATATCGGCGAATCGATCGGGTTCCTGCCTGGCTCGGAAGAGGAAAAAATGATGCCATGGTTGGCTGCGGTGACCGATACGTTGGAAGCGCTGCATAAGCACGACCATTGCACAGAAGGATCTCTGAAATACATTTGCGATAAAGCCAACATTCAGTTCAAATCGATAAACTTCATGCGCGGCCGTTCGATTCAAAATGCGTTCGTACTTCTTGATGAATGCCAAAACTTAACCGCTTCACAAATCAAAACCATCATCACCCGTTGTGGTGAAGGCACCAAAATCGTCTGTTCCGGTAACCTGGCCCAGATCGATTCCCATTACCTAACACCAGTCACATCTGGTTTGACTTACATGGTTGAACGCTTCAAGAACTTTGAAGGCAGTGCGAACATTCACCTTAACGGTGTGGTACGTAGCCGTCTGGCAGAGTTTGCGGAAGAAAACCTATAGGCTTAAATTATCTTTTACTCAAAACAAAAGAGCGCTCCAATGAGCGCTCTTTTTATGATTTGTAGCGTTAGCGTTACTCTGTACCACCAACCGTCAGTGAGTCCAGCTTCAACGTTGGCTGACCTACGCCAACAGGCACACTTTGCCCTGCTTTACCACACACACCGACGCCTTTGTCGATGCTCAGATCGTTACCAACCATCGAAACTTGCTGCATGGCTTCTATACCAGAGCCAATCAGTGTCGCCCCTTTCACCGGACGTGTGATTTTACCGTTTTCAATCAAATACGCTTCAGACGCAGAGAAGACAAACTTACCTGAGGTAATATCGACCTGACCGCCACCAAAGTTTGGCGCGTACAGACCTTTTTCCACAGTAGAGATGATCTCTTCCGGTGTGTGTTCACCCGGCAGCATGTAAGTATTAGTCATGCGCGGCATCGGCAAGTGCGCGTAAGACTCACGGCGGCCGTTACCGGTTGGGTTAACACCCATTAGGCGCGCGTTAAGCTTATCTTGCATGTAGCCTTTCAATACGCCATTTTCGATCAGTGTATTGTACTGGCCATTGACGCCTTCATCGTCGACGTTCAAAGAGCCGCGCAGATCTTTCAGTGTGCCATCGTCCACAATGGTACAAAGCGAAGACGTCACTTGCTGCCCCATTTTACCCGAGAAAACCGACGACTCTTTACGGTTAAAGTCACCTTCTAAGCCGTGGCCTACCGCTTCATGCAGCAAGACGCCCGGCCAGCCAGAGCCAAGTACCACAGGCATCATGCCAGCTGGTGCCGCTTCGGCTTCTAAGTTAACCAAAGCCATGCGAATCGCTTCGTCTGCATAATGGAAGGCTTGTTTCACGCCGTCCGTTTCAGAAAGGAAAAAGTCGTAACCAAAACGACCGCCACCGCCTGCACTACCACGCTCGCGGCGTTCTCCTTTCTGGGCTAATACGCTGATAGACAAACGCACTAATGGGCGAATATCACCTGCGTAAGTCCCGTCTGTTGCGGCCACTAACATTTGTTCATGTACGCCACTGATACTGATAGAGACTTCTTTGATCAACGGCTCTTTAGTACGGATGTAAGCATCAAGCGATTTCAGCAGTTCGGTTTTTTGCTGTTTTTCCCAACCTGCCAGAGGGTTAACCGCTTCATAATAAGCTTGGTTATCCGTGCGTTTAAAGGCCTGTACCTTACCATTTTGACCTTGCTGGGCAATCCCTCGCGCCGCGATAGCACTTTGTTTAAGACCGTCCAGATTAATTTGATCGGAGTATGCGAAGCCGGTTTTTTCACCGGTTACAGCACGAACACCGACACCACAATCAATATTAAAAGAGCCATCTTTGATGATGCTGTCTTCTAGAACCAGAGACTCATGCCAGCTGGACTGAAAGTAAATGTCCGCATAATCGATCTGACGTGTCGCAATGCTGGCGAGTGTGTCAGCAATGTCTTGTTCTGTCAGACCATTTGGGGCGATGAGTGCCTGTTCTATTTGGTTTGTGCTCATAGTTAGCTCTTTTATTTCCGTCTCAATTCATTTTGAAAGCGACTGTGTTGAGTCAGCGGCATATTCTGCCTTACTTGCTGGGTTTGTGACAAATCTATCTCTGCCACCAACAAACCGACTTGGTCTTGAAATTGTTTGTGAATGCGTCCCCAAGGGTCAATGACCATCGAGTGCCCCCACGTTTTTCGTCCGCAAGGATGGGTACCGGTTTGATTGCTGGCTAATATCCAGCACTGAGTTTCTATCGCTCTGGCACGCAATAGTATCTCCCAATGTGCTTCACCGGTCACAGCTGTGAAGGCAGCAGGAACGACAATCATCTCCGCACCAGCTAAACGCAGCTCTTTGTATAATTCAGGAAAACGTAAGTCATAGCAAATACTCAAACCAACACTGCCAATATCCGTTTCTGCGACCACCATTTGGTTACCCGCTGTAAAGGTATCAGATTCTCGATAGCTGCCATGGCCGTCTGCGACTTCAACGTCAAACATATGCAGTTTGTCATAATGAGCAATGCATTTACCATGTGGCGGAAGGACTACGGTGGTTGTCGTCACCCCTCTGGCCGTTTGAATAGGCATGCTACCGACGATCAAAGTCAGTTGGTTGTGTTTAGCAATATCAGCCAAACGCTGTTGTAACACACCACTTCCGAGCGGTTCGGCATGTTGATGGTACTCTTCTCGGCTGGCAAACAATACTGAATTTTCGGGAGTAAGAACAAGTTTCACTCCCTGACTAGCCGCTAATTCACACTGTTTTTCGATAAAGGCCAGATTCGCTTCGATATCTGGACCAGAAGTCATTTGAATGATGCCAACACGTTCCATGTGTTTTTCCTTCCTTAAATTCCTTTGAAAACTGAGGTGGTTTATTGCGCCTGCTCACGCAGCTTTTCTGGCAGCTTATATTCACCCTGACTACGCGATATCTCTTTAACCGTCGGTGATTCGAGCGGCCCTTTGACTTCATAGTTTACTTGAGTAAATACCTCAACCACTGGAGAAATAACCGTCGAGATAGCCAACACGTACAAAGCGGTTTGTGGCGCAACGGCGAAGGCTGTCAGCATTGGTAAGCCAGACGTGATATCAGGAGTAAATTTCACCTCAGCATCCACTAATCTTTTCGTTACGTCAGCCATGCCACGAATCTGCATTTCCCCGGCGAGCGCATCCATGACGATATCATTGGTGACGAAGATGCCATCTTGAATCTTGCCCGTGCCTGTAATCGAATTGAACGCCATTCCGTTATCAAATACGTCGGTAAAATCGAGCTGCATCTTACGAATGATAGAATCCAGGCTGAACAAGCCAAGCAGACGAGCCGCTCCACTTACTTCGCTGATGACCCCTTTGCCAAATTCCGTCGATACATCACCCTGTAGTGTTTGGGTTTTCATCGACCAAGGTGCGCCATCCCACTCCATATTGGCATTCAGTTCAAATGGCGCTTGCTGGATCCCTGAAGTAATGCCAAAGCGTTCCATAAGATCAGTATTGTTATCGCCTTTAACCTTGAAGCTCAAATTGGAATGACTGCGCTCGTCAGTCAGTTCCCACCAACCACTCATATCAATGCTGTTCTTGCCACTACTGAAGTTAAGCTTTTTCCACTCCAGACGATCATCGCTACGTTGCAAGTCAACATTCACCTTGCCCACTTTATACCCTTGCAACCAGAAATCATTAATTTTCAGTTTTAAGTTTGGCATTTCATCGTGAAATTGGCGGTCAAATTTGGTGATTAACGGCGCACTTTGATCTTCACTAGCAAAGATGGAGCTTCGCTCTTTCTCAATTTCATCGAAACCTGGAATGTACAAATGCAGATGATCTAACGATACCGACAAGTCATTCGGTTTCAGATAGTTCGCTGTGCCTTTGACTTCCTGACTGTTCACCCGCATTCGCCAGTTTTCTTTCTTTTTACTGGCATTAAGGTCAACGTCATGAAATTCAATCTTGGCGAGCCTTAAGCTCTGAGCCTCAATGTCTACCCGGGTTGGTAACGGGATTGTTGGCGTCTTCATATTGGAGAGCACTGAAGGGGCACTATTCGAAGGTACATTCAGCAATTCTAACCACTTGTCGACATCAATTTCATCAAGACGTATTGAGGCATCATGTCCGATAACTGGGGTCGTCTTGAAACCACCTTGTCCAATCATCAAATTGGTCGCTGTGAGGAGCGGTACCTCACCAGTAATATCTATCTCCGTCTGGTATTTTGCGTTAGGAATCTCCAAACGGGCAGAAATGTTCTCTTGGTTTCCTGATGCCTGCAACTTCGCCAGACCAGACTCACCGGCTTTTTTCGCTAGCGGATACGGATACTTACTGACGACTCGATTGAGTTGCGCTAGTACGTCAACTTGATAGGTAAAACCCACATCATTAAGCTGTAAGCCGATGTCCATTTGCCACGGTGCGTGACCAGAAACTAAGTTCAGCCATCGCTCCCCAACATAAGGTTTGAGAGGTTCTACGTCCCAGTCGCCCAGTGTATTGATAGTCACATCGTAGCCTTGCTCAGCACTTTCGCCGCGGAAGTCGACTGAAATTGGCTGCGTGATTAATTCTGCTGCGAGGCCTGACGTCGTAACCACATCATTATCAAAATTGATGCGTCCGGTGGCGTTTTCCAAAGTCATTGGCGGCGCATCAATATCGACGCGATTGTCTTTCAGATCCGCGTAACCCCACGCTCTAGGTTCATTTTCTTGATTAAACGGAATATTGAGCTGGAACTCCGAGTAAACCGAACCACTAACTTGTAACGCCGTCAACGCCGCACCGACCGAGTCAACTAATGGCGTCGCCATCATGTAATCGCGGACTTCATTACCCGGCGCTCTGGCTTTGGCTTCAATCTCAATATGTCCGTCCGGAGCCAGTCTCGGAATGCGGCCAGTAATTCGCTCAGCAGCAACGCCATTGAGTGTCGCCGACTTTGAATCCAGGTACATGGCATCATTTTCGAATAACAAGTCCAACTGCAAATCGGTAATAGGCGGCCAAGCAGTATCAAAGCTGAATTTTGCGTCTTTAAGGCCGACCCAAGCCTGAAACATACCGTTATGTTGCTTATACGGGAAATCGCCAAGTTCGCCGTACCACAGCAACTTGGCGGTATTCACTTTACCGCCTTGAATCGCGGTAGAGAGGTAATCGGTCAGATCTTGCCCTAGGGCTAAGGTCGGTAAGTAACGCCAGGTTTCGCCAGCATTGTACAGATCCGCCTCAGCGTAGAATGACAGGAACGGACTTTGGTCTTTCGGGAAATCTAAGCGGAAAGCACCCAAAACCTGTAAATCGGGAGTAGCGGCAGTCACTTTATCTGCCCACAAACGCCAACCTTGTTGGTCTTGTTGCCAGACAATCTCGACTTCGCCTTGCTTGATATTCAGCGGTGCCTGAAAAACGTCACCATAAGGGAAGACATCATCAATCACAGTCACATTGGCTTTAGCCTGATTAACGTTACCCGACACACTTCCCTGAACATGCTGGAAACCCGGCAACAGCTTCCACTGCGTTAACCCCAGCTCATCAAGCTCAGCGGAATAGCGTAACGTCTCCCATCCACCATTCATTGATAGACGGATATCTTCCAGTCGTCCTTTCGGCTCTATTTGATTGATAAATTTACTGGTCGACTCAGACTCTGGCGCAAGCTTTATCAGCGGCGTGATGGATTCAATATCGATTTCAGAGAGGTTAAGCGCCCACCCGGAAGGCTGCCAGTCGAACGCAACATCTAGCTCTGGCCATTGCTTTTCATCGGTACGAATTTGAAGTGAGTGACCATTTACTTTCCATCCATGTTTATCGGGCAGCAGCTTAAAGATACCGGATTCAATGAATAGTTCATGGCTGCCATTTTCGTTCCAGACTAACTCTGACGGCTGCAGCTCTACATAAGCGTAATTAGGCTGACTGTGTTTCAGGGTTAGCCAGGTATTTAAGCTCACTTTACCCGACTCGACGCCGGATTCCACTTGCATATACGTGGTTAGCCAAGGCGCAACAGAGACATCCTGAGCACTGACATAAAACTCACCCGAGACATCGCGCAATGAACCATGGTCTTTAAAGTTAGCACTTACCAACAGGGAGTTAATCTTAGCATCGGCGATACTAACCGTCCCTTCTGCTAGATGGCGCCTACCCTGATTGCTCCAACGGAGTCTTTCGATATCTAAGCGTCTCGTTTCACCGGAAACGGATTTATACCAGATACGCGAATTCGTGATGGTGAAGTCTTCAAACTGACGCAACAACAGTGAATCTAATTGGTCAATTAGCTTCACTTCACTTTCCTCGGATGTCGCCACGGGCATTTCGCTTTCAGCATTCGGCAGAAGACTGACGCTGCGAATATCCAGCGCTAAATTGTGGATAGTGAGATCCGCTACGACGGGTTTGAACTGAAGAAGTGACTGAATCAAATCAAATTCAATCTGAAGTTCATCAACGGCGAAACGCGCTTCCTGGTTGTTCGGCAGGTTCGCTTCTAAACCAAGTAACGCAATAGACGGGTGGCTGTTTTGCCAAGAGCCAGCAACGCTGGAGATAGAAAAGTCAAAACCTGTGCCTTGTTTGACCCAGGTTTTGATCTCATCTTGGAAATGGTCGAGCTGTGGTAATGTGACACGCAGTGTCGTTACGACAATCGCGAGTAAAACCAAAACAGTGGCTAAACTCCACGCACAAAATCGCCCCAAACGGTTAAAACCAAAATTCACAAATGTCCCAATTACATCATTACAACGTCAAACTGTTCCTGAATGTACAGAGGCTCAGCCTGAATTCGAACTTGCTTACCAATAAAGACTTCGAGTTCTGCCAGCGCATGTGACTCATCACCAAGTAACGCTTCTGCAACGAACGGTGACGCATAAACAACAAAGTTGTCAGCATCGTACGCTCGATTCACTCGGGTGATTTCGCGCAGAATCTCGAAACATACCGTCTCGACCGTTTTCACTGTGCCGCGACCTTCACAAGTAGGACAACCAGAACAAAGAATATGTTCAATACTTTCGCGCGTACGTTTACGAGTCATTTCAACCAGACCCAGTTGCGTAAAGCCGTTAATGTTGGTTTTTACGCGGTCTTTCGATAGCGCAGCTTCAAGAGAAGTGAGAACACGTTGACGATGTACTTCAGAGGCCATGTCGATAAAGTCGATAATGATGATGCCGCCAAGGTTACGCAAGCGCAGCTGACGGGCTATCGCCTGCGTGGCTTCAATATTGGTGTTGAAAATCGTCTCTTCTAAGTTACGACGTCCGACAAATGCACCAGTGTTAATATCAATGGTCGTCATCGCTTCGGTTTGATCGATGATCAGGTAACCGCCAGACTTAAGCTCAACTTTACGTTCCAATGAGCGTTGAATCTCGTTCTCCGTATCGTACATATCGAAGATAGGCTTATCGCCTTCATAAAGCTCAAGTTTGTCGGTCAGTTCAGGGACATATTCCGAGGTAAACTCTTGGAGATTGTCATACTCCAAACGCGAGTCGACCAGAATCTTATCCAGCTCTGTGCCAACAAAGTCACGCAGAATACGCTGCGCGAGGCCGAGCTCACCGTAAAGCGTCGAACGCGTTTTATATTTAGAACGACGCTCCATGACTTTAAGCCATAAGCGCTTTAAAAAGGCCGCGTCCTGAGACAGTTCTTTTTCATCCGCACCTTCTGCCGCGGTACGAATGATAAAGCCACCGTGTTCATCACAGTATTGGTTAACGACTTTCTTCAAGCGTTCACGTTCACGTTCACTTTCAATGCGTTGTGATACGCCTACGTGGCTTGCGCCAGGCATGAAAACCAGATAGCGGGAAGGAAGGGTAATGTCGGTCGTTAAACGTGCGCCTTTAGTGCCAAGCGGATCTTTAACCACTTGCACAACGATATCCTGACCCTGGCGAACCAGTTCAGAAATATCACGAACCTGAAACTGTTGCTTTTCGTTTTCGGCCACACACTCTGTATGCGGTACGATATCAGACGCATGCAAAAACGCCGCTTTATCTAAACCGATATCAACGAAAGCCGCCTGCATACCCGGAAGTACGCGGCTGACTTTACCTTTATAAATGTTACCTACGATACCGCGACGAGACTCGCGTTCGATATGAATTTCTTGTAGCACTCCACCTTCAATCATGGCCACACGAGTTTCACTCGGGGTCACGTTTAGCAGCAATTCTGCACTCATGTGCACACCTCAAAATAATTATAAAAATTCTTGAATTAGCTGATCGGTTTCGAACAAAGGTAAGCCTACTACTGCGTGATAACTGCCTTCGATTCGGGTGACAAAACGTCCTCCGAGTCCCTGAATACCATAACTTCCAGCTTTATCGCATGGTTCGCCTGACTGCCAATATTGTTCGATTTCTTCGTGAGTCAATGGCTTGAACCAAACATCAGTGATAACCACCACTGAATGTTGTTTTTGCGATGAAACGACACTCACCGCGGTCATTACCTGATGGCGACGACCAGATAAGCGAGTAAGCATACGCTTCGCATCTTCGAAATTTGTTGGTTTCTCTAACACGTGGTCATCACATACCACCACAGTGTCAGAGCCTAATACAACGGAATCAGGCTTAGCCAACGCTAAGCCTGCCTGAGCTTTTTCCAGAGAAAGGCGCAACACATATTCTTGCGCCTGCTCATGAGCCTGTTTGGCTTCCTCAACATCCGGTAATACGATGTCAAAATCGTAACCCAGTTGAGCAAGCAACTCCTTTCTTCTTGGAGAGCCCGAAGCGAGAACGAGTGATAAGCTTTTTTTCACACTTTTACCTAACGTGCCATGCTCGACGCACTCGTCGCATTAATAAAAACATCCATGGCCAAAGTATACAGTTTATTGCCGCCGTCCACAGGGATAATGGGTTAAATACTACGTCCTGGTTCAAATATTCCCCACAGAATATCAAAAGTTCCAGTAACACGGTAAAAAACGCAATTAAAATCGATTGTTGCCACAATGCCATATTACGGATTAACAAGAAATTCAGCGCGACCAAATAGATGATGATCGACATCATCATGCCCCGAATTCCCAATGTCGAACCGACTAATATGTCCCATATCAGGCCCAGAATTAAAGCACTACCAACGTTAACGCGGTTCGGCAGAGCCAACACCCAGTAACAGGTGACTAAAAACAGCCATGACGGACGGAATAGCTCCAGATCTCCCGGCCACGGAATAGTTTGCAAAACCAGCGCAACAAAGAAGCTAACGCCAATAACCATTCGGCTTCGAAATACATTACTCGCCATCAGTTACCTCTTGTTCCACTTGCTCTGAATCTTCATCAACATTGGATTGCAACACTTTGTGCTGACGATCTTCATTTGGCCAAATGAGTAGTAGGTATCGCAGACGATCAAACTCAACCACTGGCTCGGCTTTAATGGACGCGAACTCCTGACGAGTATCGTGATCCACGATAGTGACATTCGCAACCGGATAACCTTCTGGATAAATACCGCCTAATCCTGACGTCACTAACAAATCGCCAACCTGAATATCAGTACTGGTTGGAATATGTTCGAGCTGGATTTCATCCATTTCACCATTGCCGGACGCGATCACTCTAATGTCGTTACGGATAACCTGAACAGGAATGGCGTTCTTAGCATCAGTCAGCAGCAATACTCGAGCATTATGCGCAGCGACAAACGTTACCTGGCCCACAATGCCTTTTTCGTTGATAACTGGCTGACCCACGTACACACCGTCGATCTGACCTTTATCTATCACGACCTGATGGCGATAAGGTGACGTGTCGACCGCCATGACTTCCGTCACGACTTTCTTCTCATCGCGGACAAAGGATGATCCCAACAGTTTGCGTAAGCGTTGGTTTTCTTCTCTATATTGATCGAGCAAGATCAGCTCGCTTTTCAGACGTAGCACTTCTCGCTTTAAATTACGATTGCCTTCCACGAGCGTCTGACGAGTATTAAAACGCTCAAAGACACCATCGAACATACTACGAGGCAAATTAGCGGCATACTGAATTGGCGCGACCGCACTGTTCAGTAAAAATCGAACGTTAGAGAACGTATCCAGACGACTATCCGCCAGCATTAAGCTCGCCGACATGATGACAGCAAAAAACAGACGTAATTGCAGAGATGGTCCTCTGCCAAAGATCGGATTCATCTTGTTTTTGACCTGATTGCTTCCATAGCTATTGAGCCTTAATTGGCAACCTGAAATTTTGCATTAAATACGTTCAGGTATGGAGCATATTTGAATTACAGAGAGAGCAGAAATGAAGGTGAAGCTCGCTTTGAGCTCCACCTAAACTTTTATTCTTCAGAAAATAGATCGCCGCCGTGCATGTCGATCATTTCTAGTGCTTTACCGCCACCACGAGCCACACAAGTCAGTGGATCTTCAGCGATAACAACTGGAATACCCGTTTCTTCCATTAGTAGACGGTCTAGATCTTTAAGTAGTGCACCACCACCAGTCAGAACCATGCCGTTTTCAGAGATATCTGACGCAAGCTCTGGTGGGCACTGTTCTAGTGCAACCATCACTGCCGATACGATACCAGACAGCGGCTCTTGCAGCGCTTCAAGGATTTCATTTGAGTTCAGGCTGAAGCTGCGAGGTACACCTTCTGCAAGGTTACGGCCACGAACTTCAATCTCTAGAACTTCATCGCCAGGGTAAGCTGAGCCGATTTCGTGTTTGATTTTCTCTGCTGTTGCTTCACCAATCAAGCTGCCGTAGTTACGACGAACATAATTGATAACCGCTTCATCAAAGCGGTCACCACCGATACGAACAGAAGACGAGTAAACCACACCGTTAAGCGAGATAACTGCTACTTCAGTGGTACCACCACCGATATCGACCACCATTGAACCCGTCGGCTCAGATACACGCAGGCCAGCACCGATTGCTGCCGCCATAGGCTCATAGATTAGGTAAACTTCACGAGCGCCAGCACCTAGTGCCGATTCGCGAATCGCACGACGCTCAACTTGAGTCGAACCACAAGGAACACAAACCAAAACGCGTGGGCTCGGTTTCAGGATGCTGTTGTCGTGCACCTGCTTAATGAAGTGCTGCAGCATTTTTTCTGTCACGTAGAAGTCAGCAATCACGCCATCTTTCATCGGACGAATAGCAGAAATGTTACCTGGTGTACGACCAAGCATTTGCTTTGCTGCGTGACCGACTGCAGCAACGCTTTTTGCAGAACCTACACGATCTTGACGAATAGCAACTACAGAAGGTTCATCAAGGACAATACCTTGCCCCTTTACGTAAATTAGAGTGTTGGCTGTACCTAAATCGATAGATAGATCGTTAGAAAACATGCCACGAAGTTTCTTAAACATACTCTTCGTTCATCCTGCAAAGATATAAAAGACAAAAATTGTCCTAAATGTACCAATGCCTCGCTGTCACAGCAAGGTATTGGTACACAAACATGGGCGGAAAGCACCAATTTCTTGCAGTTTCCTAACTTAAGCGCAAAAACCGAAGTTTGTTACTGAGCAGTTAACCCCGGCTCACCACGGTAAATCACGCGATCGTTACCACGGTGAATACCGAAGGTGACGACAGAGGATGGGTTTTCTTCTCCTTTGCCTCTCCAGTTGTATTGGAGCCAAGGTAAACCATTTGCATCCAAGTCTAACCAAACCTGAGACTGTTGGCGTGGTGGATTACTACAATCCTGATGAGCTAATAACCTTTCATTTAAATCATTTGGTAATGTACCTTGGTCTACTTGAGCATCAGAAATAGTATTGTAGCCCTCAGGCTTGGTAACATCGTCGTCAACAACTTCAACTATAACATCACAACCAACTTCGTTACCTGGCCATATCACAGTCTGTTTCTCTAGTTCCGCCTCTATTGTCGTTCCACCATCATCAGCGTGCCGAACAAACCGAATGCCATTCCAGTACTCCACTCGCAATGGTACCGTTAGCCGGGAACCAGATCTCCCCCCAACATCATCTAAATTGATTCGACCATAACGAACATCCGGTTGAGAAAGAAGGCTTTGAGTATTACTTGTTGTCGTCTTCTCGGTCTCACCCTCAACTTTCTGAATATATTTAAATTGACTCGGATCCTTGAGTTCATTCTTTTCTTGTCTTATGGATAGTCCTATTTTAGTAACCGTAGGTTTTTCACCAATACCTGAGTTAAAAGGACCGTCGGGTAAAGCTAACTTACTCCACTCTATTGAGTTCGACCAAGACTTACTCCAAACTGCACCACTCCAATCTGATTTGTTGAACTCGCTCTCATCATCAATATTCAAGCGTTCAGCATAATCACCAGACAATTCAAAATTCACCTTGTAAGCATTACTAAACAAACCGTAATTCTGAGTCAGTTCGCCTTTACTACTAAAGGCGGAAACATCGAACTGAACAAGATCAAACTTCTGTTCCATATAAATGTAGGAAGCGTCTTCTTGAGTATCAGGATAGTCCCAAGTTGTCTTAGTGATTTTGAAGTGTTCTGGATAAAAACGACCGATATTTCGGTAGCCTAACTGTGTACATTCATACCACCCTTCTAATCCGATTGGCGAACTACACGTCGAATCATAATTTTTAGTGGATGCCATCACTTTTAAGCTACCGACATCATTCCAATATAAGTCGGTGAAGTTATATTGCTTGTCACCGTTTACTCTTGGCTGTAAGAGCGAATCATTGGAAACAAGCAGTTCATTGGATGCATAAGAGATCGGTGAAGCAACTTCGCTCGTTAGCTTCACTTGATTGCTAATGGAGCCATCTAAGAAAAAGTTGGACGTGATACTTGCGGCATTACACCATGCACTACTGGACTCAACTTCTCCGGTATTTTCTGCCTGATATTTTATTGGTAGCACTTGGATATCAAACTCTTCACCTGCTGCAATAAACGCTTTCCCTCCTGAGGAGGTGCCGGTTGCTGTATCAAGATTTGTATCAGCGGTTGAGCACAACGCGAATGCCCACGGTCGAGAGTACACCATGAAGTTCCCTTTCAGCGTCCCACTGCCTTCAATTGGACAACCTTCGATACCTGTGCAATCAAAATTAGAATCTTCTAGGCTTACTTTTATTTGTCCTGATTCATCAACCACGAACTCACTTTTCGCTGTTCCGTCAACAAATTTTGGCGCAAAAGTTACGTTACCTTTTGAACCGCTCGCAGGGACAATCCAAGATGATGTGGAAGTTAAAGTACCATTGTATCCGTTATCAACATCAACCACCCCACCATTATCATCACAGGCCAGAGTCTTTACTTTTACCACTTTCGACTTTCCTGCAACTACATACTGGTCGTCAGCTGAAAATTTAAACGGTACAAATTCGTAACTACCTGTGACTAAGGTATCGTCTTGATCACCTTCAATATAAGCACTGACAGAGACAACTTTATTCTCCTCTCCACTCTCGATCGAAAATTTTTCACTTGGGCTAGAATAACTTTGTTCAACACCATCGATAGAAACGACTACCGTACCGTTAAAATCTGATGCTAGCTTTCCATCAGATAAAACAGACACCGTCGGACTTATACCCTCACAAATCAGTGAAAATGCAGATTCAGGGGTAAGCTCAAGAGAATAATCATCCTCATTAGGTTCGATTGAGCTACAAGAGTAATCGGGCTTACTTACTTTAGAGGATCCTCGCATATCTAACCAAAGACTCGTGATCGCACCGTACATATGCTCACTGGTATCAAGAACTATACTCTTAGCCAGAATAAAGCCTTTGAATACCTGTCCTGAATTAGTCTTGAAATGAAAGCTCGCTTGCGGACCATAAATTACAGGTAAAGTGAGCTCTTTTTGATAAGTTCGATAATCAAAATAGGCACCTTCTAAAGCAAAGTCTGCATTCTTATTGAGGTAAGAGCCTGGTGGTTGGTCTGTACCCACGACATTAACGGTAACATTACTACCAAAAATAAGTTTTGGATTGGAACCGGTATTTATAAACGTTTTTACCGTTAGTTCTGCATTGTCACTGAAGTAAAGGGACAGATCATTGCCTGAATCATAAGAAAACCTTTCGATCACTCGTTTCCCGTCCAACTGAAGCTCTACCGTCTTATTAGTGTTGTAACCTTTAATATCTAGGCTCTTCAGGTCGCGCTTCAGGCGAATCACAACCTTTCCCCCAGACTCAGTGAACGAGCAAGCATCAGATTCCGACAAACACACTTTGCCATAGAAGTTCGCGTCAGTTTCTTTCATGCGAATAACTAGAACGCGACTGGAATTAAAAGCAGCAGCAAGAGGCGTTGGTGTCTGTGCTTTGCGACTTTCAACTAAACCATCGTTGCCTGCCAAACTGCCATCCCCTGCGACACCATCTCCAGGGAGACAGCCCATAGCATCGTTACAAACCTTTGAATCTGGGTTTTGATAAAGTTGCCAAGCTTGGCCCCCTTTATCAAAACCTATACGCAGAGTGGACCATTCACTTCCGTTCTCCCAGTCCTGCTTATAGGTATAGTAGTTTTGACTATCTGCCAAATATTCATCTGACCAGCCTGTAATCCTTACTTCCTTGTTAGTAACCACAAGCTTACTTTGACTCTGTTTCCAGCCTTGAATCGGTTCAGGAAACGATTCACAAACATTGTCAGGTACTGAAAATTCTGGCTCTGGATTAGGTTCTGGTCTCGATGAAGGTCTACAGTTTAAATCGAATAAGTCTTCATCTTGTTCGAAAAACACATCAGAGCTGTTCGACAGATGATCAAACTCAACTCTACTTTCGATTCCTGGTTTAAGAAGTGTTGTTCCATCATATAAAAAGTAAGACAAGTTTACGGTGTAACTATTCCCGCTCTTTTCGATATCATTAAATTCAATACGAATGGTATAAACTGTATCCCCATCTAAATGGTCTTCGTCTTCATTAAAAATACCATCGACATCGTCATTGGCAGACCATAAACGGTATAAAACACTTTTGCCATTGCCATTAACATTACCTTCTTTTTTTAGATAAATAACATCCTCTTTCAGTTCTATTGTGTTGTCTTTTTTCCCTCGAACATAAAATTTGATGTCATCAGTATCGCAGTCATCGCAATACTTAGCTTCAATAGCAAATGAATCTTTGAGTTTTACACGACACGACTCAGTCTCATCCCAATCGTCAGCATGAGAAAAAAACGGCATAGTTATCAAAGCAAACATTAAGACTATCTTGTTCATTGTTCTACTCCCTAACCCAAACTTCTTGCTGTCGCTGTACTTGAGACAGTCCAGAACCACAAATGGCTGTTGCTTGCACTCTAAATAAAGACTGTGCCTCTGAGGTTCCCTCATTCAGAACCCCCAACCTTAAACAACTCATCTTATTAATCCTACATGCCGTATTCTGTGTAACATTAGGGGTTGCACCACTGACTTGATCAACACAAATTGTTGTTACGCTATCACTTGAGCCGTTAAGCGGGTACAACTGTGTCAGCGCCCATTCGTTGGCAGATTGAGCGACAAACCAAGCTTTTGTGCCTAAAAACTCCCTGGTTAGTCCACTTTGATTTGACCAACTGATTCTCATAAGAGAGGCGGCTAAATAACCCATAACGATAATGACAAAAAGCACCACGATAAGTACATTACCTTGCTGATTTCGTTTACGGAACATTGAGCACCTGCACGTCTTGCTGATACACACTACGCTCCCCATCCTGTAAAAACTCTAAGTTAATATGTACTAGTCCACCACGTTGTAGAGTTGGCTCAACATAACGCATGTAACTCGCTGAGGTATCAATACTATCCGTGACAATGACATTATTACGAAGTACTCGGCCATTATCGAAACAATAACGAACTTCAGATTTATCTTGGTAAATGTAATGGCGGCTAGAAATAGAGTTAGAGCTGATGCCGCTTTCATCTATAGAAACAATAAAAGGCTCATCAACTTTATCTCTTGATATATTTTTTAATTCAATTCGTTGAAATGATTCTGGGTTATCTGGATCTTTTGGGAAAAGATCTTCATACCGACTGGGATTTATCACCAACCAGCGCTTGCTAGGAATGCGTTTTAGATTAGTATCGTTGCCAATAAGAAACTCCAGAGTACTACCACTAAAAGCATAAAAGCCTGAATATTCAATAGGTACAAACTCCAAACAATTGCTTGTCCCATCTGGCTCATGAAAACTATTTGGCACGGCATGGCGAATTTCACGGGACATTTTCTCGATCACAAACTGTGCTTCTGTCTGCACTCGCTGACGGTCAATGCTGTCTGCATAACCTTTTATCCCTAATTTAATATAACCGGCAATACCCAACATGATGATACTACCGATAACTATCGTAATGACCATTTCAATTAAAGTGAAACCACGCTCTTTCATTAGTAGTTCCCTTTTAAAGCTGTTAAAGTCAGTGGTTGAGTCGTTCCCGCAAAGATAGTCAAAGTCACTTTTTTATACTTAGGTAGAGAACTTGTCTCCGAGCCACCTAAATCATCATAGGCAACTTGGACTTCTACTCTAAAGTTTTTATATTGTTCCGCACTATCTTCTCCAACGTTCGCCAAAACATCGGTAATATTTCCTCGAGACACGCTCTTACATTGAGCGAGCGTATTAGGAGTACTCCAGCAACCGATAAAATCATCAACATCATTAAAATCTGTAGGAAGTGACTCCCCTGTTTCAGCGCCAAGCTCTTCAGACGGGGTGCAATTGACGGAGTTCTCACCACAACGAACCAGCCCACCATCAAAGTTACTGTTGTCGTCAAAACCACGCGCAAGAATTTGTGACATAAAGCTTTGAGCTAGAGCAGAGGCACGGGTTTGATAATGGGGATTGGCAGAATCTCTAACCTGAGGAACGAGAAAAGAGGTGAATGCCACCATCGCTATGCCCATTAAGACAATCGCGATAATCATTTCAATTAAGGTCATGCCGCGAACTTTTTTCATAAGCACAATCCTTTTGAAACATAACCTTGGCTGTTGATATCAACTTCACAACGACTGCCGCCATTCTTATTCTCAATGAGAATGGAGACACCGCTACTTGCCGAGTTCAGGGGATTTCCAAGTAAGCTAAAATCAATGGGTCTTTCGACATCACCTTTAATGGAGAACTGAGTAGAATCATCAGCGACAAAATCACTACGAGAATCTTGCTGACTATCTCCAAGCGCACAGGCGGCCACTGAGCCAATACATGAACTTGAAACTTGTAGACGAAAATTGTCATCTGAGTCATCAATATTCGACTGCATTCGATTGACTTGTACCTGACGAATCACAGAAATGACTTGCTCCTGAAGTACAAATGCAGAAAAGCTGCTCTTGCCGATAAAACGACTAGCCGCAAAGAGAGAAAGGATGGAGAGAAGAACGATCACTAGGATCAATTCTGTTAATGTAAACCCTAATGTAGAGCTGCGAATTTTCATAACCCGACCTTAGGCTAAAACTTAGGACAAGCGACTTAAGTATACGATGAATTTATGAGTATTATGATAGGTTTATCAGTTTTCAATTCGAATTGCGACCAAGTGTACAAATAATCAGCACAGGTTATTTGTCTGCTTTTGAGCGTCCTAATTCTTGTTCAATTCTATCGTAGGTTTCTTTATTACTTAGCGTCTCAGAAACATGCTCAGCGGTTTGCTTGGTTTGTTCCCATTTCGCTTCGTATGTCTTTGGTTCAAAACTGATAAATCTTGGTAATACCACATAACCGATTACACCTAAGATAATGAGCACAACCACAAATTCGATTGCACTAAGACCCGATGATTTACGCATATGAACTATTCCGAGATTAATCAAAATAAAGAGATAAAGGCCAGACTAGCTGGCCTTTAAATTTATCTTTATGGTGTAGCAGTACACGTTGTTGCATTTTCACTAACAACGGCTGTAGCTGGAGTGGTAGCAGTCGCTTCCGTATACACAACACAACTACCAGTGTAGTTTGCAATTCCATAGGTAATAGTGCCACTAGTACCAATTACCCCACCGGTACTTAAAACAACAAAGTCTCCAGATTGATCAAATGCTGCGCCAATACCATTTGTATCGTCAGCAGTTGGGTATCCATACGAGTGTTGCACACCTTCAATTTCATTTATTGACGTACCTGTTACAAACTGAACGTCTTCAATTCCATCGATTGCTGCTTTACCATAAGAAATCCCCATAGCTCCTACAATTGCTCCGCGCAATCCATCAATAGTCGCATTACGCGCATCATCTTGCAGGTTTAAGAAACGTGGTGCCGCAGTTACCGCTAGAATACCTAGGATTACAATTACCACTACTAGTTCGATAAGGGTGAAACCACCTTGTCTTTTCATTGTTTACTCTCTCTATGTAAGCATGCAGTAAGACTGCAACAGATAAATTTGGTGACACCATTTGTAAAGGAGACAAAATGGCGTTGGGCTTTAAAGTTCACTAAGTCAGATAGCGAAATAGAAACGGAACTGCTCGCGAAAAATAGTGACAGTTGACCATCATTTGGTTGCAAACGCAACGCGTTTAATATGCATTCATTTGCTCAACATTACAACTATTTACCTATCTTAATCCGAGTATTATATCTATTTTATCTGCTTGTTTATAGTACTAAAGTGTCAAAAAAATTACTCCGACAATATTTCGACACTTATTAGGTCATTCGTGTTAGCGGTGACTATCACCTTGTAAGATTTTTTGTATATATAGCTGCATATATAAAGGCCATTTTTTATCGCCCCACCTATTTCGGACGGTTCAATAGTCATGATCTTACGCTGAGGGTAATGAACCGCTAACCAGTAATCACAATCTAAGTCGCCTTGTTTGCTAAAGGGAGAGACTAGCCCTCCTTCTGTCATTGTTAGGAGAAAACCGTCCATCTCCAATTGTTTTGGCTCACCTTGCAGTAGCCAGGCTTCTCTATAGCGCTGAACACTATCGAGCATCCAGACTTTCGCCAACCTTGCACCTGTCACTCGCGCTTCTTTTGCAACTGTTTGGAATTTAAACACTAATCCAACAAAAATAATAGCGACCAGGCCGCAGAGTATCAGCGCGGCTCGGTTTTGATTTTCAACCACGCATTAGCCGCCTTTGATGATGTCCAGCATCCCCCACATTGGCAGGAATATACCAAGTGCCAGCACCATAACCATGCCTGCCACGATAACCAAAAGTAACGGTTCTATCCGTGCCGTCAGTGTTTTGAGATCGTAATCCACTTCTCTGTCGTAGTAATCGGACACTTCAAGTAACAACTCATCAATGCGGCCCGTTTCTTCCCCCACCGCGATCATCTGGATCACCAATGGGGTAAAAATCTTACTGTTGATGGCCGTAACAGAGATTGTGCTACCCGCTTCAATGGCTGACTTCATCTCTAAAATACGGTTTTCTAAAAAGCGGTTACCTAATGCTTCAGCAGAAAGTGCCAATGACTGATTGAGCGGTACACCCGACTTCAACATAAGAGCGAAGGTGCGAGAAAAACGTGATAACTGGGCTCGATTGACAATATCTCCAACGATCGGCAAGCGCAGACGGAATCGGTCAAACGCCTCCCGACCATCTGCCGTCGCAACCCAAGATTTAAAGATAATAAATCCCGCGATCATCATAGCGATAAGCAGTACCCAATAATTCACAAAGAAGTTAGAGGTCCCAATCAAGATGCGAGTTGGCAATGGCAGATCAACGCCAAAACGCGTGAACATAGAAGCGAACTCAGGAATCACCAATATATTCAGCACAAACATTGCGATGGTAATGAATACGATAACAAACGTTGGATAGCGCATCGCCGCTTTAATTCGCTTACGGGTTTCCAGCTCCTGCTCATAATAATTGGCCAGTTGTAATAACGCCTGATCCAACCGACCCGTGTTCTCGCCCACGTTAATCATCGACACAAACAGAGGGCTGAACACTTTGCGGTGTTGCTGCATCGCAGATGACAAACTGCGGCCATTACTCAGCTCAGAAACCACATCTTCTAGCGCTTCTTTAAGCTGTTTGTTTTCGCAGTTTTGCAGTAATCCCCGCATTGAACGTAGTAACGGCACACCCGCTTTAATCAAACTGAACAGCTGGCGGGAGAACAGAATAATCACTTCTAATGGAATAGCCGGAACCAGTAGCTGCGACAAGCTAAACTGGTTTTTCATTCCTTCTTTCTCTAAACGTACATTTAATGGGATCACCCCTTTATTCATCAACGCTTCAGCAGCAGATTCAGAGTTAACCGCTTCGATTCTGCCACGGGTTGATGAACCGTCTAGAGTACGACCTTGATAACGAAAAGTTGGCATTCACTTACCTATAGTAAAATTGGGTCAGTTTTACCAGAAGCATCCCCTTCACCAAGGGCCATGACTTCATCCAAACTTACGGTGCCTTGCAGTGCGAGCTCCATCGCCGAAGCCAATAGTGGTTTGTATTTTTCGGATCTACGTGCCACCTGTGCAAAGCCAACCGCATCGTTAGCACGCAGTTTATCCATCATCTCGTTTTCTAATTCGAGCATTTCAAATACACCGATTCGACCACGGTAACCCGTCAGGTTACAGTTTTGGCAACCGCTTCCTTTGTAGAAAGTCACGCCGACTTGATTAGGGAAACGTCCAGCTAACCATTGCTTACGTGATTCATCCAAACTCTCTTCTGTTTTACAGTCTGGGCAGACACGGCGGACAAGACGCTGGGCAACCACTGCTCGTACAGCACTCGCCACCAAGTAACCTGGCGCGCCCATATCAATCATTCGCAGGGCACTGTCGATAGCATCGTTCGTGTGCAGTGTACTGAGTACCAAGTGGCCGGTCAGTGCAGCACGTAAACCTATCTCTACCGTTTCTTGATCACGCATCTCACCAACCAGAATGATATCCGGGTCCTGACGCAGAAACGTGCGCAGCACACGAGAGAACGTCAGATCGATACGGCTGTTGATCTGAACCTGAGTAATTCGCGGCAATCGATACTCAACCGGATCTTCTGCGGTGATGATTTTCTTTTCGGGCTCATTTAACTCGCTCAGAGCGCCATACAATGTGGTCGTTTTACCGGAACCGGTCGGCCCGGTGACCAGAATCATCCCGTGCGGGCGAGACAATTGACGTCGCAAGCGAGCAAGTAATTCAGGAGGTAAACCTGATTCTTCCAACGGACGTAAACCCACAGACTGGTTAAGCAGACGCATAACCACTGACTCACCATATTGAGTCGGCATGGTCGACATACGAATATCAATCGATTGTCCGCGAACTTTGATATTAAAACGGCCATCTTGCGGCAAACGTTTTTCAGAAATATCCAGCTGAGCCATTAACTTCAAACGCAGAACCAGCGCAGAAGCAATCTTGACTTCATTTAACAGCGTTTCATGTAACACACCATCAATACGCTGACGAAGACGCAGTACTTTGTCATCAGGCTCAATATGAATATCTGACGCACCGACCTGAACCGCATCTTCAAACATGGAGTTAACCAGTTTTACTACCGTTACTTCTTCACTGTCAGTCTCGTCGATTCCGTAATCAAAGCTCTGTACATCCTGGTGCTCCGCCTGTAATTGCTCAGCAAATGAAGCAATCTCTTTAGTACGACGATAGTAACGATCAAAGCTGTCGATCAGTTGGCGTTCCGACGCAATGATAAATTCCAGACTGTATTCGCCAAGCAGATTCATTAGCGACTCTTGCGTGAACAGATCCGCAGGATCACTCATCGCAACACGCAACGTGTGGCCATTTCGAGCAACCACCATCGCGCGCAGTCTACGAGCATGAACTTCAGGTAAGATTTGTACGGCTTCAGGATCGACCGGAGCTCGGCCAAGATCAATCAACGGCAAGCCTAGCTGCTGCGATAAGAAATTGAGCATCTGTTTCTCGGTGATAAAACCAAGGTCAATCAGCGCATCACCCAATTTCTGACCTGTACTGCGTTGTGCCGTTAGCGCTTGTTGAATCTGCTCTTCGGTGACAATGGCTTCATCAACCAGAAGGTCACCCAAGCGTTTTCTTAACTGAATTTTCATTGCGCATTCTCCAACTGCTTAAGAACCGTCAATCGATCGCGAATAAAGGCTTGTGACTGGTTCGATATCCCAACTTTCCCCAGCGCTTTATTGTATGAGTTGATAGCCGAAGAGAACTGCAGTGCTCGCTCCTGCTGTATACCTAACCCCATCCACCAACGAGCATTTTCTGGATCGCGCTGGGTGAGCAATTGATAGCTCTCCAATGCAATTTCATCCTGCTTCTGCTTTTGTGCCAACACGGCACGCATTGCCAAATAATCTCGATTTGGCATTGGCGGCATGTGAACCAACGGGCTAAGCGCCGCTTGAGGCTGTTTGGCTTTGACCAACAGCTTGGATAACGCCAGTCGCAGTGTTTGATTGTTGATGTCTAGGCTGATGCCTTCCTGCATAATTTCATAAGCTTTTCTCGTGTCACCTTTTCCAAAATAAAGCGCCGCGAGTTTTTGGCGTGTATCTACATTGGTTGGTTCATAGCGCAGGGCTTCTTGGTACGCAGAAAGCGCGGTTTGCATATCATTGGCATCCAAAGCTTTCTCTGCTCGACCTAACGCTTTGATCGCTAACTGATGATGCGTCAGCTCAACTTGTTCGATATTCATCGAACTTTCAATACCAAAGCCTGATGGAGCACTTTCACTTGGAACACTAGCAACTTGAGCAAGCAGGATTGGCGCTTGCGCAACCGCTCTCACTTCTTGTCTTGGAGTAAACGAGTCCACTTCAGGTGCAGGAGTCTTTGGTACTGGTTCACTTTTTGTTACTGGTGCTTCAATAACTTGCTGTTGTTGAGCTGGCGTAGTGTAAACCTGACGACTTGTCTCTGGCGTCATTTTACTGGTCGGTGAATAAGCAGGTTCATCAAGCGTGGATTTAACCTGCAAGCCTTCCCCTAATTGATATTGTGCGAATTCATCTGATGCAACCGGACCTCGAGATACAGCCCAGCCTCCGACCGCAAGGCTCAATGAAAACCCCGCCACCAGCCATAACCAAGGCTTGCTGCGAGAAACATGGGGTATCTCGGCCCTGGTTAATTCAGACGGTGATGTTTTTTCTGTAATTTCTGATAATGCTTTATTGATGGCACTCAAGGTTGACTCCATCCCCAGAATACGGGTGTTTTAAATTTGGGTTTACGGGCATCAAATGTGTCGTGTATTGCTAGATAAACGTGCTGATTTTTCAATAAAGTACAACCTTCGTTAAACGCCGCTAACAGGGCTTTATGGCAGATTTGATTAATCAGCCTTGGTATGCCCATTGCTGAACGCCAAATCGCTTTTTTCTGCTCTACTGAAAAGATATGAGCTCCATTTCCTGCAATATCCAGACGATTATTGATGTATGCCACTCCCTCATCGAGTGAGAGTGGACGTAACTCACAGCTGAACGTAATGCGCTGGCGAAACTGTCTCAGCTCATGAGTCGCTAAGCGTTCATCAAGCTCTGGCTGACCAAATAACACGATCTGGATCAGCTTGTCATGTTCAGTTTCTAAGTTGCCAAGCAAGCGTAATGCTTCTAATGCCTGAGGAGAAAGTGCCTGCGCTTCATCCACAATCAGTACCGTTTTCTTGGCTGATGAATGAACGCGAATCAAATGTTCCTGAATGAGTGACACAATAAGTAAAGGATCGTTGTTCTCTATCCCTAATTCTCTGGCGACAGCGAACTGTAACTGCTCACCATTTAAGACTGGATTCGGCAGATAAACCAACTCTACTTGTGAATCCAACTGCTCAATCAGCTTACGGCACACCATGGTTTTTCCGGTGCCGACTTCTCCAGTTACCTTAATTACCCCTTCCCCCATTTGAACTGCGGCCAGAATGGTCTGAATCGCTTCATAATGAGGGACTAACCCCAAAAACATTTCTGTGTTTGGGGTTAGTGAAAAAGGCTGAACTCGAAATCCAAAATGCGACAAGTACATATTCAAATCACAAACATTTTGAACAACTTAACGTCTCAAAGCCGTTATTCCGCATCAGGGAACCACTCTTGCAGCAGATCACGCGAGCGTTCCAGCTCTTTTTGCCAAGAGTTCACACCAACTACCGTCGGTTTAAGCAAAATCACTAACTCGGTTTTTTGTGTCACGTTGTTCACATTACGGAACAGGTGCCCAAGAGCTGGAACATCGCCCAGGAAAGGAACTTTAGATACTTGTTCTAAGTTCTGCTGCTTCATCAGACCGCCAATCACGACAACATCACCATCTTTGGCACGAATAACAGAGTCAGACTCACGAATCGAACTTTTTGCCAGTGGCAACTGCACATCTTCGAAATCTCCGCCAAGGTTCAGAACTTTAGTTTCTTCTTCAACCTCAATCACCGCAGGGTGAACATGGAGGAACACATTGCCTTTATCGTCGATCTGAGGCGTCACATCGAGTGATATACCAGAGAAGAAAGGCGTTAGCTCCACCTCTGGTACGGCATTTGAGTTATCACCGTTACCCACGTTACTTGAAAGCTCGGTAACAAAATATTGGTCTGTGCCTACTTTTATGACCGACTTTTGGTTGTTCGCTGCGGTTATGCGTGGACTTGATAGCACATTGAGGTCACCCTGGGTCGACATGAAGCTCAAGACGGCATCGAAGTTACCATCAGAAATGGTGACGTTCGTCTGGCCACCCAGCAAGTTACCGATCGTATCTAAGCCTGGTAACGTTGGTATTGTAACTCCAGTACCTGGTAACGTTGTTCCACCAGCGTAAGGACGACCCAAAGAGACACCACCAGAGCCAATCGACGCAGATAAGTTAGACCAGTTAATGCCTTGCTGATATCCGTCACTCAACGTCACTTCCAAAATTTTGGCTTCGAGAATGACCTGGCGCTGCATACGTTCTTGAGAAACCCCCAAGAACTCACGTACCTGACGAATGTCATCAGGAAACGCTCGAACCGTAATGACGCTAGCCTGTGGCGTAACGACAACGCTTTGCCCTTTGCCCGAGCCAATCAGGTTTGCGACCGCTTGTTGCAACATTGGCCAGAAATCACTTTCAGTGACCGTTTCAATGCGCGTGCCACCGGTTGGAGACGTTGAGCTATCACTACTGTTTTCAGAGTCTGACGAACTTGACGAGCTTGAACTGTCTGAGCTACCTCCGGAGTTGGACGTCCCCGCAGAAGTAACAGAGCCCGTACTGATGCTCGTTAGTGAGCGGCCAGTGCGTTTAAACTGCAAATAATCGACAGGAATCGTTACCGTGCGCATGCCCGCTGGATAAACTTGGATCACTTTGCCTGATTTAATCACATCATAGCCGTACATGTTCTGCACAACACTCAGTACTTCATCTAAGGTTACATCAGTCAAATTAACGGTAATATTGCCCGCAACGGCCGGATGAATCGCGGCACTGTATTCAGTTCCTTTGACGAGTGAAGCAAAAAAGCTTCTCGCTTCAACGGCGTTCGCCTGAATACGAAAACGCTTGGATGTCGCTTGCTCCGAAGACGAACTGGTATCTAAGTTCGGCATTAGGTCGGCTTCAACAGAAGAAGGCAGCTCTTCTAAAGCTCGACTGTTGGCTTGATTGATCGACTCATTGAGAGCTTGTTTCACTTCAACAGGATCTCGATGCCCCATGGAACATCCCATTAAAGAAGCAGTAATAATTCCTACAACTAATTTGCGCATATCTGATCAGGCTCTGACTCTTATTTTTTTACGTTTAAACCAAAAAGCTCCAGCTTCCACTGACGGTTACTCTGCTTTAAAGTTACAAATTCACTGGTGATACTCACCACGCGATAACCTTTGAACAGTTCACCCTGCTCTACAATTTGGTTATCCATAATGGCGCTACATTGGCTGCCAACTTTACAAACAATGCTGTTTAGTGTCGGTAGCCTCGACCGTTTTTTTGTTGGTTTGGCGTTAGATTCGGCAGCCGGCTTCTGCCAGCCAAGTGGTGCGGTAGGGTCTTGGTCTGCCCATACTCCTCCCGCAATGACCGTTAAGGCTATTGAGATAATGAATTTCTTAACCACCGATAAACGCCTCTCTAGAGCCTAATGTGTACACTTCCAACACTAATGTTGCTTTAGGATATTCATCCACTTTGTAATAAAAACTGCGCCAGTAATAGCTTGCAGGTAGCTTTTCCAACTTACCCAAGTAATTCGCAATAGAGAAGTAATCTCCCGTCACTTCCATACGCACAGGGTGTACGTAGTACCCTGAATATTGAGATACTTCTTTGTCGTCAGAGATCGGCTCTGAAGGCAACGTTTGCAAAGAGACTAAATGAATCCCCGTTTGTTGCTCTAACACTTGCTCAAGTAACCCCGCCATCTGCGAAGGGGTAATAAGGTGCTCAATGATCTCTGAAAGCTGCTGCGAAAGGCGCTGGCTTTCAGCAAGCAGACCTGAAACCTGCAAATCAATTTCCGAATTTGGATCTTTCTTTAGCTGCGCTTGTATACGCAAAATATCAATCTCAGTTTTTTGGTTGGCCTGCTTTAAGTTACTCAGCTGTTTTTCATTGTTATTTATTTGGTTAAGTTTAGGTTCGAGCACGAGCGTGAACAGCAGCATCACCACTGTCACCAAACCACACAAGGCGATCAGTATTTTTTCTCGTGCACTCATTTCACCAAAACGTTCTTCCAGAGAAAGCCAGAACTCGTTCATTTCTTTTTCTCCTCCCCGGCCTTCAATTCAAACGTGACAATACCTTTTTCATTGCGACCAATATTCACGTCATCGAAAGTACGACCAACAAGGTTGATCTCATCTTTAAATCGGTTCACCCAGCTAGGCACTGAGCTTGGCGCTTTAGCCAACCCCTTTAAGTTCAGGGTATTATTGTTAATTCGAATTTCTGATAAAGAAATCTCTCTATTGCCTAACTTAGCAAGAGAATGCATGACACCGGAGTACCCTGTCAGTTGTGAGTCGTCATATTTCCCGACCGCTTTTAGCGAGTCTCGCTTAGCCTTCACAGTGCGCTCAAGACGCTCTTTCGCGGCTAACTTACTGGTGTCAGGCTGATGCTTGCGTAACTTGACCTGAGCTCTCTCCAGCTCAGACTTCATGATCTCGCCTTTGCTCTTCACAATGGCAATTTCATCTTCTAATCCTTCACTCTGCCAGGTTACGTAGCCATAGGACAGAAAAATAGCCGCCGCCGCAACCCCCCAAGAAATCACCACATTTTTTAAAGTCAGAAGCTCTTTTTTCGGCTTTAAGTAGTCAGGGTATAAGTTAACGTGTAGCGCGTTAGCTGCTGTCGCAGTATTGGCCAGCACATGTCCTGATAACTCATTATCTTCATGAATTAATGGCGAAACTTTAGTGCTCAGGCGGTAATTAAGAGATTGAACCAGCTCGTGTTCATCTTCTTCATCACAGCACACTTTCATCTGATGCAGTTGGACATGGCGTAGCTGTGAAGACAAGTAGTCAATCGAGCGCTGAAGTTCCAATGACAGACTGTCCATTTGCAGCTCAGTGGAAGGAACACCAGTCAACGGCGGCGTCACACTGCGAATGGAACGATGAAATGCAATCGTACGTTCGACAAATGCACTGATGCGGAAGTGCCCTCGAACACTGCGTTGCAGCAAAATGAAATTACCGAGCTCCCCTGCGGTATGACCCCAAACGCAGTCTTCAGGAATAATAGCGTCTAATGACAGCTGAGCGTGATTCGCGATCTGCACAAGCTTATCAAGTGTTTTTCTTGATAACACATACGCCTGAACCTTACTCGAGTTTGGCAGTTCTACAGCGTCCGCAACGATATCTATTGCGCGTTCCGAAATAAGCTCTTTCAACAAAAACGGCAATGCAGCAGGCCACTCGTGACGAGGCATTGCTGGTTTATCGATTTGGTACATCTGGTAGTAGTTGTGAGACAGTACTACCTTTAATGAATCGTAAGAACTGGCTGCGACACTGAGTGCCTGCTCAACCGCTCTCTCCCAGTTTGAGTCAGAGACTTCAAACCGGGTCGGTCGGGCACTTTTCAGTGATGATGATAAATAGATTGCGTCTGGCTGAATAACTAAAAAACAAGCGCGACCGCTACCTGACGATCGCACAAACTTGTCTACTACTGCTTTAAGATCCATGAATATTATCTTTATTTTTTACGCCAGCGATTTCGTCTCCCTGGCTTAACTTGGGATTCTGACCGAGTGGGCTGCATCTTTTGCGGACGGGGAAGGAATTGTCGCTCTGTAGCGAAATAGCGACCTTGACCACCGTATACACCTAACTCAAGTAAAGTATTTAATTCATTCCGGTTCTCAATACCCACTGCCACAATTTTAGTTTTACTGTTTGCGGCAGCACCTAACATACTGCGAATAAAAAGCTGGTTTTCATGCCGCTGATCTATCTTGGTCACCAAGCTACGATGGAGCTTAAGGTAACGAATGTCGACCTCTTTCAAATAATGGCTACTGACGATAGTTCGTCCAGCTTGCCCAATCATTAGCTGGCATCCTAAACCTGCCAGCATTTTAGCCACTGGGCGCATAAAGTCTAAGTGTCTTACAAATTGTGCTTCCACAAACTCAAAATTGAGACACTTTCTTTGCTCACGTGACAACTGTAGCAATTCATAACGAAACCATTTGAAATATTCTCGATTAGCAAATGGAACTACAGTTAAACTCAGTGCATATGATTTTGAGTGGTCAAAATTATCCTTAAAACTTCTTAAGAATTTATTAACCACAGCCTTATCCATTTGAGTTTCGTAACCTACCTGTCTAACGGCTGAGATAAACCTGGACGCTTTCACAATGCCGTTTTCCGGGTCTTGAAGGCGGCAGGTTAACGCTTCATACAGCGGTTTTTTGTGTGATGAATCATTCATTACAAAAACCGGCTGTGCATACAGTAGCAAATTTTCTGGGGTCAGCGCTTTATCAAACAAAGTACGCCATCTAACACTTCCCCGAACTTCCTCATCGTGATTCCACTTTTTGAAGCGACTCCAGTTATTGTTATTTTGTAGCTGTGCACTGCGTAATGCGGTTTCTGCTTCATCAATAATCTGGCTATGACGCTCACCTTCTTTAAACATTGTGATACCAATGTGACACCAGTTATCTGGTTCCAATGGTTCTGGTGGCGTCAATTTCTCAAGCTGACGAATACATTGTGAAGCAAGGTTTGCTACCCCTTTTGCATCCTGATGAGGCAAAAACAACGCAAAGTCAGAGTCGTAATAGCGCGAAAAAACCACGTCAGGGTAACGCTGAACCAGGTTAGATAGCAGGCTGCCTACCTCAACGATAAAATCATCGGTAACTTGCTTATCTTGTTCCTCTTCAGCTAACTTCCAGTCATGAAGACGTACAAGCATCACTGCGCCACGCGCACCACTTTCTAGTAAAGAGGATTCCAACTTACTGTCGAACAGCACTCGGTTCGCCGTTCCCGTTAACTTGTCTAAAAAAGTCTGCGTTCGAATGAAAGTATCAAACCTACTGCGCTCCTGACGCGCATCTTGTAGCTCTTCAATGAGCACATCGAGCGCTTCACTGGCGGTGTAAGGCCACTCGGATTTATCACCTTTTGCGTATTGCTCAACACGGCCGGCCAAAATCATTCGGCCACGCTCCTCCAGCATTTCTGAACCAGCTAACTGCTCTTTTAACCAAGCGACGCCACGCATCAGACAAAAAATGATCAAAATCACCGCCAGAGTGATCGACCATAGTGCCTGCATTGAATAGCCGTAACCTAAGTAAGGAGGAATTGCCTTAAAATAGATCACATAGTCCTGGTTGTGAGTAAGCGGATACTCTTTTTCAAACAAGACCGACGCGTCCATCTTATGGGACGTGTCTTTAAACCGATATACGACCGCATCATTGGTCGTCAACGTCATTTCAACGATGTTGCTGGCCTGCAGCATTTTTGGCATCCAGCGCTGCATGGAATATGCCGCATCCGGATCTTCCATCTCCTTGTCGACCACCTCGACGATCCCTTCTAAATAATGGGTAAGATATTCTTGCCCAAGCCGTTTAAAAGAGAGGGTGCCGCCGACAAATAAGATAAACATTGCGCATATCACGATCATAGTGACAAAAGCCACCAGCCGCGTGCTTAGTTTAAGAGTTGGGGTATACCTCATGAACACCGAATTCCTTTTCTATTCACCATATACCTTATTGAAATACTTATACTTGATCGATATTTAATAAACAATCTGATTAGTTTGATTGTGAGAGGCATACTGTTTTTACCACCATAGTTTAGTTAGCGGCAAACAATGTAATCACTTGAGGACATCTCATACTATTCAGTATGGGACACAGATAATAAAAAAGCCGCGATATTCGCGGCCCTTGAAATTTCAGTGCAATTAAGATTAAAACGGAATATCGTCGTCAAAATCCATTGGTGGCTCATTGTACTGCTGCTGAGGCTGTTGTGGAGCCGATTGCTTTGGAGCTTGTTGCTGAGGCGCATTGTATTGCGGCTGAGCTGGTTGCTGAGGCTGACCCCAACCACCTTGCTGAGGTGCCTGGCCACCCATAGCAGGAGCGCCACCTTGAGCGCGACCACCCAGCATTTGCATTACGCCATTGAAGCCCTGAACCACAACTTCAGTTGAGTAACGGTCTTGACCACTCTGATCTTGCCATTTACGCGTTTGAAGTTGTCCTTCAACGTAAACTTGTGAGCCTTTACGTAGGTATTCGCCAGCAACTTCCGCAAGTTTGCCAAACAGCACAACTCGGTGCCACTCAGTTTTTTCGCGCTGTTCGCCAGTCGCTTTATCACGCCATGAATCAGAGGTTGCAATAGTAATGTTTGCTACTGCACCGCCATTCGGCATGTAACGAATTTCAGGGTCGTTACCTAGGTTCCCCACCAAAATAACTTTGTTAATTCCACGGCTGGCCATGATGTGCTCCGTTTGACTCTGGGTAGTTAAAATTTTAGCGCATTAGAATAGCACGCTTTGCTGACTTGATTAAAGTCTAATACGATAGTGTTCTATCTAGTTATTATCTAGAACCAAAATCTCTATACAACCAGCACATGTAGCATTTTTAATTCACGTTGCAGACATCGCAGCGTGAACCTTTGAATCTGAACGCATTTATTCACCAAGCGTATAGCGCAGACGTTTCTTTGATGCCAACGTACAACCTTCACTGAAGATTGGGAGATTTGACATCATGAAAAAGTCAGCTTACGCCAGAAAGCTATTTCTGATCAGTATGGAAGAGAATACGCCCCAAAAGGTAGCGGCACTGGAGAAGTACATCGAAATCGGTATCCCAGTGATCTCGACGGATGCTTTAATGGAAGCGAAGCCGAAACATCGTAATAAAATCTTACTCATCGATTTCAGTGAACATAAATCGCTTGTTCAGTCGATTAAGAATTTGCCACTGGTGTGGAAAAACTTTGAAACAGTGATTTTTAATGTCCCAAAACGCCTGACTACGGATGAGCTGCTCTCTTTCGGCCAGCTAAAAGGCGTATTCTATGCCGACGAATCGCTTGAACGAATTGGGGAAGGATTAAAAGGCATCATTAATGGCCAAAACTGGTTACCTCGCAATGTGTCCAGCCAGCTGCTTCACTACTACCGCAATGTGATCAATACCCATACCGCACCCGCGACCGTGGATCTTACCATTCGGGAATTACAGGTGTTGCGCTGTCTTCAAAATGGGGCATCCAATAGCCGAATGGCAGAAGAGTTATTTGTGAGCGAGTTTACGATTAAGTCTCACCTGTACCAGATTTTTAAAAAGCTCTCGGTGAAAAACCGCGTACAAGCGATTGCTTGGGCTGATCAGAATCTGATGTCTTAATTAACGTAACCTCCCGTTAACTAAGTTAATGCGGTTCTAACACTTAGTTTGATCCGCTCATTCTTTTTCCGGCCCCTGCCTCACAATTTTTCCTACTTTATTCATGATTAAGACATAACACTCGTGTTAAAGTTATGCGCAAATTCTTGAAGATAATGACGAGAAAGGAAATTCCCCCAATGATTAAAAAATGTCTGTTCCCTGCTGCAGGCTATGGTACGCGCTTCTTACCTGCGACCAAGTCAATGCCAAAAGAGATGATGCCGGTAGTGAACAAGCCACTGATTGAATATGGCGTTGAAGAAGCGATCCAAGCTGGTATGAACGGCATGTGTATTGTGACTGGTCGTGGCAAACACTCAATCATGGATCACTTTGATAAAAACTACGAACTCGAGCACCAAATCAGCGGCACTAACAAAGAAGAGCTGTTGGTAGACATTCGTGAAATCATTGAGTCAGCTAACTTTACCTACATCCGTCAACGAGAGATGAAAGGTCTGGGACACGCGATCCTGACTGGTCGTGAGCTGGTTGGTGATGAACCTTTTGCTGTTGTTTTAGCTGATGACCTTTGTGTCAATGAAGACGAAGGCGTTCTGGCTCAAATGGTCGCGCTTTTCAAACAGTTCCGCTGCTCTATTGTTGCGGTGCAGGAAGTCCCAGTAGAAGAAACCCACAAATACGGCGTTATCTCAGGTGAGATGATCAAAGATGATATCTTCCGTGTGGATGACATGGTTGAAAAACCAGAGAAAGGCACAGCGCCAAGTAACCTGGCCATCATTGGCCGTTACATCCTGACTCCTGACATTTTCGAGTTAATTGAAAACACAGAGCCAGGAAAAGGTGGTGAAATTCAGATTACTGATGCCCTACTAAAGCAAGCGAAAGCTGGCTGCGTACTTGCGTACAAGTTCAAAGGTAAGCGATTTGATTGTGGTAGCGTAGAAGGTTACATCGAAGCAACGAATTACTGTTTCGAAAACCTGTACCTAAAAGACGAGAAGAAGTCTGAGCTAGGCAAACACGCAACTCAACGAGAAGCATAAGTTTTTAAAACTTATCACTTATTCTCACATGATTAAGCCCAGCTCAAATGCTGGGCTTTTGTTTACTGTTTTTTTGTCCAGTATTCCTTTGCACATTTCTCACACTATGTAATACTTGCCCAACTTGGTTATACATAGAGCAAATACGATGGATAAAATAGAAGTTCGCGGTGCCCGAACCCATAACCTTAAAAATATCAACCTGACTATCCCTCGCGATAAACTGACGGTTATTACAGGATTAAGTGGCTCCGGTAAGTCTTCCCTCGCTTTCGACACCTTATATGCGGAAGGTCAACGACGTTATGTTGAGTCTCTTTCGGCTTATGCGCGTCAGTTTTTGTCTCTTATGGAAAAGCCCGATGTCGATCATATCGAGGGCTTATCACCAGCTATTTCTATCGAACAGAAGTCGACCTCTCATAACCCACGCTCAACCGTAGGTACGATTACCGAGGTCTATGACTACTTACGTCTGCTTTACGCCCGTGTTGGTGAACCTCGCTGTCCGACCCACCACTCGCCTCTTGCTGCCCAAACAATCAGCCAAATGGTGGATAAAGTATTGGAATTGCCTGAAGGCAGTAAAATGATGCTACTGGCACCCATCGTTAAAGAGCGTAAGGGTGAGCACGTAAAGACGTTAGAAAACCTCGCAGCACAGGGATTTATCCGAGCTCGTATTGACGGTGAAACTTGCGATCTTTCCGATCCACCAACACTTGAATTACACAAAAAACACACGATCGAAGTCGTCGTCGATCGTTTTAAAGTTCGTCCGGATCTGCAACAACGTTTAGCTGAATCTTTCGAGACCACACTGGAGTTGTCTGGCGGTATTGCTGTTGTCGCGCCAATGGATGGTGACGGTGAAGAAATTATCTTCTCTGCAAACTTTGCTTGCCCTAAATGTGGCTACAGCATGCAGGAATTAGAGCCTCGCCTGTTTTCATTCAATAACCCTGCGGGAGCTTGTGGTACTTGTGATGGTTTGGGTGTGCAGCAATATTTTGATCCAAGCCGAGTCATTCAGGATGATTCATTGAGTCTGGCACAAGGTGCTATCCGTGGCTGGGATCAAAAGAACTATTACTACTTCCAGATGCTCACCTCAATTGCGGATCACTATGGTTTTGATCTTCATGCTCCGTTTAATTCTCTGCCGAAGAAGACGCAAGAGATCATATTAAAGGGTTCTGGCCGCACGGAAATTGAGTTTAAGTACATCAATGATCGTGGTGACATTCGAGTTAAACGTCATCCATTTGAAGGCATTCTGAACACACTCGAGCGTCGTTATCGAGACACGGAGTCCAACTCTGTTCGTGAAGAATTAGCTAAATATATCTCGACTAAATCTTGTTCAAGTTGTGGCGGTACACGTCTGCGTCTTGAAGCGCGTAATGTATTTATTGCCGACACCACACTCCCAGAGATCGTAGAACTGAGCATTGCGGATGCCTTGAGCTTCTTCCAAACGCTTAAACTGGAAGGTCAGCGTGCACAGATTGCTGAAAAGGTCATGAAAGAAATTAATGACCGCCTGCAATTTTTAGTGAATGTGGGGCTAAATTACCTCAACTTATCTCGCAGTGCTGAAACCCTGTCTGGCGGTGAGGCACAGCGTATTCGATTAGCAAGCCAAATTGGTGCGGGCTTAGTTGGGGTAATGTATGTACTTGATGAGCCATCGATTGGCCTCCACCAGCGAGATAATGAACGTCTGCTAAAAACACTGACTCACCTGCGCGATCTGGGGAATACTGTTTTAGTTGTGGAACACGATGAAGATGCCATTCGCTGTGCAGACCATGTGATCGATATTGGTCCTGGCGCTGGCGTTCATGGTGGCAACGTCGTAGCAGAAGGCACAATGGCAGAGATCATCGCGAATCCTAACTCACTAACGGGCCAGTATCTGAGTGGTGTAAAAGAAATTGCCATACCGAAAGAGCGCACACCTCGCGATCCTAAAAAAACCGTCGAGCTTATCGGTGCAACGGGTAATAACCTGAAAAACGTTAACTTGTCAGTGCCAGTTGGTTTGTTTAGCTGTATTACCGGCGTGTCAGGTTCAGGCAAGTCAACGCTGATTAATGATACTTTCTTCAAGATTGCTCATACGCAACTCAATGGAGCCACGACCGCACATCCATCGCCTTATAAGTCGATAAAAGGTCTGGAACACTTTGATAAAGTCATCGACATCGATCAAAGTCCAATTGGTCGTACACCTCGTTCTAACCCTGCTACGTACACTGGCATTTTTACTCCAATTCGCGAATTGTTTGCTGGTACGCAAGAATCACGTTCACGCGGATACAAACCAGGGCGCTTTAGTTTTAACGTTCGAGGTGGTCGTTGTGAGGCTTGTCAGGGCGATGGCGTAATCAAAGTAGAAATGCACTTCCTGCCGGATGTCTACGTTCCTTGTGATGTGTGCAAGGGCAAGCGATACAACCGTGAAACCTTAGAAGTTCGCTACAAAGGTAAAACGATTGATGAAGTGTTGGAGATGACGGTAGAAGACGCGCGTGAATTTTTTGAACCCGTCCCAGTCATTGCACGTAAACTGCAAACTTTAATGGATGTAGGCCTGTCTTATATTCGCCTTGGTCAAGCGGCAACAACCCTGTCCGGTGGGGAAGCGCAACGCGTAAAATTGGCCAGAGAGCTATCAAAGCGCGATACTGGCAAAACGCTCTACATTCTGGATGAGCCAACGACAGGTCTGCACTTCCATGACATCCAGCAACTATTATCGGTACTGCACCGTCTGCGTGATCACGGCAACACAGTCGTAGTCATTGAACACAACCTGGACGTAATCAAAACGGCCGACTGGGTTATCGATCTCGGCCCTGAAGGAGGCCAAGGCGGTGGTGAGATCATTGCTCAAGGAACGCCAGAAGATGTGTCCTTGATCGAAGGTTCACACACGGCTCGCTTCCTTAGCCCTATGTTGAAATAGAAAAAACAGGTAAAGTACAAAGACCAGCCATTGCTGGTCTTTTTTCATTCAAAACAACGCAATGTCTATGGCAACTATACATGTAAGTGGAACAAGGCTTTCTCCGGGAAAAACTCAGGTTCCTCTCAATCGCAAGTTTCTCCTCTCTTTGGCAGTACTGTTTGTGCTGGCGATGCACTTTTTTATGCCAAATCCAGGTGGTTCAGGGTTGGCTTTATCCTTCAATGCGACATCTTGGATAGCGTTTAGCTTTGCGTTAGGGATTGGTTGCTATCAAATTGCCCGTAATCAGGCATTAAGATATTCAAAATTAACTATCGGGTTATTTATCAGTGTCATCATTATGACCATCCCGATTTTTTACCCAAACGCAAACAGTCACTTAGCTGCGAATAAACTCATTGGCCTGTGGAGTGGTTTACTGTTTTTCGTTGTACTTCAGCAATTCCATTTCAGCAATAAGCATCGTCAACGAATCTTGTGGTTTATCGTGTTAGCGGTGGTGATAGAGGCTATTTTCGGTCTGACGCAATATCTCTACTTAAAACCAGATAATCCTTTCGGATACAACACCGTAGCTAACCGTCCATACGGTATCTTTCAACAACCCAATGTCATGGCTAGCTTTCTAGCAACTGGCTTAGTCATTGCCAGTTACTTACTGGCGCGTCAGCCATACAAGTACGATCGTAAGCTCAGTGATGTCTACTTACTTTATGCGGTACCCGTTTTAACGATACCTTTGATCGTTGCGCTTGCTTCACGAACAGGTTGGCTGGCTTCTCTGTTTGCGGTCCTTCTGATTATCCCGTACATGTACCGCTACAATACCAAGCGGCGCTTTACGCATTGGGTGATTTCACTCGCAGCCGGGCTGTTGTTATCAGTAGTGGTCATGCAAATCGCTTTCCCACAAGGTAACGGGTTAGCCGCCGAGAAAGTCAACATGGAATCGGCTCGCGCTTACACTTTCCCGCAAACGGTAGATATGGTGATTGAGAAACCGTTCACCGGCTATGGTTACGGAAAGTTTGAGTCGGAGTACATGATTTATACCGCTCGCCAACATTCGTTAAATGAGAAATATCCTGCGGGATTGCCTGCAATGGATCACCCGCACAATGAATTATTGTACTGGGCCGTAGAAGGTGGGTTACTGCCAATTATCGGTATCTTCTTGGCCATGACATTAGTGCTGCACAGAATCTATCAGGCCAAGCGCGGGACACGTTTAGCCTTACTGGCATTGTTTATACCCATTGTTCTCCACTCGCAGCTCGAATACCCGTTTTATCACTCGTTAGTGCATTGGGTAATCTTTATCATTTTAATATATTGGGTGGATCAGCGAGTTGCGCGTTATCGCCAAGGCGGCTTTACAAAAATCACGAAAAGCTTGCTGCGCATCGTAAGCTTGGCTGTGCCAGCCGTGTTTACGTTCTACATGGTGAGTGCCTTACATACCAACTACATACTAACGAAATTTGAAACCACACGTCCGACAAACCCAGATATTCTTAGCCAAGTCAGTAACCCTGTGGTTTGGAAAGATAGATTCGACTGGGATGTGTACAGCACCTTTCTAACTATCGGGTTACAAACACAAGATCCAAGCTTGATTCAGCCTTACATTGATTGGTCACTGAATATCATTAAAGATAAGCCACGCCCGGCCTTCTATAACAATTTGATCCTGGCTTACCAGGGACTAGACGATGGAAGTAAAGCCGAGCAAATTCGTGCAGAGGCGCAGTTCTTATTTCCTCGGGTAGATTTCAGTAAAGTGAATTACCAACCACCATCACAAGCTCAATCTGCTTCACCTAAGCTGTCAGACGAGCAGTAAATAAACGAAAAAAGCGAAGGATAACCTTCGCTTTTTTACTTTAGGTGTCACTACTCTGTCAGCGACTCTTCCAGCGCTTTCAAACATAGCGCGACGTTTTCTGGACGAGCTGCGTAGCCCATCAAGCCGATACGCCACGCTTTGCCTGCCAAGGCACCCAAACCTGCACCAATTTCCAGATTATAGGTTTCCAGCAAGTGAGCTCGAACCTTCGCTTCATCAATACCTTCCGGTACATAAATAGCATTTAATTGAGGTAGGCGATGCGCTTCTTCAACAACAAACTCAAAACCGAGCTTTTGTAGACCTTCTTTTAGTTTTTCATGCATCAATTGGTGACGAGCCCAAGCATTTTCCAAACCTTCATTTTGCAGAACCAATAACGCTTCATGCAAAGCATACAGGCTATTCACTGGTGCTGTATGATGGTAGCTGCGCTTACCCTCTCCACTCCAGTAACCAAGCACTAAGCTTTGATCAAGGAACCAGCTTTGTACTGGTGTTGTTCTCGATTGAATCTTATCAATGGCAGCCTGGGAGAATGTCAACGGAGACAAGCCAGGTACGCACGACAAACATTTTTGGCTACCTGAGTACACTGCATCCAGTTGCCATTCATCTACTTTTAACGGTACCCCACCTAATGACGTAACTGCGTCGACAATAGAGAGCGCATTGTGTTGCTTGGCTAACTTACCCAAAGCTTGAGCGTCGCTGACCGCACCTGTCGATGTTTCCGCGTGAACAAATGCTAAAATTTTTGTGTCAGGATGCTGCTGCAGTGCTTGTTCGACTTTATCGACAGAGACTGGCGCGCCCCACTCGTCATCAACCAAGACAACTTCACCACCAGCACGAACAACGTTTTCACGCATGCGCTCACCAAAAACACCATTTCGGCATACGATAACTTTGTCACCTTTCTCGATAAGGTTAACAAAACATGCCTCCATACCCGCACTACCTGGAGCAGAAACGGCAATAGTAAAGTCGTTTTCTGTCTGGAACGCGTACTTTAGCAATTGTTTCAGCTCATCCATCATTGCGATAAACAGAGGGTCCAAGTGACCAACCGTTGGGCGGCTAAGCGCTTGCAGCACTTGCGGATAGATATCTGAAGGACCTGGTCCCATTAGGGTACGGTGAGGGGGAATAAAGCTTTGGATCGGCATGTGAGCTCCTTGTTTGACGTTACTTAACCCGAGCGCGGACAATAGTTTTTAGAATTTTGAATAAGTCTCGGGCATCAAAGAACTCACACTAATGGATTTTATAGTGCTCGGCAATTAGCCGTAGGTATTGAGTTCAAACCACTGTCACAATTTCACTAATAAAAAATCTTGGAATAGTTGAAATATTCATTGACTTTGTGACGCCAAAACCGTTCAATGTTTGAGCTTTATGTGGAAGAGGAGCACTACCCAGGTAGATAATTTGTGGAACCGCAATTCCAATACGAATTATTCAGGGGGAGTAGTGCCGAGGTAAGTCAAATTTGCAGGGTTTGACTTGTCGGTTGACGTGGGTTGAGTCCCATCAACTGTCATCAGCATTGTCTGATGAAGAGCTTCTGAGGGTACATATTTCAAATATCACTCTAAATACCTCTCTTTTTGCTCTGTTCCTTTCCTCACTAAATATCGGATATATTAGTTTAAGAAGTCGTGGGAGAACTCAGTGAGCGCATTTAACGTAGCAAAATTCGGTGGAACCAGTGTTGCCAATTTCGAGGCAATGAGCCGTTGTGCCGCCATTATTGAAAACAATCCAAATACTCGCCTTGTCGTTAGCAGCGCTTGCTCTGGTGTAACGAACCTATTGGTAGAACTGGCCAATGGTGTTCAGGATCAGGAACAGCGTGCCGAGTTGCTACGTAAGCTAGCAGAAATTCATGATGACATCCTTAGTCAACTAAGAGATGCAGCAGAAGCAAGTGCAGAGGTTTACGCAATCCTTGATACGGTAACCAGCCTTGCAGAAGCAGCTTCTATCCAAGCTAGCTCTAAACTGACAGACCATTTAGTTGCGTGTGGTGAGTTAATGTCGACGCACATTTTGGCTCAACTGATGAGAGAGCGTGGTATCAATGCGGTGCGTTTTGATATTCGTGATGTGCTAAGAACCGACGATAACTTCGGACGTGCTGAGCCAAATGTCGAAGCGATTTCTCAGCTAGCTCAAGAGAAGTTAGTCCCTCTATGTCAGGAGTCAGTAGTCATTACTCAAGGCTTCATCGGCTCAGACGAAGAAGGCAATACAACCACATTAGGTCGTGGTGGCAGTGACTACAGTGCCGCACTCATTGCTGAAGGCGTTAAAGCTTCTGGCTTAGAAATCTGGACTGATGTTCCGGGCATCTACACAACAGACCCACGTATTGCGCCAAAAGCGTCTCCTATTCCAGAGATCAGCTTTAGCGAAGCGTCAGAAATGGCAAACTTCGGTGCTAAGATCCTCCACCCTTCTACACTCGTTCCTGCTTTGCGCCACGACATTCCAGTGTTTGTTGGCTCTTCTAAAGATCCAGAAGCAGGTGGCACATGGATTCGTCACCAAGTAGAAAGCTCGCCGCTATACCGAGCTCTTGCATTGCGTTGCAACCAAACCATGGTCACTCTACGTAGTGCAAGCATGTTCCATGCATACGGCTTCCTGGCTAAAGTGTTCGAGATTCTGGCTAAACACAAAATTTCAGTGGACCTGATTACCACTTCAGAAATCAGTGTTTCGTTAACTCTAGACCAAACAGACACCTCTGGTGGTGCACCACAACTACCTCAAGCCGTAAGAGAAGAGCTAGAAGAATTGTGTAAAGTGGAAGTAGAGCACGACCTATGCTTGGTGGCTCTTATCGGAAACAACATGAGCGGTAGCAAAGGATACGCCAAACAAGTATTCGGTACATTAGAAGACTTTAACCTGCGTATGATTTGCTACGGTGCGAGCCCGCATAACTTGTGCTTCCTACTGCACAAGTCAGAATCGCAACAGGCGATTCAAAAACTGCATGCTGAGCTATTTGAAAAATAAACGCTGTTCATCTCACAATATAAAAAGGGCTGCCTGATGGCAGCCCTTTCTCTTTCCGTTGGATTAGCCGTTAATATTCGGACCTAACCATTTTTCTGCTTCAAGCCTGTCCCAACCTTTACGTTCAGCATAGCTTTCTAACTGATCTTCCTGGATCTGCGCGATCGCAAAGTAGCGAGAATCCGGATGAGAGAAGTACCAACCAGACACTGAGGCACCAGGGTACATGGCATAGCTAGACGTCAAAGACATACCGATATTCTCTTCTACGTTCAAAAGATCCCATAGCGGTCCTTTTTCCGTATGCTCTGGACATGCTGGGTAGCCAGGCGCAGGTCGAATACCTTGGTATTTTTCACGGATTAGCTCATCGTTAGATAAATTCTCATCTTCAGCATAACCCCAGATTTCTTTACGAACACGCTCATGCAGGTATTCAGCAAAAGCTTCTGCCAGACGATCGGCCACCGCTTGGATCATAATGGCATTATAATCATCGCCCTTAGCCTTATACTCATCCGCCAGTTCACGCTCACCAATACCACCAGTGACCGCAAACGCACCAATCCAGTCGTGCTTACCCGAGTCTTTTGGTGCGACATAATCCGACAAGCAGTAGTTAAAGCCTTTTGGTTTCTCAGTTTGCTGTCGAAGGTTACACAGGACTTTCGCGACTTCTGTACGCGATTCATCAGTGTACACTTCAATATCGTCACCCACACTCGCGGCAGGGAACAAGCCACACATGCCTCGCGCCTGCATCAGGCCTTCGCTTTCAACGCGATCAAGTAGCTCATTCGCATCATGGAACAAACGCTTCGCTTCTTCACCCACTTCTTCGTGATCGAAAATGGTCGGGTATTTTCCAACCAAAGACCAGGTCATAAAGAACGGGGTCCAGTCGATGTACTTACGTAAGGTCGCAACATCAAAATCGTCAAAAATATGAATGCCCGACTGCTTTGGTGCTGGAGGTGTATACGCCTCCCAGTCAATTGCCACTTTGTTTGCGCGAGCGTCTTCCAGAGTAACTGGCTTGGTTCGTGGCTTTTTACGGTTGTGTTGATCACGAACACGCTCGTAATCGGCATTTAATTTTTCGACGAAATCAGGACGACGTTCATCAGACAATAGTGACGTACAAACACCTACGGCACGTGAAGCATTGTTGACGTAAACGACCGGATGTTTGTAGTTCTGTTCAATTTTAACCGCAGTATGCGCTTTCGACGTTGTCGCGCCACCAATCAGCAATGGCAGATCAAAGTCAAGACGCTCCATCTCTTTAGCTACATGAACCATCTCATCTAATGACGGCGTAATCAGACCCGACAGACCAATAATATCGACGTTCTCTTCTTTGGCGACTTTTAGGATCTTTTCACATGGCACCATAACGCCAAGGTCGATGATCTCGTAGTTATTACATTGCAGTACAACACCAACGATATTTTTACCGATATCGTGTACATCGCCTTTTACCGTCGCTAGTAAGATCTTACCGTTGGTCTGACCGACCTGCTTTTCCGCGTCGATAAATGGTTCTAAATGAGCCACCGCCTGTTTCATTACGCGCGCTGATTTTACTACCTGAGGAAGGAACATCTTACCTTCACCAAACAAGTCACCGACGACGTTCATACCATCCATCAATGGGCCTTCGATGACCTCTAATGGTTTAGAAGCGTTAACACGAGCTTCTTCAGTGTCTTCAACGATAAACTCGGTAATGCCTTTAACTAGAGCATGTTCTAAACGCTTTTCGACTGGCCAAGTTCTCCACTCCAGTGCAGAGGCATCTTCCTCTTTACCCACACCTTTATCGGCGTATTCTGAAGCGATATCCAAAAGCCTTTCGGTAGCATCGTTACGACGGTTAAGCACGACGTCTTCTACCGCTTCGCGCAGCTTTTCAGGCACGTTATCGTAGATCTCCAGCTGACCAGCGTTAACGATACCCATATCCATACCGTTTTTGAAACAGTGGTAAAGGAACACGGCATGAATCGCTTCACGAACGTAGTTATTGCCACGGAAAGAGAACGATACGTTAGACACACCACCAGATATCATCGCATGTGGCAGGTCACGTTTGATGTCGCCAACAGCTTCGATAAAATCGACAGCGTAGTTGTTGTGCTCATCGATACCTGTTGCAACCGCAAAAATATTTGGGTCAAAGATAATATCTTCTGGTGGGAAGCCAACTTCATCAACCAAGATACGGTAAGCATTGGTACAAATTTCAATTTTGCGCTCACGGGTATCTGCTTGTCCGGCTTCGTCGAATGCCATCACGATAACAGCAGCGCCATAGCGGCGAATCAGTTTCGCCTGCTCGACAAACTTTTCTTTACCTTCTTTTAGAGAAATCGAGTTCACGATGCCTTTACCCTGAATACATTTCAGGCCGGCTTCGATGACTTCCCACTTTGAAGAGTCAACCATGATAGGCACTTTGGAGATTTCAGGCTCAGAAGCACAAAGGTTCAGGAAGCGAACCATACATGCTTCTGCATCCAGCATACCTTCATCCATGTTGATATCGATGATTTGCGCGCCGTTTTCGACTTGCTGACGAGCAACATCGAGCGCTTCATCATATAACTCTTCTTTGATTAAGCGCTTAAAGCGAGCTGAACCCGTTACGTTAGTACGTTCACCAACGTTAATAAACAAGGATTCTTTCTCGATGGTCAGGGGCTCTAGGCCAGATAAACGGCATGCAACCTGAAGCTCTGGTAACTGACGAGGAGTAACCTGATTAACCGCTTCTGCCATTTGGCGGATATGTTCAGGCGTTGTACCACAACAGCCGCCAATCAAGTTCAAGAATCCACTTTCGGCCCACTCTTTAACATGCTTCGCCATATCTTCAGGAGACAAGTCATATTCGCCGAATGCATTTGGCAACCCGGCATTAGGGTGAGCAGACACGAAAGATTCAGAAATACGTGAAAGTTCTTCGACATATGGGCGCAGTTCATCAGGGCCAAGCGCACAGTTTAAGCCAAATGAGATAGGCCTCACGTGGCGTAATGAATTGTAAAAGGCTTCCGTCGTTTGACCTGATAAGGTTCGGCCAGAGGCATCGGTAATAGTGCCAGAAATCATCACAGGAAGCTCGATACCAAGCTCTTCAAATACTGAATCCACAGCGAATGCACACGCTTTAGCATTCAAGGTATCAAATATTGTTTCGATAAGAATTAAGTCTGAACCACCCTTGATTAAGGCTCGAGTAGATTCAGAGTAAGCTTCGACCAACTCATCAAAACTCACATTGCGGTAACCAGGATCGTTTACATCCGGAGAGATAGAACACGTGCGGTTTGTTGGGCCTAGAACACCTGCTACATAGCGCGGTTTTTCCGGTGTCTTAGCCGTCCATTCATCCGCCACCTCACGAGCTAACTTCGCAGCTGCAAAGTTGATCTCCTCACTTAGGCTTTCCATATCGTAGTCAGCCATAGCGATAGTAGTCGCATTAAAGGTGTTGGTTTCTAAAATATCAGCACCAGCTTCGAGGTAAGCGCTGTGTATTTCTTTGATCAATTGAGGCTGACTAAGTACCAACAAGTCGTTGTTACCCTTTAGATCACTGTGCCAGTCCGCAAAGCGTTCTCCTCGATAATCGTGCTCTTCAAGTTTGTATCCCTGAATCATGGTGCCCATACCACCATCAATCAAAAGAATACGTTGCTTCAATTGAGCTTCAATCTGTTGTCTTACATTAGTTCCCACAGTACAGCCTCATTCCTTTCGTTATGCTGTCATCCTATCACACAAACTTCAGGAGTCTAGACGTCTAAATGCAGATTTCATGATTATTTTATCGACCTCTTCTCTTATCAAATAATCACGAAAAAATGTTTGCTATTTAAGCAGCATCAGCCGAGAATTCCATTCATAAAATGTTACAAACAGAGTGTTCTAATGTCGGTCTATCATACTTTATGTTTTCTCTCCGCTGCTGCGATGCTAATAGCCTTTGTAAACAGCAAAATAGGAAAGATGCAAACCACCATCGCCATTACCGCAGGTTCAATGGTACTTTCTCTCCTCATCCTAATTGCTGGTCAAAATAACTGGTTCCATCTCACAGAGATAGCGACAGAAACAGTAACCAGAATCAACTTCGAAGACTTCTTGCTCAAAGGTATCCTTGGATTTTTGCTATTTGCAGGCGGCTTAGGTATTAAACTACCTAACCTGAAAGATCAGAAGTGGGAGATCACAGTATTAGCACTCGCAGCCACTCTGTTTTCGACATTCTTCATCGGTTTTGCTCTATACGGAATCTGCTTACTGATCGGAATTAAGTTTGACTTAATTTACTGCCTACTATTCGGTTCATTGATCTCCCCAACTGACCCGATAGCCGTTCTCGCCATTGTGAAAAAATTAGATGCTCCAAAACGCATCTCGACACAAATTGAAGGTGAGTCATTGTTCAATGACGGCTTCGGTCTGGTTATTTTTGTCACCTTATTTACCATCGCATTTGGCACTGAAGCACCTACCGTAGGCAGCGTCACTATGCTCTTTATCCAGGAAGCGATTGGGGGGATCTTTTATGGTTTCCTACTTGGCTTGCTGTTCCACTACTTAATTAGTGCGACCAATGACCACTCAATGGAGTTGCTACTTACTATTGGTGTGCCAACTGCAGGCTATGCTTTCGCAGAATACCTTCACGTTTCAGGCCCATTAGCGATGGTTGTCTCTGGGATTATGATTGGCAACTGGACACGCTTTATCGGCTTCTCTAAAGAGAGTGAAGACCACCTCGACCACTTCTGGGAATTAGTCGATGAGTTTCTAAATGGCGTTCTGTTCCTTTTAATCGGTATGTCGATGCTGCTGTTCAAATTCCACCAAGAAGACTGGATCATGATGGCTATTGCTGTGCCTCTAGTACTAGCATCGCGTTACCTTAGTGTATTTTTCTCATACATTGGCTTTAAGCGATACAGAACATATAACCGTTGGTCAGTAAAAATCCTGACCTGGGGTGGCCTGCGTGGCGGTTTAGCGCTTGCAATGGCACTTTCTATCCCTTCAGGAATATGGGTCGTACAAGACAAGTTGATCGACGTAAAAGAGATCATCCTGGTAATGACTTACGCCGTTGTTGTGTTCTCTATTTTGATTCAAGGCTCAACCATTACACCAATGATTGAAAAAGCCAAAGAAGAAGAAAAGAAGATGGAGGAAGAGCGTAACGCTTTAGCCGCCTCCGAAACCAAAGAGCATAGCGTAGTGCAAGAGCCGAAAGAGCAGCTTGAATCTTAGAGTCTTACATCACTAAAAAGCAGCCATATGGCTGCTTTTTTTATAAAGGGATATTCACCACAAACTCTTAAACATCATTCACCTAAAACCGCACTCAGCAACATTTATATTCACCAGAACTAAACCCAATAGAACACGCTCCCTTTCCTTATTCCCTTAAACGAATGCCATGCTTTATACAGAAAAAGTCTGCTCATCATGTGGGGGAGAGGCTACGGGCAAGCCTCCTGCCGGACTAATTAGTTGAAGACCAACTTAACTCAGCACAAATCAAAAGACCCTAGCATTACTGCAAGGGTCTAGAATAATACCAATCTGGAAAATTAATTGGTCAGGTCTATCCATCTTCTCGAGCACATTTTGGTAACTCTTTTGGAGCTATCAAAAAAACGATCCCATGCATCGCAGACTTTGGAGATGATGTCGTCGTAATCAGTAAAAGATAGTTGGCTAGATAGCGTTGCCTCAACCAACTCCATACTTGTTCGATAGGGTTTAGCTCTGGAGAATAGGGTGAAAGTTTGATGACACAGACATTCTTAAAGTCATTGGTAATGTCTTCTGTATGCCACCCTGCTCCATCCATAACAACGACGGCGTGACGTCCCTTCTCCGTGACTGCCGATATTTGTTTTAAGTGCTCTATCATGATGTCTTTATTAACCCAAGGGACAACGATAGCCTCACCAATTCCTTTGCTGGGACAAACGGAACCGAACAGATAGGCATACTCAAATTGTTGTTGCTTCACGGCTCTTGGGCGAGTTCCTTTTTCAGCCCATAAACGTGTGGTCGTGTTTTGTTGCCCAAATCTGGCTTCGTCCTGAAACCAGACATCGACACACTCTAAAGCTATATGTCCTGGGATCTTAAGGATCGTTTCGATTTTGTTTTTTTAAAATCGTCTTGTATTTGTTGAGATTGTTTGGGGTGTTTTGATCGGGACGTTATCCATGAAAAGCCCATGTGATCGAGCAGGTAATAGATAGAATCAGGGTGGTAGTGCTCGATATAAGCGTGGATGTCGGCACCAGTCAGTCGCCCGCCTTGTGTATCATTGGCTTATCTTTTATGTATTGGCTCAATTGCTCTTTTTGCTCGGAAATTAAGAATGGGGGTCTTCCTGTTCTTGGCTTTTCTTGCAGTCCTTCCAGCCCTTCTTCAAGAAAGGTCTGAACACACTTGTTGACACTGGTTCGGCTTACCTTGAGAAACTTGGCGATTTGTGTACGTAAGTGCCCATATTTGAAATCAGCAAGTGCCAGCAGTCTCATTTTCATCTGGATGGATTTCTGCTGACTTGCGAGCTTTTTAAAGTCGATATTATTGAGGCTATCCATAGCGAATCAGTTCTAATGTTGGATGGCTTCAATTAGATCATATGTTTAGTTAGATTGGTATAAGTAGCGGATTTCCCTGAAAAGAAAACTATGTGCCATAAACGACAAAAGCCTAATCTTGCGACTAGGCTATCTCATAAATGGCGGAATGGCCGGGCTTGCGCACAAGCAGGACTCGATTTCCCTGAAAGGGAAACTATACGCCATAAACGACAAAAGCCTAGTCTTTCGACTAGGCTTTCTAATAAGTGGCGGAGTGGACGGGACTCGAACCCGCGACCCCCGGCGTGACAGGCCGGTATTCTAACCAACTGAACTACCACTCCGCAGTGGTATCATCCGCTTTAAAGCGAACGTCCAAAATTTAAAGCCTGGCGATGTCCTACTCTCACATGGGGAAACCCCACACTACCATCGGCGCTATTTCGTTTCACTTCTGAGTTCGGAATGGAAGTCAGGTGGGTCCAAAACGCTATGGTCGCCAAGCAAATTCTTACTCTCTATTTCTAGAGAAAACTTGGAAAGCTGTTTTTAATTCTCGTTTTTACACATTCAATGTTCTTACATTGAGTCCATCAAAACCCCTTGGGTGTTGTATGGTTAAGCCTCACGGGCAATTAGTACAGGTTAGCTCAACGCCTCACAACGCTTACACACCCTGCCTATCAACGTCGTAGTCTACGACAACCCTTTAGGATACTTAAAGTATCAGGGAGAACTCATCTCAAGGCTCGCTTCCCGCTTAGATGCTTTCAGCGGTTATCGATCCCGAACTTAGCTACCGGGCAATGCGTCTGGCGACACAACCCGAACACCAGAGGTTCGTCCACTCCGGTCCTCTCGTACTAGGAGCAGCCCCTTTCAATTCTCCAACGCCCACGGCAGATAGGGACCGAACTGTCTCACGACGTTCTAAACCCAGCTCGCGTACCACTTTAAATGGCGAACAGCCATACCCTTGGGACCGACTTCAGCCCCAGGATGTGATGAGCCGACATCGAGGTGCCAAACACCGCCGTCGATATGAACTCTTGGGCGGTATCAGCCTGTTATCCCCGGAGTACCTTTTATCCGTTGAGCGATGGCCCTTCCATTCAGAACCACCGGATCACTATGACCTGCTTTCGCACCTGCTCGAATTGTCATTCTCGCAGTCAAGCGGGCTTATGCCATTGCACTAACCTCACGATGTCCAACCGTGATTAGCCCACCTTCGTGCTCCTCCGTTACGCTTTGGGAGGAGACCGCCCCAGTCAAACTACCCACCAGGCACTGTCCGCAACCCCGATAAGGGGTCAACGTTAGAACATCAACACTACAAGGGTGGTATTTCAAGGACGGCTCCACGAATACTGGCGTACTCGTTTCAAAGCCTCCCACCTATCCTACACATGTAGGGTCAATGTTCAGTGCCAAGCTGTAGTAAAGGTTCACGGGGTCTTTCCGTCTAGCCGCGGGTACACTGCATCTTCACAGCGATTTCAATTTCACTGAGTCTCGGGTGGAGACAGCGTGGCCATCATTACGCCATTCGTGCAGGTCGGAACTTACCCGACAAGGAATTTCGCTACCTTAGGACCGTTATAGTTACGGCCGCCGTTTACCGGGGCTTCGATCAAGAGCTTCGACCGAAGTCTAACCCCATCAATTAACCTTCCGGCACCGGGCAGGCGTCACACCGTATACGTCATCTTACGATTTTGCACAGTGCTGTGTTTTTAATAAACAGTTGCAGCCACCTGGTATCTGCGACTCTCAATAGCTCCATCCGCGAGGGACTTCACCGTCGAGAGCGTACCTTCTCCCGAAGTTACGGTACCATTTTGCCTAGTTCCTTCACCCGAGTTCTCTCAAGCGCCTTGGTATTCTCTACCCGACCACCTGTGTCGGTTTGGGGTACGATTCCTTACAATCTGAAGCTTAGAGGCTTTTCCTGGAAGCATGGCATCAATGACTTCACACCCGTAGGTGCTCGACATCGTGTCTCAGCCTTAGAGAGAGCCGGATTTACCTAACTCTCAAGCCTACGCACTTGAACCTGGACAACCGTCGCCAGGCCCACCTAGCCTTCTCCGTCCCCCCATCGCAATTGTAAGAAGTACGGGAATATTAACCCGTTTCCCATCGACTACGCCTTTCGGCCTCGCCTTAGGGGTCGACTTACCCTGCCCCGATTAACGTTGGACAGGAACCCTTGGTCTTCCGGCGAGGAGGTTTTTCACCCCCTTTATCGTTACTCATGTCAGCATTCGCACTTCTGATACGTCCAGCATGCGTTACCACACACCTTCAACCGCTTACAGAACGCTCCCCTACCCAATACTCAAAGAGTATTGCCGCAGCTTCGGTTTACTACTTAGCCCCGTTACATCTTCCGCGCAGGCCGACTCGACCAGTGAGCTATTACGCTTTCTTTAAATGATGGCTGCTTCTAAGCCAACATCCTGGCTGTCTGAGCCTTCCCACATCGTTTCCCACTTAGTAGTAATTTGGGACCTTAGCTGGCGGTCTGGGTTGTTTCCCTCTCCACGACGGACGTTAGCACCCGCCGTGTGTCTCCCGGATAGTACTTACTGGTATTCGGAGTTTGCAAAGGGTTGGTAAGTCGGGATGACCCCCTAGCCTTAACAGTGCTCTACCCCCAGTAGTATTCGTCCGAGGCGCTACCTAAATAGCTTTCGGGGAGAACCAGCTATCTCCAGGTTTGATTGGCCTTTCACCCCTAGCCACAAGTCATCCGCTAATTTTTCAACATTAGTCGGTTCGGTCCTCCAGTTGATGTTACTCAACCTTCAACCTGCCCATGGCTAGATCACCTGGTTTCGGGTCTATATCCAGAGACTGAACGCCCAGTTAAGACTCGGTTTCCCTACGGCTCCCCTAGATGGTTAACCTTGCCACTGAATATAAGTCGCTGACCCATTATACAAAAGGTACGCAGTCACAGGACAAAGCCTGCTCCTACTGCTTGTACGTACACGGTTTCAGGTTCTATTTCACTCCCCTCACAGGGGTTCTTTTCGCCTTTCCCTCACGGTACTGGTTCACTATCGGTCAGTCAGTAGTATTTAGCCTTGGAGGATGGTCCCCCCATATTCAGACAGGATATCACGTGTCCCGCCCTACTCGATTTCACTGAACACACATCGTCAACTACGGGACTATCACCCTGTATCGTCGGACTTTCCAGACCGTTCGTCTAACGCGTGTAAAGCTTAAGGGCTAGTCCAATTTCGCTCGCCGCTACTTTCGGAATCTCGGTTGATTTCTTTTCCTCGGGGTACTTAGATGTTTCAGTTCCCCCGGTTCGCCTCCTGTTGCTATGTATTCACAACAGGATACTTACTTATGTAAGTGGGTTTCCCCATTCGGAAATCCCAGACTCAAGTGGCTTTTACTGCCTAATCTGGGCTTATCGCAAGTTAATACGTCCTTCATCGCCTCTGACTGCCAAGGCATCCACCGTGTACGCTTAGTCACTTAACCATACAACCCGAAGGAGTTTCGAATTGATGTTAAACAACCAAAGTTGCTGTCTCATTATTTGAATGAGCGAGACAGCTTTCGATTTTGCCGGACTCAAATTCCAAGAACACTTGAATGTGTTTTTAGTTGTATTCAAATTCATGAATACTTTGAGAACTTTACAAATAATCTTAAAGATTATTTTGTCAGCTTTCCAAATTGTTAAAGAGCTAGATTCATTTAAGAACCATTTTTAAACACACTCGTAAGAATGCTTAAAGATGGTGGAGCTAAGCAGGATCGAACTGCTGACCTCCTGCGTGCAAGGCAGGCGCTCTCCCAGCTGAGCTATAGCCCCATCAAGGTGTGTCGATACTGTATGCCAATTCCTTGGGAAGGGAATTGGTGGGTCTGAGTGGACTCGAACCACCGACCTCTCGCTTATCAGGCGAACGCTCTAACCACCTGAGCTACAGACCCAGTATCGTCTCTTTTACATAAACCATATCAATCTGTGTGGACACTCATCGTGAGTAATCATCGTATAAGGAGGTGATCCAGCGCCAGGTTCCCCTAGCGCTACCTTGTTACGACTTCACCCCAGTCATGAACCACAAAGTGGTAAGCGTCCCCCCGAAGGTTAAACTACCTACTTCTTTTGCAGCCCACTCCCATGGTGTGACGGGCGGTGTGTACAAGGCCCGGGAACGTATTCACCGTGGCATTCTGATCCACGATTACTAGCGATTCCGACTTCATGGAGTCGAGTTGCAGACTCCAATCCGGACTACGACGCACTTTTTGGGATTCGCTCACTTTCGCAAGTTGGCCGCCCTCTGTATGCGCCATTGTAGCACGTGTGTAGCCCTACTCGTAAGGGCCATGATGACTTGACGTCGTCCCCACCTTCCTCCGGTTTATCACCGGCAGTCTCCCTGGAGTTCCCGACATTACTCGCTGGCAAACAAGGATAAGGGTTGCGCTCGTTGCGGGACTTAACCCAACATTTCACAACACGAGCTGACGACAGCCATGCAGCACCTGTCTCAGAGTTCCCGAAGGCACCAATTCATCTCTGAAAAGTTCTCTGGATGTCAAGAGTAGGTAAGGTTCTTCGCGTTGCATCGAATTAAACCACATGCTCCACCGCTTGTGCGGGCCCCCGTCAATTCATTTGAGTTTTAATCTTGCGACCGTACTCCCCAGGCGGTCTACTTAACGCGTTAGCTCCGAAAGCCACGGCTCAAGGCCACAACCTCCAAGTAGACATCGTTTACGGCGTGGACTACCAGGGTATCTAATCCTGTTTGCTCCCCACGCTTTCGCATCTGAGTGTCAGTATCTGTCCAGGGGGCCGCCTTCGCCACCGGTATTCCTTCAGATCTCTACGCATTTCACCGCTACACCTGAAATTCTACCCCCCTCTACAGTACTCTAGTCTGCCAGTTTCAAATGCTATTCCGAGGTTGAGCCCCGGGCTTTCACATCTGACTTAACAAACCACCTGCATGCGCTTTACGCCCAGTAATTCCGATTAACGCTCGCACCCTCCGTATTACCGCGGCTGCTGGCACGGAGTTAGCCGGTGCTTCTTCTGTCGCTAACGTCAAATAATGCAGCTATTAACTACACTACCTTCCTCACGACTGAAAGTGCTTTACAACCCGAAGGCCTTCTTCACACACGCGGCATGGCTGCATCAGGCTTGCGCCCATTGTGCAATATTCCCCACTGCTGCCTCCCGTAGGAGTCTGGACCGTGTCTCAGTTCCAGTGTGGCTGATCATCCTCTCAGACCAGCTAGGGATCGTCGCCTTGGTGAGCCCTTACCTCACCAACTAGCTAATCCCACCTAGGCATATCCTGACGCGAGAGGCCCGAAGGTCCCCCTCTTTGGCCCGTAGGCATCATGCGGTATTAGCCATCGTTTCCAATGGTTATCCCCCACATCAGGGCAATTTCCTAGGCATTACTCACCCGTCCGCCGCTCGACGCCGTTAACGTCCCCCGAAGGTTCAGTTAACTCGTTTCCGCTCGACTTGCATGTGTTAGGCCTGCCGCCAGCGTTCAATCTGAGCCATGATCAAACTCTTCAATTTAAGATTTTGTCGGCTCAATGAATACTGAACATTACATAAAGTAATGTTTGAATTGACTGTGCTGAATCCGAAGATTCAATGGTCACTTCGTATCATTGAAACCTAATTTGAAACCGAAGTTTCTAATTGGATTATCATCAACGAGTGCCCACACAGATTGATAGGTCTATATTGTTAAAGAGCTTGGCTTTCAGTGCCTTAGCACTTAAGCGAGGTGCGTATAATACGCTTTCCACTTTGAAAGTCAACATAAAATTCTAAAAAACTTTAGAACCCTATGGTGACTTGCTTAAATATTAAGCAAGTGCAAAATAAAAGCCTGGCGATGTCCTACTCTCACATGGGGAAACCCCACACTACCATCGGCGCTATTTTGTTTCACTTCTGAGTTCGGAATGGAAGTCAGGTGGGTCCAAAACGCTATGGTCGCCAAGCAAATTCTTTAATCTGGAAAGCTGTTTTTAATTCTCGTTTTTACACATTCAACGTTCTTACATTGAGTCCATCAAAACCCCTTGGGTGTTGTATGGTTAAGCCTCACGGGCAATTAGTACAGGTTAGCTCAACGCCTCACAACGCTTACACACCCTGCCTATCAACGTCGTAGTCTACGACAACCCTTTAGGATACTTAAAGTATCAGGGAGAACTCATCTCAAGGCTCGCTTCCCGCTTAGATGCTTTCAGCGGTTATCGATCCCGAACTTAGCTACCGGGCAATGCGTCTGGCGACACAACCCGAACACCAGAGGTTCGTCCACTCCGGTCCTCTCGTACTAGGAGCAGCCCCTTTCAATTCTCCAACGCCCACGGCAGATAGGGACCGAACTGTCTCACGACGTTCTAAACCCAGCTCGCGTACCACTTTAAATGGCGAACAGCCATACCCTTGGGACCGACTTCAGCCCCAGGATGTGATGAGCCGACATCGAGGTGCCAAACACCGCCGTCGATATGAACTCTTGGGCGGTATCAGCCTGTTATCCCCGGAGTACCTTTTATCCGTTGAGCGATGGCCCTTCCATTCAGAACCACCGGATCACTATGACCTGCTTTCGCACCTGCTCGAATTGTCATTCTCGCAGTCAAGCGGGCTTATGCCATTGCACTAACCTCACGATGTCCAACCGTGATTAGCCCACCTTCGTGCTCCTCCGTTACGCTTTGGGAGGAGACCGCCCCAGTCAAACTACCCACCAGGCACTGTCCGCAACCCCGATAAGGGGTCAACGTTAGAACATCAACACTACAAGGGTGGTATTTCAAGGACGGCTCCACGAATACTGGCGTACTCGTTTCAAAGCCTCCCACCTATCCTACACATGTAGGGTCAATGTTCAGTGCCAAGCTGTAGTAAAGGTTCACGGGGTCTTTCCGTCTAGCCGCGGGTACACTGCATCTTCACAGCGATTTCAATTTCACTGAGTCTCGGGTGGAGACAGCGTGGCCATCATTACGCCATTCGTGCAGGTCGGAACTTACCCGACAAGGAATTTCGCTACCTTAGGACCGTTATAGTTACGGCCGCCGTTTACCGGGGCTTCGATCAAGAGCTTCGACCGAAGTCTAACCCCATCAATTAACCTTCCGGCACCGGGCAGGCGTCACACCGTATACGTCATCTTACGATTTTGCACAGTGCTGTGTTTTTAATAAACAGTTGCAGCCACCTGGTATCTGCGACTCTCAATAGCTCCATCCGCGAGGGACTTCACCGTCGAGAGCGTACCTTCTCCCGAAGTTACGGTACCATTTTGCCTAGTTCCTTCACCCGAGTTCTCTCAAGCGCCTTGGTATTCTCTACCCGACCACCTGTGTCGGTTTGGGGTACGATTCCTTACAATCTGAAGCTTAGAGGCTTTTCCTGGAAGCATGGCATCAATGACTTCACACCCGTAGGTGCTCGACGTCGTGTCTCAGCCTTAGAGAGAGCCGGATTTACCTAACTCTCAAGCCTACGCACTTGAACCTGGACAACCGTCGCCAGGCCCACCTAGCCTTCTCCGTCCCCCCATCGCAATTGTAAGAAGTACGGGAATATTAACCCGTTTCCCATCGACTACGCCTTTCGGCCTCGCCTTAGGGGTCGACTTACCCTGCCCCGATTAACGTTGGACAGGAACCCTTGGTCTTCCGGCGAGGAGGTTTTTCACCCCCTTTATCGTTACTCATGTCAGCATTCGCACTTCTGATACGTCCAGCATGCGTTACCACACACCTTCAACCGCTTACAGAACGCTCCCCTACCCAATATACAAAAGTATATTGCCGCAGCTTCGGTTTACTACTTAGCCCCGTTACATCTTCCGCGCAGGCCGACTCGACCAGTGAGCTATTACGCTTTCTTTAAATGATGGCTGCTTCTAAGCCAACATCCTGGCTGTCTGAGCCTTCCCACATCGTTTCCCACTTAGTAGTAATTTGGGACCTTAGCTGGCGGTCTGGGTTGTTTCCCTCTCCACGACGGACGTTAGCACCCGCCGTGTGTCTCCCGGATAGTACTTACTGGTATTCGGAGTTTGCAAAGGGTTGGTAAGTCGGGATGACCCCCTAGCCTTAACAGTGCTCTACCCCCAGTAGTATTCGTCCGAGGCGCTACCTAAATAGCTTTCGGGGAGAACCAGCTATCTCCAGGTTTGATTGGCCTTTCACCCCTAGCCACAAGTCATCCGCTAATTTTTCAACATTAGTCGGTTCGGTCCTCCAGTTGATGTTACTCAACCTTCAACCTGCCCATGGCTAGATCACCTGGTTTCGGGTCTATATCCAGAGACTGAACGCCCAGTTAAGACTCGGTTTCCCTACGGCTCCCCTAGATGGTTAACCTTGCCACTGAATATAAGTCGCTGACCCATTATACAAAAGGTACGCAGTCACAGGACAAAGCCTGCTCCTACTGCTTGTACGTACACGGTTTCAGGTTCTATTTCACTCCCCTCACAGGGGTTCTTTTCGCCTTTCCCTCACGGTACTGGTTCACTATCGGTCAGTCAGTAGTATTTAGCCTTGGAGGATGGTCCCCCCATATTCAGACAGGATATCACGTGTCCCGCCCTACTCGATTTCACTGAACACACATCGTCAACTACGGGACTATCACCCTGTATCGTCGGCCTTTCCAGACCGTTCGTCTAACGTGTGTAAAGCTTAAGGGCTAGTCCAATTTCGCTCGCCGCTACTTTCGGAATCTCGGTTGATTTCTTTTCCTCGGGGTACTTAGATGTTTCAGTTCCCCCGGTTCGCCTCCTGTTGCTATGTATTCACAACAGGATACTTACTTATGTAAGTGGGTTTCCCCATTCGGAAATCCCAGACTCAAGTGGCTTTTACTGCCTAATCTGGGCTTATCGCAAGTTAATACGTCCTTCATCGCCTCTGACTGCCAAGGCATCCACCGTGTACGCTTAGTCACTTAACCATACAACCCGAAGGAGTTTCGAATTGAAGTTAAACAACCAAAGTTGCTGTCTCATTATTTAAATGAGCGAGACAGCTTTCGATTTTGCCGGACTCAAATTCCAAGAACACTTGAATGTGTTTTTAGTTGTATTCAAATACATGAATACTTTGAGAACTTTACAAATAATCTTAAAGATTATTTTGTCAGCTTTCCAAATTGTTAAAGAGCTATGTTAGCTACAAGCTTTCGCTTGTGAACTATCAATCTGTGTGGACACTCATCGTGAGTAATCATCGTATAAGGAGGTGATCCAGCGCCAGGTTCCCCTAGCGCTACCTTGTTACGACTTCACCCCAGTCATGAACCACAAAGTGGTAAGCGTCCCCCCGAAGGTTAAACTACCTACTTCTTTTGCAGCCCACTCCCATGGTGTGACGGGCGGTGTGTACAAGGCCCGGGAACGTATTCACCGTGGCATTCTGATCCACGATTACTAGCGATTCCGACTTCATGGAGTCGAGTTGCAGACTCCAATCCGGACTACGACGCACTTTTTGGGATTCGCTCACTTTCGCAAGTTGGCCGCCCTCTGTATGCGCCATTGTAGCACGTGTGTAGCCCTACTCGTAAGGGCCATGATGACTTGACGTCGTCCCCACCTTCCTCCGGTTTATCACCGGCAGTCTCCCTGGAGTTCCCGACATTACTCGCTGGCAAACAAGGATAAGGGTTGCGCTCGTTGCGGGACTTAACCCAACATTTCACAACACGAGCTGACGACAGCCATGCAGCACCTGTCTCAGAGTTCCCGAAGGCACCAATCCATCTCTGGAAAGTTCTCTGGATGTCAAGAGTAGGTAAGGTTCTTCGCGTTGCATCGAATTAAACCACATGCTCCACCGCTTGTGCGGGCCCCCGTCAATTCATTTGAGTTTTAATCTTGCGACCGTACTCCCCAGGCGGTCTACTTAACGCGTTAGCTCCGAAAGCCACGGCTCAAGGCCACAACCTCCAAGTAGACATCGTTTACGGCGTGGACTACCAGGGTATCTAATCCTGTTTGCTCCCCACGCTTTCGCATCTGAGTGTCAGTATCTGTCCAGGGGGCCGCCTTCGCCACCGGTATTCCTTCAGATCTCTACGCATTTCACCGCTACACCTGAAATTCTACCCCCCTCTACAGTACTCTAGTCTGCCAGTTTCAAATGCTATTCCGAGGTTGAGCCCCGGGCTTTCACATCTGACTTAACAAACCACCTGCATGCGCTTTACGCCCAGTAATTCCGATTAACGCTCGCACCCTCCGTATTACCGCGGCTGCTGGCACGGAGTTAGCCGGTGCTTCTTCTGTCGCTAACGTCAAATAATGCATCTATTAAACACACTACCTTCCTCACGACTGAAAGTGCTTTACAACCCGAAGGCCTTCTTCACACACGCGGCATGGCTGCATCAGGCTTGCGCCCATTGTGCAATATTCCCCACTGCTGCCTCCCGTAGGAGTCTGGACCGTGTCTCAGTTCCAGTGTGGCTGATCATCCTCTCAGACCAGCTAGGGATCGTCGCCTTGGTGAGCCCTTACCTCACCAACTAGCTAATCCCACCTAGGCATATCCTGACGCGAGAGGCCCGAAGGTCCCCCTCTTTGGCCCGTAGGCATCATGCGGTATTAGCCATCGTTTCCAATGGTTATCCCCCACATCAGGGCAATTTCCTAGGCATTACTCACCCGTCCGCCGCTCGACGCCGTTAACGTCCCCCGAAGGTTCAGTTAACTCGTTTCCGCTCGACTTGCATGTGTTAGGCCTGCCGCCAGCGTTCAATCTGAGCCATGATCAAACTCTTCAATTTAAGATTTTGTCGGCTCAATGAATACTGAACATTACATAAAGTAATGTTTGAATTGACTGTGCTGAATCCGAAGATTCAATGGTCACTTCGTATCATTGAAACCTAATTTGAAACCGAAGTTTCTAATTGGATTATCATCAACGAGTGCCCACACAGATTGATAGGTTCTTATTTTTAAAGAGCTACTCTTCTTTGCGATTCGCATCACTTCGGAAGAGGCGGCCATTCTAGCGAGATAATTTTCCGTGTCAAACACTTTTTGCTTTTTATTTTACTTTTTAAAAGTAAAGGCAATTAACTATTTCGCTTTTCTTTTTGACCTTGCCGACTTTGCTTGAACCCTTATGAGCGCTTGCCCTGTCGACGAGGTGGCATTATAGAGATCGCGCTCACGTTGGCAAGCGTTATTTTGCAAAATTTGCAAAAATAATGGTTAAACGATGACTTTTCACTCAAAGCCTTATTTATCCAACTTTACCCCTAACAATCAAACAGGTTATCCACAGAGTTATCCTTAAATACCTGTTTTTGCCCCCTGCTTTTTACTTCTATAAGTAAAAAAGAGAGCTGCTTTACAGCAGCTCTCTTTTTATAGGAGATGGAGACCGAGCTCTATCTCTTCTTATATACCCGAACCATCTTGTTCAGAGTCATCATCTTCGTGAAGTCCACATTCACGCTTCAAACCAAAGAATCGAGTTTCTTCCTCTGACATTCCAGGTTCCCACTTCTGCGTAGTATGTGTATCACCTACAGAGAGATAACCTTCATCCCAAAGTGGATGGTATTTCAGTCCGTGTTGCTCTAAGTAATAGTGGACATCTTTATTCGTCCAATCGATTACTGGCAAAAACTTAAATACGCCATTCTGAATTGATAGTATCGGCAAACCTGCTCGAGATTTGCTTTGCTCTCTGCGAAGGCCAGAAAACCAAGTTCCGACTTTAAGCTCTTTCAATGCACGACGCATTGGTTCAACTTTATTGAGTTTGTTGTACTTCTCGATCCCTTCAACACCCTGCTCCCAAAGTTTTCCATAACGAGCTTCTTGCCAATGAGCACTTTCTACTGCTCGGTAAACTTTTAGGTTGAGGTTCAGTTGCTCGGTTAACTCATCAATAAAGCGATAGGTTTCAGCAAACAAATACCCGGTATCCGTTAAGATAATTGGGATGTCTGGTTTTTCTTGAGTCACAAGATGAAGCATTACTGCGGCTTGGATACCAAAACTAGACGAAACGGCAAACTCTCCGTCTAGGTTTTCCAAAGCCCATTTTACTCGCTCTTGTGCCGAAAGCTGTTCAAGTTCGACATTGATTTGGGCAAGACGGAGGATTTGCTCCGTCTTAGTTAATGTCAGCAACTCTGCCAGCTCCGGTTTGGAAGCTACAGAATCAAGCATGCAAGTCCCTCTTAGATACTTTGACTTCTTGAATGATGCCAGCGCGGATTGCAAAATCACCAAATCCTTCGCCAGTTTCACGCTCTGCAGCCCAACGACCTACAAGCTGATCAATCTCTTCTAGTATCTGTTTGTCAGTGATGTTTTCTTTATACATCTTCGGAATACGTGTACCCGCTCGGTTACCGCCTAGGTGAAGGTTGTAACGACCCGGAGCTTTACCTACTAAACCAATTTCCGCCAACATTGCGCGGCCACAACCGTTAGGGCAACCAGTGACACGCAGAATGATGTTGTCTTCTTCAGGTAAACCGTGTTTTTCCAGGATACCTTCTACATCAGTAACAAACTGAGGTAGGAAGCGTTCGGCTTCCGCCATTGCAAGCGGACAAGTCGGGAAGGCCACACACGCCATTGAGTTTTTACGCTGTTCACTGACGCTATCATCAACCAGGCCATGCTCACGAGCGATCTTCTCGATTAGCTCTTTTTGATCAGCTGGTACGCCCGCAACAATCAGGTTTTGGTTCGCTGTCATGCGGAAATCACCTTTGTGAATTTTCGCGATTTCAGCGACACCCGTTTTTAGTGGCTTACCTGGGTAATCCAATAAACGACCATTCTCGATAAACATCGCTAAGTGGTGCTTACCATCAATGCCTTCTACCCAACCGATTCGATCACCGCGTTCGGTAAACTCGTATGGGCGGCTTTCTTCAAACTGAATGCCAGCACGTTTTTCTACTTCCGCTTTAAAGACGTCAATACCAACACGATCGAGTGTGTACTTAGTTTTCGCGTTCTTACGGTTTGAACGGTTACCCCAGTCACGCTGAGTCGTTACAACTGCAGCGGCAACATCGAGTGTCTTTTCTAGTGGAACAAAACCAAAGTCGTCTGCACGGCGAGCGTAAGTTGACGTATCGCCATGCGTCATTGCCAGACCACCGCCAACAAGCACGTTGAAACCAACCAGCTTGCCGTTATCTGCAATCGCAACAAAGTTCAGGTCGTTCGCGTGTACATCCACATCATTTTGCGGTGGGATCACAACGGTCGTTTTGAACTTACGTGGTAAGTAATTTTTACCCAGAATCGGCTCGTCTTCTTCTGTTGATTCGACTTTCTCACCGTCTAACCAAATCTCAGCATACGCACGCGTTTTCGGTAGAAGATGCTCACTGATCTTCTTCGCCCACTCGTATGCTTCCTGGTGTAGTTCAGACTCTACTGGGTTAGTAGTACACAGTACGTTACGGTTAACGTCACCTGCCGTTGCAATTGAATCGATACCAATGCTGTTCAACGTTTGGTGCATCAACTTGATGTTTGGCTTCAGTACACCGTGGAACTGGAACGTTTGACGTGTCGTCAGACGAATACTTCCATATAGAGAGTGCTCTGTTGCAAACTTATCAATCGCTAACCACTGCGTTGGGGTAATGATACCTCCAGGCATACGAGCACGAAGCATCACGTTATGAAGAGGCTCAAGCTTTTGCTTGGTACGCTCGTTACGGATATCGCGGTCGTCTTGCTGATACATACCGTGGAAACGAATTAACTGGAAGTTATCTGCGGTAAAACCACCAGTAATACGATCCTGTAGGTCTTGCTCAATAGTGCCACGTAATAGGTTACTTTCTCTTTTTAGACGCTCGTTATCAGATAGTGGTCCTAGCTCTTCGCCTAATACAACCTGCTTATTATTCTCAGTCGAAAAAGTCATTAGTACACATCCCTCTGATAACGTTTCGCTTTACGTAAGTCATTAATAAATTGTTCTGCTTCATCGCGAGCCAGTTTACCTTCCTGCTCAGCAACAATGACAAGTGCGTCATGAACATCTTTTGCCATGCGGGTAGCATCACCACATACATAGATGTAAGCGCCTTCTTGAATCCACTGCCAAACTTGCTCAGCGTTTTCCAGAATACGGTGTTGTACATAAACCTTTTCTACTTGGTCACGGCTAAATGCCACATCCAAACGGCTTAGTGCACCTGACTTAAGGTATTTTTGCCATTCAACTTGGTACAAGAAGTCTTGCGTGAATGTGCGGTCGCCAAAGAACAACCAGTTTTTACCTTCTGCATCGCGGTTTTCGCGCTCTTGAATAAAGCTACGGAATGGAGCAATACCAGTACCCGGGCCGACCATGATGATTGGTGTATTGTCGTCTTCAGGCAGTTTGAAGTTGTTGTTGTGTTCGATAAACACTTTAACTTCACCACCTTCTTCCAGGCGTTGTGCCAAGAAGCTAGACGCACCACCATAACGTTTCTCTTCGTTGTGATCGTACTCGACCAAACCAACCGTCAAGTGTACTTCTTCATCCACTTCTGCTTGGCTTGAAGCAATAGAGTAAAGACGAGGCGTTAGACGGCGTAGTAAACCGACCAGCTCATCAGCCGTTAGCTTAGTTTTCTTCTCTGCCAGCACATCTACGATTTGCGTGTTAGCCGAGTACTCACGAAGCTTGTCTTTATCTTCAACCAGCTTTTGCAGCTTCTTGCTACCAGAAAGCTCTGCAAACTTTGTCACAAACTGAGGGTTAGATGTCGTGATTTCGTATTTACTCACTAGTGCACTGTGAATAGACAGACTTTCGCCATCGACTTCTACCGTTTCAACACCTGATAGGCCAACTTTGCCAAGAACCGCATTTGCTAGTTCTGAGCTGTTTTCATACCACACACCTAACGCATCACCTGGCTGGTAAGTAAGACCAGAGTCTTCCAGATCGATTTCGATATGGCGAACGTCTTTACCTGAATCTCGGCCAGTGATCTTTTGGCTGGTCAACAGTGTTGCTGTGTATGGGTTCTGCTTGTTGTATTGCGAATGCGTTGTCGCTGCTTGTCCAACAGGAAGTTGCACAACTTCAGCTTCGTTACCAGATGAAAGTGTTTCTTTTACTTTCTCCAGTGCGCTCTTACGCCATTCAGTGGCAGGTGCTTCGTAGTCAACGTCACAGTCAATACGGTCGATAAACGGCTTCGCACCTAATTTTGACAAATAAGTGTCGAAGTCTTTACCTGTTTGACAGAAGAATTCATAGCTTGAATCGCCAAGCGCAATAACACCGTACTGAAGGTTAGGCAGTTTTGGCGCTTTCTTAGATTGCAAGAACTCATGCAGTTCAATGGCATTATCTGGCGCTTCGCCTTCACCATTCGTAGACGCGACGAAAATAACGTGCGTTTCTTTAGCTAGGTTTTTGCCTTTGTAATCGCTGGCATCAAATAGCTCAACGGCAATTCCTTCTGCTTTTGCTTCTTGCTCTAAAGCTTCAGCAACACCTTTGGCATTACCTGTTTGAGAAGCAAAAATAACACTCAGTTTACCTGCTGGTTTTGCTGATACAGCGGCTGCAGCTTGCGTAATTGGCGTAGCCGCTGCACTCGGTTGATTTTGAGCCAAACCCCAGAAGTAGCCACTGACCCAAGCAAGTTGTTGCGAAGACAACCCAGAGACAGTGTTTTGGAGTGAATTAAATTGTTGGTCATTCAGCGGGCTAGCGATTGGAGGAACTCCCCCTTGCCCGTTATTATCATCAGACACATTATTGTGTGAATACTCATTCTTTTGAAAAGACATTATCACGACATCCCTATTCATTGCGTGACGATAGAGTACCCACTCTCCTTAATAACAAGAAAGAATAGAAGTGAATGTTTTATAACTTTTTGGAAGTAAGAACGGCTTAGTTTTTGCTCAACGGTCTTCAATGCGGACTTGTTGAAACCCTACGGCCATCGCTGACTTTGATGCTGCATCCAAATCTTCATAAAGACATTCTTCGCCATGATTGTCTGTCAGAAACACGAATCCACCTCGTGCATGCCTAAACTCCACGACCCAACCACCTTCTTGGATCGACGGTTCAATAATGGCTTCCACAAGCTGGTTTTCACGAAATAGATGTCTTAATTCATTTATTGTCATCGCTATCCCTGCTCTAACTTTCACATTGATCCTAGATAAGCATGGTCTAACTGGAGAAAATAGGCAGAAAAATTCGATTACATATAATGAAGAGGTATAAAAAAACGCCGCTTATAATGCGACGTTTTAAAACCAGAACCGTTAATCGGCTTAAAAAGTGTATTCAGCACTCAAGAAAAAGCCATCGGCGAAAATGAACTCTTTACCTAAACTTGAAAGAAATTGTTCTGATTCCAAGTCTATCACTCGATAGCCACCACGAAATGCCAGTTGGTTTTCTTGCAAAGGCAGTTTGTATTGAATGCCTGCCATTAGATCTGTGCTTTTAATGCCTTTACTGTCACCAAAGTTCATTTCTCCAATCACATCAAAATTGGTATTTGGAACGGTTATTTCCGCGTAGCCGTACCATGCCCAAATGAGGTCATCAAAATCTTCAGTGCGAGGAGAGGTGCCAGCATCAATGTACTTCGTATCACTTAAATTACTGAAAGTAAGGCCGGCATCAAAGTGCAATAAATCATGCTCTAACACTTGGTAATACAGCGTCAGATCTAATTTATCAAAGCCCATGTAATCAGCATCAATGCTGGTATATCGCAAGCGTGCATTAGGAACGTATTTTACGTCATGTTCAATTGCGGCATAGAATGCGCCAGTCGTACTGCTATCTCTTCTGACTTCGTTAACTTTTGTATCTGCCGCCCAGACATCCACGCCAACTTTAGTTGAAACGGAAGACTCAGCGAAAACAGGAAAAGTGGCTGCCAGCGATAGTGCTGTTAAAGCGATGGTCGCTTTATTTGTCATGTCGTGTGTTCTCCGAGATAGCTGATATTCAACAGTTAGGGTATGAGTAGAAATATACCACACTCTCATACCCCTCCATCAACTAAATCAATGAGATCAACGGATCGCCTATTTGTAGCGAGGCTGCGCAACCACGTTTTTGAAAAACCAAATACCCAATGCGATGACAATTAGCCAAGGTAACAGTTTTAGTACCGCACCTATCATCCCCAGTAAAAACATCACAACCAGAGCAATACCTGTTGCCGCGAATACTGTCACCATCGTGATACCCGTTACTAATAGGGTCGCCGCAAAGACTAAAAGAAAGATCAGCTCCAACATAATTACTTCTCCATACATTTTTCAAATAACAGAGCAGGTAACATGCCAACTTGGATAAATTTACATAATCTATTGATATATAATAATAAAAAAACCAGAGGCATTTCTGCACTCTGGCTTACTCATTCTCTAGTTGGTCATTTTAACCAACCACTGGTGAATTTTACACATTCAACTCTTTTGGGATCTTCGCTAACGCATCTTGCAGCACTTCTAGTCCAGAACCAGGCTTGTGCGCATTTTCACTGATATGACGACGCCATTGACGAGCACCCGGCATGCTTTGGAATAAACCCAGCATATGACGAGTAATATGACCGATATATGCGCCTTTTGCGAGTTGCTCTTCAATGTAAGGGTACATTTCTTCTACAATTTCGCTGCGCTTTTTCACCGGAGCACTCGAACCAAATAGTTCTTGATCGACCGAGGCAAGAATATACGGACTTTGATAAGCTTCGCGGCCAATCATCACACCATCAAGATGTTGTAGATGCGCTTTCGCTTCTTCTAACGATTTTACCCCGCCATTGATAGCGACAGTTAGATGAGAGAAGTCTTTCTTTAACTGGTAAGCACGCGGGTAATCCAATGGTGGAATCTCGCGGTTTTCTTTCGGGCTAAGGCCACTTAGCCAGGCTTTGCGCGCGTGAATGGTAAACTGCTCACAACCGCCTTTCTCAGACACTATCGACACAAAATCCGTCAGGAACTCGTACGAGTCTTGATCATCAATACCGATACGTGTTTTTACTGTAACGGGTACATCAACCACGTCTTTCATTGCGGCTACACAATCTGCGACCAGCTGAGGCTCCGCCATCAGACACGCACCGAAGCGCCCGTTTTGCACACGATCAGATGGGCAACCCACGTTCAGGTTGATCTCATCATAACCACGCTCCTCGGCAAGCTTGGCACACTTAGCCAGGTCTTCAGGGTTCGAACCACCCAACTGAAGGGCTAACGGATGCTCCTCTTCGTTGTAAGCAAGAAAGTCTCCTTTTCCATGAATGATCGCGCCTGTGGTCACCATTTCAGTGTACAACAGGGTTTCTTTGGTCATTAAGCGATGGAAGTAGCGACAATGACGATCGGTCCAATCTAACATTGGTGCTACGGAGAGCCTGCAAGAATGAGTCATGATTTAAACACCCGTTTTTATGTTACCAAGGTCGAGCGCAGCAGTACGCCCAAAAAATAAGTCGGGTATTGTATACCCAGTCACCTTAAGGTGCTAGTTTCCGCATGAAGTTCTTGGCCATAAAACCAATCCGCAGATGATGTGAATACTGTCTCCAGCAAAGAAGAACTGGTCGATTAAAACGATTTCTGCACCGTCTTACCATTCTGTTATGACCACTTCGTCACGATGCGAGGAGCGATTTGCTTTAATTCATGATTTTCGCAGTGATAGTAGGTAAAATGAAATATCTCTAGACGAACTTCGTAGAGAAAGAATTTATAATTAAGCACGTCCAATAGTTATGGTGAAAGGTTTGACCCCAACAATCATTGAACAAGTTGAAAATATCTGCGCCGAGCGCGGAGTAAGATTGACTCCCCAGCGCCGACGTGTGTTTGAACTTATCTGTTCGAATCGCAGTGCATCAAGTGCGTATGAGCTATTGGAGCAATTAAAAGAGAGCGAACCACAAGCGAAACCACCTACGGTTTATCGCGCCCTGGACTTTCTCCTCGAGCAAGGCTTTATCCATCGAGTAGAATCAACCAACAGTTTTATAACTTGTTGTTCTTTCAATACGCAACAACACTTTTTTCAATTACTAATTTGTGATAAATGTGGTGCTGTTGTTGAACTCGAAGACGAAAACTTGATCGCCCTGTTAGCTAAAAATGCTGAAAAGCATGGATTCAAACTCACTAATCAAGTTATTGAAACACATGGTGAATGCCAAGCCTGTGCTTCCGAAACGAAAGAATAAGTATAGAAGACCAATATGCGCGCTGAATTTGTAAACCCGTTTTTAGCTTCTTTAATGAACGTGCTGAAAACAATGGCTTCTCTGGAGCTGAAGCCTCAAAAACCTCGAATCAAAAAAGATGAAATCGCACGAGGTGATGTTTCAGGTTTAATAGGCATGGTTGGTCCGCAAACTCGTGGCTCAATGTCGATTACCTTCGATGAAGCGTTAGCACTGGAAATCATGCAGAACATGCTTGGTGAGCGCCCGAACGGACTCAATGAAGAAGTGACCGATATGGTCGGTGAAATCACTAATATGGTGACAGGTGGAGCAAAACGAATTCTGGCTGAGAGTGGGTTTGATTTTGATATGGCAACGCCGGTTGTGGTTTCTGGCCGAGGCCATACTATTCGTCACAAGTGTGAAGGTTCGATAATTATCATGCCTTTCTCCTCACAATGGGGAAATGCGTTTATCGAGATTTGCTTCGAATAACCCTCTCTATTAATGAGTGAAACTAACGCACTCAACTCAGAGATTCAAAAAAGGTCAGCAATTGCTGACCTTTTTATTCTAATCGTGCATTACGCTTTGAAAGCTTTGAATGCGTTGATCAGACCATTTGTAGAGCTATCGTGTGAACTGATTGCCGATTCATCAGCTAGCTCTGGCAGGATTTGGTTTGCTAGTTGTTTACCTAGCTCAACACCCCATTGGTCAAAGCTGAAGATGTTCCAAATAACGCCTTGTACGAAGATCTTGTGCTCGTACATTGCGATTAGGTTACCTAGCGTGCGAGGTGTGATTTGCTTAACTAAGATAGAGTTAGTTGGGCGGTTACCTTCAAATACTTTGAATGGAGCGATAGCCGCTACTTCTTCTGCATTTTTACCAGATAGTACCAACTCTTCTTTCACTGTCTCTACACACTTACCAAACGCAAGCGCTTCTGTTTGTGCGAAGAAGTTCGACATCAGTTTCTGATGGTGATCGCTTGCTGGGTTGTGGCTGATTGCAGGTGCAATGAAGTCACATGGGATCAGCTTAGTACCTTGGTGGATTAGCTGGTAGAACGCGTGCTGGCCGTTTGTACCTGGTTCACCCCAGATGATTGGGCCAGTTTGGTAAGTCACAGCATTACCGTCACGGTCAACGTATTTACCGTTTGACTCCATGTTACCTTGCTGGAAGTACGCTGCGAAACGGTGCATGTACTGATCGTAAGGCAGGATAGCTTCAGACTCTGCGCCGTGGAAGTTGTTGTACCAAATGCCGATAAGCGCCAGGATCACTGGGATGTTGCTTTCCAGTTCTGTTGAGACAAAGTGCTTGTCCATCTCGTGTGCGCCATCAAGTAGCTCAACGAAGTTGTCGAAGCCAACGGCTAGTGCAATTGAAAGACCGATTGCAGACCATAGAGAGTAACGACCGCCAACCCAGTCCCAGAATTCAAACATGTTGTCTGTGTCGATACCGAACTCAGAAACTGCTGTCGCGTTAGTAGAAAGTGCCGCGAAGTGCTTAGCAACGTGTGCTTGATCGCCAGCCGTTTCCAGGAACCAATCACGAGCAGAATGCGCGTTAGTCATGGTTTCTTGAGTTGTGAATGTTTTAGAAGCGATCAGGAATAGTGTTGTTTCAGGATCGACTTTCTTTAGTGTCTCTACGATGTGAGTGCCATCAACGTTAGACACGAAATGCAGGTTTAGATGGTTTTTGTATGGTGCCAGTGCTTCCGTCACCATGTAAGGACCAAGGTCAGAACCACCGATACCGATGTTTACGATATCTGTAATCGCTTTACCAGTGTAACCTTTCCATTCACCGCCAATCACACGCTCTGTGAAAGACTTAATTTTTTCCAGAACGGCATTTACAGCTGGCATTACGTCTTCACCATCAACCATAACCGGTGTATTCGCACGGTTACGCAGAGCGGTGTGCAGAACTGCACGGCCTTCTGTCTGGTTGATCGCTTCACCACTGAACATCGCTTCGATTGCAGATTTCAGCTCAGTCTCTTTAGCAAGAGTGAACAGGTGCTTCAGAGTTTCCTCATTGATGAGGTTCTTTGAGTAGTCGACAAGAATGTCTGAGCCGAAACGTGCAGAGTATTTGTCAAAACGATCCGCGTCTTGAGCAAACAGCTCTTTTAGATCCATATCTTGTGCAGATTCGAAGTGCGCTGTTAACGCTTTCCAAGCTTGTGTTTGCGTTGGATTGATATTTTTCAACATGGTCTTTATCCCGATGTTACAGTAGGTTCCATTCCTTACAGTCTAGCGAAAACTGCGGAATCCCCGATTTAGCAAAAAGAATTTAAATGTAGATGTTTGGGCGTTTTGCCACAAAACAAGTCTTTGTAATTTTTTTTCAGGCAACAATTATGACCGAGAGCATTTACCCTCACATTGAGTTAGGTCACGTTAGCTGCCCTGAATTTGAACAATTCATTCATAGGTATAGAATAATATCATCAAGTAATGACAGGCTCTAATTGGATTAGAATAGACGCCAAATTAGAAATGTCCAAAGGAACGCGTATGTGGACGCAAAAAACACTAAATTTAAAAGCAAGAAGTCGCGGTTTTCACCTGATTACTGATGAAATTGAACAACAATTACCGCAAATAAGTACTCTTTCAGTAGGTTTGTTACACCTTTTTATTCAGCATACCTCTGCGAGTCTGACCTTGAATGAGAACGCTGATCCCACCGTTCGTATGGATATGGAAGCGCATTTCAATAAGTATGTTCCTGAGCGCGCTTCTTATTACCAGCATACTTATGAGGGTGATGACGACATGCCTGCCCATATTAAAGCATCACTACTTGGCAGCAGTGTGACGATTCCAATTCAGAATGGTCGCTTGGCGTTAGGAACTTGGCAGGGCATATACTTAGGTGAACACCGAGATTTTGGTGGCGGCCGTCGCATCATCGCAACGATAAATGGTGAATAAAAAATAGGGGCTAACGCATTGGTTAGCCCCTATTCTTGAATTGCTATTATCCGAAAGTTACTTTGAATATTCCATTTCGACACGTGGCGTTAGCTTGGTCACTAACTCATACGCTATGGTGCCAATGTGATGAGCCACTTCCTCAACAGGTAACTCTTTTCCCCACAGAATTGCTTCATCACCGACTTTGTCTTTCGCATCCGGCCCAAGATCGACGGTCAGCATATCCATCGAGACCCGACCGGCGATAGGCACTTTACGCCCGTTGACCCACACTGGTGTGCCATTCGGCGCGCCTCTTGGGTAACCGTCGCCATAACCAACAGCAATCACACCTACTTTGGTGTCTCGCTCGCTCGTCCAGGCTCCACCGTAACCAACACTCTCGCCTTTTTTCACTTCACGCACTGCGATCAGGTGAGACTTAAGTGTCATTGCGGGTTGGTAACCTAAATCTTGTGCCGTTTTATCCCCAAACGGAGATACGCCGTACATGATGATTCCCGGACGAACCCAATCGAGGTGGCTTTGTGGCCACGCCAGTAGCCCCGCCGAGGCCGCTAGTGAACGCTCACCATGACAGCCCTGCGTCAATGAATTAAACAGTTCTATCTGCTGAGATGTAATTTCACTGTCTAACTCATCAGCACAACCAAAGTGGCTCATGTAACGCAGCGGTTTAGCCACATTAGGACACGATTTGAGTCGTGAGGCTAATTCATCAAACTGCTCAGGGCGTACACCCAGTCGATGCATACCACTGTCAATTTTGAGCCATACCACCACTGGTGTTTCCAGCTCGGCTTGTTCAAGAGCTATCAACTGCTCTTCACAATGCACAACGGTTTGGATGTTATTGGTCACCAATACAGGTAAATCACCCGAAGAATAAAACCCTTCTAACAACAAAATTGGCTTCACGACACCGCAAGCTCTCAGTTGCAGCGCTTCTTCAATACGCGCAACACCAAAAGCGTCGGCCTCACCAGTATGCTTTGCTACGTGACGCAAACCATGGCCATAACCGTTGGCTTTCACCACTGCCATCACTTTGCTGTTTGGCGCTTGAGCTTTAACTCGACGTAAATTGTGTTGCAACGCAGACAGGTCAATACACGCCTTCGCGGCTTTCATGTAGCTCATGGCATTACTCATCATCAATGTCGAATGCTGGACCCGCATAATTGTCAAAGCGTGAGTGTTGGCCTTGGAAAGTGAGACGTACAGAACCGATTGGACCGTTACGCTGCTTACCAATAATAATTTCAGCAGTACCTTTATATGCGCTATCTGGGTGGTAAACCTCATCACGGTAAATAAACATGATCAAGTCGGCATCCTGCTCGATAGAGCCCGACTCACGCAAGTCCGAGTTTACCGGACGTTTATCTGCACGTTGCTCCAAAGAACGGTTTAGCTGCGAAAGTGCCACAACAGGTACATTCAATTCTTTCGCCAGCGCTTTAAGCGAGCGCGAGATCTCAGCGATTTCCAGAGTACGGTTGTCTGTTAACGCAGGTACTCGCATCAACTGAAGGTAGTCGACCATGATCATGGATAAACCACCGTGTTCACGGGCAACACGACGAGCACGAGAACGTACCTCTGTCGGCGTTAGACCAGAGCTATCGTCGATGTACATGTTTTTCTTCTGCATCAGGATACCCATGGTAGAAGAAATACGCGCCCAGTCTTCATCATCCAGCTGACCCGTACGAATTTTAGTTTGGTCAACACGCGACAAGGATGCCAGCATACGCATCATCAACTGTTCAGCAGGCATCTCTAACGAGAAAATTAGCACGGGTTTATCTTGCTGCATTGCCGCGTTTTCACACAAGTTCATCGCAAAAGTGGTTTTACCCATCGATGGACGTGCCGCGACAATAACCAAATCAGAACCTTGTAGACCTGCGGTTTTCTTGTTGAGATCGGTAAAGCCAGTGTCGACACCCGTTACACCATCCTGCGGAGTTTTATATAACAACTCAATACGCTCGAGGGTTTTTTCCAGGATGTTGTCGACGTTTTGTGGCCCTTCGTTTTCACTGGTACGAGACTCTGCAATCGCGAAAACTTTACTTTCCGCTAAATCGATCAAATCTTCTGAACTGCGGCCTTGCGGATCATAACCTGCGTCAGCGATATCGTTGGCCACGCCAATCAAGCCACGCACGATCGCACGCTCGGCTACGATATCGGCATACGCATTGATGTTAGCCGCACTCGGTGTGTTTTTCGCTAAGTCAGCTAAGTAAGCAAAGCCACCCACATCATCTAACTGCTCGTGACGTTCGAGGTATTCCGACAACGTGATAAGGTCGAGTGGTTTGCCATCTTCAAGAATGGTTTTTACACCTTCAAAGATAAGGCGGTGTGGACGGCTATAGAAATCACTGGCGACAACGCGCTCGGCAACGGTATCCCAACGCTCATTGTCCAGTAAGAGACCACCAATCACTGATTGCTCTGCTTCTAGTGAGTGAGGTGGCACTTTGATTGCGTCGACCTGACTATCTGAAGGTTTGCGATTTCTGTTTTCCGCCATGATTTTGCTCGATAACTACTAATGACCCAAGATTATAACCTTAACCCAACAGAGATGCTCCCTTGAAGCGAAAATTACTTGTTAAGAATCGGAATGCGTTCGGCTGAAAGACATTTTGATAACCAGGTCCGCTGGATAGTTAAAGCCCTAAGATAAGTGCCTACTTTATGGGAGATTTTAGCTTCTTTAATCCTGTAATTTTGCTCTTTCCTAAGATTTAGTTAGCCTAACCAGGTCTAATAAAATTTAACCTACCATTGACCAAAGCGAGCATCTGTATCAGTATCATGCCCCTCCTTTTCATTACGTTCGAGGTTCATGTGTCCCGATACTGGTTACTAAGCGTTAGCATACTATGCGTGGGAGCATCGTACGCTGATGAATCAGTACAACCAGAGCAAACTATTGATGTGCCAGATCCACTGCAAACAGAAGTGGAATTTGGTTATCAAGCTCACACAGGTAACACGGACTCTCGTTCCCTGAATGCTCGTTTGAGTGCTGAATACATATCTGGTCGACATCGTTCTTATGGGGAGTGGAAATACTACAACCTGTATAAAGACGGTGAAGAAGATAAACGCTCTTCCACTTATTCGGTGCAGAGCGACTACAAACTCGGCCCTAGAACCTATTTGTACAGCAGCTTTAAAGGCGTGGATTCGCGCTATAGCGCGTACTTTAAAGATTATACGCTTTCTGGAGGTCTGGGTTACCAGTTCTCCTACACGGAAGATCTCGTATTAGAGGTCGAGGTAGGTCCGGGTTATCGTTACCAGGAGCCTAATCTGGATGAAATAGATGACGACGATATTGTATTTCCGGATATCGTCCGTGAAGGGATCTTTCGTGGCAACCTGAACGCAACTTGGCATGCATTGGACAACCTAAGTTTCGCAGCGGATCTCACGTTGGTAACCGGTAGCAGTAATACCAGCTTGGATAGCGAATTCAGTGTTACTAACGACATTACTGAAGATATTGCGTTAAAACTGACTCACTCTCGTCAATATCACGACAGAGTGCCTGAGGGGTTAAGTAAAGCGGATAGTGTTTTCTCTGTAAATTTGCTTTTCGTTTTCTAATATCCATTTACCGTTCATGCCAAAACAGCAGACATAAAAAAAGCACCTCCGAAGAGGTGCTTTTTAGTATTTCGTCTTGATACTGAATTACTCAGCAGCAACAACTTGTAGGTTCACAGTTGCGAAAACTTCAGAGTGAAGTTGAACGCTGATCTCGAACTCACCAGTTGTACGTAGAGCACCTTCAGGAAGGCGAACTTCGCTCTTAGCAACTTCAACGCCTGCAGCTGTAATAGCGTCAGCGATGTCACGAGTACCGATAGAACCGAATAGTTTGCCTTCGTCACCAGCTTTAGAAGCGATAACAACAGCTTCTAGAGCGTTAACTTTCTCAGCGCGAGCTTCTGCAGCAGTTAGTTGCTCAGCAACTTTAGCTTCTAGTTCAGCACGACGTGCTTCGAACATTTCAACGTTGCCTTTAGTAGCCATAACTGCTTTACCCTGTGGGATAAGGAAGTTACGAGCGTAACCAGATTTAACGTTAACTGTATCGCCAAGACCACCTAGGTTACCGATTTTATCAAGTAGAATAACTTGCATTGCTTAATCCTCTTTCTTAATAAACGGAACCGATTACTGATGCTTGTCAGTGTACGGTAGTAGAGCTAGGTAGCGTGAACGCTTGATAGCACGTGCTAGTTGACGCTGGTACTTAGCGCTTGTACCAGTGATACGGCTAGGTACGATTTTACCAGCTTCAGTGATGTAGTTTTTAAGAGTTGCTACGTCTTTGTAATCAATCTCTTGTACGCCTTCTGCAGTGAAACGGCAGAATTTACGACGACGGAAGAAACGAGCCATGGGCTATCTCCTGATCTTAAATTTGAGTAATGTTGTCGGCATGTAACACTAATTTCCCAACACCATTTCGGCCGGTCTGATAAGCGACAAAGCCACTTACCTTAATGTTACTACCTTGTACTAAATTCTGAGTTATTGCTTGTGACCCAAGCCCGCTGACTACAACCGGCATACGACAATAAACTTGTCTCGGTAAATCAGCTTCGATAACAGTAGAGCGATGCTCTAGCCAAAACCGACAGTGTTCAATGCCACCAGGGCTTTTACTACGAATGGGCGGTTTGGCAATAGTGCCGCTCAGCTCCATTCGATTGGTCATAACAAATATTACTCAGCAGCTTCTGACTTAGCTTCAGGCTTAGCTTCAGAACGCTCTTCACGACGTGGAGCACGCTCTTCTTTTTGCTTAAGCATGATAGATTGCTCAGTGATCGCTGCTTTAGTACGCATGACCATGTTACGTAGAACTGCATCGTTGAAACGGAAAGCAGTTTCTAGTTCATCAATTACAGCTTGGTCAGCTTCAACGTTCATTAGAACGTAGTGAGCTTTGTGAAGCTTGTTGATTGGGTAAGCCAGTTGACGACGACCCCAGTCTTCTAGACGGTGGATTTTACCGCCAGCTTCAGTGATAGAACCAGTGTAACGCTCGATCATGCCAGCAACTTGCTCGCTTTGATCTGGGTGCACCATGAATACGATTTCGTAATGACGCATTGGTTGCTCCTTACGGATTATTCAGCTTCCACAATTGGCTCAGTCGTCCAGAGGAAGCAAGGAACTAAAGATAATTGACTGAGTTTTAAGGAGCACGAATAGTACAGAAAGGACGCAAATTAGGCAAGTGATTATTTGCTAAGCGCGGTGGATATTTTCTTTTCGCGAAAACCAGAAACAACAAAGGCTGCCACTCATTGGACAGCCTTTCAAATCAGCAGGTTAAATTACTTATCTTACCTGAGATAGCTCTTCACGCATTTGGTCGATCACGGCTTTGTAATCTGGCTGACCAAAAATTGCTGAACCAGCAACAAACATGTCTGCGCCCGCTTCAGCAATTTCACGGATATTGTCCACTTTAACGCCACCGTCGATTTCCAAGCGAATATCACGACCTGATTCATCAATCATCTTACGTACCGCGCGTAGCTTATCCATCGTATGAGGAATGAAAGATTGACCACCAAAACCTGGGTTGACCGACATCAGCAGAATCATATCTACTTTGTCCATAATGAACTCAAGGCTTGCCAACGGCGTTGCCGGATTTAGTACTACACCCGCTTTACAGCCGTGCTCTTTGATAAGCTGCAGAGTACGGTCAACGTGCTCAGACGCTTCAACATGGAAGGTGATCATCGATGCGCCAGCTTTCGCGAAGTCAGGAATAATGCGGTCAACCGGCTTAACCATTAGGTGAACATCGATTGGTGCAGTGATGCCGTAATCACGTAACGCTTTACACACTGGTGCACCAAAAGTCAGGTTTGGCACATAGTGGTTATCCATAACATCGAAATGCACCACATCTGCACCCGCTGCGAGAACTTTTTCTACGTCTTCACCTAGACGAGCGAAATCTGCGGATAAAATGGATGGAGCAATAAGAAAATCTTTCATACCTGACCTCAGTAGTGACGAGCAAACCAATTTGCGCGCAATTCTACCGAAGCCAGTGGGGAGATCCACTATTTAGAACAAATAGTGTGAGAACTATGAAGCAGCGCTGTCTGAATCAGGAGTATTAAAAAGTGCCAGCAGTTCATCGACTTTATTTCGACCACTGCCATTACGGCTGATGGTGCGCTTCACTTTTACCACGCTCAAATCCGCTCCGTGGTATAAACGACGCGTTAATGTTGTATCGTGGTTTGAAATCAGTACCGGAATGCCGCGTTCAGTGGCGGTTCTTTCCGCGATATCGGCCAGTGCCGCCTGATCATCGAGCGTAAAACCATTTCCTGCATAAGAGGTGAAGTTTGCGGTATTTGAAAGCGGCGCATACGGTGGATCGCAGTAAACAACACTGCCTTTACGCGCACGGCGAAACGTCTCGGGATAGCCTTCACAAACAAACGTGGCTTTCTTGGCTTTTTCTGCAAAGAATTCCAGTTCAGCTTCAGGGAAATACGGTTTCTTGTATGACCCAAACGGAACATTGAAACCGCCTTTTTTGTTGTAACGGCACAAGCCATTAAAACCAAAACGGTTCATGTAAAGAAAAGCAAGTGAGCGATACATCACGTCGTCAGTCTTGTTGAACTCAGCGCGAATACTCAGATAAGCTTCTTTGCGGTTATTTTCGGCCACGAACCAGCGCTTCGCCTCAGAGATATATTCCTCCGGACGCGCTTTAATAAGGTTATACAGATTGATCAAATCCGGATTGATATCAGCCAGTAAATACTGATCGTAATCTGTATTCAAAAAAACAGAGCCAGCGCCAACAAAAGGTTCAACTAGCTTTCGAGCCGGTGGTAAATGACGTTGGATGTCTTCAACCAGTCCGTATTTTCCTCCTGCCCACTTTAGAAAGGCTCGTTGCTTTTTCATCTACTGCTCTATCTATCGACCCAAAATTAAGGTTGCGGAATGTAACATATTTTTCGGCGAAGCTCAGGTTTATTTCACGCGGTCAATTTCACGCTGTACCTGGCCTAAAGATTTTGCCCATGGACTGAGCGACTTAAGTGAATCTGGCAGCGCTTCAACGGCATCACGAGCCAATTGAATTGTCTGATAATCTCGGTAGGTGATGATAAACCATTCCACTTCATTACGGACCGTTGGATAAATACGCACTTCGTTATTCAACTGATACTCATCAAGGAATATCTGTACATCTTCCATTGAGGTCATGGCAGCAAGTTGGATGGTATAAGCGCGAGGTGACAACGCCTTTAGCTCTTCGCGAGCAAATGAAAACTTAACAACGGGCTTAGTCGCCGTCACCGATGATTCAGCGTTTTGCACTGACGAAGCATCATTTGGCTTCACCACTTTTATCAAAGACGAGTTCGTCTCTCCTTGATCTGGTGTTGTCGCTTCTTCGGCTTGTTCGTCGTCAGATTCAGCAGGTTGATCTTCTTTTCCTTCAAGCAGGGCGTCAACAACATCAGACTCAATCACTACACGTTGGTGCGTATCATCAATACCGACACTGGCCACCTCTTCGGTGACTGTTGGTGGTAATGAGTCAGAATCATCACTTGCATTAAAAGCACCTGAACCAGTGGAATCACCTGTCACGGAAGTCAATCTACCACTTTCCGTCTCTGATAAAGTCGGGATCGCCGTTTGTTCAATGTTACCGGTCAATTGTTGCGCTCTATCATCTGGGCTCGGTTGGCTGAACATCCACCAATAACCACCAGCGACCAGCAATAACAACACCAAAATTACCAGCGTAATCTTGAGCGGGCTGCCGACAATTGAGCGGATAATGATCCTTTTTTCCACTTTCATCTCTCCTAATGCCATGATGTCACCCGGGATCGGATCCACTCTCTTAAATGCATCCCGAACTCGTTTTTCCGATTGATCATCCACATACCGTGCAACTAAAAACTCGAAAAAGCGACGAGCTTCTACTTCAGACAGCATATCGATATCCACCTCAACCGGCTTTATTTCTAACCCGTAGCTTATACGCGAAAGTACACCATCTAATCGGCCTGGTGGAGTGAACAGCAATACATTGATTGTCCAGTTCGGTTTTTCCTGCGCCTGCAACACGAGTGTCCATAACTCTGAAATCAGAGTCGCACTCAACAACTGTGCATCATCAACGACAATGACGATATCACAACGCTCGTCACCTAATACTCGCTCGAGAGTATCAACCAAAGGCTCCTGTTGGTTGAATAACGCGTCGGATAGTAGTTGGCTCAATATGAGAATGCGATGCTGAAGATCATCTTGATTTCTATGACAAAGTAGCAAACATTGGTTTTTGTTGCTGGCACCCACTTCAAGATATCGTTGTGCCAACCAAGATTTACCAAAGCCAACATCGCCATTTATCACGATCAGGTTGGAACCAAAGTTGGTTAATAACCTCAATCGCTCTAATAGCTCTGTTTGAGAATCTAATTCCAGACCGTGAGCAGCACTCATCTAATAACCGTAAATCCACAAAAGAATGACGCCCAACGGCGCCATTACAAGATTAAATATTCCGACCAAATTCGATAGCTTGCTTAAGCACTTCTTGAGTCGTATCAGCGATGACCTCAGCAGTACCAATGCCAGTAGGTAAAACTAACCTTAGTTGACCAGAAAGAACCTTTTTATCGCGCATCATATGTTTGATAAAGTCGTCAAAGCTCATGCTATCCGGCGTATGCACTGGTAACTTAGCCCGGCGTAAAATCGCCACAATACGTTCAAATTGCTCTTCAGAAATAAGTCCACGCAAAAGCGAAGTTTTTGCAGCCATTACCGTGCCGGATGACACTGCTTCACCGTGCAGCCAGTTACCATATCCAAGCTCAGCTTCAATCGCATGACCAAAGGTGTGTCCTAAGTTTAGTAACGCGCGAATGCCGGACTCTTTTTCATCCTGAGCCACAACTTCAGCTTTAATTTGGCAACAACGAGCAATCGCGTAAGTTAGTGCATCTTCATCCAACGCATACAGACGCTCTAGGTTTTCTTCCAGCCAAGCAAAGAAATCTGCGTCATAAATGATGCCGTATTTGATGACTTCAGCCATACCCGCTGCGAATTCACGCTCAGGCAACGTAGACAAGCAATTGGTGTCAATGATTACCGCTTTAGGTTGGTAAAACGCACCAATCATGTTTTTCCCCATGGGGTGATTGACCGCAGTTTTGCCACCGACCGAGGAATCTACTTGAGACAACAAAGTGGTTGGAATTTGAATAAAATCCACGCCACGCTGGTAACACGCTGAAGCAAAACCAACCAAATCACCGATAACACCGCCACCGAGTGCGATAATAACCACATCACGCGCATAGCTTCCTTCTAGCAGAAAGTTCATGACCTGATTAAACACTTCCAGGTTTTTGTACTTCTCGCCGTCAGGCAGTTCTAGCAACGATGCGCTGCATCCAAGTTGTTCTAGTTGATTAAGAATTTTATCTGCATACAAAGGGGCTACCGTGACATTGCTGATCACGACCACTTTTTGATTTGCATTTTTGTTTGAGAGAACTTGAGAAAGGTACGCCGGGTCCTCAAACAACCCGGCGCCTATAGAGATTGGGTAGCTACGCTCAGCTAGATTGACCGTAATCCGTTCCATCGGTGTGCTCCAATTTAAAAAAGATAAATACTTATCTCTCTTCTAGCATTTTTACGATCTGGTTGGCTACCACTTTTGCACTCTGATCGTCAGTGCGAACAGTGTAATCCGCTACTTCTTCGTATAGAGGGTTACGTTCTTTAGCTAATTGCTCCAATACTTCACGAGGACTATCCGTTTGAAGTAGTGGACGCTTCTTGTCACGGTTAGTACGTGCAAGTTGCTTTTCAATCGTCGTTTCTAGGTAAACAACAACACCACGTGCAGAAAGGCGGTTACGGTTTTCTTTACTCTTTACAGAGCCACCACCCGTTGCAAGCACGATGCCTTGCTCTTGTGTTAGGTCTTCAAGCACCGATTCTTCACGCTTACGGAAGCCTTCTTCACCTTCTACATCAAAAACCCAAGAGATGTCTGCACCAGTGCGTTCTTCGATCACTGTATCGGAGTCAACAAACTCCATATGCAGCTGCTGTGCTAGATGTCTACCAATTGTACTTTTGCCGGCGCCCATAGGCCCAACAAGGAAAATATTACGTTTCTCAGCCATGTTTAGCAGTAATTTACAACATTGATTCAATAAGATCGCCACAAGAAAACACAGCTAAGCCGCTGTTCTACAAGGCTTGTGGCACCAATTCCTCACAGATAATTCGTGATAAGACCCGAAATTATCCAAGCATGGTGCCACTAATGCAACTTTATTTTTGATCTAATCTTCTTTTTGCTCACTTATGGCTATTGAATAACAACCTTTGGTGTAACGAAAATCAGCAGTTCACTTTTGCCAACTTTTTCGTAACTTCTGCGGAAAAGTGCACCTAATAACGGCAGATCACCGAGTAATGGCACTTTATCGACAGAGTTGGTAATGCTGTGTTGGAAAATGCCGCCAAGAACAACCGTCTCACCGTTGTTTACTAAGACTTGAGTACCTATTCTCTGGGTGTTTATTGTGACCGCTTCGCCAGTTCCCGTTTTTACCACTTGCCCCGGTCTGTCCTGAGTAACACTTAAATCCAGCACCAGACGGTTATCCGGGGTAATTTGTGGCGTGACTTTCAGACTTAGTACAGCTTTTTTGAACGTAATGGTTGTCGCACCACTCGATGATGATTCTAGATACGGAATTTCTGTACCTTGTTCTATATAGGCCGGTTTTTTATTAGTAGTGATTAAACGAGGGCTTGAGATGATCTCAGCTTTCGACTCCTGCTGCAGTGCAGAAAGTTCCAGATCGAGCAAAGTGTCAGAGCCCAACTTGGCGACCTGAAACGCAATGCTGGTTGCGCTCGGGTTAGTAGCGGCCAGGTTGACGTTAAGAAAATCATCAATTCCAACACTACCGCCCTCGCCCTCTTCACCATCACCTTCATAAAGGCCAATGGTTGCGAGGTTATTCTCAATCGAGCCACCAACGGTGTTATTGCCGTTGATGGAAGAGAATCCCCATCGAATGCCGAGTTCATCCATGTTCCCTTCACTGACGGTGACAATCCTCGCTTCGATTTGGACCTGCTTAACCGGAATATCGAGTGACTCAATAATGTCACGAATAACCAAGATATTCTCTGGCAATTCTCTGACCAATAGTGAGTTAGTGCGCTCATCAATCGTCATGCTGCCTCGCTCAGAGAGCATGCTGATATTGCCTTCACCATTAATCATCTCAGCAATATCGGATGCTTTGGCAAAATTCACTTTGATGATTTCAGACGACAGTTCGCCCATTTCCTCTTCAAGTTGCTGCTTCTCTAGTTGCTGCTTCTCTCGAAGGTCAAGTTCATCCGTCGGCGCGACAAGAATGACATTACCATCAACTCGCTTATCCAAACCTTTTACTTGCAGAATAATGTCTAAAACCTGCTGCCAAGGCACACCATCAAGTCGCAGTGTCAGGTTGCCTTCGACCGAGTCTGATACCACCAGGTTAAACTGGTTATAGTCGGCAATGAGCTGTAAGACGTTACGTACCGGGATATCCTGGAAGTTAATCGATATCAGTTTGCCTTCTTTCTCTAAAATGCTCTTATCTGGTGTTTTTTCATCAGACTTGAGTTTACTGACCGTGATTTCCAAATAGCGCCCTGCCAAACGGTAATCATGGGTGTAATCATCACTAATATGCGCGACTAAACGGGTCGTCGAGACTTCACGAAAGACTTCCACGCTGTCCACTACCGTTGAAAAGTCTTTTACATCGAGGAGATATAACTGCTCATCTTTCACTGACGTATTAAGCAAGTCGATGCTCAGTCCTTCCTGAACCCGCTGAATATCGACAATCGCAGCCGGTGAAGACAGTTCCACCACAATCACCGCGTCTTTGTCCTTGTTCGTGCGAAAGTCGATACTCTTTAACGCATTAGACATCCCGCCATCAGCCAAAGCAAAAGGGGTGAAAAGTAAAACTAACCAAAAGGATAAGAGCCCAGTGAGCATCCTTGGTGTACGTGTAAGTCCTTGTCTCATTATCATCACTCAATATCAAAAATAATTAGAGGTTTATCTATCTCAAAGCCAGCTTTACTTTGCGTTTCTGCCAGCAACCCAAACCATCAGGCAGCGTTTCGTCGATCAGTAAGTAAGAATGGGTAATTTTGGTGACCTTACCGTTGTTACGTCCGAGATACTGACCGGGAGCGACTTTGTAAACCGTTCCATTCGGAGCCTGCACAAGCCCGGAGACTGTGCTGCCTATCCCCATAACGCCTTTCAGCCTTAGCTGACTTAACGGAACTTTTTCTAACTTGCCAGTACGAGTTCTGGATGGCGGCTGCCAGCAGTCTTTTCTCGCAATAGGTTGAGTCGCTATCGTCGCCTCTCGGGGTAATTCAAAAGGCGCTCTCATTATTTGCGGTGCGTAGGCAACCGCGACATATTGGTCCGATGGTTTGAGCTTCTCAACATCCCGCCTCGCCTGATTTTCAACGTCACGAATAAAGTCCGTTAACGACTCATCATTTGCCTGACACCCCACCAGCAACATTCCCATCAGAACCATCAGCAAAGATTTATTTTTCATCTTTCTTTTCCTCTGGCTTGAACTGATAGGTATGAGCTCTTACCCGGAAGTGCAGCGTTTCACTCTCCTGACTGACGCGTTGCCAAGTCACATCTTGAAAAGTGATGATGCGTGGTAAAGTTGCAATCGCTTGTGAGAAACGGCCGATGTCATGAAAATCACCGGTTAACTCGATGTTAAGTGGCAGCTGATACAAAAAGTGATCAGACTGCTTTTCTCCCCAGTCAATTCGGGTGAAGGTCAGTTTATTGTCTATGCCGAGCTCATTAACGGACGCCAGCATGGTGGCTAACTCTTTCTGGGCGGGTAATTGCTGCAACAACAACTCGTAACGTGTAGTCAATTCATCTAACTGAGATTGGAGCTGCGGTAATGCGGCAACCTTGTTGGCTTTAATTCGTAACGCAACTTTGAGTGTTTCTTCCTGCTGGATGAGGTCATTTAATCGCTCTTCCTTAGGCACCAAGTACAGCCAATAGCCGAAACCTTGGAGCAACAGGATCAACAAACTAATGACTAGCAACTGAGGGATTAAAGGCCACTCAGCAATCTCATCCATTTCCAGATCTTGCCAATTAACCATGCTGACCTCCCTCTTCCTGCTCTACCGCTTTAAATATGAAAGACACTTTGAAGGTCTGAAATTCTTTACCGAAACGTTCTTTGCCATGGACAATAGAGTGCATTTCAACGTCCAATAGTTTTGCCGAACGCTCCATGTTATCGAGCATGGTTGCCAGACGTGGTGTGCTATCAGAAATCCCCGCGATTTCGATTTCCAGATCATTCATTTTGATCTTATCAACGTAAACGCCTTCAGGAATAACAGCAGGCATCAGGTTCATGAACTCTGTGGTTTTGTTGCGACCATTTTGCAAGCCTTCGACCACCTTCAAACGCTCTAATATTTTGCTGTGCTCTTGCTCGGCAATTTTCATTGCTTCAATACGTTGATCAAGTTCCGTAATATAGTGAGTAAGATAGTCGAGTCGGTCTTGCTGCTGATCTTGTTGGATCTCATAAAACTGCCCAATCCCCCATTGAATACCAACAGCACAAAACAAGCCCAGAATGAACATGCCAACAAAACGACGGCGATGTTCTTCCCTTTGGTTCTCCCTCCAGGGCAATAAGTTAATTCGATGTAGCACGATGACCTCCCAACCATTGGATACCTCGTACTGCCAAGCCAGCGGCGGTTGAAAAATTCTGCCATTCCACCGCTCGACGCTTACGTTTAGCGACGTTCATTTCAAATAGGCCTAAAGGATTCAGTAACTCGCACTCGACCGCCAATTGATGAGATAACTCCTCAGCCAACATTGGCGTTGTTGACCCTTCACCGGATAACCAAAGACCTTTGATGTTTTGTGACCCATTAATCGACGTATAAAGCTGTATCTGACGTTTGACACGATCGACCATCTGACGGTTAAATTGACTCGTTTTGGCTTGCTTTTCTCCGGACAGAGGACTTTCCTGCACAGAGCACTGAATGGAACCTGTTCCACAGGCAAATTCTTTATGAAATAGCTCGTTTTGCTCGGTGAACATCGTGAAAGAGCTCGACACAGAACCAACATCAAGCAAACCGTACTGACTTTTATCTGGAAAACGTTCTGTGGCCAGTTTCCATATCTGCCCGAGGCTTTGTGAATGGACCTCGACGAGGACAGGTTTAAAACCGGATTTACGTATTGCTTCAACCCGACTCTCCACGACATCTTTACGTGTTGCAAAAACTTGGTAGCTAACTGGCCCTCGCAGGCCTCCTTCATGATTAAGACGGACAAAGTCCAGACTCAACTCATCTACGGGGAAAGGAGATTGATGAGAAAATGCCTGCACGACCGCGAACTCTATTTCGTTCTCTTCAAGGTCTTGTTCGATGTGCAGTTTTTTGCTGATAACCGCATTATCAGGCACTGAAATTGCCACTCTGCTTGCACCAAATGGCAGGTCTTTTTTCACCTGTTTAAGGGTATTTACAATTTCTTGATGATTTATGGTGTTATTTTCAGCGACAATACCATCCTTAAGTAATATTTCTTTGTAACCCAACAAGGCGAATTGCTCGCCATTGGGTTTAAGTACGACGGCTTTGAGGCTGTTATGGCCTATATCGATGCCTGTAACGATTCGCTTATCCATCTTCTACTCTCGCTCCGAAATTTCTTCGCGCAAAGGTTGTTATTAACGCCCAAATAAGAGTTAATATCTCTATGTGCTAAATTTTTGACCTAAGAGTACAAGGGTTTGCAGTTACACAGCCTCAACCAATCAGGGATTCTCCGGTGAAGTTCATAAAGCGTTTATTTTTATTAACATTGATTTGCATAATTCTTGGAGTCACCACTATTTTTGGCTTCTATCAGTACGTGAAGCCTGAATTACCAGATGTTGCAACTCTAAAAGACGTTGAATTACAAACACCTATGCAGGTGTTTAGTCAAGACGGGAAGCTGATCGCACAGTTCGGTGAAAAGCGTCGCATTCCTGTAACTTATGATGAAATTCCTCAAGACTTGATTCATGCGTTAATCGCAACAGAAGACAGCCGTTTTTACGAGCATCCTGGTATCGACCCAATCGGTATCACTCGTGCTGCAGTAGTCGTTGCGCTTTCTGGTTCAGCAAAGCAAGGGGCGAGTACCATTACTCAGCAGTTGGCGCGTAATTTCTTCTTATCAAATGAGAAGAAACTCATGCGTAAAATTAAAGAGATTTTCATCGCAATCCACATTGAGCAATTGCTGAGTAAGCAAGAGATCATGGAACTTTACGTTAACAAGATCTTCCTCGGTTACCGCTCATATGGTTTTGGTGCAGCTGCGCAGGTTTACTTTGGTAAAAGTCTCAACGAACTGACACTCAGTGAAATCGCAACGTTAGCTGGTATGCCAAAAGCGCCATCAACCATGAACCCGATTTACTCATTAGAGCGTGCAACTAATCGTCGTAACGTCGTCCTAATGCGTATGCTGGATGAGGATTACATCACTCAAGAACAGTACGATGAGGCTCGTAATGAACCTATCGTAGCGCGCTATCACAGTGCGGAAATCGAGTTATCGGCACCGTATGTTGCTGAGTTAGCTCGTGCTTGGGCGGTGAAAGAGTTCGGTGAAGAAAAAGCTTACACGTCAGGTATGAACATCTACATGACGGTAGATTCAAAACTTCAGGATGCCGCAAACGCTGCTGCCGTAAATAACCTGCTCGCCTACGATGAACGTCATGGTTATCGTGGTGCCGAAAAAGCGCTTTGGAAAAAAGGTGAAAGTGCCTGGGATACCGAGCAAATTGAACAGCACCTTAAGAAGCAGCCTACCTACGGCGACCTTTCTCCTGCAGTAGTAACCAAAGTAGAAGGTAAAACAGCACAGGTATGGGTGAAGAACAACCAGATGCAAACGATCCCTTGGTCAGGCATGAACTGGGCACGTAAATACCTAACGGATAATCGTCAGGGCTCAGCGCCAAAATCAGCGCAGGATATTCTCTCTGAAGGTGATCAGATTTGGGTTCGTGAGATGAGCTCTAGCGATGACGAAGGTAATACGGTACACAATTGGAAGCTGAGTCAGGTTCCGAATGCCAACACCGCGTTTGTCGCCATGAATCCAGAAAACGGCGCTATCTTGTCTATGGTGGGTGGCTTTAACTTTATCCATAGCAAGTTTAACCGTGCAACCATGTCGGTACGTCAGGTAGGTTCGAGTATCAAACCGTTCATTTATTCTGCCGCTATTGATAAAGGTCTGACGCTGGCGACGCTCGTCAACGATGCACCTATTAACAAATGGGATGCTGGCTCTGGTTCTGCATGGCGACCAAAAAATTCACCGCCAACTTACGGTGGTCCAACTCGCCTTCGTATCGGCCTTGCTCAATCTAAGAACGTAATGGCTGTTCGTACACTACGCGAAGTGGGTCTGGATGAAACACGTCAATACCTAACACGTTTTGGTTTTGATATTAACGATGTTCCGCGCTCAGAAACCATTGCTCTTGGTGCTGGTAGCTTAACGCCGATGAAAGTCGCGCAAGGTTATTCCGTGTTTGCCAACGGCGGTTACTACGTCGAACCGTTCTATGTCGACCGAATTGAAGATGCGTTCGGTGAAGTTCTGTTTAAAGCAAACCCTAAGAGCGTTTGTAAGCAGAACTGCCCACAAGTCGTCGAACAATACACCGAGGATCGCTTTGCGAATGAGTTTGGTGAACAAGATGTCGAGATTGAAGGGTTAGCAACAGACAACGCGCTAGACAGTGACGAGCCACAATACGCCCCTCAAGTGATTTCACAAGAAAATGCATTCCTGATGCGTGAAATGATGTACAGCAATATTTGGGGTGGCGGTGACTGGCGAGAAGGCACAGGTTGGAATGGCACAGGTTGGCGTGCACAATCTTTGAAACGTCGTGATATTGGCGGTAAGACGGGTACAACGAATGACTCTAAAGATGCCTGGTACAATGGTTACGGCCCTGGTGTTGTAGCTGTCGCTTGGGTTGGCTTTGACGACCACTCACGAGCGCTTGGCCGTGCTACGGTGAACAGTAACCTTGGTCAAGGCCAAGTATCTGGCGCAGAGGCTGGCGGTAAAACAGCCGAGCCTGCTTGGATCGACTTTATGCGTGTAGCGCTTGAAAACACACCAGAGCAGAATAAACAGGTTCCGGACAACATTGTACAAGTACGCATTGATCGTAGTAGCGGTATGCTGACTGACAACGTAGATGGCAGCTCTATGATGGAATACTTTGAGAAAGGTACAGAGCCAACCGAATACTCAGGTAGCTTCTTGGAAGACAGTATTTACTCCAGCGGTGGTGGAGCAACCGAAGAACTGTTCTAAAACCTGCACAATAAACAACAAGGGGAGCCAATAGCTCCCCTTTTTTATATAAACTCATCGCTGTTAAGCGGCAATAGAAGATGGGTAACTCGCCAGAATATCTTTGATCTTCGCCGCAAGTGCTTCAAAGCGTGCACGCAGTGGTGAGCCAGGACGGTACACCAGCACAATTTTACGAGTGGGCGTCGGATTTACCGCTGGAATGTAACTAACGCCATCTTTTTGCTTTTCATGTGGCAGTGATAGCTGAGGTAACAAAGTAATCCCAGCGCCTGCAGCCACCATATTACGCAGCGTCTCTAAACTCGTGGCTTTGAATCGCTCATCATCTTTTGCACCTGCCGCAAAACAAAAGCCGAGCGCCTGATCACGTAAGCAATGGCCATCTCCGAGAGCCAGTACCGTCTTCCCCTTAAGGGACATCATGTCAATTTTATCTAACGATGCCCATTCATGATCGCAAGGTACTGCCACACTTAACGGCTCGTTATACACCTCGATCTCTTTGAATGGTTCGGTTTCTGCCACGGACGCCAGTACCAGACAATCCAACTTACCATCTTCCAACTGATGCACCAGTTGCTGGGTTTGCGCTTCATGTAGGAATAACTCCAGATCCGGAAATTCAACTTTTAGATCTGGCAGGATTTTAGGTAATAAGTAAGGACCGACTGTAGGTATAAAGCCAATATGCAATGGACCGGTCATCGCGCCATTTTGGCCGCTCGCCATGTCCTTAAACATTTTCACTTCACTTAAAATACGTTTTGCTTGATCCACCAGTTGTAAACCAGAGTCAGTAAACAGCACTCGGCGGCTGCTACGCTCCAAAAGCGTTGTTCCAAGCTCGTCTTCTAACTTACGAATTTGTCCGCTAAGGGTCGGCTGGCTGACAAAACATGCTTCTGCCGCCTTACGGAAGTGTTTATGTTCCGCAAGCGCGACGAGGTACTCAAAGTCCCTAATATTCATAACACACGATTCGCTTCTATTTAGTGATAGTTAACACCTATCAAAACCATAACACTAAACGATTACAGCTATCAAAAGATTTTTATCATAATAAGCCTAATCAAACAGAACAGACACGAGCCGAACGCTCACGACTAAAAAGAATTAAAAGGAACACTATGTCTATCTCTAAAGAAGGTCAGAACATCCCACAAGTTACTTTCCCTACTCGTCAAAACGGCAACTGGGTTAATCTCACCACGGATGAGCTTTTCAAAAACAAAACGGTCATCGTATTCAGTTTACCAGGCGCGTTTACTCCGACTTGTTCTTCAAGCCATTTGCCTCGCTACAACGAACTGCTTCCAGTATTTAAAGAACACGGCGTGGATGAAATTTTATGTGTATCAGTCAATGACACGTTTGTAATGAACGCATGGAAACAAGAGCAAGAAGCGGAAAACATTACCTTCATCCCTGACGGCAACGGTGAATTCACCGAGGGTATGGGAATGCTGGTTGATAAAAGTGAACTAGGCTTTGGTAAACGCTCTTGGCGTTACAGCATGTTGGTGAAAAATGGTGTGGTTGAAAAAATGTTTGTTGAACCTAATGAGCCAGGCGACCCGTTTAAAGTGTCAGATGCGGATACAATGCTCAACTACATCGCTCCTGACTACAAGACGCAGGAATCAATTACGGTCTTCACCAAGCCAGGTTGCCCATTCTGCGTGAAAGCGAAGCAGAACCTTATTGATAAAGGGCTTCAGTATGAAGAAGTGATCCTGGGTAAAGATGCAACGACGGTAAGCCTACGCGCGATCTCAGGCCGTACTACTGTGCCTCAGGTATTCATTGGTGGTCGACTCATTGGCGGCAGCGAAGAGCTGGAAACCTACTTAGGCTAAACCAGCCTCATTACTCAAATTACAGATAGAAAAAAGCCCCAAAATCAATATCGATTCTGGGGCTCTCTTAGATTCTTCTAAGAAAAAGCAGTGGTACTTTAATAGACCCGGCTTCCTCTTAAAGGTTCCATCTTTTTTCGAATTTTTTAGCAAATACTTATGTAACGATATCGCCACTCAGTTATGTTATTGAATGCTAAAACGATCGACCATTTATGCTACGTAACTTTTCTGGATCAACTGCTCGACCAAATTGATCTCCAGCGCAACTTCATCACACGCATGTTGACGAGGGCACTGGTCACAGTCTTTCAGTACTTTCTCCGGTAATAGAGATTTCGAAGTCGGTACAAAGTTCTGTTTCATAAAGAACTCAGGTGTTCTTGTTAACACAAAGACTTTTTTGATCGCCATTTGACGGGCTTTTTCCACCAGGTAGTTCACTATCGCACTACCCTGCCCCTGGCCTTGCCAGCCAGCTTCAATGCCCAGTGAGCGAACCTCGGCTAACCCAGAGTCATAGACGTACAAAGAAGCGCAACCAGTGACTTCACCATGATGCTCGGCGACCGCAAATGAGCCAATATCGCGTACCAATTCATTACGAGAGCGTGGCAGGTTTTCACCCAGGTTAGCCCAGTAAGCGACCATACCTTCTAACGTCTCGATGTCAGTCAGACGCGCAGGACGTACTTTAACTGCCGCATTATCACGCTGAATTAAACGCTTGTCTGCCTGATCAACCGCATAAGCCACTTGCTGTGGTGACACACCACCAAGCGCACAACGTTTTTCAAGACAAGATTCGATAGTAAGAATCTCATATACATCATCTTCAATGACGTCAGAGAATACTTTCAGCTCTTCTAAAGACAGCTCTTCAAGCGCGCAGCCTTTCTCAATCGCACCGACTACGGCAACACCAACAATATGGTGAGCTTCACGGAATGGAATACCTTTCGCAACTAGGTAATCTGCTAGCTCAGTCGCATTCGCATAACCCTGCTTCGCCGCTTCCAGCGTTCTTTCACCGTTAACTTTGATACCATCGAAACACAACGCTGCCATTTCCATGCAATCGTTCCAAGTATCTAATGCGTCGAACAAACCTTCTTTGTCTTCCTGCATGTCTTTGTTGTATGCCAGTGGCAGCGCTTTAACGGTCATCATCATCGCAGAAAGCGCGCCGTAAACACGGCCAGTTTTGCCACGGATTAACTCAAGTGCATCTGGGTTTTTCTTCTGTGGCATCAATGATGAACCAGAAGTCACCGTATCAGCCAACTCGATGAAGTTCGACTCACCTGAGTTGTAGAAAATCATATCTTCAGCCAGACGCGAAAGGTGCAGCATTGAAATAGAAGCAACAGACATTAGCTCCATCACGTGGTCGCGGTCTGATACCGAATCCAGTGAGTTACGCGTTGCACGGTGGAAACCAAGATTGTGCGCCAGTTGCTCACGGTTGATTGGGTAAGCCGTACCCGCCAGAGCACCAGAGCCCAGTGGACAGGTGTCTAAACGCTGTAATGCGTCACTCAAACGAGAGTGGTCACGCTCAAACATTTCAACGTAAGCCAGACACCAGTGCGCAAAAGTCACAGGTTGTGCACGTTGAAGGTGAGTGTAACCTGGCAATACCGTGCCTTGGTGTTGCTTAGCAACGTGGACCATTTGCGATTGCAGACGGTCTAAAGCAATCAATAATTGCTGGCCTTGTTGACGACACCAAAGCTTAAGGTCGGTGGCTACCTGATCGTTACGTGAACGGCCAGTATGAAGTTTTTTACCTAAGTCACCCACTTTACCGATAAGTTGCTGCTCAACCCAAGAGTGGATGTCTTCTGCGTCAGAGCCTAGGATCTGATGCGGATCTTCCATCACTTCAAGTTTCAGCTCGTTTAAAGCGAGTTCAAGTTTCTGTTGTTCTTCCGCCGACAGCACATCGACAGACAGCAATGCCTTAGACCATGCAATTGAGCCTACAATGTCTTGCTCAGCCAATCGGTAGTCGAAACGCAACGAATCGTTGAATTCTTTGAATCTGGTATCTGCTGCTTGGGTAAATCTTCCGCCCCATAATGCCATTGCGTCTCTCCTGATGACTATTGCTAACTCTAAAGTACTCTAATTAGTGATGACTAAATTGATGGTCATTTGCTCACTTTTTCTTATAGGCCAACGTTACGGCAATTTGAAGAAAAAATAAAGTATAAATTCAATATTTTTACATATCTATTCACGACAATTTAGTTTCATACACATAAAAACGCGTTGAAAACAAAAAGACCTGCCAATCAATGGCAGGTCTTTTTAATCAATGATGAAATATGCTTATTTCTTCTGGCTGTTCAGAGCGCGGATACGGCTTGATAGCGAGTAAAGACGGATGAAACCACCAGCATGGCTTTGGTCGTAAACCTCGTCCTCACCGAAGGTAGCAAACTCTTCTGAGTACAAGCTGTTGTCAGAACGTTTTTGAGTAACCGTTGCCTGACCTTTGTATAGCTTAACAACCACTTCGCCATTCACATCTTGAGCCAGCTCTTCTGAAGCCGCTAGGATTGACTTACATAGTGGCGTGAACCAACGACCATCGTACACAAGGTGAGAAGCTTTAAGACCTAGCTCTTCACGGAATTCGAATGATGATTTGTCTAGCACTAGCTGCTCAACGGCACGCAGTGCTTCCATCATGATGGTGCCTCCAGGAGTTTCGTAACAACCACGAGACTTCATACCTACCAAACGGTTTTCTACGATATCGATACGACCAACACCGTGCTTCGCGCCTTTCTCGTTTAGGTAAACTAGCGCATTGTATGGCGTCATTGCTTCGCCATCTACTGCAACCACGGCACCTTTCTCAACTTTTAGCGTCACGTATTCAGCTTCGTTTGGCGCTTGCTCTGGATCAACTGTCCATACCCAGCAGTCTTCGTTTGGTGCATTCCAAGTATCTTCTAGTACGCCACCTTCGGTTGAGATGTGCCATGCGTTTGCATCACGTGAGTAAATCTTAGTCAGAGACGCTGAACAAGGAATGTTACGCTCAGCCAGGTAATCCAGACATTGCTCACGGCTTACTAGATCCCATTCACGCCAAGGCGCGATAACATGGAGATCTGGTGCTAGTGCTGCAAACGCACCTTCAAAACGAACCTGATCGTTACCTTTACCAGTACAGCCGTGACACAGTGCGTCAGCGCCAACTTTACGAGCAACTTCAACCTGCGCTTTCGCGATGATTGGACGCGCCATTGAAGTACCTAGCAGGTATTTGCCTTCGTAGTAAGCGCCAGTTTTTAGCGTTGGGTAGACATAGTCTGCAACCATTTCTTCTTTCAGGTCAGCGATGTAACACTCAGATGCACCTGATGCTTTCGCTTTCGCTTCAATGCCTTCTAGCTCTTCTGCGCCCTGACCTACATCTGCTACAAACGCAACAACTTCACAGTTGTAGTTCTCTTTTAGCCACGGGATGATTACTGAAGTATCTAGACCGCCTGAGTATGCGACTACTACTTTATTTACGTTCACTTTGCTCATTTTTTTCTCCAAATTTAACTGGCTCTGCTCTCGGCGGTCAGTGCCAACTACTTCCTAATGTTTAATTCTTTAAATTCTTTACTGCGACGTTATTGAGGCAGAAATTGCGTACCGATGCTCTGACCAGCAAATAGCTGCTCCAGCTTCTCAGGGTAACGCCAGGTTGCTACTTCGATAGGACGACCAAGATCATTGGCTGCCTCCAAAGCGGCTTTAACTTTGACGATCATGCCGTCAGTGATCACATGACCTTCGATCAATGCATCGGCTTCTTTTTCAGACAAGCTTTTGATCAAGTGACCTTTACCATCCAAAACGCCGCTTACATCTGAAAGCAGAACCAACTCTGCATCCAGTGCACCAGCAACCGCAACGGCCGCTTGATCCGCATTGACGTTCATCAGTTGACCTTCTTTTGTCAGGCCAATTGAACTGATGATTGGCAGCGCACCGGTGTTTAAGATCGCTTGGATCAGTGTTGAATCACCCGGAGAGGCTTTACCTACTGCGCCCAACTCTGGATCGAGTTCTTCCACCTGACATAAACCGCCATCCGCTAAGCTCATGCCCACTGCGTTAAGACCGTCTGCAATCGCCTGACCTTGTAGTAACTTATTAGCTGTACCCGCTAGTGCTCCTGCAATAACTGGAATTTGATCGTATGGCGTCACGCGTAATCCGTGCTTCTTTACGGTTTCGAGCTGCAACTTGCTCATTAGCTCGTCCACCAAGTAGCCACCGCCATGAACGATGGCGATTTGTCGCTGCGCCGAACTCTGATAGGCCGCGATGGCACCAAAAAGTTGGCTTAAGGTTTTTGTGCAAGATAAAGCTGCACCGCCTAGCTTAATGACTAATGGAGCTTGATTGGTTTGCGTCATTGCTTTTCCCTCTATCAACGACTACAGCAACGCTGTCAGTTCTGGGTAACCGTAATGAATATTTAAACATTGCATCGCTTGACTTGATGCACCTTTAAGTAGGTTGTCGATGGCAGAAATCACAATCACGTGTTCGCCTTGAACCTTCCAGCCGATATCGCAGAAAGGTGTATTTTCAACATCCTGAATACGTGGAATACCATCGCCTTTTAGACGTACCGCAGGCTTGCCTTGATACGCTTGTTCGAACGCCTGAGTCACTTGCTCTGCAGTCACACCTGCGGACAACTTCATTGTGATGGTGGCTAGAATGCCACGCTTAAAGTTGCCCAGATGAGGCGTAAAAATCACATCACAACCCAAGTGTTGAGCGATCTCTGGTTGGTGACGGTGGTTGAACACTCCGTAAGGTTGCAGGCTCACTTCGCAGAAGCTGTTGGTCATCGACGCTTTTCTGCCTGCACCAGACACGCCACTCGTCGCGTTGATCACTGGCCATTGTTGAGTATCCAATAAACCACCTTCTAAAAGGGGCTTGATGGCCAATTGCGATGCTGTTGGGTAGCAGCCAGCTACCGCGACTAAAGGAGTGTTTTTAATTGCTTCGAAGTTCCACTCCGCTAAGCCGTACACCGCTTTATCTAGCCAGTTGTTAAATTGATGCTTGAAGCCATAGAACGTGTCGTAAAAGCCTTCGCTCTGAACACGGAACGCGCCAGATAAATCGAAAACCTGACATCCGGCATCAAGGAAAATTGGGGCGAGGTCATGGCTGACTTCATGTGCTGTTGCTAAAAACACCACATCAGATTCTTCAGCCACTTGTTTTGGATCGGTTAACGGATTCACTGGCATATCGATAACGCCAGCTAACTTGCCGTGTAGTTGGGCAATACTTTTTCCTGCATCTACACTGTTGGCGGAAACGTATAAACCTGATAGCGTGAGTTCTGGGTGTTTGTTAACCATTAAAGCTAACTCTGCGCCGGTGTAACCGCTGGCTCCGATAATCGTGGTTTTTAGCATTCTATAACATCCGTAAACTTAAAGGCTCAAGTGACTATTCATATTTAATTTTTGCTATATTTTGATTTTTTATTCATTAAATATGATTTAATATGTGTTTTACAGTTTTGTGCTCTGTCTGTCAATAGGAGATTTGAAGAATCCATGCAATTACCAACGTTTCTAGAGGTCTATGAAGGACTCATCAGCACCTCTTCGATCAGCTCCACCGACCCAAAATGGGACCAAGGCAATGCCAAAGTCATTGAGAAACTCGCATCCTGGTTCAAAGATCTTGGGTTCAGTGTTGAGGTGGTAGAAGTCGAACCTGGCAAACACAATATGATCGCACGTATGGGCGAAGGCGAAGGTGGCCTCCTCTTAGCCGGTCACAGCGACACGGTGCCATTTGATGAAGGGCGCTGGAACTTCGACCCGCATAAACTGACTGAAAAAGACAATCGCTTTTACGGTCTGGGTACAGCAGACATGAAAGGCTTCTTTGCCTTCATTTATGAAGCCGTCAAGAAAGTCGATTGGAGTAAACAGAAGAAGCCACTTTATGTATTAGCGACCTGTGATGAAGAAACCACGATGTTAGGTGCTAGACACTTTACCGCCAATGCGCCTTTTAAACCGGACTACTGCATTATTGGCGAACCGACCAGCCTGGTTCCAATTCGTGGCCATAAAGGTCATGTCGCCAACGCCATTCGTGTGACGGGTAAGTCAGGTCATTCATCCGATCCTGCGCTTGGCGTTAACGCCATTGAGATCATGTATGAAGTGATGTTTGCCATGATGCAGCTACGCGATAAGTTAATTAAAGAGTACCACCACCCGGGGTTTGCTATCCCTAACCCAACATTGAACTTGGGCCATATTCACGGTGGTGACAGTGCAAACCGTATTTGTGGCTGCTGCGAATTGCATTACGACGTTCGCCCATTACCTGGCATTAGCTTAGATGGTCTGGAGAACATGCTGCGCGGAGCTTTAAAAGAAGTGGAAGCCAAATGGCCGGGACGTATTGAGATAGTACCTCTGCACGAATCGATTCCGGGTTACGAGTGTCCTCATGACCACCCGTTCATTGGTGGTGTAGAAGAACTGTGTGAAACCAGCTCTCAAACCGTGAACTACTGTACAGAAGCGCCATTTCTACAGGAACTGTGCCCAACGTTGGTACTTGGACCGGGCTCTATCGATCAGGCCCACCAGCCAGATGAGTTTCTTGCTTTTGATTTTATTGACCCGACCATTGATGTACTGTCTAAAGCGATGGTCAAATACTGTTGTTAGCGTAATAAAAAGACAACGAACATGTACAGCTCCGATGAGCTGTACAGACGGTTCTTTATCACTACAATGAGTTAACCGTTAACACTAATTTAACTTGTTATTTTGTAATTAATTTTCATTTATTACGCCATAGGCCTAGTAACTTTGCTCTAAATCAGGAGAGAAGCGGAATAATTACAAACATAGTCGGCTTTATTTGACTAGAACTGGTGCTTTTCGCTAGATTGGTGTCTTAACAAGGACAATGGATGTAGTTTTTTTACGAGGCAGGACGACAATGAACGAGAAATACGCCGCACTCAAAAGCAATGTGCGCATGTTAGGCCACTTACTGGGTAATACTATTCACGATGCCCATGGCGAAGAAATCTTCGAGAAAGTGGAAACTATTCGTAAATTATCCAAATCAGCCCAAGCAGGAAATCAAGCAGACAAAGAAAGCTTGATAGAAGAAATTAAACACCTTCCTGATGAGCAATTGACACCAGTCACTCGAGCTTTTAACCAATTTCTAAACCTCACGAATATTGCTGAGCAATACCACACGATTTCACGTCACTGTGAAGAGCACATCTGCGAACCAGACGCGATCAACTCGCTATTTTCTAAACTGGTACAAAACGATGTTAGTAAGCTTGATACCGCTCAGGCTGTACGTGACCTGAATATTGAACTGGTACTGACGGCTCACCCTACTGAAATCACTCGTCGCACCATGATCAACAAACTGGTGAAAATCAACGAGTGTTTATCAAAGCTAGAGTTAAGCGACCTTTCATCGAAAGAGCGCAAGAAAACTGAACGTCGTCTGGAGCAGCTGATTGCCCAAGGCTGGCACTCAGACGTAATCCGCCAACAACGCCCGACACCGCTTGATGAAGCGAAATGGGGCTTTGCTGTTGTAGAAAACTCACTATGGGAAGCCGTACCTGAGTTTTTACGCGAGATGAACGATCGTCTGGAATCTTATCTTGGCGAAGGTTTACCAATCGACGCACGTCCGGTGCATTTCTCCTCTTGGATGGGCGGCGACCGTGACGGCAACCCGTTTGTTACGCACAGCATCACGCGTGAAGTTCTGCTTCTATCGCGTTGGAAGGCGGCGGATCTTTATCTAAATGACATCAACGAACTGATCAGTGAACTGTCGATGACAGTCAGCAACGATCAAGTGCGTGAACTGGCTGGAGATGATCAACACGAACCATACCGTGCGATCCTCAAGCAGCTTCGCTCTCTGCTCAACGAAACCAAAGATATTCTTGATGCGAAGATCAATGGTCAGAAACTAGCAGTCAAAGCACCACTACAAAAAGTAGAACAGCTTTGGGAACCTCTATACGCGTGTTACCAATCACTACACGAGTGTGGTATGGGTGTAATCGCAGATGGCTCATTGCTTGATACTCTGCGCCGCGTGAAAGCATTTGGTGTTCACCTAGTTCGTCTGGATATTCGTCAGGAAAGTACTCGTCACGCAGATGCACTATCTGAGTTGACTCGCCATCTTGGTATTGGCGACTACCAGCAGTGGAGTGAGCAAGACAAGCTTGCGTTCCTAACCAATGAGCTAGCTTCCAAACGCCCTCTTCTACCTCGTGACTGGGAACCATCTGAACCAGTTCAAGAGGTTTTGGACACCTGTAAGATCATTGCTGCACAATCTCGTGAAGCATTCGGTGCTTACGTTATCTCCATGGCACGTACCGCGTCAGACGTACTGGCAGTTCACTTACTGCTACAAGAATCTGGCTGTCCTTACCGTATGGATGTCTGTCCTCTGTTTGAAACCCTGGACGACTTGAATAACGCTGAGTCAGTGATCAAACAACTGATGGATATCGACCTATACCGTGGCTTTATCCAAAACCACCAAATGGTCATGATTGGCTACTCTGACTCTGCAAAAGATGCGGGTGTTATGTCTGCAGGCTGGGCTCAGTACCATGCAATGGAGTCTCTGGTTAAAGTTGCTGAAGAGGAAGGCGTGGAACTGACATTATTCCACGGTCGTGGTGGTACGGTTGGTCGTGGTGGTGCTCCTGCGCATGCTGCGTTACTGTCTCAGCCACCTAAGAGTCTTAAAGGTGGCCTGCGTGTTACCGAGCAAGGCGAGATGATTCGCTTTAAGCTGGGTCTACCAGACGTTGCCGTAAACAGCTTTAACCTATACGCCAGTGCGATTCTGGAAGCGAACCTGCTACCGCCACCAGAGCCAAAACAAGAGTGGCGTGATCTGATGGAAGTACTGTCTCAGGTGAGCTGTGAAGCGTACCGCAGCGTTGTACGCGGCGAACCAGATTTTGTACCTTACTTCCGTCAGGCGACCCCAGAACTGGAACTCGGTAAACTGCCACTGGGATCGCGCCCTGCGAAGCGTAACCCTAAAGGTGGTGTAGAGAGCTTACGCGCCATTCCATGGATCTTCTCATGGAGCCAAAACCGTTTGGTTCTGCCAGCATGGTTAGGTGCCGGTGAAGCAATCCAGTACTCGATCGACAAAGGTCATCAAGCGTTACTGGAAGAGATGTGTCGTGAGTGGCCATTCTTCTCAACGCGCCTTGGCATGTTAGAAATGGTGTACTCAAAGTGTAACATCGATATCTCTCGCTACTACGACCTGCGCTTGGTTGATGAGTCACTTCGTCCATTAGGCGAAAGATTACGAGAGCAGCTTCAGAAGGACATCAAAGCGGTTCTGAATGTAGAAAACAACGAGAACCTGATGCAACATGACCCTTGGGGTCTGGAGTCCATCCGTTTACGTAACATCTACGTTGAGCCATTGAATATGCTTCAAGCCGAGTTGCTGTATCGTACACGTCAAAATGAGGAAGCATCAGCAGACCTTGAAGAAGCGCTGATGGTGACTATTGCGGGTATCGCGGCAGGTATGCGTAACACTGGTTAAAATAGCCTGTTACTTGTAACAGATTATGATATAAAAGGCTGAGCAATCGCTCAGCCTTTCTTATACCCATCAAATTGAACAGCAATTAACCAGATAAAGCCCCTAAAAACAACCCAAAAAGAACCAATAAATCAGAATAAATAACCACAAAAATACATTACTGAGTATTATGTTAGTTTTTTAGTGTTATTCTTTCCTAGTATTCCACTTCATGCTTATTATTTATATACTACTCGCCTTGCTGAGAGCGAATAAATCCAACCATATCAGCTCCAGCCTCGATGGGTTCCACCCATCTTTCTAGGTGATAAACGGCTTTAAGGTGACAGGACCAACATTTGTTGGTGCTACTTATGCATAAAAACTCAAAACGCCATTAAGAGCGCAGCTGAAAGTATAAGTAGCTTGTTTACAAGTTTATTGACCATTTGGATTGAAGACATGTCATTACCACACGTAATCTTAACTGTGCTTAGCACGCGCGATGCAACCGGTTACGATATCACAAAAGAATTCTCAGCTAGCATTGGTTACTTCTGGAAAGCGAGCCACCAGCAAGTTTACCGTGAGCTAAACAAAATGGCTGAGAAAGAACTGGTTACTTGCGTACTAGAGCCTCAAGAAGGCAAACCAGACCGTAAAGTGTACTCCATCACAGATGCTGGACGTAGCGCACTAGGTGAATGGTTTGATCAGCCAACTGCACACCCAACAGTTCGTGACGAGTTCTCAGCGAAGCTGATGGCTTGTGCTGTGCAACCGTCTGCACCTTTCCGTGAGCAACTATCTGAACTGGTTGAAGAGTCACGCAAACTGGTTTCTCACTACAAAGAAATCGAAGCTGCATACTACGCGACGCCATCTACTCTGGATAAACAAGCACGTCTGGAGCGCCTGACACTACGCCGCAACCTTCTACTACGCGAAACGTGGATCACGTGGGCAGAAGAAGTGCTAACTGAACTTGAAGTTATCGGCTAATCCACTTCAAACAGCTCATAGCTTAACAACAAAAAAGGCTTGCCATTGGGCAAGCCTTTTCTTTTTCACTCACGTTTTAGACTGCAACTTGAGGACGTACACCCAAGGTGTGACACAACGCGTAAGTCATCTCAGCTCGGTTTAGAGTGTAAAAGTGGAAGTCTTTCACACCTTCACGGCTCAGTACACGCACCATATCAATCGCCTGACTTGCACCAACTAATTGACGAGTTACCGGATCATCATCCAAACCTTCAAACTGCTTGCTCATCCAGCCTGGAACTTTTACGTTATTCTGCGCAGCAAAGCGAGACGCCTGTTTAAAGTTAGATACTGGCAAGATACCCGGTACGATTTCTACGTCGATACCAGCGACAACACAGCGGTCACGAAAACGTAGGTAAGACTCTACATCGAAGAAAAACTGAGTAATCGCTCGGTTCGCACCTGCATCGACCTTACGCTTCAGGTTTAGCAGATCAGCCTGTGCGCTTTTTGCTTCAGGATGCACTTCTGGGAAAGCTGCAACTGAGATATCGAAATCATGACGAGACTTCAACAGTTCAACCAGGTCAGATGCGTACATATCAGGAGCGCCGCCACCTGGTGGAATATCACCACGTAGTGCGACGATATTTTCGATACCGTTGTTCCAGTAATCATCGGCAATCTCAATCAATTCTTCACGAGTCGCATCGATACAAGTCAGGTGCGGTGCTGCCACTAAGCCTGTTTCTGATTTGATTTCTTTGATGATGGAATGAGTTCTGTCACGCTCGCCTGAGTTAGCTCCGTAAGTAACAGAAACAAACTTAGGCTTGAGTGTTTTTAGACGGTGCACAGAGTTCCATAGCGTCTCTTCCATCTTTTCATTGCTTGGCGGAAAAAACTCAAATGAAACATTAATATTGTCTGACAATTCAGCGATATTCTGGTTTAAGGCATCGATATGGCCTGCGTGCGTGTAACCCATCTTACTCTCCCTGTGGCAACCCGCCACGAAATCAAATTCTCAAATCGACGTTTAGACGTCTATATGTCTACAGAATGTATTGAATACGATTTAATGTCAACCTTGTGATTATGAATTTTTTTCACGTTAATGATGAGGATAGTTCAAGTTGATTGTTGGCTAATATTTATCCACAAAAATAGTTCGCCAATAACGGTTCTGAGATTAATTATGGCACCAAGACAGGAATAAAAAACCCCGGATGAATTCCGGGGTTTTGAGTGTTTAGAATAGCCCAGCAAGGCGGTTTAAATCGGACTGAATCGCCCCTGCCGTAACTTCACGTCCAGCGCCAGGACCGCGGATAACAAGCGGGTTGTCTTTGTACCACTTGCTCTCAATAGCAAAAATATTGTCACACGGCAGTAGGTTAGCCAGCGCATGCTCACGGGACAAGGCTTCAATGCCGACGGTCGCTTTGCCATCTTTCTCTAAACGCGCAACGTAACGCAGTACCTGATCGTTTTTCTGCGCTTTGGACAAACGTTCTTGCAGAGTCTGGCTCAGCAGTGCGGCGTTATCAAAAAACTCATCTAAGCTGAGCGTGCGCAGTTCTTCAGGAACTAACGACTCTACCTTTACGCTTCCCGGCTCGATGTCCAGACCAGACTCACGCGCCAGAATAACCAGCTTACGCATCACATCAGAGCCATCTAAGTCAGAGCGAGGGTCAGGTTCTGTTAATCCTTGCTGCCAGGCTAAATCCACTAACTCGCTGAATGGCACTGAGCCATCAAACTGTTGGAATAACCATGAAAGCGTACCGGAGAAAATACCAGAGAGTGCAATAATCTCATCACCACTCTCACGAAGATCGCGCACCGTATGGTTGATTGGTAACCCGGCACCTACCGTAGCGTTATACAGCCAGTGACGTCCAATTTTGGCAAACGCATCCTGGACCTGATGGTAATACTGACTATCAGCTGAACCTGCGACTTTATTCGCTGAAATTAGGTGAATACCTTGCTGAGCGATATCAACGTAACATTTCGCTAATTCCTGACTGGCGGTAACATCGAGGACCACAGCTTCATCGTAGTCCTGCAAAGCACCAAGACGAGATAACCAAGAGCCATCGTTTGCGATACTTTCGTCATTGAAGCGTGCTGAAACACTGGATGCATCAATGCCTTGGCTATCAAACCAATACATTTGGCTATCAACCACCGCGACTAAGTCAAAGCTCATGCCATGACGTTTTTCAAGTTCATTCTTCTGTGAAGCGAATAAACTCAGCCAGCTCGAACCGATATTCCCTTTCCCGCATAATGCGACAGCAACGCGCTTCTGTGCCTGAAATAACTGGCTGTGAACCGTCTGTACCAGTTCTTCGGTATCAGTGTTACGTAATACTGCGACCAGACTTAAACCAGACTCCGTCTCAGCGATAAATTCCACCGGAGAGTGTTTCAGCTTTTGCTGAAAACCAAAACAGTGGTTGGCATTAGTTGTCACACCAGCACCTACGGCAGCAATCAGAGAGTAACCATCAGTGAGGTTAATCTCCGCATCCAGATCAGATTCCTGTAGATACTTGAGTGCACCGCCAGCAATTTCTGCTGTGTATGCCAGTCGTAATATCTGCTGTTCAGGCTGAGCTTCAAATGCCAGTGGCTCCAACTGAACGCGTTTTAGGGATTCCAGAACATCACTCTGTGCTTTCTCAAAGTCATGTCCATGCGCAAATGCTAGCTGAACCAATAGCACGTCATCCAGTGAGGTGATGATTTTCGCCCCGCGACCAGAAGCCAGAACTCGCTCAATGCGGGTCGAACCTGACTCTGGCAGGTAACTGCATTTAAGGCTCAGATCCATGGTGCTTTGAGCCACAGGCTGCAAGGTTCGGCTGTGCAGAACTGGCGCAGCTAAACGAGCCAGCTCACTCGCTTCATCCAGCCTTAAGAGAGGTAGTAAACATGCATCTGATACCAAACGAGGGTCTGCGCTATAAACACCAGCCACATCACTCCAAATCGTCACTGTGCTCACTTCTGCAAGCGCACCAATTACGGTTGCAGAGTAGTCTGAACCGTTGCGGCCAAGCAGAACAGTTTCACCGTTATCGTTTTGTGCCATGAAGCCGGTAATGATCACACGTTTGTGGCTATGTTGTGCCAGTGCCTCTTTGATAAGCGGATATGAACGAGCACGATCAACTTCTGGTTGAGTGCCCGCTTCTGCGCGTAGGAATGCTCGCGCATCTTGCGCTACAGCAGGCAGTTGCTTTTGCGTCAGTAAAGCGGCCAGTAATCGAGAAGACCATACTTCTCCGTGGCCTAATACCGCCGCCTTTTGCGCTTCGGTCAGCGGAGAGGTCAGTTCCGCTAATGTACTGAATTCATCTTGTAAGGAGGCAAGCAGCTGTTCTTGCGCGTCTCCCTCTAATAACTCTTCAATGAGACTGATTTGAAACTGTCTCAAGCTCTGCAAAGCTTCGTGCGCAATTCGACCATCTTTTTCTAAGCCTTCAAGGAACTCAATCAGGCGGTTGGTTGTTTTACCTGCTGCAGAGACCACCACCAAGTCATTTTCTGCAGAGTATTCCTTGAGAATTCCCGCTACACGTAAGTAACACTCTGGGTTTGCCAGGCTGCTACCACCAAACTTGTGTAGCTGACGTTGTACAGTCATTATTAACTCCTATTGCTGTGCAGATTTAGTGAATGCTTGTTCTAGGTCGGCAATAAGATCTTGTGCATCTTCTAGCCCTACAGAAAGGCGCAGCAATTGCTGTGATACACCCGCTTCAGCCAAGGCTTCTTCACCCATCGCGCGATGCGTCATAGATGCTGGGTGACAAATCAAGCTTTCTACCCCGCCCAGAGACTCTGCAAGTGAGAACAACTGAAGCTCTTTGACAAAGGCTTTAAGCTGCTCAAACGAGCCCGCAAACTCAAAGCTCAACATAGAGCCAAAACCAGACTGTTGCTTTTTAGCAATCTCATGGCCAGGGTGCTGTGGAAGACTTGGATGATAAATTTTCGCCACCAAAGATTGCTTCTGCAGGTAAGCCAGCACCTGCTGTGAGCTTTCTTCATGCACTCGCATGCGCGCACCTAAGGTACGAAGACCTCTCAAGGTCATGTAGCTATCAAAAGGTGTGCCTGTCGCCCCAATACAGTTGCCCCACCACGCTAACTCTTCTGCATGCTCTTCCGTTTTAGCGATAATCACACCACCAATCACATCTGAGTGTCCATTGATGTATTTCGTTGTAGAGTGAATAACAAAGTCAGCGCCTAGTTCTAATGGCTTCTGGTACACAGGAGTCAAAAAGGTATTGTCTACGGCGACTAATGCGCCAACCTGCTTCGCTTTTTCACACACGACAGCAACATCGACAACACGAACCAGAGGGTTAGATGGCGTTTCTAGCAGAACCAGTTTTGGTTTCTGTGCTAATGCTGCATCCAGCGCCTGTTCGTCAGTTTGATCGACAAACAGCACCTTGAAATCGCCTTTGTTTGCACGTGTGTTAAAAAGACGATAAGTGCCTCCATAACAGTCGTTCGGCGCGACAATAAGATCATCAGGTCCAATAAAAGCAGACACCCATAAGTTCAGCGCGGACGTACCACAGTTAGTGATGACAGCCCCTTTGCCAGACTCCAGCTCAGACAATGCACTTTCTAATAATCCACGGTTTGGGTTACCAGAACGCGTGTAATCGTACTTAGGCACTTCCCCAAACGCAGGAAAGCCGTAATTCGTTGAAAGGTAGATTGGTGGAACGACAGCATGATATTGAGTGTCAGACTCAATACCGGTGCGTACAGCAATAGTTGCAGGCTTACGGGAGCTCATGGGTGTATCCTTTCACAGGTGATGACTTCTAAATGGGAATGCGCTATATCTAAATGGTCAGATTCAATGAATTGCACACTTCCCTTACTGTTCTTGTCACTTTACTCGTCAAAAATTAAGACGTCAACACTTCTAGACGTCTATATGTCTTTGCTTATGGCAGTAAATGCAGCTAAAATCAGCACCTCAATTAGTTTTTAACCTATTACAAATATGAAGGTACGCAATGGCTGACTGGAATGGCGAATACATTAGCCCATATGCTGAGCATGGAAAGAAAAGCGAACAAGTAAAAAAAATCACTGTATCTATCCCGCTGAAAGTTTTAAAAGTGCTAACTGATGAACGTACTCGTCGTCAGATCAATAACTTACGCCACGCAACCAACAGTGAACTCCTATGCGAAGCATTCCTACATGCATATACGGGTCAGCCACTTCCAACGGACGAGGACCTTCGTAAAGATCGCCCTGACGATATTCCGACTGAAGCAAAAGCTCTGATGACCGAAATGGGCATCGAATTTGAGTCATTTGACGAAGAGTAATTAGTAGCACGTTGAATACACCAAGCGGTTATTTAGCGCCTAATACTAAAAATGACATAAAAAAATGGGACGCCATCGCGTCCCATTTTTTTATGTCATTTAAATCTTTGTCTTACTCTGCCATGTAGTTTTCAGGCATTTCAATACGAGCAACACCAGAGTCAACCGCCGCTTGAGCAACAGCTTTTGCAACGCGAGGCAGCAAGCGAGCATCCATTGGCTTTGGAATGATGTAGTCAGTGCCAAACTCAAGCTTATCGACACCCGCCGCTTTCAGTACCGCTTCTGGTACTGGCTCTTTCGCCAATTGACGAATAGCGTCAACCGCAGCAAGTTTCATCTCATCGTTAATTTCGCTTGCGCGCACATCAAGCGCACCACGGAAAATAAATGGGAAACACAGTACGTTGTTTACCTGGTTCGGGTAATCACTGCGGCCCGTGCCCATAATTAAGTCATCACGAACTTCATGTGCTAGCTCTGGCTTAATTTCAGGATCTGGGTTTGAACATGCGAAAACAATTGGCTTATCCGCCATCAGTTTTAATGCTTCAGGTGGAAGCAGGTTTGGACCTGATACGCCAAGGAACAGATCAGCACCTTCAATTACATCTTCTAAAGTACGCTTGTCGGTGTTATTTGCGAATAGCTCTTTGTACTCGTTAAGATCATCACGGCGAGTATGAATCACGCCTTTACGATCCAACATGTAAATCTTTTCACGCATCGCGCCACATTTGATCAGTAGTTCCATACACGCTACTGCAGCCGCACCTGCACCAAGACAAACGATCGTAGAGTCTTCAAGCTTCTTACCTTGCAGCTCAATTGCGTTCAGCATGCCAGCGGCCGTTACGATAGCGGTACCGTGCTGGTCATCATGGAATACAGGCACATCACAGCGTTCGATAAGACGCTTTTCAATTTCGAAACAGTCTGGCGCTTTAATATCTTCAAGGTTAATACCACCGAAGGTATCAGCAATGCTTGCTACGGTATTAACGAACTCGTCGATCGTGCGGTGTTTTACTTCGATATCAATCGAATCAAGTCCAGCGAAACGCTTAAACAGTAGCGCTTTACCTTCCATTACAGGTTTAGAAGCAAGCGGACCTAAGTTACCCAAGCCAAGAATCGCGGTACCGTTAGAAATAACGGCAACCATGTTACCTTTCGCGGTGTACTTGTATACATTGTCTGGGTTTTGCGCGATTTCACGTACAGGCTCAGCTACACCTGGGCTGTAAGCTAGTGCAAGATCACCGGCAGTTTCTGCGGGTGTTGTCAGCTCGACTGCAATCTTCCCTGGGGTTGGGTATGCATGATAGTCAAGGGCTCGTTGGCGCTGTTCTTCTTCGGGAGTTACTGCTTTGTCTTCAGACATGTGGGCGTTTCTCTTTTTATTTTTTAGGTAAGGGGGAATAAATTCTAATGGATAGAAGTCAATCTTCATAGGTAAGATTGCGAGCAATATCCTTAAAAAATCGATATTAAAAGAGATTAGACCAGATAAGCAGGAAAAGCACCCAACTTTTAAGTCAGGTGCACTGCTGTAAGCATCAGATTTGTAAACATAACGAGGAAATTGCCGAGATTATTCCTCATCGACATACTGCGCTTGCAGATAATTTTCGATGCCAGACATCTCGATTAAGCCAAGCTGAGTCTCAAGCCAGTCGACATGTTCTTCTTCATCTTCGAGGATATCCTGAAACAAATCACGTGAAACGTAGTCTCGAATATCTTCTGCGTAAGCAATCGCATCTTTTAGATCAGGAATAGCGGCCATTTCCAGTTTAAGATCGCATTCAAGCATTTCTTTGGTATCTTCACCGATCATCAGCTTGCCGAGATCTTGCAGGTTAGGTAAACCTTCTAAGAATAGAATACGTTCAATGAGATGATCGGCATGCTTCATTTCATCAATAGACTCGTGATATTCCTTATCAGCCAGGTGCTTTAAACCCCAGTCTTTATACATACGAGCATGAAGAAAATACTGATTAATAGCGACGAGTTCGTTACCAAGTATTTTGTTGAGATGTTGGATTATTATTGGATCGCCTTTCATTGACTAGCCCCTCCTCTATTTAGGCTTCATTTAAATGTAGAAGCAAATGAGAAGGTGTCAAAAGGCTCAGCGCTTTCACCAGAGCAATTACAGTGATTAGCTAGCTTGTTTTAGTTCGGTGTAGTGTTCTGCTAAAATTTCTTTGGCTTGTCGGATGCACTTCCCGCATTGGCTACCCAAAGCTGTACATCGCTTTATCCCCCTGATATCCGTTATGCCTTCATCAACTGCCAACTTCCTAATTTTCTTGTCAGAAACACCATGACAAAGACATACAAACATACTCAAAACCCATAAACAGTAACTATCGAAAAAACAATATAAACAAGAATAGTTCTTGTTACCAGTCGTATTGAAAGGTCAATTCAGAACATTTGGTTATATTAATCTTGGAAGAATAAGAAAGGATCAAGCACTTAGAATGAATAGATAAAATGAAGATATTGGTAAGAGGGTAACACGCTGTTTTAAAGAAAGAAAAAGTAGGATCGTTTTTTATCTGCTTATAACTGAATGGATCAGTAGATATGAAAAAGGGAAGCCAAAGCCTCCCTTTTTCTGCTGCGTTTTCTTCAAGATGAAGAAACGTGCGAGATTTCGTTTAATTCGTTAAGAATTAGTCGAAGATCTTAGCAACAACACCAGCACCTACTGTACGGCCACCTTCACGGATCGCGAAACGTAGACCTTCGTCCATTGCGATTGGTGCGATTAGCTCAACAGTCATTTGTACGTTGTCACCTGGCATTACCATTTCTACGCCTTCTGGTAGCGTGATGTCACCAGTTACGTCAGTTGTACGGAAGTAGAACTGTGGACGGTAGCCTTTGAAGAATGGAGTGTGACGACCACCTTCATCTTTAGACAGTACGTATACTTCTGATTCGAATTTAGTGTGTGGAGTGATTGAACCTGGCTTAGCTAGTACTTGACCACGTTCTACTTCGTCACGCTTAGTACCACGTAGAAGTGCACCAACGTTCTCACCCGCACGACCTTCGTCTAGAAGCTTACGGAACATTTCAACACCAGTACATGTAGTAGTGATGGTGTCTTTGATACCAACGATAGCAACTTCGTCACCTACGTTTAGGATACCACGTTCGATACGACCAGTTACTACAGTACCACGGCCTTGGATCGAGAACACGTCTTCGATTGGCATTAGGAACGGTAGGTCTACTGCACGCTCTGGTTCTGGGATGTATGAATCTAGCGCTTCTGCTAGTTCAACGATTTTCGCCTCCCACTGCTCTTCGCCGTTTAGTGCGCCTAGTGCAGAACCTTGGATAACTGGTAGGTCATCACCTGGGAAATCGTACTCAGATAGAAGTTCACGAACTTCCATTTCTACTAGTTCTAGTAGCTCTTCATCGTCAACCATGTCACATTTGTTCATGAATACGATGATGTATGGGATACCAACCTGACGGCCTAGTAGGATGTGCTCACGAGTTTGAGGCATTGGGCCATCTGTCGCAGCAACAACTAGGATACCACCGTCCATCTGTGCAGCACCAGTGATCATGTTTTTAACGTAGTCAGCGTGTCCTGGACAGTCAACGTGTGCGTAGTGACGAGTTGGAGTGTCGTACTCAACGTGAGAAGTTGCGATTGTGATACCGCGCTCACGCTCTTCTGGAGCGTTATCGATAGATGCGAAGTCTTTCGCTTCACCGCCGTACACTTTAGCTAGAGTAGTACAGATTGCAGCAGTTAGAGTTGTTTTACCGTGGTCAACGTGGCCGATTGTACCAACGTTAACGTGCGGTTTCGTACGTTCAAATTTTTCTTTAGACACGATCGTGTTCCTTCCTAGTTATGATTCGCCGCGATCATTATTGATCGACGACGCGCCAGAAATTGTTATTTTATGCGCCAACGCTCGTTAGCGCAATATTTGGACGGCTTGATCTGGCAAAAAGTCGTAAACTTTTTGCCGTTCAGTCGTCAATTAGTAACCACGCTCTGCAATAATTTTATCTGCGAAGTTTTTCGGCACTTCAGCGTACTCGTGAAACTCCATAGAGTAAGACGCACGGCCTTGAGTTGCAGAACGTAGGTCTGTTGCGTAACCAAACATCTCAGATAGTGGAACTTGAGCACGGATGATCTTCAGACCAGCCACACCCTCATCCATACCTTCGATGATACCGCGACGACGGTTTAGGTCACCAACAACGTCACCCATCCAATCTTCCGGAGTGGTTACTTCGACATTCATCATTGGCTCTAGAATCACAGGTTGCGCTTCTAGTGCACCTTTCTTGAATGCCATTGAGCCAGCGATCTTAAACGCCATCTCACTTGAGTCTACATCGTGGTAAGAACCATCAAATAGTGTAGCTTTAATATCTAGTACAGGGTAACCCGCTAGAACACCACTATTCATTTGCTCTTCGATACCTTTCGATACCGAGCTGATGTATTCCTTAGGAACCACACCACCCACGATTTCGTCTACGAATACGAAACCTTCACCAGGCTCTGAAGGCTCAAGTTTGATCCACACATGACCGTATTGACCACGACCACCTGATTGACGAACAAACTTACCTTCCACTTCCGCTTTACCACGAATGGTTTCACGGTAAGCAACCTGAGGTTTACCAACGTTACAATCAACGCTGAATTCACGCTTCATACGGTCAACGATGATATCTAGGTGAAGCTCACCCATACCTGAGATCAGAGTCTGACCTGTTTCGTCGTCCGTTTCCACGCGGAATGATGGATCTTCAGCAGCTAGTTTACCTAGCGCGATACCCATTTTTTCTTGGTCTGCCTTAGAACGAGGTTCTACAGCAATCTGAATAACTGGCTCAGGGAATTCCATACGTTCCAGAATCACTTTGTGGTTCTGGTCACACAGAGTGTCACCTGTAGTTACGTCTTTCAGACCAATAGCAGCGGCGATATCACCAGCGCGAACTTCTTTAACTTCTTCACGCTTGTTGGCATGCATCTGAACGATACGACCAAAACGCTCTTTCTTCTCTTTTACAGAGTTGTAGACACCGTCACCTGAGTTTACTACACCAGAGTAAACACGCATGAAAGTAAGCGTACCCACAAATGGGTCAGTCGCGATCTTAAACGCTAGCGCAGAGAAAGGTTCGTTGTCGTCAGCGTGACGCTCAACTTCATTTTCTCTTTCATCAACACCTTTAATTGCAGGTACATCAGCTGGTGATGGCAAGAATTCGATCACTGCATCTAGTACCGCTTGAACACCTTTGTTCTTAAACGCACTACCACAAGTGGCAAGTACGATTTCGTTATTTAGTGTACGAGTACGTAGCGCTTGTTTGATCTCAGCTTCAGTCAGCTCACCTTCTTCAAGGTACTTGTCCATCAGCTCTTCGCTAGCTTCCGCAGCAGATTCAACCATATGGTTGCGCCATTCTTCGGCAAGCTCGATCATGTCAGCTGGAATGTCTTCGTATGTGAACGACATGCCTTGGTCGGCTTCACTCCAGTTGATCATTTTCATCTTGATAAGGTCGATGACACCTTTGAAGTCCTCTTCAGCACCAACGTTAAGTTGGATTGGAACAGGGTTCGCACCAAGACGATTTTTAATTTGGTCCACAACGCGTAGGAAGTCTGCGCCTGCACGGTCCATCTTGTTAACAAAAACCATACGTGGAACGTGGTATTTGTCTGCTTGACGCCATACAGTTTCAGACTGAGGTTCAACACCAGATGAGCCACAGAACACAACCACAGCACCATCAAGTACACGAAGAGAACGCTCTACTTCGATAGTAAAGTCAACGTGTCCAGGGGTATCAATGATGTTTACGCGATGCTCTGGGAATTGTGCTTCCATACCACGCCAGAAAGTAGTAGTCGCAGCTGAAGTGATAGTGATACCACGTTCCTGCTCCTGCTCCATCCAGTCCATGGTTGCTGCACCATCGTGAACTTCGCCGATTTTGTGAGAAAGGCCAGTGTAGAACAGAATACGCTCAGTTGTGGTTGTTTTTCCTGCATCTACGTGAGCACAGATACCGATATTACGGTAGCGCTCAATAGGAGTTTTACGAGCCACGATTGTATCCTCTTACTAAGGTGTACCTTAGAGTATAGAAAAGTGCTGCGAGAGAACCTCGCAGCACAGAAGGTATTACCAGCGGTAATGAGCGAACGCTTTGTTTGCGTCAGCCATGCGGTGAACGTCTTCACGTTTCTTAACCGCAGTACCTTTGTTCTCAGACGCGTCTAGCATTTCAGCAGCTAGGCGTTGAGCCATAGATTTTTCACCACGCTTGCGCGCAGCTTCAACCAACCAACGCATAGCAAGTGCGTTACGGCGAACCGGACGTACTTCTACAGGTACTTGGTAAGTTGAACCACCAACACGGCGAGATTTAACTTCTACCGCAGGGCGTACGTTTTCAAGAGCTTCTTCAAAAATAGCTAAGTGGTCTTTACCAGACTTTTCAGCCATAGCATCTAGTGCAGTGTAAACGATTTTCTCTGCAGTAGATTTTTTACCGTCAACCATTAGGATGTTAACGAATTTTGCCAGCAATTCAGATTTGAATTTTGGATCTGGAAGGATCTTACGCTGACCAATGACGCGACGACGTGGCATGGATTTATCTCCGTTGTCTTCTTCAGGTTTTATCCAAAACTTTTCAGTTTTTTCAAAAAATTAAAAATAATTTAGTGTTTGGCCTTACTTAACGGAATCCATTAAGACTTAGGACGCTTCACACCGTACTTAGAACGACCTTGTTTACGGTCATTTACGCCAGCACAGTCTAGTGCGCCGCGAACAGTGTGGTAACGCACACCTGGAAGGTCTTTAACACGACCACCACGGATTAGAACAACTGAGTGCTCTTGAAGGTTGTGACCTTCACCGCCGATGTACGAAGTAACTTCGAAACCGTTTGTCAGACGAACACGACAAACTTTACGAAGTGCTGAGTTAGGTTTTTTAGGTGTAGTAGTGTAAACACGTGTACATACACCACGTTTTTGTGGGCACGCTTCTAGTGCAGGCACGTTGCTTTTAACAACTTGCTTTGCACGTGGCTTACGTACCAACTGGTTAATAGTTGCCATTAACTAGCTCCTGATTTACTTGAAAGTAAGCTTTGTGAAAAATCTAGCCCTAATTACCTTTAGGCATTTAGGGACGCAAAATTCTATGCAGCAGTGAGAGGTGTGTCAAGAAATATACGGATCTTTTTTGTTCAATTGGGGTAATTAGTCCGTAAAGCTTTATCGACAGTAATTCATGTTCAATCCCAAGTAAGGGATTTATCTTGTTTTACGGTCAATTCAACGAAGCCAGTATAGGTCACTACACTAACGGAAGGACTGATGCGATTTGCCATTCCTCTGGCTTGAATATCGCTCTCGAGAGCGAAGACAGCCGCATTCTTGACGTGATGGAACGCTTGATGCTGCGGGTTTGCAGCGTACACAGCATCTTCAATGAGTAAAATGTCGTCTTGTTCACTCCACAGAGCCACGGCATCTTCTAGGGCAGAGATGGTTTTGATGATATGTAACATGACGTCCTCAGAATGACAGTAGTTTGCCTGCTTGTTGCAGTTTCGCTTTAACTTGTTCAAGCGTTAACGCCTGTGCATCGATGACCAGGTCGGCTTGGGCTAATCCTCGCTGCGCAAGTGAATCAGAGCAAACAAATACTTGTTCGATGTCATACAGATCGAACAGCTTGAGCATAGGCGCGTAATCTTTGCTTAGAATGGCTGATGGATCTTGCCCTAGCAAAAGCTGGTAAACACCATCGCCGATAAATATCACACTAATGTCTTCGCAATAGGCGGAAGCGGCAAGCAGGGCATCCACACCTTCGCGTCCAGAAGACTGCCCGTGAGGCGCGCTACGAAATAAATAAGTTAACTGGCTCAAAACTGCACCACTCGGTCCTGGGTTAGCATTGCTTCGGCTAAACTGCCTAATCCTGCCTGAGTAAAACCTTGCGCTAAATTGTTTTGAGTTAAGCCGTGCTGGTTGGCTTCTTCTTCACTCACAATCCCGCGACGCAATGCCGCTGCCACGCAAGTTTCAAGGCGCACGCTGTGATCCTCAGCGAAGACTTGCCATGCTTTATTCAAATCGAACTCATCGTTGGCTGGTACACTCAGTGCGCTACCATTGCTCACGCCCTCTTGGTAGAAAAACACACTCACTACCGTGTGCCCTTGCTCAATCACCGCTTTGGCAAATTGATAGGCGCTGCGGGCAGACTGGCTACCGTAAACCGGGCCATTTACAAGCAAAGTGTAAGTTAATCCACTCACTCTGATTCGTCCTCAGTTTTACGCTGACGAATGTATAAATAGACCGTGTGCTTAGAGATATTCAGGCGATCAGCGACGCGGTTAATCGCATCTTTGATATCAAAAATACCTTTGTCGTACAGTTCCATAACGATCTGACGGTTCTTGGTGTTGTTTGATACCGATTTGTCCGCATTAATTTCTTCAATCGTGCGCTCAACCGTCTGATCCACCAGCTCTTCAACATCACTTGCGAAGTTCACTGATGATGCCGCCTCTTTGGCCTCTTGAGTAGGCATAAAAGATTGCAACACTTGCGAGAATGGCGCATCCAGATTGACGTTAATACATAGCAGGCCAATAACACGGTTCTCGCCATTACGGATAGCGACCGTGATCGACTTCATCAACACGCCGCCTTTCGCACGCGTAAAGTACGAACGAGAGAAATTGCGCTCAGAGCCTTCGATGTCTTTGAGCATTTTCAGTGCTAAATCTGTGATAGGTGAACCAACCTGACGACCTGTATTTTCACCATTGGCTATTTTAATCGCAGAGGTATTTAGATCTTCCAGAGAGTGAAGAACGATTTCACAGAACGGGCCAATCAGACTGGCAATACCATCAACGACCGCCTCGTAAGACCTCAAGATGATTTTATCGTGCTCAGTGAATGGCATCACGTTGACGGATTCCATTTCGAGCAACATCTCCGCATTAATTGTTTCTGTAGTTGTCATAAGCCTTCGAGCGAAAAATCAACAAATTGGTGTAAGTTTATCAGAAAATTTGAAAGTCAACCTAGCAAACTCTCCAACTAGTGACCTAGAACAAAAAAGGCCCGTTAAACGGACCTTTTTCAATAACTTAGCTTGAGTCTTTCTGATTACTCAGCTTTATCATTCTCTACTTTTAGCAGTTCAACTTCGAATACGAGCGTTGAATTAGCAGGAATGCTTGGCGTGTCTTGGTCGCCGTAAGCAAGCTCTGGCGGGATAACGAACTTGAATTTTGAACCTACAGGCATTAGCTGCACGCCTTCCGTCCAACCTGGAATTACACGGTTTAGAGGAAATGTTGCTGGCTCGCCACGATCGTATGAGCTATCGAACTGAGTACCATCAGTCAGTGTGCCTTTGTAGTGAACCTGTACTGTGTCAGTATCTTTTGGCTTCTCGCCTTCTGCTTGGGTGATCACTTGGTAAAGAAGACCAGATTCCGTTTTCACTACGCCTTCTTGCTTCTCAAACTCAGCGCGGAAGTCATCGCCAGCTTTCTTCGCTGCTGCCGCTTTCTCAGCAGCTTGCGCTTGCATCTTGTCCGCTACGCGCTTATCCAGAGATTCCAGCGCTGCGCGAGTTTCTTCTTCATTTAGCTCAGCGTTACCTTTAAATACATCTTCAATACCTTTAAGAACAAGATCTTTGTTTAGGTCGATGCCGATTTCGCTTGGTTTCTCGATGCTGGTGCTTAGGTAGTTAGCAAATGAAACGCCAATTGCGTACGCCGCTTTGTCATCGTCGGTTTTAAAGTGAACTGCTTTGCCAGTTTCTGCTTGAACTTGCTCAGCTTGAGGTGCAGCTTCTTCTGCTTTTGTTTCTTCTTTCTGACAGCCTACCGCTAGCATTACTGTTGCAGCAAGTAGCGACACTTTTAAAACTGATTTCATTAAATTCTCCCAATAATGGCTTAGCCATTGGTTGTTGTGCACAATTCTTCTATGAGACTAGTGAAGACAATCGTTATACCAATATACTAGCTATATGTCTTAAGACACAAACTGGATTATTAGATGTGATGCAAAGAATTTCTCATTTATTCCTATATTTAATTGTCATCACCACGTTAAATGGTTGCTTTTTTACCGAGTCTGAAGTGCAACGCTGGCCCCTTGAACCGCAAGGGTCGACCAGTTTTGCACTGAGCCGCGATGGCAGATTCGCACTGCTCTACTCTCAAATAGATCACTTAATATTATGGGACCTTGAGCAAAATGAACAATTAGCCAAACTGGGCGAACTGGATGCTGAGGCGAATGTGGTGTCTCATATTCGCATCTCAGACAACGGTCGTTATGCGGTGACCGCAGGCCAGATGAACTTCGCGGTCTGGGATCTCGGCTGGACACAAGCCAAAGGGCTTTGGTCGATTTCAGATGCTCTGATTCGCGATATAGACATCACCAGTAACGGCGAACAAGTGCTGCTTGGCCTTTCAAACGGTAAAGCGATTTATGTCAACTTAGTCACCGGGCGTCGTCTGGAGTTCCTTGCTCATCAAGAAAAAGTCAACAGCGTGGCTATCTCTCCCAATGGCCGTTTTGCGCTAACGGGTGGCAATGACTATAAGGCCTTTCTCTGGGATACCGAGTCCGGACAAATTCTTCGAGCCTTTGAGCATGAACAACGAGTGGTAAGGGTTGCTTTGCAACGCGATGGGAAACTGGCGATGAGCTCGGATGGCGGCAACCAAGCCATTATCTGGAATTTGGAGACAGGTGAAAAAGTGTCGGAGTTGAGCAGCTGGTCTCGTCAGCTGATATTCTCCACCGCAAGGTTCTCTGATGACGGCTCTCAACTGGTCACAGGTAGCCCATCCGGTCGCGTGTCCGTGTGGGATACTCAGAGCGGTAAACGAGTCGATGGATTCGAAGTCGAGCCGAAAAAAGATACTCGCCCTCCTCGTGCGGTCGTGTATGATGCAGCCTTTGATGCCAAACAACGTGTAATTACTGCCACTTCCGCAGGTATCGCCCAGGCTTGGCAGTTAGAGAACGGATCATGACAGAAAAACTTATTCAGCAACTGGAAGCGCGCATTAATGACCTTGAGTGTCAGGCTGCGTTCCAAGAACAGACGATTGACGATCTGAACCAAGCGTTATCTCAGCAACAATTGCTGATTACTAAGATGCAAGATCAGATGAAATACGTGGTGGGCAAAGTAAAAAATATGGACTCATCCAATATGGAAGATCCAGCCAACGAGCCGCCACCACCACACTACTAATGTGTGGCGAGAAAGACGAAACAAAGCCCGGCAATAAGCTGGGCTTTGTTTTTGGGCTCTATTTCAAAGGCTATTCATCCGCATAGATTTTTACACTCAACTCGCCTTGAGTGTTGATACCCGCCCGGTACATGCCGGAACTGTTCATCGCAAAATGCAGTTCTCCCTCTGCATCGATAGCAATCAAACCACCTTCCCCACCCATGGCTTTTAGATCGCCCTGAATCACTGTCTCACAGGCGGTATGTACATCTTCTTTGAGATAGCGTATTCGTGCCGCCACATCTTCTGCGACGCGTTTACGAATAAAGAACTCGCCCATGCCCGTGGTAGAAACCGCAACCACACCGTTTTCAGCCACGGTTCCACAGCCGATCAACGCTGAATCACCAATCCGACCGTATTTTTTGTTCGTCACGCCACCCGTGCTGGTCGCCGCCGCTAAGTTACCATGCTGATCCAAAGCAACCGCACCGACCGTTCCGTGTTTACGATCATCAGGATAACGAGACTCAGAAAGCGCGAACTCCCCTTTCTCTCGCATCGAGATCAGCTGTTCGTAACGTCGATCAGTAAAGAAGTAATCTTGTTCGGTATATTGGTGTCCATTTTCAAAAGCGAATGTTTCGGCCCCCTCACCAACCAGCAGGACATGATTGCTCTTTTGCATCACATCTCGCGCCAGCTCAATCGGGTTTTTAATATGCCTTACGCCCGCCACCGCACCAGCAGCCAAATTACTGCCATCCATGATTGAAGCGTCCATCTCAACCATTTCATTGTGTGTTAATACTGAGCCTTTACCAGCATTGAAGTGAGGGGAATCTTCCAGCACTTTGACTGCGGCAACGACCGCATCGAGTGACGCGCCGCCGTTCGCCAATATCTGATGACCCGCTTTTGCGGCAGCTTCCAGATCCGTCAAAATAGCCTGTTGCAGTGAATCACTCATTTGTTCACGTAATATTGTGCCAGCGCCGCCGTGAATGGCGATGGAGAATGGTTTGTTCATAACGTTACCAACAACTGAATTAACTATTCAGCACTAAACATCAGATAAACAAAAAGCGCAAGTTGACGATCAACTTGCGCTTTTTCATTCAGAATTTAGAAGGTGTTAACTGCGAATTAGTGAGAACCGCAGCTACCGCCGCCACAACAGCCGCCTTCATGATCATGGTCGTGATCGTGATCGTGGTCATGATCGTGACCACCACAACAACCACCACCTTGGTGGATGTGACCGTGTTCGATCTCTTCTGCAGTTGCTTCGCGAGTTGCTACAACTTCAACTTCAAACGTCAGTGTTTGACCAGCAAGCATGTGGTTACCATCAACCACTACTTCTTCGCCGTCTACTTCTGTTACTTCTACAGGGATTGGACCTTGATCAGTATCCGCTAGGAAACGCATACCTACTTCGATTTGGTCAACACCCTGGAACACTTCTGCAGGAACACGTTGAACAAGCGCGTCGTTGTGCTCGCCGTAAGCATCTTCAGGAGCTACAGTTGCAGAGAACTTGTCGCCTGCCACTTTACCTTCAAGTTCTTTTTCAAGACCTGTGATTAGGTTGTTGTGACCGTGAAGGTAATCAAGAGGTGCTTCAGTTGTTGATTGATCAACAACAACACCGTCTTCCAACATTACTTTGTATGCAAGGCTTGCAACAACGTTCTTTTCGATTTTCATACTAACTCCAGAGAGATTAATTGACTTAACCTGAACGGGGTTAAGTACTGAGTTGATACGGTGTATTATGGGGATCTATTATCGAAGTTCAATTACTCCGGCTTAAAAATCCCGATCATTTCCTGCCCTGAGTGTTTATTTTTCTCTACAGATTGCGGTTTACGCTGCTCTGTATAATCACACTCAACGCATTCTACCAACTCAATGTTGTTCTCTATCCACCAGCGTAGGGTATCTTGCTGGCTGCACTGTGGACAACTTGCACCAGCAATAAAACGTTTTTTAATTTTCACGCTATTTCCTTATCTTGAACCTAAGTTCAAGTACTACTTCCAATGATTGGGCGACTGATGATCGCTTTCCATTTCACGACCAAAAATTTCTTCTAGCTCTTTACGAGCTTCTTTCGCTCTTTGAGCGAGTTTCTTATCTTCACTGTGTTGAGGCAGTAAGTCTTTAAGCATAGCATTATCTAGCTTACGAAAATGTGCTTCTGCCCGCTTTGCTTGATATGGGTGCATGCCGAGTTCGACCAGCGTCTGACGACCAAGATCAAGTGCCCCTAAGAAGGTTTCACGCGAGTAGTTTTGCACACCATGGCTCATCAGCTGGTAGGCTTCAACCCGGCTTCGGGCTCGGGCAAGTAATTTAAGCTTAGGAAAATGTGCCCGGCAGATGTCAACAATCGCCATCACTTCATCTGGCGAATCAGTACAAATCACCAGCGCTTCCGCTTTATCCGCGCCAGCTGCGCGCAACAAATCAATCTGGGTTGCATCACCATAAAACACTTTGTAGCCATATTTACGTAGCAGGTGAATTTGGCTGGCATCACTTTCTAATACCGTCACTTTAATTTTGTTGGCATACATCAAACGCCCAACCACCTGACCGAAACGACCAAAACCCGCGATGATTACCCGTGGACGACGGTCGACCACATTGCTGGTGACGCTTTCCTCTTCTTGGTTAAGCGTATGTGCAAACCACTTCTTTTGTCCCATCAAAATGAGCGGTGTGGTCACCATCGATAAACTGACCACGACCAACAAAAACGCGACTTGCTGTTGAGTTAAGATGCCTTCCTGGCTCGCCGCTGTGAAAATCACGAACGCAAATTCCCCGCCCTGGCTCAAAATGGCCGCCATACGGCTACGTGCTTTTGTGCGAACACGGGCAGCACGCGCCAGTGCGTAAAGAACCAACCCTTTCACCGATACCAATACCACAACTGCAGCAAGGATCTCCAAAGGTTGCAGAGCCAGTAAGCCAAGGTTCACCGCCATCCCAACTGCGATGAAAAACAACCCGAGTAGCAAACCTTTAAAAGGCTCGATAGCTATCTCTAACTCATGACGATATTCACTTTCCGCCAGTAGCACACCAGCCAGAAAGGTGCCAAGCGCCATCGATAAACCCAGCTTTTGCATCACAACCGAAATGCCCAGAACAACCAATAAAGCTGCAACGGTAAATAGCTCACGCACCCCGCTCATGACAACAAATCGAAACAGAGGACGCAGCAAAAAGTGGCCGCCAATCAGTAACGCAATAACGCTGCCGAGCACCGTCAATACATCTAACCAATCTCCGCCGGTTTGCCCCCCGGCTAACAGAGGCAGTATGGCCAACATCGGGATGACGGCAATATCCTGAAACAGAAGGACTGCAAAGCCTGACTGCCCGGTTTCCGTGCCATTCAGCCCTTGCTCTTCAATCACTCTCAACGCAATAGCGGTTGAAGACAGCGCCAGTCCCATCCCAATCACCAGGCTCACTTGCATGCTCAGCCCGAACAAACTGACAATACTGCCGATAACAAATGTGGTCACCACAACCTGCGCACCACCAAGTCCTAAAATCGGCCCTCGCATCTGCCACAGTTTTTTGGGATTCAATTCGAGGCCAATTAAGAACAGCAGCAATACGACCCCGAGCTCAGCAAAGTGCAAAATTGCATCTACATCACTGATCAGCCCTAATCCCCATGGTCCAATCAAGACGCCTGCTAATAGATAACCCAGCACCGAGCCCAGACCAAGTCGCTGGGCGAGTGGTACGGCGATAACCGCAGCGGAAAGGAACACCACACTGCTTTGAAGAAACTCACTGGTGACTGCCATGCTGGACTCCCTGTTCTTTTGCTGCGTTCCAGTCTTTCAAAGGATCGCCCAACCATCGACGATACTGCTCCGCATGGTCATAACGCTCAATATCGGAGACATTTCGTGACCAATACAGAACCAGTGGTTCCAGCCAATGCATTTGACACAGTGCCGCAGTCAACTCAAATGGCTGAAGAATCTGCTCTAACGGATATTTGTTGTAGCCTTTAGTACTGAATGCTTCCTCTTTGCCGCCCGTGGTGATCACACTGCGCCAGTATTTCCCTTTCAGAGCGCAACCATCGCCGAACGCAAAGCCTTTACCAAGCACACGATCCAGCCACTCTTTTAACAAAGCAGGACAGGAATACATATAAAGAGGATGATGAAATACGATCACATCATGCGCCATCAGGAGCTCATGTTCGTGGCTAATATCAATAAAGAAGTCTGGATACGCACCATACAGATCGTGCACCGTTACGTGATCAAGCGATTGAATTCTCTTTATCATCACTTGATTGGCAATGGAGTTATAGGGTTCTGGGTGTGCATAGATAACCAGAACTCTTGGGGGGCTAGACGCTGTTACAGCCAAATGGTCGTCCTTGTGGTCATTTTTATCCGTTATCAAAATGTTATACGTTTTTGTGCAGCATAATGCAATTCGTGCGCAGAGATCGACTTTTAGCGCCAATACCCCTACTATTCACCGCTAGATAACGACCTTAGTGACAAAGCAACGCGCACTGCGCAAAGTGAATGACGACTCTATGATTACCTTTTCTGATATTCAGTTACTGCGTGGCGGTAAACCTCTTTTAGATCAAGCTTCTGCGACTATCCATCCCGGAGATAAAGTCGGCTTAGTGGGCAAAAATGGCTGTGGTAAGTCCACCCTGTTTGCTTTGCTAAAAGACGAATTGTCCATTGATGCCGGCTCGTTCAGCCAACCTCAGCACTGGGAACTGGCATGGGTAGCACAGGAAACCCCGGCGCTGGAACGCAGTGCATTAGAGTATGTCATTGATGGCGATCGTGAATTTCGCGGCCTTGAACAGCAACTCGAAGCGGCTGAAGAGCAAGACAACGGTACTCTGGTAGCGGAAATTCACGGCAAAATCGAAACCATTGGTGGTTACAGTATTCGCGCCCGTGCAGCAGAGTTGCTTGATGGCTTAGGGTTCAGTCAGGAACAGATGAGCTGGAGTCTGACTCAATTTTCTGGTGGTTGGCGTATGCGCCTTAACCTGGCTCAAGCGCTGCTTTGTCGCTCAAATTTACTATTGCTCGATGAGCCAACCAACCACTTGGATTTGGATGCGGTAATGTGGCTGGAACGCTGGCTACAAAACTACCCGGGTACGCTGATTCTGATCTCGCACGACCGTGATTTTCTCGATCCTATCGTGGGACGCATCATCCACATCGAGAACCAGCAGCTCAATGAATACACGGGCAACTACTCGTCATTCGAAAACCAGCGCGCACAAAAAATGATTCTGCAGCAAGCAATGTACCAAAAGCAGCAGAAGCAGATGTCGCACATGCAAAGCTACATCGACCGATTCCGCTACAAAGCGTCCAAAGCACGTCAGGCGCAAAGCCGGATTAAAGCACTGGAACGTATGGAGAAAGTGCTACCAGCGCAGTTCGATAACCCATTCAGCTTTGAATTCCGTGAACCTGCCGCTTTGCCAAATCCAATCATGATGATGGATGATGTCTCGGCAGGCTACGATGACAACTTAATTCTGGAGAAAATCCGCCTTAACCTAGTCCCGGGCAGCCGCATCGGTCTACTTGGTCGTAACGGCGCGGGTAAATCAACGCTGATCAAACTGCTATCTGGCGAGCTCAAAGCACAAGGTGGCGACCTGACCTACTCACAAGGCGTGAAGATTGGCTACTTCGCTCAGCACCAGCTTGAAACTCTCCACCCGGAAGAAACGCCGCTGCAACACATGATGCAAATCGCGCCGGATCAAACCGAGCAACAATTGCGTGATTATCTGGGTAGTTTTGGCTTCCAGGGTGATAAAGCGCTGGAGAAGGTCGCACCATTCTCTGGCGGTGAAAAAGCACGTTTGGTGTTGGCATTGATCGTTTGGCAGAAACCAAACCTGTTACTACTCGATGAACCAACCAACCACCTAGACTTAGACATGCGTCAGGCATTGACGTTGGCGTTGCAAACGTTCGAAGGCGCAATGGTGATCGTGTCGCACGACCGTTACCTGTTACGTGCAACGACAGATGACTTGTATCTCGTTCATGACCGCCAAGTTGCGCCATTTGATGGTGACTTAAATGACTACTACAAATGGCTAACAGAGCAACAAAGAGTTGAGCGTAAAGAGGCGCAGGCATCACAACCCGCAAAGGACACTGCCAACAGTGCCTCTGCCAAAAAAGAGCAGAAGCGCCGCGAAGCCGAATTTCGTAAACAAACGGCACCAATTCGCAAAACGCTGACACAATTAGAAAATAAAATGGATAAGTTGGGTGCAGCACTAGCAAAAGCAGAAGAGCAATTGGCGGATAACTCACTGTATGAAGCCGAAAATAAAGCTAAACTAAATGAAGTGTTAGCGCTTCAATCATCGAGCAAATCAGAGCTCGAAGAAGTTGAGATGGAATGGATGTCTGTTCAGGAAGAGTTAGAGCAGATGGAGCTAGAGTTTAATCAATGACAAATAAGCACGCAGAATACACCCTTACCTTAGAGCATCTATGGCAATTCAGTTTGCAGTTTTATGGTGTCCGGGAAGTAAAAGAAGCGTGCTTATCATTACAAAACAACTATCACGGCAACGTGAATCTGTTACTGCTGCTCCGATGGCTCGACGAGCAGCAGCTTATCTTCCAAGAAAAAGACTGGCATTTGGTTCAAAGCTGTCTAGGCCGAAGTGAGACCTTGCTACACTCTTTTCGCGACCTGAGACGCCACCTCAAATCTCAAGTCAATGATGCATTGTATCGCGAAACACTGCAGTTTGAGCTTCAGCTAGAAAAACAGCAGCAATCCGATTTAGTCGACTGCATCAACTCGCTCAGCCTGATAAAAAACGACGGTGATCCTCTCACGCTCAGATATTGCCGTCAGTTAGGCGGTGAACATTTACAACAAGCTTTTGCTATCCCAGTGCCAAATATTCACCCGCCAAAGCATCCATAAATTGTATTAAACAACGTGGAATGCTGGTTCCTTGAACTGGCTCCGGTGACAACACTCTGAATCCTGCATCTTGAAGTCATTTAGGTATAAAGTACCTATAATATTTATAAAGGATTATATTAATAAGTTCTCCCATGGATGTTGGAGGACGCATAAGAGCAGTTAGGTATGACACAATTTTTAGCAGCCGCTGGGATGAAAAACCCACACCTCCAGACCCTTCTACCACGCTTTATTCGTAAAAAAGCGTTGTTTGCCCCTGTCTGGCAAACGCTGGATACCACGGATGGTGACTTTCTTGATATCGCCTGGAGTGAAGATCCAAACAAAGAAACCGCTCAGCACAAACCTATTTTTATCCTGTTTCACGGCTTGGAAGGCTGCTTCTACAGCCCGTATGCCAACGGACTCATGAACGCGTTTGCTCAGTCTGGCTGGCTTTCGGTGATGATGCACTTTCGTGGCTGTAGCGGAAAGCCAAACAAAAAAGCCCGCGCTTATCACTCAGGAGAAGTGACAGACGCTCGCTTTTTCCTTGAACATCTTGAAAAGCAATTTCCGGACAACCCTAAAGTCGCCATTGGTATTTCCTTAGGGGGGAATATGCTGGCAAACTACTTAGCGCAATATCAAGATAACCCGATACTGAAAGCGGCAACGATTGTGTCTGCTCCTCTCGACTTAGCGGCTTGCGCTAACCGCATTGAACAGGGTTTTTCCAAGGTTTACCGCCGCTATTTGCTTTCATCTTTAAAACGGAACGCCTTACAAAAGCACACGTTACTCCATGGAGAGCTGGCACTCTCTTACAATTCAATCAAGCGTGTCACGCGCTTACAAGAGTTCGATGATTTGATCACCGCCCCTCTGCATGGGTTTAAAGATGCTCAAGACTATTACACCCAATGCTCTGGGTTGAGCAAGTTACAACAAATCAAACTGCCGACGCTGATCATTCACGCTAAGGATGACCCATTTATGACTGATGAGGTTATCCCTAAATTTGTCCTACCCGCCAATATTGACTATCGCCTGTATGAACACGGCGGGCATGTTGGTTTTATCTCAGGGTCTGCACTAAAGCCGAAGTTTTGGCTCGAAGAAGCGTTGCCATCCTATTACGAGAGTATCGCTGCGGAGCACCTTTCTGCTGTATCAAAACGTAAGACACAGTAGACTTGGAGAAGTTGGCCTTTAGCACTCAGTTTTTTGCTGCAAAGGTCAACCTAGACTAACTACTCGTCATAAAATTTTGAGGTATTTATGATCATTCCTTGGCAAGACATTGCGCCAGAAACACTGGAAAACCTGATTCGTGAATTTGTTCTGCGTGAAGGGACAGATTACGGCACGCTGGAAGTATCTCTGCAAGATAAGATCGACCAAGTTAAATTACAGCTAGAGAAAGGCGAAGCGGTTATCGTGTATTCCGAACTGCATGAAACGGTGGATATTCAATTAAAAGCAAAGTACTAGGTTCTTTTCCCCAAGCCCTTCACATTTTACCGTACCCCACCCAATGACAAGCCGTTGTTACGTGCTATAGTGGACCATCACTTGTGCAGTAGATGCCTGCTGCACTTAAAGGAAAGTAATTTTCGACAAGGTTTGTCATGTCAGCTAAACACCCAATTATTGCAGTTACCGGCTCATCCGGAGCCGGCACGACCACTACATCTGAAGCCTTCCGTAAGATGTTCAATATGATGAACGTCAAACCAGCCTGGGTTGAAGGTGACAGCTTCCATCGCTTTACTCGCCCGGAAATGGATATCGAAATTCGTAAAGCGCGCGAGCAAGGCAGACACATCAGCTATTTTGGTCCTCAGGCCAATGACTTTCCTGGCTTGGAAAAGTTTTTCCGCCAATATGGCGAAGAAGGTACGGGCAGCATACGTCGCTATCTGCACACCTTTGATGAAGCAGTACCGTATAACCAGATGCCAGGCACTTTCACACCGTGGCAAGACCTACCAGACAACAGCGACGTACTCTTCTATGAAGGGCTGCATGGTGGCGTGGTCGATGGTGAAGTGAATGTATCGCAACATGTCGATTTTCTTATTGGCATGGTACCGATTGTGAACTTGGAATGGATCCAAAAATTCGTCCGGGATACGCGTGACCGCGGCCACTCAAGAGAGGCCGTCATGGACTCCATCGTACGCTCGATGGATGACTATCTGAATTACATTACTCCGCAGTTTTCACGTACTCATATCAACTTTCAGCGCGTGCCAACCGTGGATACATCGAACCCACTCAACGCGAAAGGCATCCCGAGTCTGGATGAAAGTTTTGTCGTCATCCGACTACGTGGGATCAAGAATGTCGACTTCCCTTACCTGTTGGCCATGATTGACGGCTCGTTTATGTCACGTCACAACACGATAGTCGTGCCGGGCGGCAAGATGAGTTTTGCAATGGAGCTGATCGTGAGGCCTATCCTACAACAACTGATAGAAACAGGAAAAATTGGCTAAAAATCTCGCTTTCGGAGTGTTTACTTTTCATACCGTGATCATGTGCACAGTTTTGCGTACAAAATAGCAACCATGGCACGATTAAAATCAAGAAATCATCCTAGAAAAAGGATACTATTTCTTACCGAAACACAAGATAGCTTGCAGCATATAAAAAGTGCTCTTATTCTAGTAAGCCTGATTCAGGCTTAGCTAAAATATGGATAGCGCAAGCGTACCCTGCAGAGGAAGTGAGATATTATGGTTCTAGGTAAACCTCAAACCGACCCGACATTAGAGTGGTTTCTTTCACACTGTCACATTCATAAGTACCCTTCAAAGAGCACGCTGATTCACGCAGGTGAAAAAGCTGAAACCTTGTACTACATCGTTAAAGGTTCTGTTGCGGTTCTTATCAAAGACGAAGAAGGTAAGGAAATGATCCTTTCTTACCTAAACCAAGGAGACTTTATTGGTGAACTTGGTCTATTCGAGGAAGACCAAGAGCGCACAGCTTGGGTTCGAGCTAAATCTCCTTGCGAAGTTGCTGAGATTTCTTTCAAGAAATTCCGTCAGCTTATCCAAGTAAACCCAGACATCCTAATGCGTCTTTCTGCGCAGATGGCTCGTCGCCTTCAAGTAACCAGCCAAAAAGTGGGTGACCTAGCGTTCCTAGACGTAACTGGTCGTATCGCTCAGACGCTTCTGAACCTTGCAAAACAACCAGACGCGATGACTCACCCAGATGGCATGCAAATCAAGATCACTCGTCAAGAAATCGGTCAAATCGTTGGCTGTTCTCGTGAGACAGTTGGTCGTATCTTGAAGATGCTAGAAGAGCAGAATCTAATCTCTGCGCACGGTAAAACTATCGTAGTTTACGGTACTCGTTAATCTAAGATTCGAGTAACGCAAATAAAGAATAAAGCCACCAATGGCAACATTGGTGGCTTTTTATTTAGATCAGGAAAACGTATTGCTAGCCGAGAAGGCCTTAACCGTTAGTGCTCTCAAAGATTTTATCAGCCGAAGCTGCAACAAAACCCGGATAAAGTTCACCATTTTCCATTGGGTAGCGTTTCGCGAATTCGTAAAAACCACCCGGAATGATCTCAGAGCCTTCAGTAAAGTTAACCGGCACTTTATCTGCCATGGTTGAAGACTGTTCTAACAGGACTTCAGGCGAGCCTTTCACTTCGCCACCCGACTCGTTAATCACAAATCCAGCTTGGCGCAAGTGATCGTTCACTTGCTTCACTTCATCAAGCTGATTCAGTTGATTTACACTGACCGTGAAGTGGTTAGCGCCGTATCCATGTGCCGCCAGCCAGGACGCGTATTCACTCTCTTTTGCCAAAACCTGGTAATCTGCAAAACTGAGATCCCATAAGCGGCCGCCATGTAAAAATGCGCTATCTGCGAGTTTATCTGCATCCACTTGTGCTGCCAGTTTAGCAACAATCGCTTGTAGCTCTGGCGAACACTCTTCTACTTTGAGCTCACTGATGAACACTTTAGGCTGTTTTGGGTCTGGGTGCTCGTAGTGCTTAGCGACAAGCTTTTTGCTTTCAAATACATAGTCACCACACGCCTTGTAACCAATCGCTAAAAATGGCTTCGCCAGCGTCTCAATGCCAAGAGGCTCAACATTGAATGTGCGCAGTGCAATATGGTCGTTAATCAAAGGCTCATCTTCTTGAAGAAGTTGATGAACTTTAGCAGCAGAGGGGCAAAGACGCTGAATGTAGTCTTGCCATAAAGATTCAAATAACACATCAGGGGTCATAACGGCTCCTTGTTACGAGATGTAGGGTAAGAATGTTGGCGGCTCGTTCACAGCGCTAATACCAATCACAGTAAGTAAGAGAACATAAATAACGTAGGAAAAACGTTTGAGAACAAGGCAGAATTTTCGATAAGTAGTTACTCTACAATCAAAAATTCTAACGCAGTTATCGAACGTTTTAACAAGTTAGAATGGTCAGTTATTTACTACGATTGGTATAACACTGTCCAGAATAATGAACGAGCAGCCTAACCTGTGATGAAGTATCAGTCAGTCACACACTCATTTTTAATTATTTTCATGCCGACCTCATTAAGACTCCATACTTTAATGATGCATCGGCAATCCGAGCCACGAAGTACCGCCGTGGCTCTATTTCTGAAACTTAAAGTTCTACACCTGGGCTCAATGTCGCAGGAAGCAGTGTTTCGCCACCTTCCATTGATGCCATTGGGTAAGCACAGTAGTCAGCCGCGTAGTATGCGCTTGGACGAAGGTTACCAGATGCACCAGGACCACCAAACGGCGCGTCACCACTTGCACCGGTCAACTGACGGTTGCGGTTTACGATACCTGCGCGGATGTGGTCAACAAAGTATTCCCACTCTTGGTCGTCGGTTGAAACCAAACCTGCTGAAAGACCAAAGCGAGTATCATTCGCCAGTTCCACTGCTTTTTCCAAGCCTTCGTAACGTACAACTTGCAGCAGTGGGCCGAAGTATTCTTCATCTGGCAACTCAGCGATATTAGTCACATCAATGATGCCCGGAGAAACAAACGCCGCTTCACCTGCTTTCGCTTCGATTAGGCTCTCTCCACCAAGTGACTGTAGGTTAGCTTGAGCATCAAGAATGAACTTCGCCGCCGCCACAGAAATTTGTGGTCCCATAAACGGTGCTGGTTCTGCAAATGGTTGGTCTACGCGAATCTTATTCGTCGCTTCAACCAATTTAGTAATCAATGCATCACCTTTTTCACCAAACGGTACGTACAGGCGACGTGCACAGGTACAACGCTGGCCAGCACTGATGAATGCAGATTGAATGATGGTGTAAACCGTTGCGTCTAGATCACCGTAGTTATCAGAGATAACCATTGGGTTGTTACCGCCCATTTCTAGCGCTAACATTTTGCCAGGTTGACCTGCAAATTGGCGGTGCAGAATGTGGCCAGTGTTTGCGCTACCGGTAAATAGGACACCGTCGATGCCTTTCGCATCCGCTAGGGCAATACCAGTCTCTTTCGCGCCCTGAACCAGGTTAATCACACCTTTAGGCAGACCTGCTTCTTCCCACAGTTTCATCGCCAGCTCGCCAGTCCAAGGCGTTTGCTCTGATGGTTTGAATACCACTGTATTACCTGCTAAAAGAGCAGGAACAATGTGGCCGTTTGGCAGGTGACCTGGGAAGTTGTAAGGGCCAAATACCGCCATCACGCCCAAAGGACGATGACGCAGAACGATTTGGTTACCCGCAGCTTCACGCGTTGCTTCACCAGTACGCTCATGGTAAGCGCGGATTGAAATTGCTATCTTACCTGCCATTGCTGCCGCTTCTGTGCGGGTTTCCCAAATTGGTTTACCCGTTTCTTTCGCGATCACTTCAGCAATTTTTTCGCTGTTTTCTTTCACTTTTTCTGCAAACGCCAGCACAATGGCTTCGCGCTCTGCAAATGGACGATTTTTCCAGTCAACAAAAGCAGCACGAGCTGCCGCTACAGCTTGGTTTACTTGCTCAGCCGTCGCACCTTGGCCGTGCCAAATCACTTCCTGATTGTATGGAGACAGTGACGTAAACTCTTCACCCTGACCCTGTACCCATTCACCTGCAATCCAATGTGTCATTGTTACTATCCTTAAATTCTGTCGTCTGTTACTGCGGTAGAAGGCGAACGAAGTCCCCTTCCTCGACTAAAAGTGCGTCGGCAAGTTCTGGTGCTAGTACAACACTCTGTGTTTCAGGGTCATACGCTGCTTTTGCTGCTGCGGCACGGAAGTTCTCGAATGATGCGTTACACATCAGGAAGTCTTGCGTGCTGTTATGCGCTGCGATTTTTACGCGAGCACGGAACGAATGGCGCACAGATTCAACATTGCGCAGATCGCACTCTACCGTTGGACCTGCATCGAAAATGTCGACGTAGCCACGGTTAGTAAATCCTTCACGCTCCAGAAGTTTGAGGGCCGGACGCGTTTTGTCGTGCACCTGGCCAATCACCGCTTGTGCTTCTGGGCTGAGTAAGTTGATGTAGATTGGCAGCTTAGGCATTAAGTCCGCGATAAAGCCTTTCTTACCAATACCTGTCAGGTAGTCCGCAAGAGTGAAGTCAATCGAGAAGAAGTGTTCTTGTAACCACTGCCAGAATGGAGAATTACCATTTGCATCAGAGACACCACGCATCTCAGCAAAAATGGTTTCAGAGAAACGCTCTGGGTGCTCTGCCATCATTAAGAAACGGCATTTAGACATCAGGCGACCATTCAGACCCTGGCGGAATTTCTCACGCAAGAAAAGAGTACAGATTTCGCTGTTACCCGTGTAGTTATTACCAAACGTCAGCAACTTCACCACATTATTCACGCCTAATTTAGGCGATGAGTGAACGACTTTACTGATGTGGTAAGAGTAGAAAGGTACATCCCAACCAATAGATGCTTCGATTCCGGTCGTACCTGCAACTTCACCCGTTTCAGAGTCAAAGCCGACCATTAGGTAGCCTTCATCACCCGGCTCATTTACGTCCGGTTTGCTAAAGCTGTACTCTGAATGTTTGATTCGATTGGTTAACAGTTCTTCGTTAACCGGTAGAGATGTAAATCCGTGACCAGACTCAACCGCACAAGTGTGCAGCGAATCATAATCCGACATCGCGATAGGGCGAACTACTAGCATCAATACTCCCTCCAGATGCAAGAAAATCCTAATAAACCTTAAGCAGGGATAAGAAAGTCGCAACAAATGCAACTTTCATTTCGTTACTAAAGCCTTGAGTCGGTGCTGACTGGCTTAAATTATCCCGAGTTAAGGTTATTTATATTTTAGGAAAAACTCCCCCGTCAGAAATCCTTAACGGGGGTAAATACGTTGACGTTTATTCTGTTGTATCGCTTACACTAAAGTCGCGATCGCTTTATCCAGTTTCGCCAAACCTTCTTCAATTTCTTCTTGTGTAATAACCAGTGATGGTGTGAAACGCACGACGTTCGCGCCCGCAATCAGTACCAACAGGCCTTCTTTACCCGCAGCGACCAATACATCACGTGCGCGACCTTTCCATTCTTCGTTCAGTGCTGCACCTAGTAATAGGCCTTTACCACGCACTTCTGAGAAGATGTTGTATTTTGCGTTGATCGCTTCCAAGCCTTCACGGAACATTGCTTCACGCTCAAGAACGCCAGCCAATGTTTCAGGCTTAGTTACTTCGTTTACCACCGCTTCAGCTACTGCACATGCCAGTGGGTTACCACCGTAAGTTGAACCGTGAGTACCAACTTTAAGGTGCTCAGCCAGTTTTGCCGTTGTTAGCATTGCGCCGATAGGGAAACCGCCACCTAGTGATTTCGCTGTGCTTAGAATATCTGGTGTGATGCCAAGACCTTGGTACGCGTAGAAGTGACCTGTACGGCCGTTACCTGTTTGAACTTCATCAAAAATCAATAGTGCGTTGTGCTTGTCACACAGCTCACGTACTGCTTGAGCGAATTCTGGTGTTGGTGGCACGATACCGCCTTCACCTTGTAGTGGTTCCATCATCACTGCACAGGTACGGTCTGAAATGTGCGCCTGAAGTGCTTCAATGTCGTTGTAAGGTAGGTGTGTTACGTCACCTGGCTTAGGACCAAAGCCATCAGAGTAAGCTTCCTGACCGCCCACCGTTACCGTAAAGAACGTACGGCCGTGGAAGCCTTGTTTGAATGCGATGATTTCTGATTTTTCAGGACCATGTACATCGGCAGCGTAACGACGAGCCAGTTTTAGTGCCGCTTCGTTCGCTTCTGCGCCAGAGTTAGCAAAGAAAACACGCTCAGCAAAGCTCAATTCTGTCAGCGTTTTAGCCAGACGAAGAGCTGGCTCGTTAGTCATTACGTTACTTAGGTGCCAAAGCTTCTTGCCTTGCTCAGTTAACGCCTCTACCATCGCAGGGTGACAATGACCCAGACAGCTCACCGCAATACCACCAGCAAAGTCGATGTATTCATTACCTTCCTGATCCCAGATACGTGAACCTTCACCTTTCACTGGGATCATTTCCATTGGGTTATAACAAGGTACCATCACCTCATCGAATAAACCGCGCTCTACTTTAATTTCCGTTGTCATCGCACATTCCTTCTTAATACCGCATGCTTAGCAGATAAGCGAACTTAATCGGTTCCCTTTACCAGCAAATAATGTTTTGCATTTAAGCTATCGCGGCATTGTATTTACATTCAATTAACCATTTCAATAGTGATTTATTCTTTTTACATTGACTCAAAACTGCCAATAATCACCACTCGTGATTATTTATGCATGAAGAAACAAAAATAGCGAAGATTTTTTTTATAAAAGGCTGGTAATACAGGAGCTAGAAGGAGAAAAAAGAAATGAATAAGGCGAGGCAGAATAGTGAAACGCATAGTTTTGCAATCCACTCATACCGCCTAAAAGATGAATTATTTGTTAAGAAAAGTGATCAAGATCAGATCAGTTCACGCGCTAGAAAGTTTGCCAGCAGTTCATGGCCCTGTTCTGTTTTGATAGATTCAGGATGAAATTGCACCGCATCAATGGGCAGCGTCTTGTGTTGGTAGCCCATGATTTCATCCATACTGCCGTCTGGCAGTTCCGTCCAGGCGGTCAATTCAAACACATCAGGCAATGTTCCATTCTCAACCACAAGAGAGTGGTAGCGCGTCACAGTAAGAGGATTATTGAGGTTTTTAAACACACTGCGGCCATTGTGACGTACCGGAGAGGTTTTGCCATGCATCACCTGTCGCGCACGTACCACGTTTCCACCAAAGGCCTGAGCAATGGCTTGATGCCCCAAACAGACACCCAGAATTGGCAGCTTACCTGCAAAGTGCTTAATCGCTTGTAACGAAATCCCCGCTTCGTTTGGCGTACAAGGACCAGGAGAGATGACTAAGTGAGTCGGATTAAGTGCTTCAATTCCCTGAATATCGATTTCGTCATTGCGCACTACCTTTACCTCTGCGCCAAGTTCGCAAAAATACTGATAAAGGTTATAAGTGAAAGAGTCGTAGTTATCGATGATCAACAACATAAGGTGTCGCTTGCTCCCAATCCGTTTGGCATTACCGTCTCAACCACACTTTTGTGATATATGGAGGGCGGTATTTTGCAACACCAAACCAGAAAGGCAAGTTTTTACTGAATAAAAAGCCCGTATATACTCACACGCGAAGTCTATTCACGGTCAACAGATCAAAAAAAGCTCCGCATTACGGAGCTTTTTAGAAGACTGTGTACTTAACGCTATGACTATGGACGAGTCACAAAACCTACCGCTGCGTAAGCTTTCTTCAACGTCTCTGCTGCACGAGCCGATGCTTTTTCTGCACCTTGCTTCATCACTTCATCCATATAAGCACGATCGGCACGAATACGGTGGTATTCAGCCTGAATTGGCTCAAGCATAGCCACAACCGCTTCACCAACGTCTTTCTTGAACGGACCGTACATTTCTACACCTTTGTACTTCGCTTCGATTTCTTCAAAGCTCATACCTGTCGCCGCTGAGTACAAGCCCATCAGGTTCGCGATACCCGCTTTGCTCTCAATATCATGACGAATGCTTGGTGGTGTTTCTGTGTCTGTTTGCGCTTTATTGATCTTCTTAATGATCGACTTAGGCTCTTCAAGCAGCGTGATAACGTTCTTACGGTTATCATCTGATTTCGACATCTTCTTAGTCGCGTCCTGAAGGCTCATTACGCGCGCATTTACCGTCGGGATATATGGCTCAGGAACCGTAAAGATTGGGCTCTCTGGCGAATAGATGTTGTTGAAACGCGTTGCGATATCACGTGCTAGCTCAAGGTGCTGCTTCTGGTCGCTACCTACTGGTACCTGATGTGCGCCATAAAGCAGAATATCCGCAGCCATAAGCACTGGGTAATCAAACAAACCAACATTCACGTCGTTCGCGTAGCGAGCTGATTTGTCTTTAAACTGAGTCATACGGCTCAGCTCACCCATCTGAGTGTAACAGTTAAGAAGCCAACCTAGTTGAGCATGCTCTGGTACGTGTGACTGAACGAATAGCGTGCTCTTCTTAGGGTCAACACCCACAGCCAGACAGATCGCCAGTGCATCCAGAGTTGCTTCATGTAGCGCTTTAGGGTCCTGACGAACCGTAATCGCATGAAGGTCTACTACACAATATTGGCAATCATAATCGTCTTGCATCTGGTGCCATTGACGTAGAGCACCCAAGTAGTTACCGATACTTAGTTCACCTGAAGGTTGAACACCACTCAATACAATGGGTTTGCTCATTAGAATGATTCCTTTGACTTCTTAATCTAATTAAATGAAAAACCGCGCACTTTTTGATGCACGGTTAGCTCAGTGTACTCATTAACAAGTATTTTGGAAGATTTTTTGTCGCGCTTATGCAGAAACGGCGACAACTTCCAATAATTCCGACATCTTGTCTGCGACAAAGTCCGGATTTGATGCAGAAATTGGCTCACCATGGTTGTAACCGTAAGTTAAACCAAATGAAGTACAGCCTGCGTTTTTCGCGGCAAGGATGTCGTTTTTCGAATCCCCTACCATTAACATTTCGCCCGGTTGAATCTTATGTTTTTCCATCAACCAGTTCAGTGCCACTGGATTTGGTTTTTTCTCAGGGAAAGCATCACCGCCCAACACATCGACAAAGTAATGGGCAATGCCATGTTGCTCCAGGATATGCGGTACAAACTTAGAAGGTTTGTTCGTAACGACTGCAAGGGTAAAACCCGCCTGGTGCAACTCTGCCAGTGTCTCTTTTACTGTTGGGTAAAGGTGACTCAGTTTATGACCACTCTGCTCGTAAAACTCATCAAACAGTTCTCGCGCTTCTGCACGTAGCTCTTCACTCAGTTCAGGGTTGATGGTCAGACTTTGACTCAATGAGCGACCAATGAGTACATCTGCGCCATTCCCGACATAGTCACGAACTTGCTCTATTGATACCGATGGGTAACCAAGTGCCTGAACAGCCTGGTCTGCCGCGATGGCCAAATCGGGTACGCTATCAAGTAATGTACCGTCTAGGTCAAAGGCGATGAATTTTATAGATTGTTGAGTCATAACTTCCCTACGCATGAGCTAAAAATAACAAAGGATGGTTGCCCATCCTGAGTTTTGGTCATTGTCACTGACCTTTAAAATTGGTTCTACGCCTATTTTGAGGCTAGTCGCTGACGCACCGCTTCAAACAAACAGATGCCAGACGCAACCGATACGTTCAGGCTTGATACACTACCTGCCATTGGGATTTTAATCAAATCATCACAGGTTTCACGTGTCAAGCGGCGCATACCATCGCCTTCTGCGCCCATTACAATTGCCAGAGGCCCTGTCAGTTTCGCTTGGTAAATATCGTGTGTCGCTTCACCAGCAGTACCAACAAACCAGATGCCTTGCTCTTGCAGCGTACGCATCGTGCGAGCTAGGTTAGTTACACGAATCAGTGGCACCACTTCAGCTGCGCCACACGCGACCTTACTTACTGTCGCGTTCATCGGTGCCGAGCGATCTTTTGGCACGATAATAGCTGCTACGCCAGCAGCATCCGCATTACGCAGACACGCACCAAGATTGTGTGGATCCGTCACACCATCCAGCACAAGTAAAAGCGGTGATTCATGTTGCGCCAGAATCGCATCAATGTCATTTTCATTCAGCTGCTTTGCCGCTTTTACGCGTGCGATGATGCCTTGGTGGTTCGCACCTTGTGCTTTATCATCCAAGGTCTTACGTGTCATTTGCTGAATGGAAACGCCACATACCTGTAAATCGTTCAGGATTGGCATTAAACGATCATCTTGGCGCCCTTTTAGCACGTACGCTTCGATAAATCGTTCTGGTTCACGTTCCAATACCGCTTTCACGGCATGAATACCGTAAATAAAATCGTTACTCATTATTTAACCTGTTGTTCTGATGACACCAATAGGAATCAATCTCATAAGTTGGTATCAGTGCCTTAGCCAGTCCAGCAACCACCAGACTGGCTATTCAGCCTACGACTCGTCTTGTTTCGAGCGTTTGGTTTTCTTTGGCTTACTGTGTGGCTTTTTCTTACTCGCTTTTCTTACTTTAGGCTTCTTTTTGCCTTCCGTTTCACCATTCCTAGTACCGCGCTTAGGACCATTGCGCTGGCCTCCTGCTGCACTTTCTTCCGGGCGTTTGGTCGGTTCAATTGCAGGAACGGCACGCACTGCACCACCTTCTTTCGATGAGGAACGTGTCGCTGCGCGTTTTTTCTCTTTCGCTTTACGTTTTGCTTCTGCCGCTCGTTTCTTCGCGGTCTTACCTTCGCCGCGTAGCTTACGACTTGTTTCGACCAATTCAAAGTCAATTTGTTTATCATTTAAGTTTACGGCTAACACTTTGACTTTTACCGCGTCACCTAAGCGATAGATATTACCGAAGCTTTCACCGATAAGTCTTTGACCAATCGGATCAAACTGGTAGTAGTCATTTGCCAAGGTCGAAATGTGCACTAAACCATCAATATGCAGATCGGTTAGACGAACAAAGAAACCAAAACTGGTCACGTTAGCGATCACACCGTCTAACTCATCCCCAACATGGTCTTGCATGTACTCACATTTCAGCCAGTCGGCGACGTCGCGAGTTGCATCATCGGCTCGACGCTCAGTCATGGAGCATTGTTCACCATAGAAGTCCATGTCATCAAACGAGTAATGGTAGCCACCGGTTGGTGTCCAGCGATCTTGATTTCGGCCTTCGTGTTTGGCAATCAGATACTTGATAGCTCGGTGCAACAGCAAATCCGGGTAACGACGAATTGGCGAGGTGAAGTGAGCATATCGCTGTAGCGCCAGACCAAAGTGACCGGCATTGTCAGCGTTATACACCGCTTGTTTCATCGAGCGCAGCAACATGGTTTGAATCAACTCTTGATCCGGACGATCGCCAACCTGGCTCATCAGATGCGCGTAATCGGTTGGTGACGGCTCCAGACCACCGCCAAGCTCTAAGCCAAGCTCAGCAAGGAAGTCACGGAATCCCATCAGGCGTTCTTCCCCAGGCGTTTCATGGATACGGTATAACGCAGGCTCTTTGGCTTTTTCCACCAGTGATGCCGACGCAATGTTCGCCATGATCATGCACTCTTCGATCAGTTTGTGGGCATCGTTACGTTCCACAGGTTCAATGCTTTCAATCTTGCGCTCAGCATTGAAGATGAACTTGGTTTCGACGGTTTCGAATTCAATCGCACCACGCTGCTCACGAGCTCCTTTCAGCACTTTGTACATGCTGTGCAGTTCTTCAAGATGCGGAACCAGCTCTTTGTAACGCTCACGTAGTTCTTCATCACCTTCCAAAATGTGATGCACTTTGGTGTAAGTCAGACGAGCATGTGAGTTCATCACCGCTTCATAATGCTTGTAACCAGACAGCTTACCCGTTTCTGAAATGGTCATCTCACACACCATACACAAGCGATCCACTTGTGGGTTCAGCGAGCATAGACCATTAGAAAGCACTTCCGGCAACATTGGGACAACCTGAGATGGGAAGTAGACGGAGTTACCACGATTGATCGCTTCTTTGTCCAAAGCCGAATCCGGACGCACGTAGTAACTTACGTCAGCAATGGCAACCCAAAGACGCCAGCCACCGCTTTTCTTCTTCTCACAGAAAACCGCATCATCGAAGTCACGCGCGTCTTCACCATCAATCGTAACCAATGGTAATTCACGCAGATCAACACGACCTTCTTTAGCCTCTTCCGGAACTTCTTCGCCAAGATTAGCGACTTGCTGATTGACCTCTTCAGGCCACTCATGAGGAATTTGATGGGTGCGAATCGCAATTTGAGTTTCCATACCCGGCGCCATGTTTTCGCCCAGTACTTCGACCACTTTTCCCATCATGCCGCGCGAACGTGAACCGCGATCGGTGATTTCAATCACCACGACGTTACCCATACGGGCACCCGCTTTGTGTTCATTCGGGATCAGAATATCCTGACTGATGCGCGAGTCATCAGGCACAACATACGAGTAACCGTATTCAAGGAAAAAGCGTCCGACGATTTGATCATTCCGCTCTTCAAGCACACGCACTAAGCGACCTTCACGTCGACCACGTTTGCTGTTGTCAGTTGGCTGAACCAGCACATAATCGCCATGAATAATGTTCTTCATCTGATGGTGTGGAAGTACAATATCATTATCCTTGCCGACACTGCCTTCTGGACGCACCCAGCCGTGACCGTCTTTATGGCCGATCACGTAACCTTTCACCATTTCCAGCTTTTCAGGTAATGCGTAGCACTGACGACGAGTGAACACTAGCTGGCCATCTCGTTCCATCGCACGTAAACGACGACGCAACCCTTCGTATTGCTCTTCGCCTTCTAGCTTTAACGCTTCAAACAGGTCATTGCGGTTCATTGGAACGCCTGCTTGGGTTAAGAACTCGATAATGAACTCTCGGCTTGGAATTGGATTTTCGTAATTCTGGGATTCACGATCTGCGAATGGATCGTTTGGAATATTGTCTGACATAGGCACGCCTATCTAGCAAGGAAGGTATAGAGCTAGTATATCCGAGTCTCTCGATAAGCTACAGAATTGCTTTGAAAAAAGAACGATCGAGATCGGCACTAAACAGACAAGATAGTTTATGGACGCTCTAATAAGATCAAAAGCTCAGAATTGTCCCTGAGTAACTCTTCAATCGTGCAGTAATCCAATTCCGCTAAGAAAGCGCTTTTGGCTTTCGCTAACTTATCTTTCAGTCGACAGGCTGGCGTGATGTGGCAAAAATCTGCGCTGCAGTTCACCAAATCTAACGGTTCCAAATCGCGGACAACACCACCAACCGTGATCTCAGCAGCAGGCTTCATCAGACGGATACCGCCATTCTTGCCACGTACAGTCTGTACATAACCCAATTGACCAAGCCGGTTAATCACCTTAACCATATGGTTACGTGATACACCAAATAAATCAGTCACTTCAGTGATATTTGTCAACTCATCTTTTGGCAATGAAGCCAGATAGATCAAGGTTCTCAGCGCGTAATCGGTGAAGCTGGTTAACTGCATATTGCTATCCTCTCTAATAGGAAAAGTGTAAATCTTTTCTTGATTGAAAGATACATTTGAGATACAACTTTAAACATGCATTATAAATACAACTTAAATTAGGAAGCCCCATGCTCAGCAATCAGACCATTGAAATCGTAAAAGCAACCGCACCACTTATCGCCGAAACAGGACCAAAACTGACCGCACATTTTTATGATCGTATGTTTACTCACAACCCTGAGTTAAAAGACATTTTTAACATGAGCAACCAGCGCAATGGTGATCAGCGTGAAGCGTTATTTAATGCTATCTGTGCATACGCGGCGAATATTGAAAATTTACCGGCTCTGCTTGGTGCGGTAGAAAAAATTGCGCATAAACACACCAGCTTTTTGATCACAGCGGACCAATATCAAATTGTCGGTTCACATCTATTAGCAACCATTGACGAACTATTCAATCCGGGTCAGGAAGTATTGGATGCATGGGCAGAAGCTTATGGCGTGCTAGCCAATGTGTTCATTCAAAGAGAAGAGCAAATTTATCAGGCGAATGAAGCCTTGGAAGGTGGCTGGCGTGGATTGCGTGAATTCGAACTTGTCACAAAACAAGCAGAAAGCGAACACATCTGCAGTTTTGTGTTTAAACCAACAGATGGTCTTAACGTCGCAGCCTATAAGCCAGGGCAATATGTGGGTATCTACATCAACAGCGATAAGTTTGATAACCAAGAGATCCGCCAATACAGCCTCTCTTCTGCGGCACAAGAGAACACGTACCGCATCTCGGTTAAACGTGAACAAGATGGTAAGGTATCCAACTATCTGCACGATGAGCTTAACGTTGGCGATAAAGTAAAACTGGTCGCTCCGGCGGGTGACTTCTTTATGGACGTAGAATCGAACACTCCTGTCGTACTGCTCTCTGCTGGCGTAGGCTTAACGCCGACACTTTCTATGCTGGAGAGCTTGTCTGCGCATCAAGCGCCAGTAACTTGGGTACACGCGACGGAAAATGGTCAACAGCATGCCTTTAAGCAGCATGTGAACCAAATTGTCAGCTCACAAGATAACGTCAATGCGCTTGTCTGGTATAACCAACCGACAGCCGAAGATAAACTTGGTGAAGACTACCACTTCACTGGTTTCGTCAACCTAAAGGAAATTGAAGCTGCGCTTAAGCAAACCAATGTTCAGATTTACTTCTGCGGCCCTGTTGGGTTTATGCAGTATGTCGCCAAGCAGCTTATCGACCTTGGCGTTCCACAAGAACAGTTTCATTACGAGTGCTTTGGCCCACATAAAGTCATTTAAAGTCATATCGTTAAAAACAGCAAAGCCCACATCTGTGGGCTTTGTTGTATGTATTCAATCGTGAGCAATTTTACCAGAAAGTATCTCGCCGCTTAGCTCGGGCGATAATATTTTCAGGCATACGCTGCTCAAGGCCATTTCGTAAAAGAGTAATTCGTTTGTGCTGGCGTTTATCGGCCGTTACCGAGTTATACAACCAGCGGTAAGCATCTTCATAGTCCAGAGGGCTGCCGTAATCACGCAGGAGCAACTCCGCAAGTTGAATGCGTGCATTGAGGTTCCCCATGGATGCCGCTTCGCGCAGATAAGGGATCGCACGTTCTTTGTCCTGCTGAACCAAGGTACCAAGAGAGTAATAGCGCCCAATTTGTTCTAGCGCGGCTGGTAATCCTTGCTGGGCAGCATTCTCCATATAGTAGAGCCCAAGTTCCACATCTTGCTCAACACAGACACCCCAAGCCAGCATATCGCCATACAAAAACTCATACGCAGGCAGGCTAATTCGAGTCGCGCGAGCAACAATGTCTTCCACCAACTGGCAGTTGTCAGCGCGCACACGCTGTAAGTGCTTATTCTGCTCAATAAGCGTTATCAGTTCTGCTTCGGTGTAAATGGGAACAGGCGCTCCAACATCAGAGGCACTCGCCCGAGATGCAACCGTCGCCAGCATCAGTAACAGTGAAGCAGCCACTGTTCGTAACTTCATAAACGTACTCTTCAAGGTGTCTGAGAAACAAAAAATCGCCAAAGGATCTGCTCTGCTTGATAAGATTATCGGCAAACCTGCCCTGAGCTTTAGACAATTTTTGCCCCTCACCACCGAGAGACGGCAACAAGTTGCCACATTGAGACGCGTGTTCCACAACCGCAGCATTCCATTGCACAAAAGTATCAGACACAAAAAAGCCGACCTTAAGGTCGGCTTTCAAAATCTCTAACGAGTCGTCATTAAGATTCGAATGGGTGAACCTTGATGATAGTTTCGTTACGGTCAGGACCAGTTGAGACGATGTCTACTGGCACGCCAGTTAGCTCTTCGATACGCTTGATGTAGTCTAGAGCCGCTTTTGGTAGGTCTTCTAGTGCTTTAGCACCAAATGTGTTTTCAGACCAACCTGGCATTGTTTCGTAGATTGGCGTTGCTTTTTCAAATGCTTCAGCAGCCATTGGCGAAACTTCTAGTACGGAGCCATCTTCCATCTTGTAACCAGTACAGATTTTTAGCTCTTCTAGGCCATCTAGTACGTCTAGTTTAGTTAGACAGAAACCAGAGATAGAGTTGATTTGGATAGCACGACGCATTGCTACAGCATCAAACCAACCAGTACGACGTAGACGACCAGTTGTTGCACCAAACTCATGACCTACAGTACCTAGGTGCTTACCGATTGGATCTTGCTTGTCTAGACCGTCGTATAGTTCAGTCGGGAATGGACCAGAACCTACACGCGTACAGTAAGCTTTCGCGATACCAAGGATGTAACCAATGTGGCGAGGACCAAAACCAGAACCTGCAGCAACACCACCAGCAGTTGTGTTAGAAGAAGTTACGTATGGGTAAGTACCATGGTCGATATCTAGTAGCGTACCTTGAGCACCTTCAAACATGATCTTGTCGCCGCGTTTACGAGCAGAGTCTAGCTCGTCAGTTACGTCGATAACCATTGAAGTTAGTAGCTCAGCGTAGCCTTTCGCTTCTTCCAGTACAGCTTCGTAGCTTACTGGTTCCGCTTTGTAGAAGTTTACTAGCTGGAAGTTGTGGTATTCCATAACTTCTTTTAGCTTCTCAGCAAATGCTTCCATATCGAATAGGTCGCCAACGCGTAGACCGCGACGAGCAACTTTATCTTCGTATGCTGGACCGATACCACGACCTGTTGTACCGATAGCTTTTTTACCGCGAGCGATTTCGCGAGCTTGGTCCATTGCAATATGGTATGGAAGAATTAGAGGACATGCTTCAGAAATGAAAAGACGTTCGCGTACTGGAATACCACGCTCTTCAAGAGGTTTCATTTCTTTAAGTAGAGCTTCAGGTGATAGTACTACACCGTTACCGATAACACATTTTACGTTATCGCGAAGGATACCTGATGGAATTAAGTGAAGAACGGTTTTTTCACCGTCAATTACGAGAGTGTGGCCTGCATTGTGACCGCCTTGGTAGCGTACCACGTACTTTGCATCTTCAGTTAAAAGGTCTACGATTTTACCTTTACCTTCGTCACCCCATTGGGTGCCTAGAACGACTACGTTATTTCCCATCTTTCCAAGTCTGATTGCTAGTTAAAAATGGATTCTAGCACCGAATCGGACTTCTTGCAGTCATTTTTTGTTCACAGACTTAGAGCTGCAACGTAATCGACCATTTCAGAAGCAACATATCACTGATAATATTTAGCTTTATAAATTGGTTTAGGAAGCTTTATGTCTGAGTCGATATGGCTGGCTGTAGGGCTAGTATTAATTGTTGAAGGGATTGGTCCGCTGGTAGCGCCGAATGGCTGGCGAAATATGGTCGCCCAACTCAGTGAGCAACCCAATAATCAGCTGCGTCGTATTGGCGGCTGTCTGGTCGTTGCTGGTGCTGTCATTGCTATCATGATGAGTTAACGACCCTCACCTTACATAACTACTAGATACAAAAAAGGCTCCTGATGGAGCCTTTTGCATAACTAGAGGGAAGCTTTATTCAGCTTTTACACCTTTAGAATTATTCATGTACTGGAAGAAGTCACTCTTCGGATCCAGAACAAGGATATCGTTCTTAGAGCTGAACGACTTCTCGTAGGCTCTTAGTGAACGTAGGAAGCTGAAGAACTCAGGATCCTTGTTGTAAGCATTAGAGTAAATCTTCGCTGCTTCTGCATCCGCTCCACCTCGTGTAACACGAGCTGTTTTGTCGGCTTCAGCCAGAATTGTCGCAACTTCAAGCTCAGCTTGAGCACGAATAACTTCCGCTTTCTCACGGCCTTGAGAACGGTGTTTACGAGCTACCGACTCACGCTCTGCGCGCATACGACGGTAGATAGATTCACTGATCTCATCTGGCAGGTTGATTTTCTTCATTCGGAAGTCAACTACACGCACACCTAAGTCTTTCATCGCGCTTTCACGTGTGTCTTTCAACACGTTAGACATGATTAAGTCACGCTCACCATCGATTTCTAGTGCTTCACGAGCAGCTTCAGTCGTAACTTCATCACTGCTTGCATCTTCTGGTAGAACGTCGTTATTACGTGGGCCAGAAACGATTTGCTTGATTTCACGAGCACCGATTTCAGAACGAAGCACGTCAGTCACTTTACGTTCAAGAAGTGCTTCTGCCGTTAGCGAGTTACCGCCACCTGTTGCCAGGTAGTAACGTCCAAAATCTTCAATACGCCACTTCACGTAGGTATCAATGATAACGTCTTTTTTCTCAGACGTTACAAAACGGTCAGCACGGCCGTCCATTGTTTGGATACGTGCATCCAGAGTCTTCACACGATCAAACAATGGCATTTTGAAATGCAGACCCGGTTCGTAAATTCGAGTGATGTCGTTGTTGTCTTTCAGAACACGACCAAATCGAACGACGATACCGCGCTCACCTTCAGGAATCACAAATAGAGACATCAGCATCAATGCCAGTGCGATTACCAATACAGGGATCATTAACTTACGCATTCTTAGTATCTCCCTTGACGTGAACCAGTTGAACGAGACTGCGTGTTCGAGGTGTCTTCTTGTGTACGCTCAGACTCTAGTTGAATTTGATCGTAGGTTGAAGAAGACTTCGACTTACGTTTGGTGTCAGTTTGACCTTCTTGACCCGACAATTTATCAATCGGTAGGTAAAGCAGGTTACCGCTTGATTCAGAGTCAATCAGCACTTTAGAAGTACTTGTGTAAACTTCTTCCATCGCGTCGATGTACAGACGGTCACGAGTTACACCTGGAGCTGCTTGGTATTCTGGAAGTAGCTGTTCAAACTGTGCAACCTGACCAAGAGCTTCATTGGTAACGCGTTCGCTGTAACCTTGCGCTTCTTTCTTCAAACGCTCAGCACGACCCGTTGCTTTTGGCAGAATCTCGTTTTTGTAAGCTTCTGCTTCACGGATGAAACGCTCTTCATCCTCTCGCGCTGCAATCGCGTCATCAAACGCATCTTTAACCTGTTCTGGCGGACGTGCAGACTGGAAGTTCACATCAACAAGCACAAGACCCATATCATAGCTATCCATGATTTGGTTCAGTGTCTCTTGAGTTGTTTGACGAATTTGCTGACGACCACTGGTTAGAATGCTATCCATCAGTGAGTCGCCAATTACCGCACGTAGAGCAGAGTCCGTTGCCTGACGTAAACTGTCGTCAGCATTGGTTACTCGGTATAGGTATTTGTATGGGTCAGTAACGCGATACTGAACGTCCATGCCTACCGTCACAACGTTTTCATCTTTAGTCAGCATTAGACCAGATGCACGAAGTGAACGAATCGCCTGTACGTTAACCGCTTCATACTCATCAATAAAGCGAGGACGCCAGTTCAGACCTGGCTCTACGATACGATCGTATTTACCTAAACGCAGTACTACACCACGCTCTGCTTCACCGATGGTATAAAAACCAGCGAAGAACCAAACAGCAACAGCAATCAATGCAATCACACCAAAGCCAATTGCGCTGCCACCACCGCCGAGTGGAGAACCACCGCCGCCTTTTTTACCAAATTTGCCGCCCAGCTTCTGACTCAGTTTATTGAACACTTCATCTAAATCTGGCGGACCTTGATCTCGGCCACCAGGACGCTGGCCACCACGATTATTATTACCCCAAGGGTCGTTATCGCGGCCATCATTGCCGTTGTTATTTCCAGGCTCATTCCACGCCATTAGAAAGCTCCATCATTTGATATGACGTTATACTGTAGCAGTCCTTTAAGTGACTATAAAGCCAGTCAAAACTGCCCCTTCTCTTTTTTCAAGTCTAGACCAATCTACTTGCTGCATTCGAATATCGATCAACAAGTTACCTTCCTGGTCGTATTCTTCACGCTGAATACAATTCATTTGGAAGAATGTACTACGGAACCGTCCTTGATACTGTGGAGGAATACACAACTGATGCTCAACCATTTGTGACGCCAGACGTTCTGTCAGCGCTTCAAACAGGAGCTCGATGCCCATTCCTTCCATTGCAGATACCCAGACCGAACGAGGTACGCCTTCCTCATCACGCTCTATACGCGGATTCTGCGATTCTAGATTGTCAATTTTGTTCATGACAACCAGACTCGGCACTTCGTGCGCGTCGATCTCTTCTAGTACTTCATGAACAGCTTGAATATTCTCACGAAAACGCTCATCACTGGCATCAACAACATGTAACAAAATGTCAGCTTCTTGCGTTTCTTGCAAGGTTGCTTTGAAGGCTGCAACTAAATCGTGAGGCAAATGTCGAATAAAACCAACGGTATCTGCAAGTATGGCAGGTCCCACGTCTGCTAGCTCGATCTTACGTAATGTAGGGTCCAAAGTAGCAAACAACTGGTCTGCGGCATATACACCCGCTTCAGTAATACGGTTAAACAGTGTCGACTTACCCGCGTTGGTGTAGCCCACGAGAGAAATCGTTGGGATTTCAGCTCGATTTCGGGCGCGACGCCCTTGTTCACGCTGCTTGGCCACTTTTTCTAAGCGGCGCAGGATGGCTTTGATTCTGTCACGCAATAAACGACGGTCGGTTTCCAACTGGGTTTCACCAGGACCACGTAGACCAATACCACCTTTCTGCCTTTCTAGGTGCGTCCAACCACGAATCAAACGAGTAGAGATATGACGAAGTTGAGCCAGCTCTACCTGTAGCTTACCTTCATGTGTTCGCGCTCGTTGAGCAAAGATATCGAGGATGAGACCAGTGCGATCGAGAACTCGACATTTGCACAGTGTTTCGAGGTTACGTTCTTGGGCAGGAGAGAGGGAGTGATTAAAAATCACAATTTCAGCGCCAGTTAATTGTACTGCTGTAGCAATTTCCTGAGCCTTACCCTCTCCGACATAGTATTTCGGGTGTGGGGATTGACGACTACCAGTTACCACTTGTAGCGTCTCTACCCCAGCAGAAGAAACCAGCATTTCGAACTCAGCCAGATCTTCCCATTCACCTTCTTGCGTGAAGTTGATATGAACAAGTACGGCTCGCTCACCGGATTCATAACGGTCAAACAAGCAATCAACTCCTTACTTTAAAAATATTCGATGAAGAATTAATCTTCAGATTTCTCTTGTGGACGATCACCTTGGGTACGTTCACCGCTGTGGTGGCTCACTGGACGAGCCGGCACAACTGTTGAGATCGCGTGCTTGTACACCATTTGGTTAACAGTGTTTTTCAAAAGAATCACGAATTGATCGAATGATTCGATCTGACCTTGTAGTTTAATACCATTCACAAGGTAGATAGACACTGGGATACGCTCACGACGTAGCGCGTTTAAGAATGGGTCTTGTAGAGATTGCCCCTTAGCCATTTTTATTTTCCTTATTTAATTTGTAGTTGTAATTATTTAGCTAGTGGTGCAATGCAAAAAGTACTGCTTTTGCATCTGAGCTAAACGAATCAAAATGCACTCTAAGTAATTAGCAGCATAGTCTAAAAACCGCCAACCACTGTTCCTTTCAGAGCGCGTTCACGCAAAAACGATCACATTATACACAGCTATCTCAATCAGATGCTATTGCTTCCGAAATGGTTTCGAGAGACTGTTCAATGTTATCACTATCCAACCAAGTTAAGTCATCCCAGCTGCGTAACCAGGTGATTTGACGCTTGGCCAATTGACGAGTCGCGCATACTCCGCGAAAAATGGCTTCTTCGCGAGTGCACTCCCCATCTAAATACTCCCACATCTGTCTATAACCGACGCAACGGATAGACGGAAGATCTGGGTGAAGATCTTTGCGAGCATATAATGCTTTCATTTCATCTTCGAAGCCCGCTTCCATCATTTTTTCGAAGCGCAGTTCAATGCGACGGTGAAGTTCTGCCCTATCCTTGGGAGCTATTGCAAACTGCTTGACCCGGTACGGAAGGCGTTCACCTTTCGTTTGAGTCAACTCAGTTAGAGTTTTACCTGAAATTCGAAAAACTTCCAATGCCCTAGATAAACGCTGGGGATCATTAGGATGAATTCGCTCCGCAGAGACAGGATCAATCTCTTTCAGTTCATCGTGCAACACCGACCAACCTTTAGTCAATGCTTCTTGTTCAATTTGCTGACGAATTTCAGGATTTGCAGCAGGAAGAGGTGATAAGCCTTCAAGTAATGCTTTGTAATAGAGCATTGTACCGCCAACAAGTAACGGAATTTTTCCTTCTGCAACAATATCATCCATAGCCTGTAACGCATCGCGACGGAAATCCGCTGCGGAGTATGACTCGCTAGGATCCAAAATATCAATCAGTCGGTGAGGCGCTAAGCTAAGCTCACGTTCATCAGGCTTGGCAGTCCCGACATCCATTCCTTTGTAGATCAAAGCCGAATCGACGCTGATGATCTCAACCGGAAACTTCTGACGAAGTCTAATCGCGAGTTCTGTTTTACCTGATGCAGTTGGTCCCATTAAAAATAGAGCCAACGGTAGTTTTTCTGTCATGGTGTTAATTTGGCTATCGTGGCAGAGAAATCAACAGCAGATACAAACTGAGTATCTTCTAATGGCAATTGGCCATGCCTTAGCTGTTCAAGTTCCGCAATAATTTGAATGGCTTCGGAGAGAGTATAATTGCTTTTTACTGTCGTTACCCGCAAAGCAAGCCAATCGATCAGTGCAGAAAGCATTTGAGTGGCAGTCTTCTCACCCTTCACCCACGTTTGCGCGTAAGATAACAGATCTGGTACCAAATTTTGTAAGTTTTGTTGACGCAATGGTGCTGGTACGCCCATGACCATCAATGCTTTGTCATTTCTGGCTTTAAGCTGTATACCGAGCTGGGCGAAATCTTGTTGATAATCCTCTGCTAACCTGACTAACTCTGCGTCCAACTTTAACGACAAAGGTACGAGTAAAGGTTGTGCTTTTAATGCGCCTTCACTTGGCGTTAGCTGCCCCTTGACTCGATAAAATTCCGCGCGTGGTAATGAAACCAATGCCACGCCACTGTCACTGCTCATCAGGACAAACTGCTCATCCACCACAGCGAGTGCTTTACCTAATGCCGTCACTTGAGGCAAAGGTGCTTGCTCTCTCGATGTAGCGACAACCGCATTTTCGATCGGCTTAGGTTCGAAGTCTGGCGTTTTCAAAAGCTCATGATAAGCACGAACTTCTTGTTTACTCGGAGCAGGTTCCGCATGACGCTCTTTGCTCTGAGTCGGCTTTGGAGCGGGCTTAGATTCAATCCAGTCCGAACGATGATAAGAATCTGACTGACGAGCCTCACGCACAGACGACTCTGAAGAAGAACGCTCGCGTGGTTTTGCCTCATAGTCACTTCGTCCCGGATAAGTCGGTGTTTTGTCTATCGCCTGATAAACTCGTTCAGGAACGGGAGAAGAGACCTTGTCTTCTTTAATCGAGGCTTCTGAAATCGAGGGGGCTGAGTCAACATCGCGTTCCTGAATTGGGGAAGACGGCTCAGCGTGATGAAAGGCAGATTCATTGACATGTGGCTGTTCAATGACCGCACTTTGTACCAGTGCATCGGTTAATGCCTGATAGATAAAGTCATGCACCAGTCGAGCCTGATGGAAACGCACTTCATGTTTGGCTGGGTGGACATTCACATCCACCTGATGCGGATCGAGTTCAATGAACAGCACGTATGCCGCAAACTGATCCGGCTTTAAGCTCATTTCGTAGCTCTGGCGGATAGCATGATTAATCAGCTTGTCACGCATCATGCGGCCATTCACATAGCAATACTGCAAATCACTTTGCTGCCGAGCACCATCTGGCGTTGTGATCCAACCATGCAGCTTCAGACCCTGATGCTCTAATTCAATACGGAGCATGTTACGGACAAAAGCATTACCGCATACGGCTGCAATGCGCTTTTCCGTTTGTAGTTGATTTTTTGCTGCGCGATATTGGCGGATAATTTTTCCGTTATGGCGCACAGTAATCGACACGTCAAACCGGCTCAGTGCGATACGCTTTAGCAGCTCATCAATATGGGAAAATTCCGTTTTCTCGGTACGAAGAAATTTACGACGTGCAGGGGTATTGAAGAAAAGGTCCAACACTTCTACCGTGGTACCAATAGGGTGTGCGGCAGGTTGCAGTTTGACCTGCATTTCGCGCCCTTCGGAATACGCACTCCACGCCTCTTCTTGCGCTGCGGGACGCGAGGTTAAGGTCAAGCGTGAGACTGAACTGATACTCGCGAGGGCCTCACCACGAAAGCCCAAACTCATGATCGCTTCTAAGTCATCCAAACTATGAATTTTGGATGTGGCATGACGACTTAATGCCAAGCCTAACTCATCTTTCGCAATCCCTTTACCGTTATCACGAACACGGATGAGCTTAGCTCCCCCTTTCTCGATATCGATATCGATGCGGGTAGCGCCGGAGTCGAGGCTGTTCTCAACCAACTCTTTGATGACAGAGGCAGGTCTTTCGACCACCTCCCCTGCTGCTATCTGGTTGGCGAGCCTGGCTGGTAGTATTTTAATCGTCATAACGCGTTAAAGATCACTTATTTATTTGGGATGATCAGCACTTGTCCTACCGCAAGTTCATCTGAACGTAAGTTATTCGCTTCACGAATACTTTGCACGCTCACGTCGTACTTCGATGCGATCTTACCAAGGTACTCACCTCGTGAGACTTTATGTTTACGGATCGGCTTGTCCTTCACCGCAACCGTCACCTTCAGTTTCTGACCTACCCACAGCGTATCTGATTTGAGATTGTTTTCGCGGCGAATATCAGAAACCTTCACTTTGTAATGGCTGGCAATCTTACCTAAAAATTCACCAGACTTAACGGTGTGAGTGATGGTTTCTGTCTCCACCGTGATCGGCTTGCTTGGCACGTTGATGTTACCAGCCGACGGAATTCTCAGTTTCTGGCCAATTCCTAACCCGCTCGATTTCAAGTTATTTTCAGCCATTATCGCTTTCGAGCTTGTCCCGTATTTATTCGCAATCACCGATAAAGATTCGCCGCGCTTCACAATATGCACCATCGGTTTCGATGAAGGTGAGAATACGGTGCCTTCTGGCGGGTTATCCTTTAGATACTTGACTACCGCCTTCGATATCGACTGTGCCAGTTTGTCTTGGTGTGCACGCTGGAACAATAATTTCTCTTCGGTCGGGTTTGAGATAAAGCCCGTTTCGACCAATACCGATGGGATCTGCGGAGAGCGTAATACCGCCAAGCTAGTGTTGATAGGTTTCGTGTTGTGCAAGTGAGCAACACGTCCCATTTCACCAAGGATTTCGGTCGCTAGCTTATAGCCTTCCTTCTGCGAATGACTGAACTGCAGATCCAGCAACGTTTGGTTGACGTTACGATCTTTGGTATTGCTGACAAATGCGTTACCCGATCCACCTAAAAGCTCAGACTGCCTCTCATGATTCTCAACCCAACGGGAAATTTCCGTATTCGCACGACGCGTGTTCAGTACGAATACCGAACCACCACGAGGTCGTGGAGAGGTAAACGCATCCGCGTGAATTGATATCAGCAGATGAGCATCATTCTCGCGAGCAATCGCGACACGTCGATTCAGGTTAACAAAATAGTCCCCACTGCGGGTCAGTCGAGTTTTGATGCCCGGTGTCGCATTCAACTGAGCAGCAATCTTACGAGAAATACTCAATACCGCGTCTTTTTCATACTTACGACGAGAAGGTCCAATTGATCCCGGATCTTCACCACCATGACCAGGGTCGATAACAATCAACACCTCTTGAGCACGCTGAACTGAGCTCATGTCTTTGCTGGTTGTGGTTTTTTCTTCTGACTTCGTTGTGGTTGTCGCCGTTTTTGTACCATGCGGAAGATCAATGACCAAACGGTGACCATATTGCCCACCTGGTGTCGGGCTCAGTTTGAATAGCTCAGCTTGAACGCTTTTTTTCAGTTCAAAAACGAGACGATAAGTGCCCGTTTCCGGAGGTGAGCTTTTTCGCACTCGCGTCAAAACAGGGCTATCAGAGACAGTCACCGGCAATTTGGCTTGCATGGTGGCGTCTTTCAAATCCACAACCAGTCTATCCGGTTCGGATAATGAGAAATAGGAGTAGTCCGCTTCCGAGCCTAAATCGATGACAACGCGAGTCTCATCTGGAGAAGGCCAAACTCGAAAGCTTTTAACGACGTTAGCAAATGCTAAACTGGGGATGATAAGGAGAAAAGTGGCGACAAACGTCGCCACTACTCTAAAATTTGAAAAACTCAACATAGCTCCAATCGACTGAGTAACTGCACACCATAATCATTATTCGCGATGAGTTCGGCGATACGGCCTTCACCTTGATAACGGATGTTCACATCAAGATCTGGCTCAGGCAGTAAGCCTTGACCCTTTTCTGGCCACTCAACCAAACAAATCGCATCATCAGTGAAATAATCTCGAATTCCCATGAATTCTAACTCTTCAGGATCCGCAAGACGATATAGGTCAAAATGGTAAACTTGCCACTTATCCAATTGGTATGGTTCAACCAAGGTATAAGTTGGACTTTTTACATTTCCTTGATGCCCAAGAGCACGGACAAACCCACGACTGAAGGTTGTTTTACCTGCGCCCAAATCACCATGCAGATAAATTGTCGTTTGTTGAGAACAAAGCTGAGCCAGAGCGGTGCCCAGTGCTACCGTTTCATGCTCATCTTTTAAATTAAATTGTTTCGTGCTCATTGATGCTTCTCTAACTAATGATCGTTGACTATATAAAAATCAAAAGAACAGGAATAGTAAACCGTGTTGGTTTTGAGAGACAAGCTTTCAAATGTCATATATGCGAAAAAAGTAGCCACAAAACGGTATCTTATTTGTCAGCTCTCTACTTCAAGCCATATGAGTTTAGCTCTCCAATATAAGAATGCAGGAGATAGCAAAAGGTTCCATTATAAATATCATTAAATAGCATACTTTTATAAGTGCGACTTTACGCTAGAACCAATACAAGAGATCCGTTAAGATCCGCCCCCCATTTATCTCGGTGGTAACCATGAACTACGAACAACTCGCACAACAAATCAAAATTTGGGGAAAAGAACTCGGCTTTCAAAAAGTGGGGATCTGCGATGTTGACCTAAGTGAGCATGAGGCCGCACTGCAACAGTGGCTGGATGCCGGGTATCACGGTTCTATGGACTGGATGGCTCGACACGGCATGATGCGCGCGCGACCACATGAATTACTGCCGGGAACCATACGTGTTATCAGTGCGCGTATGGATTACCTACCGCCAGAAGCGCAATTCGCTTCAAACCTTGCCAATAAAAACCACGCCTACATCAGTCGTTATGCCCTAGGACGTGACTATCACAAACTCGTAAGAAAGCAGCTCAATAAACTCGGTAAATTAATTGAAGAAGAAGTCGGTAAGTTTGGCTACCGCCCTTTTGTTGATTCCGCCCCGATATTAGAGCGACCACTGGCTCAAAAAGCTGGGCTAGGTTGGACCGGGAAACATTCTCTGATCTTGGATAAAGACTGTGGTTCTTGGTTCTTTCTGGGCGAGTTACTGATTGATTTGCCATTGCCGGTTGATCAACCAAGTGTTGATCAGTGTGGAAAATGCAAAGCGTGTATCACTTCATGTCCGACGCAAGCGATTGTAGACGACAAAGTGGTGGATGCACGACGTTGTATCTCCTACCTGACCATCGAGTTCGATGGCATCATTCCAGAAGAATTTCGAAAACCAATGGGGAACCGAATTTACGGCTGTGATGATTGCCAACTGGTGTGTCCATGGAACCGATATGCCGATATCACCGAACAAGAAGACTTTCACCGCCGTGATAGTTTTCAACACCCAGACTTAGTCGATATGTTTGGTTGGGATGAAGCCGCTTTCTTAAAGAACATGGAAGGCTCCGCGATTCGCCGAATTGGTCACTTACAATGGCTGCGTAATATTGCTGTCGCACTTGGCAACGCAGAATACAGTCAACGTGTCATTGATGCGCTTGTCTCTCGTCAGGGAGAAAGTGACTTACTCGATGAACATATTATCTGGGCATTGAATCAGCAGCTGAACCAAACTCCGGTCAATGAGACTGAGTCAGTTGAAACGAAGAAAAACCGTTTAATCAGGATTGTAGAGAAAGGCTTACCGAGAGATGCATAAGGCGTAGTCTATATGCAAAAGATTGAAATGCTTTTTTCATGCGCAATTCATGACCTCGTTCTCAATTTTGTAATGTGGAAAAAAATTTGAGATTAGATAAAAAAGAGGTAGGAAAAAAAAGTTAAACACAATCCCAGTAAATGACTAGGATCAAAAAAATACAATGTAATGATCGTATTTTAACAACCAAGATCTATGCAGTTGTGCTTTTTTTCTTTATTTAACAGCTAGTTAAAACAAAATCCAATCACAATTCAAACACTTAAAAAATAAAAGATCTTCGTTTACTAACAAATAATGTCAAGCTAAAAACACTTTATCAACCAAGTTATCCACAGAACGCTGTATGTGGATAAGTCTGTTAATGAAAGATAGCAAAAACACTCGCATACCAGAGCACTATTGTGTCTGCCGATTCATATAATGTTTTCAACACAAACGAAAACACCCGACATCATACAATGCGGATTAAAATTTATTTTAGGGGAGTTATGCTTCACAGCATGATGAAAAGAGCGATGTGGATTGGTTGCGGGGGCTGGATTTGATCCGAGCGGCGCATCCGTCGACGACCTGAGGGTTATGATAAATAACAATCAAACTGTCTTGAATTTGGTTGCGGGGGCCGGATTTGAACCGACGACCTTCGGGTTATGAGCCCGACGAGCTACCAAGCTGCTCCACCCCGCGTCCGTATTTCACTGTTAAGCACAATGAGAGCTATCAAACTGGAGCGACACACGAGGTTCGAACTCGTGACCTCAACCTTGGCAAGGTTGCGCTCTACCAACTGAGCTAGTGTCGCATGATTAACCGCTAGTGCGCTTAATCTTAATTTGGTTGCGGGGGCCGGATTTGAACCGACGACCTTCGGGTTATGAGCCCGACGAGCTACCAAGCTGCTCCACCCCGCGTCCGTATTTCATTGTTAAGCACAATGAGAGCTATCAAATTGGAGCGACACACGAGGTTCGAACTCGTGACCTCAACCTTGGCAAGGTTGCGCTCTACCAACTGAGCTAGTGTCGCATTTTGTCACTGTTAAGCACAATGAGAGCTATCAAAATGGAGCGACACACGAGGTTCGAACTCGTGACCTCAACCTTGGCAAGGTTGCGCTCTACCAACTGAGCTAGTGTCGCATTTTGTCACTGTTAAGCACAATGAGGGCTATCAAATTGGAGCGACACACGAGGTTCGAACTCGTGACCTCAACCTTGGCAAGGTTGCGCTCTACCAACTGAGCTAGTGTCGCATGATTAACCGCTAGTGCGTTTAATCTTAATTTGGTTGCGGGGGCCGGATTTGAACCGACGACCTTCGGGTTATGAGCCCGACGAGCTACCAAGCTGCTCCACCCCGCGTCCGTATTTCACTGTTAAGCACAATGAGAGCTATCAAATTGGAGCGACACACGAGGTTCGAACTCGTGACCTCAACCTTGGCAAGGTTGCGCTCTACCAACTGAGCTAGTGTCGCATATTCTCACAAGAGAATTGGTTGCGGGAGCCGGATTTGAACCGACGACCTTCGGGTTATGAGCCCGACGAGCTACCAGGCTGCTCCATCCCGCGTCCGTATTTCATTGTTAAGCACAATGAGAGCTATCAAATTGGAGCGACACACGAGGTTCGAACTCGTGACCTCAACCTTGGCAAGGTTGCGCTCTACCAACTGAGCTAGTGTCGCATATTCTCATAAGAGAATTGGTTGCGGGGGCCGGATTTGAACCGACGACCTTCGGGTTATGAGCCCGACGAGCTACCAAGCTGCTCCACCCCGCGTCCGTAATCATCATTCAAAGCATGATGAGCGCTTATCAAACTGGAGCGACACACGAGGTTCGAACTCGTGACCTCAACCTTGGCAAGGTTGCGCTCTACCAACTGAGCTAGTGTCGCATTCACAACGTTTCCGTTGTTCAGGGCTGCGAATTATAAGAGCATTTTTTTGTGATGCAAGTCCTTCCTTCAAAAAAACTTTAAATTTTTACTGAATGATGAAAAAGCAAGCAAAACAACCATGAATGACAACTATTTAGATCGCAGCCTTAACAATTAAATCTTAAAGATTGTCTCGCGATAGTACTTCAGTTCAGCAATAGACTCACGAATGTCATCTAAAGCCAAATGTGTACCTTGTTTAGAAAAACCATCCAGCACTTCTGGTTTCCATCGACGAGTAAGCTCTTTCAGCGTGCTGACATCCAAATAACGGTAGTGAAAATATTCTTCCAGCTCTGGCATGTGCTTGTACAAGAAGCGACGATCCTGGCCAATGCTGTTACCACAAATTGGAGAAGCGCCTTTAGGCACCCACTGCTCTAGGAAAGCAATAGTTTGAGCAACCGCATCTTGTTCAGTCACTTTGCTGTTGCGAACACGCTCAACCAAGCCACTTGCGGTATGGGTATTGGTGCACCAGTCATCCATCTTAGCCAATTCTTCTTCCGGCTGATGAACTGCAAGTACCGGCCCTTCAGCCAAAATATTTAATTCGCTATCGGTGACAATAGAAGCAATTTCTATGATTTTGTGCGTTTCAGGATCGAGCCCCGTCATCTCTAAATCAACCCATATCAGGTTTTGATCGCTAAAGGACATGGTTACGCCGCCTATTTGTTTATCGATAAAAAAGGTACTATACCTCAAAATACTTGAAACACGATACTCACTAACTTGAGCCGAGAGCGAGCTCAATAGCTTGAGTTAACTCATATTAAGTACAAAATTGTGGCTAAAAAGAAAAAGTTAACCAAAGGTCAGGTACGACGCGTTCGTAACAACCAACAGAAACGTTTGAAGAAACAAGAAGAGTCCATCCAATGGGATGAGAACATGCTAGGCGCGAGTAAACAGGGCTTAGTGATCACCCGTTTTGGCCAACATGCTGATATTGAAGATTTAGATACGGGGCAGGTCCAACGCTGTAACCTTCGTCGCGGTGTTGAATCTCTGGTTTCTGGAGACCGAGTACTGTGGCGCGAAGGTCTCGAGTCGATGGCTGGAATATCTGGTGTGGTGGAAGCGGTTGAACCTCGTACTTCAATGCTGACTCGACCGGACTACTACGATGGCCTAAAACCCGTCGCGGCGAACATCAACCAAATGGTGATTGTCTCTTCTGTTTTGCCAGAGCTTTCGCTCAATATCATCGACCGTTACTTAGTTGCTGCAGAGACACTCAGCATTGCGCCTTTACTCGTTCTGAACAAAGTCGATCTGCTTGAAGATGATGATCGTACGACGTATGAAGAATGGCTAAAAGAATATGAGCGCATTGGCTATAAGGTACTGTTTGTCAGCAAGAAATCTGGTGAAGGCATTAAGGAGCTGGAAGCTCAGTTACGCGATCGTATTAACATATTCGTCGGTCAATCGGGTGTAGGCAAATCCAGCCTGGTAAACGCCCTGATGCCAGAACTCGAGCAAGAAGTGGAAGAAGGCGAAATTTCTGAAAACTCAGGATTAGGTCAACACACAACAACGGCCGCACGTCTTTACCACATCCCGACAGGTGGCGATTTGATTGACTCCCCGGGGGTTCGTGAGTTTGGTCTGTGGCACTTAGAAGCAGAAGAAGTCACGAAAGCGTTCGTCGAGTTCCGTCCATATCTTGGTGGCTGCAAATTCCGAGACTGTAAACACAATGATGATCCTGGCTGTATTCTGCGTGAAGCCGTGGAGAAAGGTGAAGTAAGCGAAGTTCGGTTTGAGAACTACCATCGTATTCTCGAAAGCATGGGCGAGAATAAGGCAAACCGTCAATATTCTCGCAGTAAGAAAGCGGATCTGTAACCGAATTGTCGCCGCAACTGTGTAATAATTCTTCACCGAATACTGACAAGCCAATTAAATTTCAGTAACATCACGCGCCCTAACGTGCGTATCTAACAGAAGTATCGGAATTAAAGATGGACAAGATTAAAGTTGGACTGCAGTACTGGATCCCACAACATGGCTTAACTCGCCTGATGGGTAAACTAGCTTCATCAGAAGCTGGCAGTCTGACCACAGCAGTTATTCGCTGGTTTATCAAACAGTACAATGTGAACATGGACGAGGCGAAGCACTCTGACCCTAAGCACTTTAAAACGTTCAACGAGTTTTTTGTTCGTGAACTTAAAGAAGGCGCACGTCCGATTGCTGAAGGCGAAGCGGTGATCACTCACCCTGCAGACGCTTGTGTCAGTCAATTTGGCCCGATCGAAGACGGTCAGTTGATTCAGGCAAAAGGCCACAACTTCTCGGCACAAGAACTGCTTGGCGGTGATGCAAAGCTGGCAGAAGAGTTCCAAGACGGCTCATTTGCAACGCTATACCTGTCACCTCGTGACTACCACCGTGTGCACATGCCGTGCGACGGAACGCTGCGTCAAATGATTTACGTACCGGGCGATCTGTTCTCAGTAAACCCACTGACTGCGGAAAATGTGCCAAACCTATTTGCGCGTAATGAGCGCGTCGTTTGTATTTTTGATACCGAGTTTGGCCCAATGGCTCAGGTTCTGGTTGGCGCAACCATCGTAGGCAGCATCGAACAAGTTTGGGCTGGTACGATTACGCCTCCTCGCGGTAATACCGTTTACAAATGGGACTACCCAGCAGAAGGTAACAAAGCAGTTATCCTGAAAAAAGGTGAAGAGATGGGTCGCTTTAAGCTAGGTTCAACCGTTATCAACCTGTTCGCAAAAGATGCCATCACATTCGATGAAAGCATGGAAAATGGTAAGACAACGGTAATGGGTACGCCTTACGCTCATAAGCAGTAAGTTTTCCTGTAAAAAAGCTGATTTCAAAGCCTCCAAATGCGGAGGCTTTTTTATTGATAAAAAACAAAACTCTGTTCGAAATTTAGCCTAATATTTTCAAACTCATACCTGCCTCTAAGTACTTAAAAGCGCAATCAATTATTCTGTGCAATGGAGTGACTATTTAAAGGGGCTACCAATGCCAAAGATGAGTGCGAGTACGCTGGTCAAATTGCTGGTGTGTTTTTTGATTCCGCTTGGCGTCCTAATGATGCCGATCGATGCTATTCCTATTGATGACCTGACTTTAATTCAACATCGTCTACTGGCTATTTTTCTTCTTGCCGCCTTACTTTGGGTACTAGAGCCCGTTCCGGTTTTCGCTACCTCAATTCTGATCATCGCTCTTGAGCTGATCATGATCTCGGATAAAGGATTGCATCTCTTTCGTGCTCCACCAGCAGGTCACGATCTCGGTGACCTGATCGCCTACACCGATATTTTTTCTGCATTCTCATCGCCGATCATCATTCTCTTCATGGGTGGTTTTGCCCTTGCAATTGCTGCCTCAAAATACGATCTCGACAACAACCTTGCACGTGTTCTGCTCAAACCATTTGGTACACAGCCTAAATTCATTATGCTTGGCCTGATGCTGATCACCGCCGTATTCTCGATGTTTATGTCCAATACCGCGACAACGGTGATGATGCTGGCTCTATTAGGCCCAATTGTGGCTTCTGCCCCTAAGGGCGATCTAGGCATTAAAGCACTGGTGTTATGTATCCCTATCGCGGCAAACACTGGTGGTATCGCAACACCGATTGGTACGCCACCCAATGCGATTGCTCTGCAGTATCTAACCGGTGAAAACACGATAGACTTTCTGACCTGGATGATGATGGGTCTGCCGTTTGTATTAATACAACTCACCATTGCCTGGTTTTTACTGCAAAAGCTTTTCCCCTCTAGCGAGGCGGAAATGAAACTCAAGCTAAATGGTACGTTTAAAAGAAGTTGGCGTGCTTATGTGGTCTACGTAACGTTTGCAATGACCATTCTGTTGTGGATGACAACCAAAGCCCACGGTATGAACACTTATGTCGTCGCCATTATCCCACTGGCAATCTTCACCTTGACGGGCATCATGGGCAAAGAAGAGCTGAAATTGATTAACTGGGACGTGCTTTGGCTGGTAGCCGGTGGTATTGCGATTGGCATTGCACTGGATAAAACGGGCTTAGCAGAAGCCCTAGCCCACGCAATAGACTACGAGTCACTCTCTCCGTTTGCGGTTGTGATCGCTCTCTCGATTGTCTGCTGGCTAATGGCGAACTTTATGTCGAACACCGCGACAGCAAACTTATTGATGCCAATTGCTGCCGCTATTGGTGCGTCCATGCCTAGTCTGGCTACTATCGGTGGGCTTCAGGGGCTGTTGGTCGTGGTCGCCTTCTCCGCATCACTCGGCATGATTTTACCTGTCTCGACCCCGCCAAACTCTCTGGCTTACTCTACAGGCTTGATAGAAAGTAAAGACATGGCGAAAGTCGGTCTTATCCTTGGACTGGTCGGCTTGTTTATCGTTTATGGCGCCGTGCTTATTCTCTTTTAGCTCTCAAGCCTGACCATCAGATACAATCGGAAAGCCAATCTTGGTTTTGGAGAAAAAGCAGCTTATCACGCTGCTTTTTCTTTGCCGCTAACTTGTTCTTTTACATCGATACAATTTAATGCATATTAATGCTCCCTCCCGAACCAACAGGACTTTACTCAATCATGGGTTATGAATGGCTGGCACTTTGTGCTGCTTTTTTGTGGGCGATCTCTAGCTTAATTTCCGTCATTCCGGCGCAGCATTTGGGCGCTTTCGCTTATAGCCGTTGGCGTATGGGATGCACGGCAGTCATCCTTACAACCATGGCGTGGATTACTGGCGGCTGGTTAAGTGTGTCGATGGAACACGTCACACCAATGATGGCATCTGGCTTAATTGGTATTTTCATTGGTGATACCGCCCTGTTTGCCTGTATGAACCGTATGGGACCAAGGCAAGCGGGTTTGCTGTTCTCCTGTCACGCCGTATTCTCAACCATCCTTGGCTATTTCCTATTTAGTGAAAGCATGACCAATACGGAATTGCTCGGCTCAGCGTTGGTTTTTAGTGGCGTCGTCATGGCTATTTTCTTTGGCCGACGCGGGCAAACGAATAACGTTTTAGAAGAGGTCAAAGGCAATATCTGGCTAGGGATAGGATTAGGGCTCACTGCAGCAATGTGTCAGGCGCTTGGTGGCATCATAGCCAAGCCAGTGATGCAAACGAGCGTTGACCCCGTCGCAGCATCGGCGATTCGTATGATCAGCGCTTTTATTGCTCACTGCTTGTTACTGGTCATCGGAGTAAAAGTCGCCAGACCAACACAACATATTACGTGGCGTGTTTTTGGTATTACTGCACTGAACGGTTTTCTCGCCATGGCGGTTGGTATGACACTGATTCTTTACGCACTTCGTGAGGGGAATGTAGGCATGGTCGCTCTATTGTCTTCCACCACTCCAATCATGCTGCTCCCACTGCTCTGGATTTATACTAAGCGCAGACCAAACAGATTTGCCTGGCTAGGCGCCGCTCTCGCGGTGATTGGAGCAGGGATTTTGGTCCACTAGAATCCATAGAGCATCAGAAACAAAAAAGCCCGAGATTAACTCGGGCTTTTATCATTCTGCATTTCAGTTAATTACTTAACCAGAATATCACCTGACATTTCTGCAGGGATTTCCAGACCAGCCAGAGAAAGCATGGTTGGCGCTAGATCAGACAGTTTACCGCCTTCTTTAAACTCAACCGCTTTGTCACCTACGTAGATTAGAGGTACTGGTAGGTTTGTGTGCGCTGTGTGAGTACCGCCAGTTTCTGGGTCAACCATCATTTCTGCGTTACCGTGGTCAGCAGTGATAAGTAGCTGGCCGCCCGCTTCTTTGATAGCTTCAACCACTTTGCCCACGCTTTCGTCTAGCGCTTCGATCGCTTTTTCAGCCGCTTCGTAAACACCAGTGTGACCAACCATGTCTGCGTTCGGGTAGTTACAGATGATAGTATCGTACTTACCAGATTTAATAGCCGCTACCAGCTTCTCAGTTAGCTCTGGAGAGCTCATTTCTGGTTGAAGGTCGTAAGTTGCAACTTTTGGAGAAGCAACAAGTTGACGCTCTTCACCGTCAAACTCGCTTTCAACACCGCCGTTGAAGAAGAAAGTAACGTGCGCGTATTTCTCTGTTTCAGAGATACGTAGCTGAGTTTGACCTTGCTTAGACAACCACTCACCGTACGTGTTCTCTAGAGACGCAGGTGGGAATGCGATTGCTAGTGGGATATCCGCTGCGTATTGAGTCAGCATCACGAAGTGAAGTGATGGGAATGCTTCGCGCTCAAAACCATCAAATTCAGGTACGAATGCACGTGTGATTTGACGTGCGCGGTCTGCGCGGTAGTTCATGAAGATAACAGCATCGCCATCTTGCATGATTGCATCTTCTTCGCCTTCCGCTTTGATTGCTGTCGCTTTCACGAACTCATCGTTTTCTTCACGAGCGTAAGCCGCTTCCAAGCCAGCTACTGCTGTTTCAGCTGTGAATTCTGCTTTCGCTTGAGTTAGAAGATCGTAAGCTACCTGAACACGTTCCCAGTTGTTATCACGGTCCATTGCGTAGTAACGGCCCACTAGAGAAGCAACTCGGCCTTTACCTAGTTTCGCAAATAGATCTTGGAAACGTTGTAGCGAGTTTTCTGCACTGCGAGGTGGCGTATCACGGCCGTCCAGGAAGCAATGTAGGTAGATTTTTTCTGCGCCACGAGCTGCAGCCATTTCAACCGCTGCGTAGATGTGATCTTCGTGAGAGTGTACGCCACCTGGAGACATCAGACCCATGATGTGTACTGCTTTCTCAGCTTTTACAGCTGCATCGATAGCTTCAACCAACGCTGGTGTTTCAGCGAATTCGCCGTCAGCGATAGATTTAGTAATACGAGTTAGGTCTTGGTATACAACTCGACCTGCGCCAATGTTAGTGTGACCAACTTCTGAGTTACCCATTTGACCATCAGGAAGGCCAACATCCATACCTGAAGCAGAGATTAGAGTATTTGGGTTGTTCGCAATCAGTGCATCCATTACTGGCGTTTTCGCATTCGCAATTGCGTTACTTGCTGTGTCTTCACGGTAACCGTAACCGTCAAGGATAACTAGAGCCAATGGCTTCTTAGCTGACATAGTGATGACCTCATCAAATTTAGTAACTTTTTGGCGTGTAGGGCTTCTCTGCCCCATCTAACCCTGAAACAAAACTAGCGTAATTTTACTACACTTTTTAACCAAAACTGTAGGGTAAGATCAAATATTGTTTGCGATTTATCGTTGCTATCTTACAAGTTTAGGAAACAACGAGTCTCTGTCAGCAAACCTGTCCAACAAGCATAGTCACTCCCCACAAGCTTTGTACACCCGGTCTATATTCGATTTTTACGTCCGATTTTGGCGGTAGATCTTTCTAAGCGAGTCGCGTTTTAGACCTGTGTTGTTGCTTGAAAGACAAAACCTATCGCTTATTGTTCTCCTTTTCCTGAAAAACAGAAGTCACTTAGACCAATAGCTACAATAGGAAATCTTGATGAATAAAGCCGCGGCCAGTGGCAGGGTAATTCTGGCGTGATGAATTTGTAGAGATCTCAATTATTCGTTAGAAAATTTTAACCCTCTCGCCTAAGAGGCCTAACCTCGCTATACTCCTGCTTTAATTTTCCGCCAACAGTGCAAGAGCTCAAGACATGCAAGAGTACATTGAATTTTTCCAACAAAACATGATTCTATCTTTGGTTTGGGTAGGTCTTCTTATCGCATTTATCCTGAATATCGTTAAGTCAGCGACAGCGGCATACAAAGAAATCAACGTAAACCAACTGACTCACCTTATTAACCGTGAAAACGGTGTTGTGGTGGATATTCGTACACAAGATGAGTACAAAAAAGGCCATATCACTGACTCACTTCACATTTTACCGTCAGATATCAAATCAGGTAGCTTTGGTAGCCTTGAAAACCATAAATCCGACCCAATCATCCTAGTATGCAAGACGGGCCAAACCGCTCAGGAGAGCGCAAACCTACTAGCAAAAGCAGGCTTTACAAACGTAAGTCTACTTAAGAATGGTTTGATCGCATGGAACGAAGCGAACCTTCCTTTAGTACGCGGTAAAAAGTAGTACAAAGGTCGCCTTCATCGCGATTGGGAGCCTAGTGGATAACAAACTGAGCAAATAAAAAGCAGTTGAAGCCCTAAGTTGTGACGCTTTGCACGTAATACACGCTTCATCTAGTCACGGTAAACTTGCTCAGTTAGTCTCAGGACAAACCAGATTTCTGGGTTTAGGCGTTCTAAACCCAACAAATGTTTATTAAGGATTTAAAAATGGCAGAAGCTACACCACAAGACGCACAACAAAACTTCGCAATTCAACGCATCTTCCTGAAAGACGTTTCTTTCGAAGCGCCTAACTCTCCAGTAGTCTTTCAAAAAGAGTGGAACCCAGACGTTAAACTAGACCTAGACACTCAAAGCCGTGAGCTTGGTGAAGGCGTTTACGAAGTCGTTCTACGTCTGACAGTTACTGTTAAGAACGAAGAAGAAACAGCGTTCCTATGTGAAGTTCAACAAGGTGGTATCTTCACAGCTGAAAAAATGGAAGCTGGTCAACTAGCGCATTGCCTAGGTGCATTCTGCCCTAACATCCTATTCCCATACGCTCGCGAAACTATCTCAAGCCTAGTGGTTAAAGGTACGTTCCCTCAACTGAACCTAGCACCAGTAAACTTTGACGCTCTGTTCATGAACTACCTACAACAGCAAGCTCAACAAGGTGAAGGCGAAGCTGAAGCGTAATTCACATTTGTAAGTGACACGTCGGTTTGAAGACAGCCGAAAGTGTCACATACCTAAGAAAATGCACAAAGCGTCCACCGAGCGATGCGATGTGCATTTTTTATTTCTGAATAAGTTGCAAGACAAACCCTAGTTCCTAGCCCCTAGACAGCGTAAAATCTGGCAATAATGAACTAGATTCTACTAGTAGAACAACGATTAGGCGGTAGCATGACACAAGCAAATACCAACAATGCTTACGGTAAAGACATCGCAATGACTGTGATTGGCGCAGGCTCGTATGGCACCTCACTGGCTATTTCTCTTGCCCGTAACGGTGCAAACGTGATCCTTTGGGGTCATGACCCAGAGCACATGGCTCGCCTTGAAGCAGATCGTGCTAACCACGAATTCTTACCTGATATCGATTTTCCAGAAAGTCTGATTATCGAATCGGATCTGGAAAAAGCGGTGCAAGCAAGTCGTGACTTGTTGGTTGTCGTTCCGAGCCATGTATTTGGTATCGTTCTGAAAAGCTGTAAGCCTTTCCTACGTGAAGATACACGCATCTGCTGGGCAACCAAAGGCCTAGAGCCAGAAACTGGTCGTCTGTTAAAAGATGTCGCCTTTGATATCATCGGGGAAAACTACTCGCTGGCAGTATTGTCTGGCCCAACTTTCGCCAAAGAACTGGCCATGGGGCTGCCAACGGCAATTTCCGTTGCGTCACCAGATGCTGAATTTGTTGCTGATCTGCAAGAAAAGATCCACTGCAGCAAAACATTCCGCGTGTACGCTAATAGTGATTTCATTGGCATGCAGCTTGGTGGTGCCGTAAAAAATGTCATTGCGATCGGCGCTGGTATGTCAGATGGTATCGGATTTGGTGCTAACGCACGAACTGCACTGATCACCCGAGGCTTGGCTGAAATGAGCCGTTTAGGTGCCGCTCTGGGTGCGAAACCAGAAACCTTTATGGGTATGGCTGGGTTGGGTGATCTTGTTCTCACCTGTACCGATAACCAATCCCGTAACCGTCGTTTTGGTTTGGCATTAGGTCAAGGTAAAGACGTCGATACCGCGCAGGAAGAAATTGGTCAGGTTGTGGAAGGTTACCGCAACACCAAAGAGGTATGGATGCTCTCCCAACGTATGGGTGTTGAAATGCCAATTGTTGACCAAATTTATCAAGTATTGTATCAAGGAAAAGACGCGCGCCTGGCAGCACAAGATTTACTTGCTCGTGACAAAAAGTCTGAAGGTAAATAGCACCCTAACGCCTCATCTGAGAAGAATATAAGTTGTCGGGTCACGGAAGAAGAACTACTCAGGATATTGAGAATGAAACACTGCGAAAAACAAAAAGTCTGGAACAAAATTGTTGCAGAAGCCCGCGAAATGTCAGAGCAGGAGCCAATGCTGGCCAGCTTTTACCACGCGACGATCATCAAGCATGAAAGTCTCGGCGCTGCCCTGAGTTACATTTTGGCCAACAAATTAGACACAGCCTCGATGCCAGCTATGGCAGTGAGGGAGGTAATTGAAGAGGCGTTTATCGCCGATCCAAACATTACCGACTGTGCGGCCTGCGACATTTGTGCCACAGTGAATCGTGACCCTGCGGTTTCTATGTACTCAATGCCCCTGCTGTATTTAAAAGGCTACCACGCGCTGCAAGGATATCGTGTCGCAAACTGGTTGTGGTCACAAGGCCGTCATGCATTAGCGACCTATCTGCAAAACCAAATTTCGGTTGCGTGTCAGGTGGATATTCACCCTGCGGCGCGAATTGGCTGTGGGATCATGCTCGACCACGCGACAGGCATCGTGATTGGTGAAACCGCCGTTGTGGAAGATGATGTATCTATCCTGCAGGACGTGACCTTAGGTGGTACGGGTAAAGAGTGCGGTGATCGTCACCCGAAAATCCGTGAAGGCGTGATGATTGGTGCCGGTGCAAAAATTCTTGGTAACATCGAAGTGGGTGAAGGTGCAAAAATTGGCTCTTGCTCCGTGGTTCTACAACCGGTTCCCCCTCACACGACCGTGGCAGGGGTACCAGCAAAAATCGTGGGCCGACCAAAAACAGATAAGCCATCACTCGATATGGACCAGGGCTTCAATGGCAAATCTCAAAGCTTTATCCATGGAGATGGTATTTAATCGCTCTCTAATTTTTATATAACAACAATGTGGTAGGTAACTCTCAAGTGCGAAAACAAAATCATCCAGTGCTCCGCTCGGCTATTTTATTAACTTGTGCTTTATCTGCCACGTTCCCTCTCACCTCTTCCGCTGTGAGTCAGCAAGAGTTGAAAGGGGTCTCCAGCGAAATCAATCGCCAGAAGAAAGCCCTCACCTCTCAAGAAAAGCAACTGAATGAACTGCAAAAATCTCTGAAAGACCAAGAGCTGGGGATCTCAGCTCTAGAAAGAGAGATCAAACAGACCAAAGCAGAGCTCACTCAAGCCGATAAAAACATCAATAACTTAGAAGAAAAGATCGCCTTACAAGAGGGTCAGCGTCAGGCGCAGGAAGAAGAGCTGAAACAGCTTCTGCAAACCTATTACGTGACTGAGCGTGCTAAAGCCAATGGGCACTTGCTCAATCAGGGCGTCGAAGAAGATCGTATCAGCCAGTACTTTCAACACTTGGCAAAAGCACGCTCCGAAATCATTGATGCCATTACCCAAACCACTCAGAAGCTGGAACACAATAAGAACCAACTTGAGCTGGAAAAAGAGCAAATTGAAACGCTGCTAAAACAGCAATCCGAAAAGCGTACCGCGCTGGCAAGTACGCAGTCGAAACGTAAACAAACGCTGAGCAAAATTCAGGGCAGCATTACCAACGACAAACGCTATCTGGCAGAGTTGCAGCGTAATGAAACTCGCCTTAAAGCCGAAATAGCTAAAGCCGCTAAGCGCAATGCGGTGCCAATGGATGGTTTAGGTAAGCAGCGCGGTAAACTACCTTGGCCAATAACAGGTAGTGTGCTGCATAACTTCGGCACTCGTCAGACTGGTCAGGTTAACTGGAAAGGCATGGTGCTATCCGCCAACTATGGCCAGCAAGTCAAAGCGGTTTATCCCGGCACTGTCGTATTCGCTGAGTACTTACGTGGTTATGGATTGGTGGTACTCCTCGACCACGGTAAAGGAGACATGACCCTTTACGGATACAATCAGGCACTAACGAAAAAAGAAGGTGATAGAGTGACAGCTGGTGAGGTTATTGCTCTTGCTGGTGATACCGGGGGTCAAGACAGAGCATCCCTTTACTTTGAGATTCGTCGTAACAGCGAAGCACAAAACCCGAAATCCTGGTTAAAACGCCTGTAAGTAAAAATAGCCTAAAGAAAAAGGAGCCGATGGCTCCTTTTTACACAAATGAATGACTCTAAATCGTTACGCGTAATACGTTTCAACCGCGTCAATAAATGCGCTCACATCGTCTTTGCTTAACGCATTGATTCCCGCCGCAGCCTCTCGACCACCGCCTGTCGGGAACTGTCCACAAACCGCCACCGCACCCTGCTTGTTATTCAATGGAGCGCGCAGTGATACCGTATAAGTACCATCTACGTTTTCGGTTAAAACAGCATGAGCTGAATCTGGGTTTTGATTCGCCAACCAGTTACCATAAACTCCGCTGATACGACGTGAAGCGGCATTGTCTGGTAGCTCAAACAGTTTCAGTTTATTGCTTTCATGGGTGGCAGGAATCGCTTGGGCGGCATCCATATCTTGCTGATAGGCCGATTGCAGCAAGTAGAATGGAGAAGACGCATCTGCAATGACATCAAATGGCGAAGTATATTTCATCAATGCTTGATATAAATCCGCCGGATGAAAATGTAGATCATCAACCTTCGAACCATAGCCGTTGTAATTGATCAACGTGCCCAGCTCTTTCAGTTGCGCTTTCTGCTCTGCCGAAAAGCCAGCAAGGTCAGCCAGTTCATCAGCTTTAGCAATCAGGTTATCACCATACGCTGCCGTTATAGCCCAGGCATGAAAACGTCCCTGCAACAGTTTATCGACAATCAAAGCCGTACACATATTCGCATCGAGATCGATGTGCGCATCTAAGTTACCATGCTGTGGAATGTCACCCGCTTTATGGTGATCGGCGTAAAAAACATGAGCGCCCTGAGCCAAAGCATGCTCCAGACCTGCCATGTTCTTTTCCATCGAAACGTCTAAAACCGTCAGCTCGTCGCCCGCTTGTACATCCACGGTTTCTACCAGCTTGATACCGCGTTTTACACCCGTTACCAATTTGGCTTCCAGAGGATCAGCTAAGCGCAGTTGCAGCAGAGCGATAATGCCGTCCGCATCACCATTAAATATGTCGTAATTCATTGAAAGATAATTCCTTTATCGAGATAACTTTGCTCAGGTATAAATTGAGGTTTGTAACTATTGTGCGCTGCGCGTGCCACAAGTCAACTCAAGTTACGATTCGAAAATGAAATTAAGCTTAAAATAATACGCCATTAGCCCTGCATAGCACTTACGCCATCTTCCAACAGTAACAACTGCTCCAACCCTTGCTCCGTTGCGAGTGGTTTTACAACATTTATCATCTGAAGCATGCCTTGTCGCACCATTTGCTCGGTAATGTTGGATTTAGGTAGCATCGCAGATTGGTAAGACAACCAACTACAAGCGATGAGGTGCAGCGTGCATACCAAAGATGTTAATTGCTGCTGATCAACGTTCAGCAATTTGAGGGCAACGAATTCCTGCATGATCGCAATCAAATTGGCTTGCAGTTTGTCCTGCACCTCGATGTATTGCTCGTGAAGTTGCTCATCACGCGACAAAATCTCTGGTAAATTGGCGTAGAAAAAACGGTACTTCCACATCAGCGTAAAGGTCGAATCTAGGTAACTCTTCAGCATAGTCAGACTCTCTTGAGAGCCTTTAAGAGGGGTAAATCTTTCTAAAAGTTCTGCTGAATAAAGCGCAAAGATTTCGCGGACGATTTCTTGCTTATTGCGAAAGTGGTAATAAAGATTACCTGGACTGATTTCGATGTGATCGGCAATGTGATTAGTGGTGATATTTCGCTCACCATGTTGGTTAAACAACTCCAGTGCCGCGTAGACTATTTTGTCGCGCGTTTTCATTATTATCGTATTCCCTTTTCTTTAACGAATCGAGTATAGCGACTTCACCAACCTAGGTCGATAGAGGCTCCAAATACGATAACTTAGCAGACCAGTCAGAATCCCCGTGCCATTAGCGACAAGGTCTAACCAAGAGGTTTCTCTACCGACATAACCTTGTAGCCATTCAATCACCGCGCTGAACAACAGGATACTAATTGCCACTATCCAGCGTTTTCGCCAATGACGAACACAGCAACAAGCAACAAAAGCAAAACTCGTGTATGCCATTAAATGTTGTAGCTTATCGAGGTAAGTAAACGACCCCCACTTTTGTAGCTCTCCTGAGCTGAGCGATAAATACGCAATCACAACAGCGCAACCGCAAATAATCAAACGTCCAACCGTTCGGTTCATTGGATATCCTTATGCAATAGGGAACGGGAATGCTGTTACCTGATCAATATGATCACAGCCTAAAGCCAACATGATGAGTCGATCAACGCCTAACGCTACGCCAGCACAGTCCGGCAACCCAGCCTCTAGTGCCGCAATAAGATGATAGTCAATCGGCTGAGGCTTCAAACCCATCTCTAAGCGTTTCGCATTGTCTTGTTCAAAACGCGTAAGTTGTTCTTTAGGATTGTCTAACTCATGGAAACCATTAGCGAGCTCTATCCCTTTAAAATACACTTCAAAGCGATCAGCAACACGGCTGTCTTGAGGGTTTATTTTTGCTAATGCCGCTTGCGATGCAGGAAAGTCATAAACAAACGCAGGCGCATCCTGACCAATCTTACTTTCGACACCAATACTAAACAGGAGTTGCAGTAAAGTATCGCGGTCATCTTCCGGATCAGCAATATCACTCAGCCCCAGCTTTCCGGCGACGACTTTAAGCTCTGACATTGAGCCTTCAAGCGGACACACGCCTAGAACATCAAGAAACGCCTGCTGATACGTCATACGATGAGCCGAGCCACACTTCAGCACTCGCTGTAGCAACTCATCCATCTCATCCATTAACTGATGATGGTCAAAACCAACTCGATACCATTCCAGCATGGTGAATTCTGGATTGTGGTAACGGCCATTCTCTTCGTTGCGAAACGCTTTATTGATCTGGTAGATGCAGCCACTACCCGCCGCCAATAAACGTTTCATATGGAATTCGGGACTGGTCATAAAGAACAGCTTACTGCCGTCAGCGTAGCCAGGGCCAACAAACTCGGTTTGAAAGGTATGCAAATGAATATCCGTCACCGTCGCGTGGCTCATGGCAGGCGTATCCACTTCCATCACTTGTCGCTCGGCAAAAAATCGGCGAATAGTGGCGATCAACGCCGCACGTTGACGAAGTTGTTCAATGGAAGCAGTCGGTTGCCAATTGGTTTGCATAACAAGTCTCTCAAAGCTTAGGGCTAGCAGCTAAAGCCCACATTCTACATGTTTTTACTTTGGGGCGAGAAACGATTTCATTCGCTTTTAAAGACCGGTTATTACTGTGCGACAAAGCAACATGAAGCCAAAATTTTTCGTACTACAAAGCAAAATCAACACTCACCACAAAACCTGTTATCAACCTCGCCAACAACAAGCAACACTCCATTAACACTCAATAATTTCAGTTAGAGGTTACAAATATTCTCGCCGTGATAGTAATCACATAACCTGTAATTTTTATGCTCTTAAGTGCATTACCAAAGAAAAAACCTAATTACATCAATATTTATCTCATACAGCTCCACTACACTAATCTCTACTACTTTCGGGGAGCTTCTCTTCGAGAACCCCTCACAATCACAATAACAAGCGGATTTCCGCAATTACTCACTGGAGGATAACTGTGCAAATTATCACCACAGATATCGCAGTCATCGGCGCTGGCGGCGCTGGTCTTCGTACTGCTATTGCAGCGGCAGAGGCAAACCCAGATTTAGAAGTCGCTCTGATTTCTAAAGTTTATCCTATGCGCTCACACACGGTCGCAGCGGAGGGTGGCTCAGCAGCAGTTATCAAGGATGAAGATAGCTTAGATAACCACTTCAACGATACGGTTGGCGGTGGCGACTGGCTATGTGAACAGGACGTCGTTGAATATTTTGTAGAAAACGCAACCCGCGAAATGATCCAAATGGAACAATGGGGTTGTCCTTGGAGCCGTAAAGAGAACGGGGAAGTTAACGTTCGCCGCTTTGGCGGTATGAAGGTTGAACGAACTTGGTTTGCAGCGGATAAAACCGGCTTCCATATGCTTCACACCCTATTCCAAACTTCAATGAAGTACAGCAACATCAAACGTTTTGATGAGTACTTTGTGTTAGATCTGCTTGTTGACGATGGTGAAGTACAAGGCTTAATCGCCATTCACATGTCTGAAGGTGAGTTGGTAACCATCAAAGCGAAATCTGTTGTGCTTGCTACTGGTGGCGCAGGACGAGTTTACCACTGTAACACCAACGGCGGTATCGTAACGGGCGATGGCATGGCAATGGCTTACCGTCACGGTGTTCCGCTACGTGATATGGAATTTGTTCAATACCACCCTACTGGCCTACCAGGTACTGGTATCCTAATGACAGAAGGTTGTCGTGGTGAAGGTGGTATTATTGTCAACAAAAACGGCTACCGCTACCTACAAGACTACGGCATGGGCCCTGAAACTCCAGTGGGTCAACCGAAAAACAAATACATGGAACTGGGTCCACGTGACAAAGTTTCTCAAGCTTTCTGGCATGAGCAACAGAAAGGCAACACCATCAAACACCCACTGGGTGACGTGGTGCACCTAGACCTTCGCCACCTTGGTGAAGAGTACCTACAAGAACGTTTACCTTTCATCTGTGAGCTAGCAAAAGCTTACGTGAACGTTGATCCTGCAAAAGAACCAATTCCAATTCGTCCGACCGTGCACTACACCATGGGCGGCATCGAAACTGATGGTGGCTGTGAGACTCGCGTTAAAGGTCTATTCGCAGTTGGTGAGTGTGCGTCAGTTGGTCTGCATGGTGCGAACCGTCTTGGCTCTAACTCTCTGGCTGAGTTCGTGGTATTTGGCCGAGTTGCGGGTGAAAACGCAGTGAAACGTGCAGCAGAATTCAAAGGCTGGAACGACGACGCTATCGCAGATCAAGTGAAAGCTGTAGAAGAACGCATTGCCAGCCTAATGAACCAAGAAGGCGATGAAAACTGGGCAGACATCCGTACCGAAATGGGCCACACCATGGAAGCGGGTTGTGGTATCTACCGCCAAGAAGATCTGATGCAAGCAACCATCGATAAGATCACGGAACTTAAACAACGTTACAAACGCATTAGCATCAAAGACAAAGGCAAAGTGTTCAACACTGACCTTCTGTACGCAATCGAAGTCGGTTACGGCCTGGAAGTGGCAGAAGCGATGGTTCACTCTGCAATCCTGCGCAAAGAATCTCGCGGTGCACACCAACGTCTCGATGATGGCTGCACTGAACGTGACGACGTGAACTTCCTGAAACACTCACTTGCTTTCTATCAACCAGACGCAGCGCCTAGCATCGACTACAGCAATGTAACTATTACTAAGTCTCAGCCTAAAGCGCGTCTATACGGTGAAGCTGCAGAAAAAGCCGCAGCAGAAGAAGCAGCGAAGAACGCAGAGGAGCAAGCATAATGTCAGCAAACCGCATCCAGAAAGTAGACATTCTGCGTTATGACCCAGAAAAAGACGCAGAACCGCACTTACAAACTTTCGAAGTACCATTCGATGAAACAATGTCTGTGCTCGACGCGATTGGTTACATCAAAGATAACCTAGACAAAGACCTGTCTTACCGATGGTCTTGTCGTATGGCAATCTGTGGCTCATGCGGCATCATGGTTAATGGTGTGCCTAAGCTAGCTTGTAAGAGCTTCTTACGTGACTACCAAAATGGTCTGAAAATCGAGCCATTAGCGAATTTCCCGATTGAGAAAGACTTGATCGTTGATATGACGCCATTTATCGAGCGTCTTGAAGCGATCAAACCTTACATCATTGGCAACGACCGCAAACCTGAAGACGGCACAAACTTGCAAACGCCAGAGCAAATGGCGAAATACAAGCAGTTTGCTGGTTGTATCAACTGTGGTCTGTGTTACGCAGCGTGTCCGCAGTTCGGTCTCAATCCAGAGTTTATCGGCCCGGCAGCGCTGACTTTGGCGCACCGTTACAACTTAGATAGCCGTGATAACGGTAAAGCTGAACGTATGAAGCTGATTAACGGTGAGAATGGCGCCTGGGGTTGTACGTTTGTAGGTTACTGTTCTGAGGTTTGTCCAAAGAGCGTTGACCCTGCAGCAGCAGTAAACCAAGGCAAAGTAGAGTCTTCTATGGACTTCGTAATTGCGATGCTGAAACCTCAGGAGGCAGAAGGATGAGTAACCGTAAACCTTACGTTCGTGAAGTAAAACGCACTTGGTGGAAGGACCATCCTTTCTACCGCTTCTACATGTTACGTGAAGCGACGGTACTGCCACTGATTCTATTCACCATCTTCCTGACTTTCGGTCTGGGTTCACTAGTGAAAGGGCCTGAAGCTTGGCAAGGCTGGTTAGAGTTCATGGCAAACCCAATCGTAGTCGCGATCAACATTGTTGCGCTACTTGGAAGCCTGTTCCACGCACAAACCTTCTTCAGCATGATGCCACAGGTGATGCCAATTCGCCTAAAAGGCAAACCTGTAGGTAAGAATATCATCGTACTGACTCAGTGGGCAGCGGTCGCGTTTATCTCACTGATCGTTCTCATCGTGGTGTAAGGAGCTGAACAATGAAACCAAATTATAGTGTAAATACATCACCAAAACGTTCGGATGAGCCAATCTGGTGGGGACTGTTTGGTGCAGGCGGTACCTGGTTTGCGATGATCACTCCTATCACCGTACTTGTCCTTGGTATCCTAGTTCCACTGGGCGTGATTGATGCTGATGCAATGAGCTACGAGCGAGTATCTGAATTCGCGACCAGCATCATTGGTGCGCTATTTATCATCGGTACACTAGCGCTGCCAATGTGGCATGCAATGCACCGTGTTCACCACGGTATGCACGACCTTAAGTTCCACACTGGTGTGGTGGGCAAAGTGGCATGCTACGCGTTTGCTGGCCTTATCAGTGCGCTATCAGTTATCTTTATCTTCATGATTTAAGACACTGTTATAAATGAAAAAAGCTGGCTTTATGCCAGCTTTTTTTGTTTTTGGACACCCATGATCTTTTTGCTTTAAAAGCTTTTGGCCACCTATGATCTTATTGCTGAGTAATCTTCTTAGTTTGATCCATTAAGCCAAGAGCACCAAAACCAGTGATCACATCTAAGTTCGTTTTCAGGCCTGTTTCCTGATTACCACCAATATAGTTTTGCGGCATTTGAACTTGGAAGTTTTGCAGATTACTGTACAACGAGTTTGCAACCTCACGGTTCAACTCAGCTAGGTAAACTTCTCGGTTTGCTCCTAATGCCGCATACTTCGCTTTCAGGACTTCGGCTTCTGCGCGGCCTTTCTCTAAAATCGCTTTCGCTTCATATTGAGCGGAAAGAGCATTGGCTTTCTGAATCGCTAAGTTCGCTTCTGCCATTGCCAGCTCTTTTTCTTTCTCCACTTCAGCAAGTCGCTTGGTTTTCTCCACTTCAACGATTTCACGCTCAGCTATTTGACGAGCAACCTCGACCTCTTTTTGCTGAGAAATAATAGCGAGCTCTTTCTGACGTTGTGCATCCTGAACTTCACGAGTACGCTGAATTTCTTTACGCAGCTGCTCAGTTTCGGCCTGAGCTTTAGAAGTTTCCTGCTCCTGAATTGCGCGAATGCGATCTGCGACCAAGCGTTTTTTATCTGCCAATAACTGATCAAGCTGCTTCTCTGGCTGCGGGTCACCAATGGTTACCTGAGTAACTTGAATGCCGTATTGCTGTAACGGGTTATCCTGTCGGATAGGTTGGCCTGTTTTGTCTACGACCGGTACCGTTTTCCAGACTAACTGATTCGTACGCTGCAATTGATTGGCGTTGGCCTGATTTGCACCAACAGGAGCCAGGTCAAGCTCTTCAACTTCCACCTGACGACGCTCAGTCAGATAAATACCTTCTCGAAGCTGATCACCCAACTTAGATTTAAACTGGTTCAAACCGCCCTGAAAGAACTCTTCTCCAGTATACTGAGTCGCGGTAATCACCGTTACGTTTCGGGCATTTTTTACTAATAACGCATCGATCAGATTGCTGTTATTACGAAACTCTCGGTGCATTTTCTTCACTGCTTCCGGATCATTACTCAATTTAAAACGGAATGTGACGGGAATCTGACCAATATAAGTATCCGCAAAGCGTACTTGTACCGGCTCAAGCCTCTGGTAAAAATCCTCACCCTTGTTGTTACCAAATGACACAGTGATGACTTGGTCATATTGGGTGATTTTAGACAGAAAGGGCATACGAAAATGAATACCCGGTTCAGTGAACACATCCAATTCACCGGTAATATTGTTCTGGTGCACATAACTGTAACCTGCATCGGTCATCAAAACAGAACTGTTAATGGTTAACCCTATAGCCAACAACGGTATACCAAAAACTGCCGCTTTTATCCCTCGGTGAAGTAATCGACGTCGTTCTTCAACTTTTAAGCTTTGTCCTAAACCTGTGCTTTCCATATTGTTCTCCTTATTGCGGTTGTCATTGAGTTAAATCGATAAAAATCAAATTGCTATGCAACTCAACGACCTCTGGAGATAATCTATCAAATGGTAACCTTAAGGAATAATCGAAAGATTCATCAAACAAATACGTTTTTAACGAATAATACAAAAATAATAAAACTATGCGGTGCGCTTCTTGTTTTAGCCACATGTCAAAACTGCGGGCAATAAAAAAGGCCGCCGAAGCGACCTTTTTTATTCGATACGTTTAAGTGAATTACTTCACACGACCTACGTATTCACCAGTACGAGTGTCAACTTTGATCACTTCGCCAATTGCGATGAATAGTGGAACACGTACAACAGCGCCAGTTGATAGCGTAGCTGGTTTACCACCAGTACCTTGAGTATCACCTTTCAAACCTGGATCTGTGTCAGTAACTTCCAGCTCAACAAAGTTTGGTGGAGTAACTGAGATTGGGTTACCGTTCCAAAGCGTGATCATACAAGTGTTGTTTTCTACCAACCATTTAGCGTTCTCACCTACCGCTTTCGCATCAGCAGCGATCTGTTCGAACGTTTCATTGTTCATAAAGTGGTAGAATTCGCCGTCTGAATATAGATAATCTAGGTCGATATCCATTACGTCTGCCACTTCACAAGTGTCACCAGACTTGAATGTTTTCTCTAGCACTTTACCAGAAAGAAGTTTACGAATTTTTACGCGGTTGAACGCTTGGCCTTTACCTGGTTTAACGTATTCGTTTTCCAGAATTACGCAAGGCTCATTATCAAGCATTAACTTAAGACCGCCTTTAAATTCATTGGTGCTAACTGTAGCCATTTTTTCCTCTTACATTCTTAGAGCTAAATTCAATGCCGCACATAATAACCCGAAAAGTCGATTCTGTTGAGCAAAACTGGCTCAAACAGTTGGCGAATGGGATCTCTGATCCTGCAAAATTGCTCGAAAAACTGGAAATAGATCCCTCACCGTGGCAAGACGGGTTTGCTGCGCGCAAGCTGTTTGCACAGCGTGTACCGCAAAGTTTTGTCGATAGAATGGAAAAAGGCAATCCCAAAGACCCTCTTTTACGTCAGGTTTTACCGTTAAGTGAAGAGTTCGAAGTGCATGAGGGCTACTCCAGCGATCCACTTGAAGAGCAAGACAACGAGATTCCCGGCTTGCTGCACAAATATCGTAATCGTGCACTGATGATTGTTAAAGGAGGCTGTGCGGTGAATTGTCGCTACTGCTTCCGCCGACATTTCCCGTATCAGGATAACAAAAGTGGTAAACAAGCCTGGGCTCAAAGTCTCGAGTATATTGCGCAGCAGCCCGAGCTGAACGAAGTGATCTTCTCCGGCGGAGATCCATTAATGGCGAAAGATGATGAACTTCAGTGGCTGATAGAGCGGATTACACAAATTCCGCATATCAAACGTCTTCGAATTCACAGCCGCTTACCTGTGGTAATCCCAGCGCGTATAACCGATGAACTATGCCAGATACTTCGCGACTCCCGCTTGCAGGTTATCTTGGTCACTCACATCAACCATGCGAACGAATTAAGTAGCGAACTCGCCTCACAGCTGTTCAAACTCAAACAATCTGGTGTGACTCTACTCAACCAAAGTGTGCTGCTTAAAGATATCAATGACTCTGTGGATGCCCTGGTCGACTTGAGTGAAGCCTTATTTGATGCGGGAGTGTTACCTTACTACTTGCATGTACTAGACAAAGTCCAAGGTGCTGCGCATTACTTTGTTTCCGATGAGGAGGCAAAAACGATCATGCGCGGAGTAATAACTCGTGTGTCTGGTTACCTGGTGCCAAAACTTACGCGAGAGATCGGCGGCAGGCCAAGTAAAACACCGCTAGACCTCCATTTAGAGTAAATAGCGAGACCAGTTGAAGTTGAATTAAATTTGTCGTCACGAGCGTTTCTTTTTGTTCGCTTTGAGGGGTGATTCTATGCATACTCCGCGCTTTTGGAGGTCAAGATGCATACAACATTCGAACAAATTTTCGATCTTGGCCCATTTAGTTGGTCTGCTCTTCTATGCTGTGCCATCAATGGGTTAATGATTGGCATAGAACGCCAGACCCGTGGTAAACCGGTTGGCATTCGCACTGCAATACTCATTATTTCAGGCACCTACCTTTTCATGTCGATGGCGGTATCCTTATCGCCAAACACGCTTGATCAAGCACGTGTACTGGGTCAAATCATTACCGGTGTCGGATTTCTGGGCGCTGGTGTAATGATGACGCTAGATGGCAAAATCCACGGTGTGACGTCTGCGGCGGTCATCTGGGTACTAGCCGGGTTAGGCTTAATGATTGGTCTTGGTTATTTGTCTCAATCAGTGGTCATCACCGTACTGACTTTAACTGTGTTACTGGGCGTTGATGAAGCGGAGCGACACATCAAGTCCTTACGTCGCGGTGTGCATCAAAGAATACAGCGCAGAAAGTCGTCTCGCTTAATCAAATAAGCTCAAACGTGAGATATAAAAAGACCCCGACATCAGTTCGGGGTCTTTCTGTTTAAGTATTACTATAACTGCAGATTATTTCGCGAAGTTAATCAGTGGGAAACACTTCAAGAAGCCGTTATCCGCACAGTTAAGCAGACCAATTTGAATACCGTCGATTTGGTCTGTCATGTTGAAGAAACCTAGCTGGAAGTTAGACTTTTTAGAGATACTTGCCAGACCAACATCCGCCATTGTGTAGCCTTGGGAGTAGTTAACCGCACTCCAGTTAAGGCCTTTCACATTGTTAGTAATGTTAACCGCACCCAGGTTTAGGCCTGTTGTTTGGCCACGGTTCCAGTTAACAAGGCCAAGTGAAGCCCCTTTCATTTCTTGGTTTACTTTCGCTGCGCCGAAGAACAGACCAAAGTTAACACCGGTTGTACGATCGGTTTCAGACATACCAAGTAGAGAGAAATCGACCCCTTTCACTTCGTTAACCTGTCCGTGTAGAACAGCTAAGCGAACACCGCCCACTTCAGAGCGAGACGGCGCATTAATGTGATCAATTGTAGAAAACATCACAGGAGTGCTGTCAGCAAGCGCAACAGGTGATGCAACAGCGGCTACCACTGCCAAAGACGTCAAAAGCTTTTTCATTCTTATCTCCGTTATATTAAGCATTACTTACAACATAGCGTATGTGTACTCATTTTCTACTAATCGTATGAAAAAATTTCACTCGCATGCCATATTTAACAAGTTGACTATAATAGAAAAAATCTACAACGACCATATTTCAATATTTTCTGAAGTATTTCTTGTACCAGTCCCACACAATGATGATGTCATGTTCAGCCACGAATCTGGATAAACAAGTACGACGCATCGCCTTTAAATCAGTATTTCATCGCACTGCATAAACGACAAATTGAACTGCGATGACGTATCAACAAATCAAAAACGCCAAGCACAAAAAAGCCGAGGTAAAAACCTCGGCTTCTTCTTGGTTTGGTCAGATACCTCTTCGCTATAAAAACGTTACAGCGATAAGGTAAGCAGCGTATTACATCATGCCGCCCAAATAACCCTTAAACCCCTTAACCTACCGTAATATAAGACTTTGTGTTAACATTTGTCTCTACATTAGTCTCCACTTTTGAGTATACAGTGTCTCAAGATAATAAGTATTTAAAGAAGCGTAATAACCGCGATGTATGGCTTTTCTCTAAGCGTATCCCTAAGCAACTACAACACCTCTATGAAGGCAAAGAAGTCTTAACCAAGTCCTTGAAGACCTCCTGCATTAAAACAGCACGATTGCGCAGAAACGCTCTGCTTGCAGAAATGAGTTTACAGGAAGAGCAAGCCATAGACGGGGGACGAGCTACTTTCATAAGCTTCTATAGAACACTCAAAGAAGCTAAAGATATACACGGCTATGAGCCTTACGGTGTGCACCATAACATTGATTTAGAAGATGTAACGAACACAGACCGTTACCCAGAAATACAACGAGATGCGTTAAAGGCAGTGTATTCAGGTGAAACACCACTCAAGTACACCTGTACGTTACGGGAATCCATGACTGAGTGGTTAGAGCTAAACAGAAATAAAAATAAAGACACTATATCCAAAGTAAAATCTACAACTGAACGATTCCTTAAGCATTGTGAAGTGTTTGATTTACCACTACTCAGTATTGAGCGGTCTTCCGTTGTTGGCTTCATTAGCGAGCTAGCAGACGAGTGCTCAGTATCAACGATTAGAGCTCACTTAAGTAGACTGAAGACTGTCTATAAACATGCATGGGACATGGGACGCATTAAAAACAAAGACAACCCTTTTGCAGACCATTCATTGGCTCACCTTGAAACGAAGAAGGAAAAGAACCCTAAGCAATTGTTTAGTAGAGAGCAAATCCACTTATTGGCTAAATGGGCTGATGAGCAAACGGCTAAAGGTTCAAATATGGGTCTACTGTTCCGCCTTGGTCTCTTCACTGGGAGCAGGATTGGAGAGCTGTGTAGAATCAAGGTTAAAGATGTATATACAGACTCTGGGATTACTGCAATCAAAATCAGAATTGGTAAAACCTCTGCGGCTCAACGAACAGTGCCATTAACAGACTCACTAGCTTCAGAAGTATTACAGCTAATGGATGGTAGAGATCCTGAAAGCAAGCTGCTTGGATTGAACGGAGACAAGGCTAGTCGTGATTTCTCCCGATTTAAGGTAACTAATATCAGCAAAGACTCATCTCAATGCTTTCACAGTCTCCGTGTTCACGTGTCAACAGCATTGCTTAGAGCTGGAATTCAAGAAAACCGCTCTGCTTTCATAGTAGGCCATGAAGGCGGTAAGACCATGACTTATGGTTACTACGCCAAAGGGGATGAGTTAAAGACCCTCAAAGAGTTCATAGACAAAGCGGAAGAAGTAATTAAAAGGGACTGGTTAAACTAGTAAGTATTATCTGCTTTAGTTGTACCCGTTAGGTATACCCATATGACTACGGTCAAACACTGATCTAACAGTACCCGTTAGGGTTGATTTGTATTTATAGGTACTCTAACCTTAAGCACTTCTAAGAACCAAACGGGTACACTCAGTGGCACACATAGCTTATCTAAGGGTCTCTACTGTAGACCAAAACACAGACCGTCAACTTACTGATACTGGTATCTCATTTGATAAGTCTTTTACTGACAAGTGCAGTGGTGGCTCAACTAAACGACCAGCCTTAACGGAACTAAAGGAATACGTAAGGGATGGAGACACCATTCACGTACACAGCATTGACCGTCTAGCTCGTAACTTGGTTGATTTAAAGCAGTTAGTAAATGGTTGGAATGAGCAAGGTGTGAGCGTTAAGTTCCACAAAGAGAACCTTAGCTTTAACGCTGGTGGCAGTGACCACATGTCTGAGTTAATGCTGAATATGCTAGGAGCTGTAGCTCAGTTTGAGTTAGCCATGATTCAAGAGAGGCGTCAGGAAGGCATAGAGAAGGCTAAAGCGGCTGGTAAGTACAAAGGCAGACCTAGCAACGAAACGAACCACCAGCGGATCATAGAGCTACGTACTGAAGGGGTATCACTACGTAAGATTGCTTCTGAGGTTGGTGTGTCTTTGTCTACGGTTCAGAGAGCATTAGCAGCTAGTGGTAAAAACTAAGGTTTTCTAAGACACGTTTTGTGTGAACGTAGTGAGACGATGCAATTGTAGAGAAGACCTAACACCCCATACCCTCCCCCCTGTACCTATAACTACTAAGTCTCACTCTCTAAAGTTATTTAATCTAAGTGGTTAATAGTTAGTGGTTAACACTCTAAGGAAAATCTTAAGGGAGTCTTTAAGTTAGTACCTTAACGTTATCTTTAAGTTATCTTAAGGGGTCTTTTGTTTCTCTCCTCTCCTAAAGGAAGGGAGCTTTGTTTCTGTCCAATGATAGGGAAAAATCCCTGTTATTGGAAAATTCCCTAAAGGGAGAAAATAGGGACATTTAGCGTATAGAGCACAAACTACTAATCAATACCTCAAGCAGTTGATTGCATTAGTAAACACTAGACCTCAATGCGTCTCTAAAACGCTCTGTATGCGTCTCTGAGGCGCTTGTTTGAGGAAAGATAACACCGTATTCACTTACTAGTCAGACAGACCTCAACGACAGCCACAATGATTATTTGGTCTTGCTTAAAAGTTAGTGTCTTAAAATAGAATCCAATGTTATTGGTAAGAACTTGATAGCTTGGCCACTATGTTGTCATTTTGCTTTTTAAGTAACTCTCTTTCTGCCTCATCCTTCATTTCAGACCAACTAGAAAATGAAGTATTTTCAACAACAAATTTATCCCAACTGGAAGAATTAAAATCATCTTGAGACGTAAGCTTAAGATTTGAAGCTGAAACTAAACTATTTAAGTTCTCATAATGTGAACAAGACTGGATAAACTCAGAGGGAAACACATCATCAAGAACAAAGTGGTGTGTCACCATTTTTATAGCTTTACCGTTACATGTTACACAGAGAAAGTAAGTTCTATCCTTTCCGTTCCACTCTAGAATTTTCATGCGCGTTGTAAACGACTTGCCGCAGCAAGAGCATTCCTGAGCTTTTAACGAAGCTTGTTTAATAGATCGGTTGTAGCACTGTTTACAAAGTGCAAGCTTCTCACCATCCCTTTCAAAGTAATACCGATTCACTTTCTGATGGCTAATGGACTTCTTACATTCACAGCAAACAGATTTATCTTTGTCCATGTAATACAAGCAAATAGCTAGACACCCAATAACGCTCACGACTAGGGTAATTATTCCATTAGGTTCCATAGGTCATCCTTAAACGTGCAACGTTATATTGATATCTGAGGATAGATACTGTTTACCCCTCCAACAAGTATCCATAGTTAGAGGAAAGCTAATAGCAAAAAGGCTACCAAGCGGTTAAGCCTGATAGCCTCTTATTGAGCTTAGATAGCGGTCGTAACGTCCCTAAAGGACATGCCATTGATACCCCAAACGGGTCTATAAATGTCTCTACATGCGTCTCTACACACCCAGAAAAAACCCTTATAAATCAATAGCAAGTTACGGCATAGATTGTTACATCATGCCGCCCATACCACCCATACCGCCCATGCCGCCCATATCAGGCATGCCTGCGCCGTCTTTCTGTGGCATATCAGTAACCATTGCTTCCGTTGTGATCATCAGACCTGCAACCGATGCTGCGAATTGAAGTGCGCTACGAGTTACTTTAGTTGGGTCTAGGATACCCATCTCTAGCATGTCGCCGTATTCACCTGTTGCTGCGTTGTAGCCGTAGCTGCCTTCGCCTGCTTTCACGTTGTTCGCTACTACTGACTCTTCGTCACCCGCGTTCTTCGTGATTTGACGGATTGGCGATTCCATTGCACGTAGTGCAACGCGGATACCAACGTTCTGTTCTTCGTTGTCACCTTCAAGGCCAGCGATCATAGATGCTGCACGGATTAGAGCAACACCACCGCCTGCTACTACGCCTTCTTCAACCGCTGCGCGAGTTGCGTGAAGTGCGTCTTCTACGCGGTCTTTTTTCTCTTTCATTTCAACTTCAGTTGCTGCACCAACTTTGATTACTGCAACACCGCCAGCTAGCTTAGCTACGCGCTCTTGTAGTTTCTCTTTGTCGTAGTCTGAAGTTGACTCTTCGATTTGCTGACGAATCTGAGCAACACGGCCATGAATCATTGTTTCTTCACCGATACCATCGATGATAGTCGTGTTTTCTTTCGTGATAGCAACGCGCTTAGCTTGACCTAGGTCTTCTAACGTTACTTTTTCAAGCTCTAGACCTACTTCTTCAGAAATTACTGTACCGCCAGTTAGAACCGCGATGTCTTGTAGCATTGCTTTACGACGATCACCAAAACCTGGTGCTTTTACTGCCGCAACTTTCACGATGCCACGCATATTGTTCACAACTAGTGTTGCTAGCGCTTCACCTTCTACGTCTTCTGCGATGATTAGCAGTGGACGAGATGCTTTAGCCACTGCTTCTAGTGTTGGTAGAAGTTCACGGATGTTTGAGATCTTCTTATCAACCAGAAGGATGAATGGGTTTTCTAGATCAACAGAACCAGCTTCTTGGTTGTTGATGAAGTAAGGAGATAGGTAACCGCGGTCGAACTGCATACCTTCAACTACGTCTAGCTCGTCTTGTAGCGCCTGACCTTCTTCAACAGTGATAACACCGTCACGGCCAACACGTTCCATTGCTTCAGCAATGATGTTACCTACGCTTACGTCAGAGTTCGCAGAGATAGTACCTACCTGTGCGATAGCTTTAGTGTCGTTACACTCAACAGACAGCTCTTTTAGCTGTTCAACTGCTGCTGCTACTGCTTTGTCGATACCGCGCTTAAGATCCATTGGGTTCATACCCGCAGCTACTGCTTTCAGACCTTCGTTTACGATTGATTGCGCTAGTACTGTTGCTGTTGTTGTACCGTCACCTGCAGCATCGTTTGCTTTAGATGCTACTTCTTTAACCATTTGAGCGCCCATGTTCTGGAACTTGTCTTCCAGTTCGATTTCGCGCGCTACAGATACACCATCTTTAGTGATTGTTGGTGCACCGAAAGATTTATCTAGAACGACGTTACGGCCTTTAGGACCTAATGTCACTTTTACCGCGTCAGCCAGAACGTTTACACCTTCTAGCATCTTAACTCGTGCGTCATTACCAAATTTAACGTCTTTAGCAGCCATCTTTGATTTCCTTTCTACAATTCTTTAAGTTCGACTTGGTTTTTGAATCTGAGCAAAAAATTACTCAATGATTGCTATTATTCAACGATTGCCATGATGTCGTTTTCAGACATCACTAGCACTTCTTTACCGTCGATTTTTTCAGTCTTAGTGCCGTAACCTTCAGCGAAGATAACAGTATCACCAACTTTAACGTCCAGCGGTAGCACTGTGCCGTTCTCTAGAATGCGGCCTTTGCCTACAGCTAGAACAACACCGCGAGTTGATTTTTCCGCAGCAGAACCAGTCAGAACGATTCCACCAGCTGACTTAGATTCAACTTCTTTACGTTCAACGATAACTCGGTCATGTAATGGACGAATGTTCATTGGTCGTCTCTCCTGAAAATTTCCATGTTTATTTGATAATTGCCCTTCTGGGACACGTGATCACTATATAAGGGGTCCAATGAACGATCCCAAGGGGCGAGCATGATTTTTTTGTGACTTAGTTAAAAGATCGCAACGGTTTGCGTGAGAAATGCGCACTCGCTCACCTTCTTGCTTTCTTGTATCCTTGCAGTTTATCCACCAGATAGACGTTAAACATGCTGGAAAGAAACAAGCCGGAACACCAAGCAACAGATAAACATGGTTTGTTGAGCGCACCCATTCCCGAAACACTGAGAAAAATGACGGTCCCGATGACGGTGGGCATGATCGCGATATTGATGTTCAATCTGGTCGATACTTTCTTTATTTCTCTGCTCGGCACTCAAGCCCTAGCCGCCATTAGTTACACCTTTCCGGTCACCTTTGGTGTGAATTGCATTACGATGGGCATTGGCATGGGCCTTTCGACCAATATCGGCCGATTACTCGGACAGGGGCACTCTGCGCAAGCCGCACGTTTTACTACTCATGGTCTACTGTTAGCTGTCATGCTAGTTGTGATTGCGTCATCAGTTGGCTTTGTGACCATCAGACCACTGTTTGGTTTTCTTGGTGCGACTGACGATCTTCTTCCACTCATCGAACAGTACATGCAAGTGTGGTATCTCACCATTCCATTACTGGTGATCCCAATGGCTGGCAACAGTGCAATCCGTGCGACGGGTGATACGAAAACCCCAGCTAAAATCATGATGCTGGCAGGGTTGATCAACGGAATGCTGGATCCGCTACTGATCTTCGGCTTTGGGCCTTTTCCTGAACTTGGAATCCAGGGCGCAGCAATTGCGAGTGCTTTTAGTTGGTTAGGCGCTTTAGTCGGCTCGTCATACCTACTAGTTAAACGGGAGAAACTTCTGGCTAAGCCGCAGTGGTTACATCTGAAACAAGATTGGCAACAGACATTGAAAATCGGTACGCCAGCGGCCTTCTCTACCGCAATGACGCCGCTGTCTGGCGCTATTTTGATGATGCTGCTGTCAAGCCACGGAACCGCAGCCGTTGCCGCTTATGGCGCCGCACAGCGCATCGAGTCGATACTGATTCTGGTCTTGATGTCACTGACCTCAGCTTTAACGCCGTTCATGGCACAAAATCTCGGCGCTAATAACCCACAGCGGGCATTCGCAGGATTATTCCTCAGCATGCGCTTCGCAGTTGTGTTTCAGGGGCTTATCTTCCTTGCAATGGTGCCTTTGAGCATCCCTCTGGCGGCTCTTTTCTCACAAGAAGAAGCAGTTAAAAATCTGCTTTGGCATTATCTCCTTGTTGTGCCGTTCAGCTACGGTTTCCAGGGTATTGTGATGATATTAGTGAGCGGGCTGAATGCGATGCACAAGCCATTACGCGCTTTCCAATGGAGCTTTATGCGCTTGTTCTTATTCATGCTGCCTGCAGCTTGGATTGGCAGCTACCTGTACGATGTTGAAGGGCTATTTATCGGTATTGCGGTGGGTAATATATTAGGTGGGTTGCTTGGTTACATGTTTGCGCTTCGCGAACGAAAGTTAATGCTGGTAGAACACAGCATTTCCTCTTCATGAACCCTGTCCTCCCCTAGCTTTAGAAAAACAGAGACAAAAAAACCGCGTATCAACGCGGTTTTTTATTTTAGCTAAGAGCGGTCGACTTAGAACAGCTCTTCTGCAACCTTGTACAAGTCATTACGTACAGGGCGCTTCATGTTTTCGATCGCATCAATAATATCGTGATGAACAAGCTGCTCTTTCACGATACCAACACAACGGCCACCGTGACCTTCCATCAGAAGATGGACCGCGTAGTTACCCATGCGAGATGCAAGAACACGGTCAAATGCAGTAGGACGACCACCACGTTGGATATGACCTAGTACTGTCGCACGAGTTTCACGACCTGTTGCCGTTTCAATATCACGTGCAAGCTCGTTTGCATCCATCATCAGTTCAGTAAGAGCAATGATTGCGTGTTTCTTACCTTTTGCGATACCGTCTTGAATGTTGCCGATCAGCTTCTCTTTATCAAGACCCGTTTCTGGTGTGATGATGTACTCACAACCACCAGCGATAGCAGACATCAGAGTCAGGTCACCACAGTGACGGCCCATGATTTCTACAATTGAAATACGTTGGTGAGATGAAGAAGTGTCACGTAGACGGTCGATTGCATCAATAACTGTGTTTAGTGCAGTTAGGTAACCGATAGTGTAATCCGTACCCGCAATATCGTTATCGATAGTGCCTGGCAGACCGATACATGGGTAACCCATTTCAGTCAGTTTTTTTGCACCCATGTAAGAACCGTCACCACCAATCACGACCAGTGCGTCGATACCGTGTTTCTTCAGATTCTCAATAGCTTTTTCGCGTACTGCCACTTCCTTGAACTCAGGGAAACGTGCAGAACCCAGGAACGTACCACCTTTGTTAATAACATCAGAAACACTAGAACGATCTAGCTTCTCGATGCGGCCTTCATAAAGACCTAGGTAGCCATCGTACACACCAAACACTTCCAATCCCTCAGAAAGCGCTGTGCGTACCACGCCGCGTACTGCAGCGTTCATACCAGGTGCGTCACCGCCACTTGTTAAAACACCGATCTTCTTAATCATGCTCACCCTCGATCTTTGGCAATCAATTTATTTAATTTTCTTCTAGGCCCCTTGTCACCAAGCAACCTGCATAATCCAGAACTGTGCGTTATGTTACATTTCCTATACCGGATTACCAATGAAAACACACATTTTTATGTAACTTTTCTACTTATGTAAGAGTATTACAGCTTCTACTATCAACTTCGTTGATTCACATCAGTATCAGGATTCTTAAAGCGTATTGATGGAAAGATAGACAATAAGCGCCTATTTGTCGTCAGACGCTTTTGTATTTTTCGAGCTCTACCAATCTTGCTCTTTCTGTTCTTTCTCTGGTCCATAAATGACAGATATCGGATCTTGGTGGATCAATACATCCGCTTCAGGAAAGACAGACAAGAGGTTTTCTTCCACTTTATCAGCTATATAATGGGCTTCGATTAAACGTAAGTCATCATCCAGCTCGAGATGCAACTGAATAAAACGTGTCGGCCCGGACATCCGAGTTCGTAACTGATGAACACCTCTCACCCCTTTCACGCTCAAGCACTGAGTGTGAATTTCCTCTAATTCTGTATCAGGCAGTTTTCTGTCCAATAACGTCTGAGTCGCTTCATTCACCATTTTGAAAGCACTGTAAAGAATGAACACGCCAATACCAATCGCAAACACTGCATCCGCTTGGGTGACACCAAAATAACTTAACCCGAGCGCAACCATAATCGCCGCGTTCATATAAAGGTCAGTCTGATAGTGAAGTGAATCGGCTGCAATGGCTTGGCTGCCTGTCACTCGCACTACGTGTTTCTGAAACGTCACCAAACCAAGCGTGACGACAATAGCAAACAACGAGACATAGACACCGAGCTCAGGAGTATGTAAAGCCTGAGGACGGAAGAAACGCTCAACCCCATTGAGGATCAAGAATACCGCGGAGCCAGAGATAAACATGGCTTGTGCAAGGGCCGCTAATGACTCCGCCTTGCCGTGGCCAAAAGTATGTTCCCTGTCTGCTGGCTGCAAGGCATAACGAACCACAACTAAATTCACCACCGACGCGGCAATGTCCAGCATAGAGTCAATAAGAGAGGCTAAAAGGCTGACCGAACCTGTCACCCACCAAGTGATGACCTTAACCAGTAAAAGAAGCGTTGCCGTGATTGTTGCAGTCCAGGCTGCTGTCGTCACTAAGCGTGCGTATTGATGTTTCATAATCAAAGAGTTAACTCAAACCATAACCAAAGTATACCTCGATAATTATTTAATGAGTATGAAATAGCCAGATCAAAAAGAGGCAGCCATGGCTGCCTCTTAAGATTTTTTCGTTGTGTCGGTTAGTTGCTGCTTGGTTTAGTCATGCGTTTTTGCATTCTTTCACCACACTGTTGCATACGTTCATTTTGCAACTTCACAAACTCTGCTTTTTGCTCAGGAGTCAGTACACTCAACATTTGGTGTTTTCTTTCCAGCATTTGTACACGACGCTCAGTTTGTTTTTCTACCATTTCTTTGGCTAACGCATTCGCTTGGGCTTCATCAAAGTTATCCGCCAGCACAAGAGCCTGCATTTTTGCGTGGTAAGCTTGTCGCTCCGCTCTACGAGCATCACGTTCTGCCGCATTTTTACCTTTCATCTCCGCACGGTTAGCGTCACGAAATGATTGTAATTGCTCTTTTTGCGCGTCAGTCAGATCCATTTGGCGCATAATTCCTCGGTCCATTCCCGGGCCACATTCGTCGCGAGGACCTTTTTGCTGGTCTTTACCACCGTAGGCGAAGGCACCTGCAGCACCAAGAGTAAGTGGTAGAACAACGGCAGCTAACACAATTTTTTTTGCAGATTTCATAATTTGATTCCTCATACATCTGATTGCTTCTTCTGGGCTGTTCTCCCAGCGCTTGAGTATAGAATAGGACGCGCTAAGTAAAGTGACGTATAGGGAGCGTAAAGATTCGTAAAGAGTGATTTTTATACTCTTCGTCACCCATCATTCCAATGTAATATTAAATAAAAGGTAATTGATGGTAGGTCCCTAAATGGCAAACATTCTTTTGATTGATGACGATATAGAGCTAACTAGCCTGTTAAAAGAAGTGCTCAGCTTCGAAGGGTTTGAAGTCAGTGAAGCGAATGACGGAGAAGCAGGTTTAGCTGCCGTGACAAGTGAAGTCGATTTGATTTTGCTGGATGTCATGATGCCTAAACTCAACGGCATGGAAACATTAAAGCGCTTGCGTGAAAACTGGGAAACCCCGGTACTAATGCTGACCGCTAAAGGGGAAGAAATAGACCGAGTGATTGGCTTAGAGCTAGGGGCAGACGATTACTTACCGAAACCCTTTAGTGACAGAGAACTACTGGCTCGCATTCGCGCCATTTTACGCCGTACCAGTGCAACGCAAAAAGACAGTAAAAGCAGTGACTGCATTGAGTATCAAGAACTTCGCCTTTACCCAGGCAAGCAAGAGGCTTACTGCGATCAGCTGCTGCTTGATTTAACGGCAACAGAATTTGCTTTGCTCACACACTTTGTACAACACCCTGGGCAAGTCCTGACGAAAGAAACCCTGAGCTTGGATGTGCTTGGCAAGCGACTCGCCGCTTTTGACCGCGCGATTGATATGCACGTCTCCAACTTACGCAAAAAGCTGCCCGACCAAAGTAATGGCAAACCACGTATCAAAACCTTGCGTGGCCGAGGCTATATGTTGCTTGAGGAAGATTAATGAGCCAAATATCACGCATCAAACTGCCAAATATTAACAGCTTGTATGGACGCATATTTGCCATCTTCTGGTTCACTATGCTGTTAGTGTTAATCGCTGTGCTATCACTACCGCATCTGGATCCACGTAAAGCGCGTGATATTCCAAGTGCGCCTTATCAGCGCATGCTAGAAGTGCGTGACGAAATTCAGAATCAATACAGTAAAGAAACTGACCTTGGCCGCATTCTATTTAGTATTGAGGGACATCGCCAAAATAAAAACGACCCTCGGCCACGGATGTTCTTTTCTGACTATAACGGAAAAATATTAACCACTGACCACCGCAACAACTTTCAAATGCGGGCGATGCAAAACTTTGTTTCCATCATCGAAGACAATAACCAACCGAAACAAAAGCTCTATGGCCGATACATGGTCGCCGGGCCAGTGCCAATTACATTAGCCGGTTCTGATCTTTTGATGTACGTCGGCTTTAAATGGAATGAGCCACCGCCATTGCTGCTGAGACTGTTTGATCACCCTGTTCAGTTATTACTTGCCGTCATGCTGGCGAGTACACCTTTGCTACTTTGGCTGGCATGGGCATTGAGTCAGCCTGCACGTCGACTCGAAGCCGCCGCACAGCGCGTAGCCAAAGGAGAATTTGTCACAGACCCTAATCTGGAGAAAGGGACTTCAGAGTTCCGTCAGGCGGGCAGCAGTTTCAACCAGATGGTCGAAGCCGTAAATCAGATGATATCCGGTCAGCAACGTCTGCTCTCAGATATCTCTCATGAACTGCGTTCACCTCTGACTCGACTGAGAATGGCCAATGCATTAGCGACACGCAAACAAGGCGAAAGCCCAGAGCTAACAAGGATTGATACCGAGGCTCAGAGGCTTGAGCAAATGATCAGTGAGCTACTGGAGCTGTCCCGAATGCAGGCGAATAGCCACATGACACGTGAAACTCAACCGATTCAAAGTTTGTGGGAAGAGATCATTGAGGACACTCAATTTGAAGCGGAACAAATGGGTAAACAATTGCGTTACTCCCCGCTACCGAAAGGCAGTATTTCCGGCAACCCTAAGTTGCTAATGAGCGCTGTGGAAAACATCATTCGCAACGCCATTTACTACGGGAAAGATCAGGTTGAAATTAATCTAGAAACGCAAGGTAACACTCTGCACATCACTGTAGATGATAATGGTGAAGGAGTGCCAGATGCCGAGCTGGAAGCCATCTTCCGACCATTCTACCGAGTCTCTACCGCTCGTGACCGTCACTCTGGCGGAACAGGATTAGGGCTGACGATCACCGAAAGTGCCATTCGTCAACACAGCGGGACCATTGTCGCCAGTCGCAGCCCACTGGGTGGTTTGCGCATGACAATAACATTGCCTTTGAGTTTGTAGCCAAAGCTCGCACCATTCAACTGACCAGGTAAACCCTCCGTCTCAGGAGGGTTTACTTTTTCTCAACACTGTCCAATGGCGACTCAGTTTCCATTGGAGTCGCATGTGTAGCTTTGCCAGTACTTGGGTGTATACCCCAGTCGTAGCTACGGTATATACTGCCTCTCTCTTTTGACTAACTCTATTTCTATACCATGTTTGATATCGCTTTATACGAACCAGAAATCGCGCCGAACACCGGCAACATCATTCGACTTTGTGCCAACTGCGGTGCAAACCTTCATTTGATTGAGCCACTGGGTTTCGATCTGGAAGAGAAAAAAGTGCGCCGTGCGGGCTTGGATTATCATGACTTGGCTCGAGTAACACGTCATAAAAACTATCAGGCATTCTTAGATTATTTAGAGGAAGAGAAGCAAGGTAACTACCGCCTGTTCGCCTGTACAACCAAAACGACAGGTCACCATGTAGATGCTCAGTATCAAGCCGGTGACGTGCTGCTTTTCGGTCCGGAGACCCGTGGTTTACCTGCGGAAGTGATTGAAAGCCTGCCTATGGAGCAACGTATTCGTATTCCAATGATGCCAGATGCCCGCAGCCTGAACTTGTCGAATGCCGTCGCTATTATTGCATTTGAAGCATGGCGTCAGATGGGCTTTGAAGGTGCTCAATAATCGCTGGATTATAGTGACAAAAAAGGGCGCCAGATGCGCCCTTTTGTCTTCTGCAGGAACTGATAATTAATCAGTTAAGCTTATTTCGGTCATTACGATCGTCATCGTCGTCTTTACGCTCGTATTCACCTTCGAAGGTATTGCCATTATCCGAGCGAGAATCGAATGGACCACGACGGAATGGATCTTCGTCAAATGGCCCCTGCTGCCCAGAAAAACCGCTGTGGAAGCCACCACCGTGGACCGTTTTCACCACCATTTTACTCATCAGGTATTTTGCAATCGCAGCTCTAGGCGCAGGCAACAATACCAACATACCAAGTGCATCCGTCATAAAGCCCGGAGTTAACAGCAGCACGCCAGCTACAGCCAGCATGACACCTTCAAAAATCTGCTGAGCAGGAATTTCACCTTGCTCAAGACGCCCCTGAACTGACATCAGTGTTTGAATACCCTGACTACGCACGAGTGACGCCCCAACAAACGCGGTGATGAGCACCAACGCAATGGTCGGCCAGAGGCCTAAAAACCCGCCCACCTGAATAAACAAGCCGATTTCAATGATCGGAACAAAAATAAACGCCAATAATAAGATAGGAAACACACGCCCTCCTTTGTTTAATTCAGTGTAATGGTAAAAGCTAACCAAGCTCAAACGAATCGTTGTAAAAAAGCGTGTTCAGCACTTGTTGATGAAGTAAAAGATGCCTTTCCATTGGCACGAAGCAGATAGCCATAATCACAAACATGAACAGTAGAAACACTGCCCTGAAACGTAAGGCAATAACCTGTTCATACTTTGCAAACTATTGACGCATTAAAAACCAAAAAGGTGATCTAGTTACTATTTTTATGTGCTAGGTAAAGTATGATGTGCCACATAAGTCAGGACGGATTTTCCAGCCCAAAATTCTGATGAATGGATTCTAGATTGCAGAATAGGCTAATACTCAACCATATTATTAGAATTATCATCTAAGGATCCTGTTATGGCTACTCTATCTGATGCTCAAAAAGCAGTTAACTCAGCCACTCGTATTGAAGAAGATCTATTAGGTCAACGTCATGTCCCTGCAGATGCGTACTACGGTATTCACACTCTACGTGCCATCGAAAACTTCAACATCTCTAACGTAACCATTTCTGACGTACCTGAATTTGTACGTGGTATGGTAATGACCAAGAAAGCCGCAGCGCTGGCAAACAAAGAACTTGGTGCGATTCCAAAAGATGTTGCTAACTACATCATCGAAGCATGTGATTTGATCCTGGAAACAGGCAAGTGCATGGATCAATTCCCTTCAGACGTATTCCAAGGTGGCGCTGGCACTTCTGTCAACATGAACACCAATGAAGTGATCGCCAACGTTGCTCTTGAAATCATGGGCAAGGAGAAAGGCCAGTACGAATTCGTCAACCCGAATGATCACGTAAACAAAAGTCAGTCAACTAACTGTGCTTACCCTACCGGCTTCCGTATTGCAGTTTACAACAGCGTACACAAGTTGATGGAAGCGATTGAGTACCTGAAAGGCGCATTCGAACTTAAAGCAATTGAGTTCAAAGATGTGCTTAAAATGGGCCGTACTCAGCTACAAGACGCGGTACCAATGACGGTTGGTCAAGAGTTCCACGCTTGGGCGGTAACATTAAACGAAGAAATTCGTGCTCTGGACTACACATCAAAACTACTTCTAGAAATTAACTTGGGCGCGACCGCTATCGGTACGGGCCTGAACACTCCAACAGGTTACCAAGCTCTGTCGGTAAAACACCTGGCTGAAGTAACAGGTCTGGACGTGGTTCCTGCAGAAGACCTTATCGAAGCGACGTCAGACTGTGGTGCTTACGTGATGACACACAGTGCCCTAAAACGTCTGGCAGTGAAACTGTCTAAGATTTGTAACGACCTGCGTCTGCTTTCATCTGGCCCACGTGCTGGTCTGAATGAACTTAACCTTCCTGAAATGCAAGCCGGCTCTTCTATCATGCCAGCGAAAGTGAACCCTGTTATCCCTGAAGTTGTAAACCAAGTGTGCTTTAAAGTACTGGGTAACGACAACACGGTATCTTTCGCAGCAGAAGGCGGCCAGCTACAGCTAAACGTAATGGAACCAGTGATCGCGCAAAGCATGTTTGAGTCCATCTCACTACTGCAAAATGCGTGTATTAACCTGCGTGACAAATGTATCGATGGCATCACAGTGAACAAAGAAGTCTGTGAAAACTACGTATACAACTCCATCGGTATCGTAACCTACCTGAACCCATACATCGGTCACCATGAAGGCGACATCGTCGGTAAGATTTGTGCGGAAACTGGTAAGAGTGTTCGTGAAGTCGTGCTAGAGCGCGGTCTGCTAACAGAAGAAGAACTCGACGAAATCTTAACTGTTGAAAACTTCATGCATCCAACTTACAAAGCGAAACGCTACGAGTAAGTCATCTTCCATAGGGGCCTATAAGGCCCCTTTTTAGGGTTCCGTACGGTTAACCACACTTTTTCTAAGCTTTTTAATGCCATAGCTCTTGGGCTCTGATTCTCTGAACATTTACTCCTGTTCCTGAGTGTTCAAAAAATCAGAATCTATACAAACTAAAGAGGTATCTATAATGGTCATGGTCGAACTCTTCGTGGTTCTGCTCTTTATCTATTTGGGAGCGAGAATCGGCGGTATCGGCATCGGTTTTGCCGGTGGTGCGGGTGTCATTGCATTGTCTTTGATCCTAGGCGTTCCTACTAGCCAGGCTTACATCCCTGTTGATGTAATTTTGATCATCATGTCAGTGATTACCGCTATTGCAGCAATGCAAGTTGCAGGTGGTCTGGACTGGATGGTGCAAGTTGCCGAAAACTTTTTGCGTAAACACCCTGAACGCATCACCTTCTATGCGCCAATCGTGACATACATAATGACACTAATGGCGGGTACTGGTCACACTGCTTTCTCTACTTTGCCAGTAATTGCCGAAGTGGCTAAAGGTCAGGGCGTTCGTCCTTCTCGTCCTTTGTCTATCGCCGTTGTCGCATCGCAAATTGCCATCACAGCATCTCCAATCTCTGCGGCTGTGGTCGCTTTCGCAGCCATGCTTGCTCCATTTGGCGTCGATTACCTCACTCTACTCGCTGTGTGTATTCCAACCACATTCATCGCTTGTATGGTCGGTGCGTTCATTGCGAACTTCATGGGCAGTGAACTAAAAGACGATCCTGAATATCAACATCGTCTGGAAAATGGCCTCATCAAACTCAATACTGAAGAAAAACGCGAGATTCTACCAACAGCGAAGAAAGCAACGTTTATCTTCCTTGGCGCTATCGCCTTCGTAGTGTGCTACGCAGCAGCAATCTCTGGCTCTGTGGGTCTTATCGAGAACCCAGCACTGGGTCGTAACGAAGCGATCATGACAGTCATGCTTGCGGCAGCAGCAGCTATCGTAATGAGCTGTAAGATCGACTCGAGCAAAATCCCAGCGGCAGCAACATTCCGTTCTGGTATGACAGCGTGTGTTTGTGTACTTGGTGTGGCATGGCTAGGCTCTACATTCGTGAACGCTCACGTTGATGGCATTAAGGAAGTGGCTGGTGCACTTCTAGCAGACTACCCATGGATGCTTGCATTGGTGCTCTTCTTCGCTTCTATGCTGCTTTACTCACAAGGCGCAACGACTGTTGCATTGATGCCTGCAGCATTAGCGATTGGTGTCGCACCACTGACTGCGGTTGCATCATTCGCGGCGGTAAGTGCGCTGTTCGTACTACCAACTTACCCGACGCTACTTGCCGCGGTTGAGATGGACGATACAGGCTCAACACGTATTGGTAAGTACGTGTTCAACCACCCATTCTTCCTACCAGGTGTCGCAACCATCGCGTCAGCGGTGACATTAGGCTTCATCTTCGGTGGCCTGCTGATCTAGCAGAAACAGAGTCTTACTCGGGGAGCTTCGGCTCCCTTTTTTATTGCCAGAATTTGAACGTATTGATTAACAAATCTTCACTTTGATGAAACTTATCGGTTAGTCAGCAGGTCTGATTGAGTTACACTTACGGCAATTAGCTAAGACGAATTGAACATTTTATGCGTGCATTACTTTCCGTATTACTCTTAGGGTTGATTACCTTTTCTGCGCCTTCTTTAGCCTTATTCGGCAAGGACCAGTTTAACAATAGTCAGAACAACAACTTCGGTAACAGCAGCGACAGCTTTGTTCCTGTTGATCAAGCGTTTCCGTTTAATTTTTATCAGCAAGATGACAAGCTGATGCTCGACTGGCAGGTACGTGACGGCTACTACCTGTATCAAGAACGTTTGTCGGTATCCGGCGAGAATGTCACGCTTGGTGAGTTAGACATGGAACGTGGTACACCACACAAAGATGAGTTCTTTGGAGAGGTGCATATCTATACCATGCCACTATTTGTCAATGTTCCGCTTTCAAATTGGCAGGAAGGTGCACGTGTTATCGTCCAGTATCAAGGCTGCGCCTCTGCAGGTTTCTGCTACCCACCAGAAACCCGTGTCATTCCTATCAACGCATTTGCGTCACCGACAGGTTCCGCAGCTGCCACTGCACCACTACAGCCAACCCAAAAACAAACTGCACAAGCCTCGCCAAAAGTAACAAACACAGCGCCAAAAGCGCCTGTTACGCAGCAAGACAGTCTGGCGGCAAACCTGGCTGAAAGCTGGTGGACGCCACTGCTGTTTCTAGCTTTAGGTGTCGGCCTTGCTTTTACTCCTTGTGTACTGCCTATGTACCCGATCCTGACCAGCATTGTGCTTGGCAGCGGGAAACTCAGCCAACGACGTGCACTTGGCTTGTCGTTTATTTACGTACAAGGTATGGCGCTGACTTATACCCTGCTTGGTCTGGTCGTTGCTTCTGCGGGTATGCAGTTCCAGGCGGCAATGCAGCACCCGTATGTACTCATCGGTCTGAGTGTATTATTCATCGCGTTGGCAATGTCGATGTTTGGCCTGTATTCGCTGCAACTCCCAAGTAGCGTGCAAACCTGGCTCAATAATCTAAGTAACAAACAGCACGGTGGCAGCGGTACTGGCGTGTTTGTGATGGGTGCCATTTCCGGTTTGGTATGCTCACCATGCACCACTGCGCCGCTCTCTGGTGCGCTGCTTTACGTCGCGCAAAGTGGCGATATGCTAACCGGTGGTGTTGCTCTGTACGCCCTGGCTATGGGGATGGGGATTCCTCTGATTCTGGTTGCGGTCTTCGGCAATAAACTGCTGCCGAAAGCGGGTAACTGGATGGGTCGGGTTAAAACGCTATTCGGGTTCATTCTGCTCGCTGCCCCTATCTTCCTGCTTGAACGCCTGTTACCTGAAATGTGGTCAACATTACTTTGGTCTGTGTTGGGTGTGGCTGCTTTTGGCTGGCTATATCATGTAAAAAACAGCCTCGAGTTTGGCGGCTGGAAACAGAGTGCCGTTGGAATTATTGCCGTTCTGGGATTATTCGCTTCCGCACAACCTGCGTTGAATTATTGGTTTGGTAACAACGAAACTCATGCTCAGCAAGCCAGTGTCAGTTTCACCCGAATTGCGAATGTCGCAGAGCTTGAAGAACAACTGGCGCTAGCAAAAGCGGCAGGTAAACCGGTCATGCTCGACTTTTATGCCGACTGGTGTGTGGCATGTAAGGAGTTTGAGAAGTACACCTTCCATTCGCCAAAAGTCGAAGAAAAGTTGCGAGATTTTGTGCTACTGCAAGCAGATGTGACCAAAAATCAGGTTCAAGATATTGAATTACTCAAGCGTATGAACGTCCTTGGCCTACCAACGATTGAGTTTTGGAACAGTAAAGGAGAACACGTTTCAAACGCTCGTTTAACGGGTTTCATGCAGGCAGAACCTTTCTTAGAGCACATCAATCAGTTCTAATCAGACAAATTCAAACGCCAGTAATTTTCTACTGGCGTTTTGATTGCACAAAACAAAAAAATAAAATGAGGGTTATATGCATTTTCTCTAATAAAAGTCGATTTGGTTCAGACTTTTAGCGAATAAATATTGTCCACAATCTCAAAGCTGGACAATAATAAATTTAACCAAATAGTCAAAAGTGTTTAACGTCATGGATTCGACCTACACCATCATCATTGCTGATGATCACCCTCTCTTCCGTAATGCTTTGTTCCAATCGGTACACATGGCGGTGAGTGGTGCCAATCTTCTCGAAGCTGACTCACTCGATGCCTTACTTGCGTTATTGGAGAGGGAAGAGGAGCCAGACTTAGTGCTATTGGATCTCAAGATGCCTGGCGCAAATGGTATGTCGGGCCTGATTCACCTGCGTGCTGAATACCCTGACTTACCAGTAGTTGTCGTTTCAGCCAGTGAAGAGCCTGCTATCGTAACTCAGGTTAAAAGTCACGGCGCTTTCGGCTTCATTCCTAAATCAAGTGATATGCGTGAACTCGTTAATGCGATCAATCAGGTTCTTAACGGCGACCCGTACTTCCCTGAAGGTCTGATTACCAATAATGCTGCATGTAGTGACTTGGCAGAGAAGATTGCCACGTTGACGCCGCAGCAATACAAAGTGTTGGGGATGTTGTCAGATGGCTTGCTGAACAAACAAATCGCTTATGAGCTGAATGTATCAGAAGCCACCATCAAAGCGCACATGACGGCGATTTTCCGCAAGCTTGGCGTGAAGAACCGAACTCAAGCTGTCATCATGTTAACGGAAATGAACAACTAAGGTTTATTCTTCCGTCAGTTCCTCTTGTTCAGTAGGCAAGCGTAAGCCTACTTTGGTCACTTGCTGATCGACTACATCAGCAATAATCCAATGCAGCCCTTGCCATTCAAACTGGTCACCCAGTACAGGGGCTGTTCCCAGCTGTTCTTCCACCAAGGTTCTCAGTGTGATACCCAGCGCTTCCTCGCCAAGATCCAAACCATACATCATGGCAACATCGGCCAATCTGACTTCAATATCCAAAAAGAAATCACCAAAGAAACGGGTCATTGATGCTTTTTCTGGTGCTTCACTAAACAACAGGCTCAACGCATCTAAATCTTTCTCTTGAGCAAAGACACACAAAGTATCATCTTCTTCCAGCTTGGTACTTCCTGATGGGTGCATCAATTCCTGGTGGCGAAAGACCGCCGCAATACGCGTGCCTTCCGGCATAGACAAGCTACGCAATGGTTCCCCGATACACCATTTGTCTGCTTTCAATCGATAGATAAATAGCTCCCACTCGCTGGTAGGATAAACCTCGACACCAATTCGCGATATTGGCTCCGGTTTTGGAGGCAGTTCTACCTTGGCTAGCGACATTGCTTTGGTCAACGTGCCTCCCTGAACAATCAGCGAGACCATAACGACGAAGAACGCGAGGTTGAAATAAAGCTGTGCATCAGGAAGGCCAGCCATCATCGGGAACACCGCCAAAATGATCGGCACGGCACCACGCAACCCCACCCAGGAAACAAACCACTTTTCACGTGGCGTAAAACTTTTGAATGGCAGTAAGCCTACCCACACAGAAATTGGACGAGCAAACAGAATCATACCAAAGGCGAGTGCCAGCCCCGGCAAGGCGATCGACAACAAATTCGAAGGCGTGACCAGCAAACCAAGCACTAGGAACATGCCTATCTGGGCCAACCATGTCATTCCATCCAGCACATGAAGAATCGAGTGACGGCTGCGCGTAGGGCGATTACCTAATAACAGACCGACCAGGTAAATGGACAGAATGCCGCTACCACCGAATGTATTCGATAAGGCAAAAATCAGCAGACCACCACTGACGGTCAGAATGGAGTACAAGCCATCCGGTAGCTGATTGCGGTTTATGATCTTCCATAACAACCAGCCACCAGCAATACCAAGCAATGCACCAATGCCAAACTGCTTCACAAAGCTCAGTGCTAAAAAGCCGACACTTAACTCCGCACCTGAGCTCGACAAAATAGCAATTAAGGTAACGGTGAGAAATACGGCCATCGGATCGTTGGTACCGGATTCGATTTCCAGCGTTGAGCCGACACGCTCATTGAGACTGCGCCCTTTCAGTAGTGAAAACACCGCAGCAGCATCGGTAGAGCCCACGATAGCGCCCACAAGAATCCCTTGCAGTAAGTCCAGATCAAACAGCCAGGTCGCCATCAAACCGGTTAAAAGCGTCGTCATTGCCACACCCAGCGTGGCTAATGACACCGAAGGCCACAACGCCACCCGGAAGCTCGCGACTCGTGTTCTCATGCCACCATCAAGCAGAATAATCGCTAAAGCTAAGTTACTGACTAAATAAGCAATTGAGTAATTATCAAATAATATTCCGCCTAAGCCATCTTCTCCGGCCAACATACCAACCGCAAGAAACACGAGAAGAATAGGAATACCCAGTTTAGAGGACACAGGGCTTAGAAGAACGCTCAGTGCAATCAGCAATGCACCGACGAGAAAAAAGCTATTGATGGTGTTTGCGTCCATTCCACTCTCCCTAATATAAAAGTTATGACCAACGTACTAAGACCGTTAGTCTAACCCCTTATCGTGTCTCAATGCTTTAGTTGAAACGAAAACTTTATGTAAACAAATAACTTGTAGCAATGAGTATAGGTTTCATGAAACAAATGAAGAAAAGATAACGCCAGCAAAAATAATTAGTGAAATATGTCATTTCGCATTAGACCTTAGGCTAATTTAACACCACGTTAACATACTAAAATTCTCTTACAATTGCCTTAAGCGCCCATTCTACGGGCGTTTTTTGATTTTTATGCCCCGACTAAAGTTGAAAAGAGTTCTTGCCAACACCTTGCTAATGTACATGGTGAAACATTTTTTTAACAACAATACCAATCGTAAGGAGACGGCAATGGCGTTTGAAAGCGAAGAAAGAGCCAAAGCCTACTGGGACAAGAACGTGAAGCTAATGATTGGCCTAATGGTCATCTGGTTCTTAGTGTCTTTCGGCTGCGGCATTTTATTTGTCGATGTACTAAATCAATTTCAACTAGGTGGATACAAACTTGGTTTCTGGTTTGCTCAACAAGGCTCCATCTACGCCTTCCTGGGTATTATTTTCTACTACGCGTGGAAGATGCGCAAAATAGACCGTGAATTCGGCGTGGATGAGTAAGGAGTCACTCAGATGGATTTGAAAACTATTACCTACCTGGTTGTTGGCGCAACCTTCATCCTGTACATCGGGATTGCGATTTGGGCGCGCGCAGGCTCAACCAAAGAGTTCTATGTTGCGGGTGGCGGTGTAAACCCAATCGCGAACGGTATGGCGACAGCAGCAGACTGGATGTCAGCGGCGTCGTTTATTTCGATGGCGGGTCTGATTGCCTTCATGGGATACGGTGGTTCTGTATTCCTAATGGGTTGGACTGGCGGTTACGTTCTGCTTGCTCTGCTTCTTGCTCCTTACCTACGTAAGTTCGGTAAATTTACCGTGCCAGAGTTTGTCGGTGAGCGTTTCTACTCTAAGACAGCGCGTATCGTAGCGGTTGTGTGTCTGATCATCGCATCAGTAACATACGTTATCGGTCAGATGAAAGGCGTAGGTGTTGCATTCGGTCGTTTCTTAGAAGTAGATTACGCAACAGGTCTACTGATTGGTATGTGTATCGTATTTATGTACGCAGTACTAGGCGGCATGAAAGGCATCACATACACGCAGATTGCTCAATATTGTGTACTCATTCTTGCTTACACTATCCCAGCAGTATTTATCTCTCTGCAATTGACTGGTAACCCAATTCCGCAAATTGGCCTTGGTAGTACCATGGCGGGAACCGATGTCTATCTACTCGATCGGCTCGATCAGGTGGTGACCGAACTCGGCTTTAGTGAATACACCACTCAAGTTCGTGGTGATACACTAAACATGTTTGCTTACACCATGTCACTGATGATCGGTACGGCTGGTCTGCCACACGTAATCATCCGTTTCTTTACGGTACCTAAGGTTCGTGACGCACGTACATCAGCAGGTTGGGCACTAATCTTCATTGCTATTCTTTACACAACAGCACCTGCAGTATCAGCAATGGCGCGCCTAAACCTAATGAACACAGTTAACCCGGCGCCTGGCCAACACCTAGCTTACGACGAGCGTCCTGCTTGGTTTAAAAACTGGGAAAAAACAGGCCTGCTAGGTTTCGATGATAAGAACGGTGATGGCAACATTCAGTACACTTCTGATGCGGCTACTAACGAGCTAAAAGTTGATAACGACATCATGGTACTGGCTAACCCAGAGATTGCTAAGCTACCAAACTGGGTAATCGCATTGGTTGCGGCAGGTGGTCTGGCAGCAGCACTATCAACCGCTGCGGGTCTACTACTGGCGATTTCGTCCGCGATATCTCACGACTTAATCAAAGGGGTCATTAACCCGAATATCTCCGAGAAGAAAGAGCTCCTTGCCAGCCGGATTTCCATGGCAGTGGCAATTGCGGTAGCAGGCTACTTAGGTCTACACCCACCGGGCTTCGCAGCAGGTACCGTTGCACTGGCCTTTGGTCTGGCAGCGTCCTCTATCTTCCCTGCATTGATGATGGGTATCTTCAGTAAGAGCATCAACAAAGAAGGCGCTATCGCAGGTATGATCGCAGGTATCAGTATTACACTGTTCTACGTATTCCAACACAAAGGTATCCTATTCATCGCGGATTGGACTTACCTGGAAAGCTGGGGCAGCAACTGGTTCCTAGGCATTGAGCCAAACGCGTTTGGTGCAATTGGTGCGCTATTCAACTTCATCGTGGCGTTCGCAGTATCGAGAGTAACAGCAGAAACACCACAAGAAGTGAAAGATCTGGTTGAGCACGTACGTGTACCAGTAGGTGCGGGCCAAGCTGTCGATCACTAATTATAATTAGAACCACAAAGCCCCGTCTGGAAACATCTGTCCGGGGCTTTTTTATTCTCTATTTTCAGTTACTATTTCGAAGTCTGTCGTTGCAAGGAAGCCAAGATGTTCAAAAACAAGCACTTAATTATCGCCCTGTTAATCGCTCCGATCCTATCGTTAATTGCCTACTTCGGTACGGATTTAGCGTTAAGTGAAAAGCCTCATGCCGCGAAAGAAGGTGAAAGTTATAAATTGGCCAGCAAGTCCAATTGTCGCTACACCAGTGGTCTTTGTGATATGGAAAATGGCGATTTTAAAGTGAAGTTTCGCTCTGAGAAGCTAACGAAAGATAGTCTAGAATTGTCTCTCAATGCGGCTTTCCCACTGGAAGGCGTGAAAGTTTCTGTGGTCGCAAATCAGGAAAAGAACGCACAGCCAGTCGATATGAAGCCCGCTGATCAAGCAGGTAAAAACTGGTACATCACCTTACCGAAACCAAAATCAGCAGAAAGCTGGTTAAGAGTGGTCATTCAGTCAGAAGGAACACTCTACTACGGCGAGACTCAAACGGCTTTTGTGAAATACGAAACCCTGTTTACCGAATAACTGAAATAAAGAACAAAATAGAAAGCTGGGCTTAATTGTAGGGATATAGCTCACTTGCTCCAAGCCGATGCCTGTATTCATGCATCGGCTTTTTTGTCATCAAAATCCTCGTAAATCACCTATGGTTGATAAGAGACTTAGGATTGAGAACCGAGGAGCACGTCATGACCAGAGACTTTCGTATTGAAACCGACAGCATGGGTGAGGTGAAAGTCCCTTCTGATGCTCTCTATCAGGCTCAAACTCAACGTGCCGTAGACAATTTTTCCATCAGCAGACACACCATGCCACAAGGCTTCATCCTTGCTTTGGCACATATCAAACAAACCGCAGCACTGACTAATGCTCAATTAGGATTATTAGACAGTAAAATAGCCGATGCGATAGCGAATGCAGCGCAATCGATCATCGACGGGCAACATCTGGAGCAATTTCCGATTGATGTTTTCCAAACCGGCTCTGGAACCAGCTCAAATATGAATGCCAATGAGGTGATCGCAACGCTGGCTACCCAGACTCTTGGAGAAAGCGTAAGCCCAAATGATCACGTCAATATGGGTCAAAGCAGTAACGATGTCGTGCCAACGGCGATTCAGGTCAGCGTAGCACTGGCGATCGAAAAGCAACTGATTCCCGCTTTGGAACACCTTTGCCAGACACTCGGCACTAAACAACAAGCCTTGAAAGACGTGGTAAAAACAGGTCGAACTCATCTGATGGACGCCATGCCGATCACCTTTGCGCAAGAGCTTGGAGGATGGCAGTACCAAATCGAACACGCCAAACAAGCGATTGAACAAGCTTTGCCAGCCGTGAAGGCACTGGCGCAAGGAGGTACCGCAGTAGGTACTGGGATCAATGCCGATCCGCGATTCGCGCCACTTTTCGCAGACAATCTTTCACAATCAACAAATGTAGCGTTTTGTTCCAGTCCAAATTTCTTTTTTAATCTCAGCAGTCAGGATGCGATCGTCGCCCTATCCGGACAGCTCAAAACGTCAGCAGTTGCGATCCTGAAGATCGCAAACGATCTTCGCTGGATGAATTCCGGACCGCTAGCAGGGTTGGGAGAAATTGAGTTAAAAGGGCTTCAGCCCGGTTCTTCCATCATGCCGGGGAAAGTAAACCCTGTTATTCCAGAAGCCGTCGCCATGGCCTGCGCCCAAGTAATTGGTAATGACACCACCATCACCATTGCGGGTCAGTCTGGTAACTTTCAGCTCAACGTGATGCTGCCTGTCATTGCTCATAATGTATTAGAAAGCATTGAGCTACTATCCAACAGTGCCACAGCACTGGCAGACAAAGCCGTCGCCACGTTTGAAATCAGGCAAGATAATCTTGATGTGGCGTTAGCCAAGAACCCTATTCTGGTCACCGCACTTAATCCGGTTATTGGTTACCTGAAAGCCGCCGAAATCGCGAAAAAGGCTTATAAACAAGGACGGGCGATCATTGATGTCGCTGAAGAGGAAACCGACTTAGATCGTGCGACACTGGAGAAACTGCTGAATCCAACCAAATTGACGCAAGGCGGGGTAGCTGAGTAATTCGTCCAGCCTCAAACACGAAGACCTCCAACTGGAGGTCTTTATCTAACTTTAAATAACTGAAACTAACTAAAACTAGGCCACTCGGTTTAGTACCGAACGCAACTTCAACGGTTTAACGGGTTTGGCGATAAAGCTAAATCCATTCGCTTTGATGCCATCGAGCATATCATCGGTACGGTCCGCACTGATGATGACACCTTCAAAGCGATTACCCAGACGAAGACGGCACTGTTGCAGCACTTCCAATCCAGTGCGTCCGTTATCCAGTCGGTAATCCGAGAAAATCACATCCGGCACCCAGCCATCATCCAACGCTTTCAGACTTTCAACTAAGTCGGCAGCCAGTCGTGTATCACAACCCCAACGCGACAACAGGTTATCCATTCCCACTAAAATATCTGGCTCATTGTCGACACACAGAATTTTCAGGTGGCATAGCTCAGACTGAGTACTGCTTGGCATCGTCACTGTGCTGATGACCTGTACGCTCTCGGCTCTGTCGAGCGTAATCGAGAAGACACTGCCTTTGCCATGCCAGGAGCGCATCGAGATTTCATGTCCCAGCACCTGCGCTATCCCTTTCGATATCGCCAGCCCCAACCCTAAGCCCTGATCAGAGCGAACTTGAGAGCCTCGGTTAAATTCTTCAAAGATCTCCTGCTGTTTCTCTTCTTCAATGCCCATACCATTATCCCAGACATCAATACGCACTCGACCTTTGACGCGGCGCACACCCAAAGCGACTTTGCCGTTTGGACTATAGCGGAACGCATTAGTAAGAAAGTTTTGCACCACTCGGCGCAGAAGTTTGGGGTCAGAATTCACCGTCAGCGAGGAAGGGATCATCGTAAACTCAATACCCTGTTGTTTCGCCAGCGCACTGAACTCCGCATTTAAATTTGCCAATACATCATTAACGGCGAACCCACAAACATGCACTTCAAGCTTGCCCGACTCCAGACGGGAAATATCCAACAAGTCGCCAATCAAATCCTCTGCTGCACCGAGTGCACTTTCGATATGAGAAGAGAGCTTTTTCGTCTCGTCGTCTTTGGCGACTTCAGAAAGGGAAGAGGCAAACAGCCTTGCAGCATTAAGAGGCTGCATCAGGTCGTGGCTCACCGCCGCGAGGAATCGTGACTTTGACTTCGATTCTAAATCTGAACGCTGCGTCGCCGCCACCAGCTGTTTGTTAAGCCGTTCAAGTTCACGGGTACGAAGTCGCACGCGTTCCTCAAGCGTCTCATTGGCTTCTTTTAGTGCTTGTTCGGCATCGCGGAACACGGTGATGTCAGTAAAACTCATTACAAAACCACCACCCGGCATTGGATTCCCCTGCACTTCAATCACTCGACCGTCAGGGCGAACACGAGAAGATGTATGCCGCGTTCCTTGCTCAAGATGGTAAACCCGGCGACGAACATGGTCATCTGGATCACCAGGGCCGCATAAACCTTGCTCGGCATTGTGGCGAATGACATCTGCGATTGGACGGCCGACCTGGATTAACCCCGGAGGAAATTCAAACAACTCAAGATAACGTTGGTTCCATGCCACCAGCCGCAATTGTTTATCGACCACAGCGATACCCTGGCCAATATGCTCGATCGCCCCTTGCAGTAGCCCTCGGCTAAAATCGTACAGTTCAGAAGCTTCATCAACGATGGTCGCGACTTCTTCGAGCTGCATGTTTCTTCCCTGCAAGGCAGAAGTAAGTACTAACTTAGCGGAAGAAGCACCGAAGACCCCCGCGAGCACACGTTCTGTGTGTCGTATCAATGAAGACGGCGCTTGCTGGTTCGGCATCAGCTCTTCACGTTGCTGGCTCCAATAGGCCTGAAACGCCACTTTAACGCGAGATCGCCCAACAAAACGAGAGGCGAGCATTTCCAGTTCAGCCACGGTCACGCGGCTCTGGTAAAGGCTCATATTTTCGCTTTCTGGTAACGGTGTACCAACAAACGAAGCCGATTGTAAGCGCTCACTTAGGCTTGGACGAGTAATCAGAGAAACGACGACAAAACAGGCGGTATTGGCCGCGACACTGAGAATCATTCCCCAGTCAGAGATCGCAATATCAAACTGAGTTAGCATCTCTGGTGGCGTAATAAGCCAAATCAGAAAGTTACTGCTGGCGTTACCTGCAAGCATGTCGGTCTGGCTCATGAGGGTGATAAGCCAAATAGTAAAACCAACCGCAAGACCGACATAAACGCCCTTCTTGTTTCCCTGACGCCAATACATCCCGCCAATCAGTGCCGGCGCGAATTGAGTGATGGCTGCAAACGAGAGAAAGCCTATCGCAGAGAGTGAGTGGATACTATCAAGTGCCTGATAAAAGCCCCATGCACCAATCAAAAGAATCAGGATAAGTGCGCGACGAATGCGTAGCAGCAACTGAGAAAAGTGCTGATGATTACGTTGGGACAGGCGCATACGACGTAAAAGCAGTGGCATCGCCAGATCATTCGATACCATGATGGCTAACGCGATAGTCGAAACGATCACCATCCCACTTGCTGCGGAAGTGCCACCAAGGAATGCCAGTAACGCAATCTCGCTCGCACCAACCGCCATCGGCACACTGATAACAAAAGTATCTGGCGACGCATCACTCAGCAGTCCTTGCCCTACCCACGCAATCGGCAAGACAAAAATACCCATTAAAATCAGATACAGTGGGAACAACCAGCGGGCAACATGCAGATCCTGAGCGCGCTCGTTTTCCACCACCATGGTATGAAACTGACGAGGCAAACAAACGATCGCCAACATGGTAAGTACGGTATGGATCAGAATGGTAGGAATGTTGGGTGGCTGATAGGTTTCGGTAGCGACATCTATCAGACTGAGGTTTTCTGCACTCATTGCCAACCAGACAATAAAAACACCAACCACTAAAAATGCCATCAGCTTGATGATCGATTCAAAGGCGATCGCCATCATCATGCCCCGGTGGTGCTCGGTGTTATCGATATGACGCGTACCGAATAAGATGGTAAAGATGGCCAGTGCCATTACCACAAACCACGAGACACTGTCGTTCTGATAACCAAAGTCTGACGCAAGCTCAGGCGCAATGATTTCCAGTCCCATGGTGATGCCACGTAACTGCAATGCGATATAAGGAAGAATCCCCGCGACGGCAATCAGCGTCACGGCAACCGCTAGTCCCTGCGATTTTCCATAACGTGCGCCAATGAAATCAGCAATAGAGGTAATGTGTTCACGCTTGGCGATTAATATCAGCCTGGCAAGCACCCGCCAACCAAGCGTAAAGACCAGAATCGGTGCAATGTAGATCGGCAGAAAAGACCAGGGATTACTGCTCGCTTGACCCACCGTGCCGTAGAAGGTCCAGGAGGTACAATACACAGCAATAGACAAGCTGTAGATCCAAGGCCGCCATCTGGCTAGCCACCTTCTCTGGTTGTCTCCATACCACGCGATTATAAATAGGGCTCCCAAGTACGCCAAAGAAACGGGAACCACCAGCCATCCTTGCATCCGATATCCTTTATGACCTTGCTTACAAAAAACAAAAACCTCTCCGTAAGGGAGAGGTTTCATTTAACACTGCTTTCACAACAGAGACAAAGATTAGTTTTTAACCTTTGTCACAGAAGTCTAATTCTGTGTTTCAAGTGTTTTATCCGACAGGTCAGCAACATGCCTTGCTGGCTCTTGTGGATCCAGTTTAATGAACAGTGCAATCAATCCCATCACAGCCATCCCCCAGAACACAAACGCGCCCCAGTGTTCATAAGCCCAACCACTGAGCACCGTCATCAGTGCAGTAAATGCCCCAAGCGCAATCGCGTTATATAGCGCCTGTAACGCAACCATTTTATTCTCTGAAGAGTTTTGGATGTATTGAATCGCAGCAATATGCGCAGCCGCAAACGTCACGCCATGTAACAGCTGGACGATAACCAAAGCTAGAATTGACGTTGTGCCTGCCGTGATCCCCCAACGCAACATCACACCGCAAGCCGCAATAACAAACAGTGAACGCAGAGAACGACCAGCAAAGATGCGCTTGCTCAACGCAAACACGGCAACCTCTGCTGCCACCCCCAGACTCCAAAGGTAACCAATCACATCTTCAGAGTGACCAGCAGATTTCCAGTGGATCGCACTAAAGCCATAGTACGCCGCATGGCTGCCCTGAATCAGCGACACAAGCACTAAAAACTTAAGGACAGATTTCTCGGTTAACAGTGCCGACAATTTAGGACGTTCAGCATGCTGATCACTGAGCGTTACCGGCATTGGGTTAGTCATACGCATCGCAAACAACAAGGCGATCGTTAAACCCGCCATTGCGGTGTACAGAATCATATCCGCACCAAAACCTGCCACTAAGTAACCAACCACGGTAGAACCAGCGATAAACGCGATCGATCCCCATAAACGTGAACGCCCGTAATCGAGCACTTTTAAACGCGCATAATAATTCGCCATCGCATCAGAGAGCGGGATAATGGGGCCACAACATAAGTTAAATAGAATGGTAGCCAACGCCATTAACCAAAAGTTACCGCCGGTAAAAAAATGGAATCCTACAAAAATAAGACCGGCGAAACTCAACCAACGTAATGCTGGCATCAAACGCTCCACTCTATGCACTCGAGGAGTAATCACCAGATTCGCAACACAGCGAGTTGCCAAGCCTAAACCTACTAGCAAGCCAATATCAGTCGGCGTGACACCCTGCTCTTTAAACCACAATGACCAAAATGGCAGATAGACGCCATACGCAAAAAAGAATCCGAGAAAGTACTGGGAGATCCAGCCATACGGAGAGGGTTTTAGCATTATTATTTTCCTAAAATGGGAACACCAACGTTGTGAGCGTGGATTATGGATCGCGAAACGGAGTAGAAAAAGGGAAGAATCGGCAACTTACCGTTTCCTCGATGGGATACAAACTTTTAAAAATCAGAAAGCGTGGATTTTATCGCCCTGGATTTAGACCAAAGTCGTCTGGCTTATGGGAGGAAATTTGTCAGACTTAGAATGTGTTCCTCCCAATTTTAGGGTTCTTTATGCCTGATAAGTTTAATATGCAATCTCCCCCGTTCGATCGCCTGACCAGCAAGCAGCAAGCGCGACTGCGTTCGTCTCTCGACGTGGCATATTATCGAACTCGAGATGTGATTTTATCTTGTGGGCAAACCAACCCTCATTTGCATATTTTGATCAAAGGTGCCGTGGAAGAGCGCTCCAAAGACCAGAGCGAAGTTTTCGCTCACTATGCCAATGACGATATGTTTGATGTCCGTTCTTTGTTTGAAGAGAGTGTGCGTCATCAATATGTAGCGCTTGAGGATACGCTGTCCTATTTGCTGCCAAAAGAAGTGTTTCTTGAACTCTATAACGAGAATGGACAATTCGCAGCGTACTTCGATAACAACCTATCTAAACGACAGGCATTAATCGAAGCCGCGCAGCAACAGCAAAATCTGGCCGAGTTTATTCTGACTAAAGTCGATAAGAGCATTTACCATCCTCCGATGATTCTTAAGCCCGACATGCCTATCAATGAGGTCACACGAACCTTAAAAGAAAACGGCATCGACGCCGCATTAGTTGAGCTCAACCCAGATGATGCACGCCTCGAAAAATGGCCTTCAGCGCATCCGTACGCCATTGTCACGCGAACAAACATGCTCCATTCCGTGATGTTAGATAACTGCGCTGTCGATACACCGGTGGGCGAGATCGCCACCTTCCCGGTTTACCACGTTGATGAAGGCGACTTCCTGTTTAATGCCATGATTACGATGACGCGCCACAGGATGAAGCGCCTGATGGTCTGCGATGGTAATCAAGCCATTGGCATGTTGGATATGACTCAGATCCTCAGTGCATTCTCCACTCATTCACACGTGCTCACCCTCAGCATCGCCAGAGCCAGCAGTGTGGAAGAACTCGCTCTGGCGTCCAACCGACAACGCCAGTTGGTAGAGAGTCTGGTCAGAAACGGCATCCGCACCCGATTTATCATGGAATTGATATCTGCCGTTAATGAACAAATTATCGAGAAAGCGTTTGAATTGGTTGTGCCACCAGCACTCCACGACCACTGCTGCCTAATTGTTTTAGGCTCGGAAGGCCGAGGTGAGCAGATCCTCAAGACCGACCAAGATAACGCGCTGATCATTAAAGACGGTTTAGAGTGGTCGCACAGTGAACAGGTGATGCAATCATTCACCCACACCCTGCAGCAACTGGGTTATCCGCTCTGCCCTGGCAAAGTGATGGTCAACAATCCTAAGTGGGTAAACTCTCAATCAGAGTGGATTCGAACCCTTGATAATTGGATTTCAAAAGCGCAGCCAGAACAAATCATGGACTTAGCCATCTTCAGTGATGCTCAAGCCGTTGCCGGCAATCGAGAATTACTCACTCCCGTCGCCAACCATCTCAGAGACACAATGAAAGATCGCATGTTGATCCTGTCCGACTTTACCCGGCCAGCGTTGCAGTTTTCTGTGCCTCTGACTCTGTTTGGTAACGTAAAAAGTGCCAAAGATGGCTTAGATATCAAACGCGGCGGTATTTTCCCGATAGTGCACGGCATTAGAACTCTGTCTCTCGAATATGCCATTGAAGAGAAAAATACCTTTGCCCGCATAGAAGCCCTGAGAAACAAGCGAATTTTAGAACCAGAAACGGCGGATAACTTAAACGAAGCACTCAAGTTGTTCTTTAAGCTTCGGCTCAATCAGCAACTTAACCAACAAGAGGCACAGAATAATATCGACCTCAAACAACTCGACCGAACAGAGCGCGACTTGCTGCGTCATAGCCTGCATGTCGTGAAAAAGTTTAAGCAGTTTTTAGGTTTCCACTATCAGATCCGTGATTAAGCCCGGTAAGTTGTAAAAGAGGTATCTGGGATGAATTGGCTACAACGAAAATATTGGCACTATAAACTGAAAGGCTCGCCTTATCAGTCGCTATTTTGTGCACCAGATAAAACCGAGCTGGTTTCTCTCGACTGCGAAACCACCAGCCTAGACCCGAATAGAGCAGAGCTGGTGACCATCGCAGCCACTAAAATCATTGATAACCGCATTATCACCAGCCAACCATTCGAAGTACATTTGCGAGCGCCACAATCTCTCGACTCCGGCTCGGTAAAAATCCATAAAATTCGCCATCAGGATTTAGTCGACGGCATCAGCGAAAAGGATGCGCTACTAAAATTAATAGACTTTATCGGCAATCGTCCGCTCGTCGGCTATCACATCCGTTACGACAAAAAAATCTTAGACCTCGCCTGTCAAAGACAACTGGGATTCCCTCTGCCCAACCCTCTTATTGAAGTAAGCCAGATTTACCACGACAAGCTGGAGCGACATTTACCGAACGCCTATTTCGACTTAAGTCTGGAGGCGATTTGCAAGCACCTTGAGCTGCCAATTCAAGATAAGCACGACGCTTTGCAAGATGCGATATCCGCAGCATTGGTATTTGTTCGTTTAACCAAAGGCGATTTACCGAGTCTCAGCGTGCCATACACATAATTCCTGTTGACCTGGCTCCCATAATTACTTTTATTTCAACCCTTTTTCGGTAGATCCCTCTCTATCATCCTAAAGTCTAATTGTGGAAATACGCGCTGTGACTGAAAGTTATTAGCACAAGGTCAGTCTTGCGACGACCAACTGTTTAAAACAAATATCCGTTCTATTCTTTATGTTTTAGAAAATCATAATGTTGATAGAGCGGGTAAATACAACAGCCCGACAAAGTAAAGATTCAAAGTCTTATGTAGATTGTTGTAAGGCCGAGAAATAAAGGCACAAGGAGAGAAGCCATGAGCGAAGCCCACGTTTATCCGGTAAAAGAAAACATTAAAACTCATACACACGCGGATAATGAAACTTACCTAGCCATGTATCAGCAGTCGGTAACCGACCCAGAGGGCTTCTGGAACGAGCACGGCAAAATCGTTGATTGGATTAAACCTTTCACCCAAGTAAAAAGCACCTCTTTCGACACGGGTCACGTCGACATCCGCTGGTTTGAAGACGGCACACTTAACGTTTCAGCAAACTGTATTGACCGCCATCTAGCAGAACACGGCGACGACGTAGCAATAATCTGGGAAGGCGATGACCCTGCAGACGATAAAACGCTGACGTTCAATGAACTGCACAAAGAAGTATGTAAATTCTCAAACGCATTGAAAGATCAAGGCGTACGTAAAGGCGACGTAGTTTGTCTCTACATGCCAATGGTACCTGAAGCTGCAATCGCGATGCTGGCTTGTACCCGCATCGGCGCAGTCCACACTGTGGTATTCGGCGGTTTCTCACCAGAAGCACTTTCTGGCCGTATCATTGACTCAGACGCTAAAGTTGTCATCACCGCAGACGAAGGCGTTCGTGGCGGACGTGCGGTTCCACTGAAAAAGAATGTTGATGAAGCACTGACTAACCCAGACGTGAAAACCATCAGCAAAGTGTTGGTTCTTAAACGTACTGGTGGCGATGTTGAATGGCATGATCACCGTGATGTTTGGTGGCATGAAGCAACCGCAAGTGTTTCTGACGTTTGCCCACCAGAAGAGATGAAAGCCGAAGATCCACTTTTCATCCTTTACACCTCAGGCTCTACGGGTAAACCTAAAGGCGTACTGCATACCACTGGTGGCTACCTTGTTTATGCCGCAATGACATTTAAATACGTCTTCGACTACCAGCCGGGCGAAACCTTCTGGTGTACTGCTGACGTGGGCTGGATTACTGGTCACACGTACCTTATCTACGGTCCACTAGCGAACGGCGCTAAAACCATCTTGTTTGAGGGTGTGCCAAACTACCCAAGCACAAGCCGTATGAGCGAAGTGGTTGATAAGCATCAAGTGAACATCCTTTACACTGCGCCAACTGCGATTCGTGCGCTAATGGCAAAAGGTAATGAAGCGGTTGAAGGCACGTCTCGTACAAGCCTTCGCATCATGGGTTCGGTAGGTGAGCCAATCAACCCAGAAGCATGGGAGTGGTACTACAAGACCATCGGTAACGAAAATTCACCGATTGTCGATACTTGGTGGCAAACTGAAACAGGCGGCATCTTGATTGCTCCACTACCAGGCGCTACAGATCTAAAACCAGGTTCCGCGACCCGTCCATTCTTCGGCGTACAACCTGCGCTTGTCGATAACATGGGTAACATTATTGAAGGTGCAGCTGAAGGCAACCTTGTGATTCTTGATTCGTGGCCAGGTCAGATGCGTACGGTCTATGGTGACCATGAACGCTTCGAACAAACTTACTTCTCAACCTTCAAGGGCATGTACTTCACCAGTGATGGCGCTCGTCGTGACGAAGATGGTTACTACTGGATCACAGGCCGTGTGGATGACGTATTGAACGTTTCTGGACACCGTATGGGTACCGCAGAGATTGAATCTGCCCTAGTCGCGCACCACAAGATTGCAGAAGCAGCCATTGTAGGTATCCCGCACGACATCAAAGGTCAGGCTATCTATGCTTACATCACGCTAAACGATGGTGAGTTCCCTTCAGCGGAACTGCACAAAGAAGTTAAAGACTGGGTGCGCAAAGAGATCGGTCCAATTGCAACACCAGATGTACTGCACTGGACGGATTCCCTACCGAAGACTCGCTCTGGTAAGATCATGCGTCGAATTCTGCGTAAGATTGCAACTGGCGATACGAGCAACCTGGGTGACACGTCAACGCTTGCCGACCCTAGCGTTGTAGACAAACTTATCGCTGAAAAAGCTGAGCTGGCGTAAGCTAACTAGCCAGTTTTAAACAAATAACAAAAAACCGCCACTTTGATGGCGGTTTTTTTGCTTTGGGACGCAAGTTAGCCACACCCTTGATGTGGTCATTAGGTTATTTTTGTTAACTTGGTTGCAGAAAGAACATGAGCTATTGGGAGATTAGACCAGTAAATTGCTGCTAATTGCTATGAATTAGCTATAATCTTGGTCGATTTTTTAAATTTTGCTCGGTTTTAACAAAAAAATCGTGTTGAATTATCGTATATTTGGGAAAATAAACGTTCCACTCACGATAAGGGAAGATAGCAACATAATGTCTGCAAAGTCACGGATTCTTGTTCTAAACGGACCAAACCTTAACCTGTTAGGTCTGCGCGAACCGACACACTATGGTAATAACACCTTAGCACAGATTGTGAACACGCTAACGGAGCAAGCTCACAACGCAGGGGTGGAATTAGAACACCTACAATCAAATCGTGAGTACGAACTGATTGAAGCCATTCATGCCGCACATGGCAAGATTGATTTCATCATCATCAATCCAGCTGCTTTCACTCATACCAGTGTAGCACTGCGAGATGCATTACTTGGCGTCGCCATCCCATTTATCGAAGTGCACCTATCAAACGTGCACGCACGTGAGCCGTTTCGCCATCACTCATACCTGTCAGATAAGGCAGAAGGGGTGATTTGCGGTCTAGGCGCACAAGGTTATGAATTTGCTCTGTCTGCTGTAATTAACAAACTTCAGACAAAGTAACCCTTACACTCTGCAATCCTACGGGGTTGTCTTAATCACAAGATAAAAGAGAAAGAAAAGATGGATATTCGTAAAATCAAAAAGCTAATCGAGTTAGTTGAAGAGTCTGGCATTGCTGAGCTAGAAATTTCAGAAGGTGAAGAATCAGTACGCATCAGTCGTCACGGCACTGCAGCTGCGCCAGCACCAGTACACTACGCAGCAGCTCCAGTAGCAGCACCTGCGCCAGTAGCAGCGGCTCCAGTAGCAGAAGCACCAGCAGCTGAAGCTCCAGCAGTACCTGCGGGTCACCAAGTTCTTTCTCCAATGGTTGGTACTTTTTACCGTTCTCCAAGCCCTGACTCGAAAGCATTCGTAGAAGTAGGCCAAAAAGTTAGCGCTGGCGATACTCTATGTATCGTTGAAGCAATGAAGATGATGAACCAAATCGAAGCGGACAAATCTGGCGTTGTTACAGCTATCCTTGTTGAAGACGGCCAACCAGTTGAATTCGACCAACCTCTAGTTGTAATCGAATAAGCGAGGCTTGCCTTATGCTAGACAAAGTAGTCATCGCGAACCGAGGTGAAATCGCACTTCGTATTCTTCGCGCTTGTAAAGAGTTAGGTATTAAGACCGTTGCTGTTCACTCAACAGCTGACCGCGATCTTAAGCACGTACTACTTGCAGATGAAACCGTATGTATCGGTCCTGCTCGTGGTATCGACAGCTACCTAAACATCCCACGTATCATTTCTGCAGCAGAAGTAACGGGTGCGGTTGCTATCCACCCTGGTTACGGCTTCTTGTCAGAAAACGCAGACTTCGCAGAGCAAGTTGAGCGTAGCGGCTTCATCTTTGTTGGTCCTAAAGCAGAAACTATCCGCTTGATGGGCGACAAAGTATCAGCGATCAACGCAATGAAGAAAGCTGGCGTTCCTTGTGTACCAGGTTCTGACGGTCCATTAGACAATGATGAAGATAAAAACAAAGCGTTTGCTAAACGCATTGGTTACCCAGTCATCATCAAAGCGTCAGGCGGCGGCGGCGGTCGTGGTATGCGTGTTGTACGTTCTGAAAAAGAACTAGTACAAGCTATTGCTATGACACGTGCAGAAGCGAAAGCAGCGTTCAACAACGACATGGTTTACATGGAGAAATTCCTGGAAAACCCTCGTCACGTTGAAGTTCAGGTTATTGCTGACGGCCAAGGCGGCGCAATCCACCTAGGTGAGCGTGACTGTTCAATGCAGCGTCGTCACCAGAAAGTGGTAGAAGAAGCACCAGCACCAGGTATCACTGAAGAAATGCGTAAGTACATCGGTGAGCGTTGTACTCGTGCATGTATCGAAATCGGTTACCGCGGCGCAGGTACGTTCGAATTCCTATACGAAAACGGTGAGTTCTACTTCATCGAAATGAACACTCGTATTCAGGTAGAGCACCCAGTAACAGAAATGGTTACAGGTATCGACCTAATCAAAGAGCAGCTACGTGTTGCAGCTGGCCAGCCTCTGTCATTCACTCAGGATGATATTAAGATCCGCGGCCATGCGATTGAGTGTCGTATCAACGCAGAAGACCCAGAGCGCTTCCTGCCATCTCCAGGTAAGATTGAGCGTTTCCACTCTCCAGGTGGCATGGGCGTACGTTGGGAATCGCACATCTACACCGGTTACTCAGTACCACCTCATTACGATTCAATGATTGGTAAACTGATCACTTACGGTGAGAACCGTGATGTGGCGATTGCACGTATGAAGAACGCACTTGGTGAGATGATCATCGAAGGCATCAAAACTAACGTGCCTCTGCAAGTTTCAATCATGAATGATGAGAACTTCCAGCACGGTGGTGCCAACATTCATTACCTAGAGAAGAAACTAGGCCTACAATAAGCCTTAGTTGAACTCCTGAAAAATGCCCACATCTGTGGGCATTTTTGTTTTGTATACTATCTATACTCAAACAAATCGCAGAGTTCTGGTAAACTCTGCGCCACTTCATTTACTGTAAGAGCAAAAACCAATGCCTTGGATTCAAATCAAACTCAACGCGACCAATGAAAACGCTGAGCAAATCGGCGACATGCTAATGGAAGAGACTGGAGCGCTGTCTGTAACTTTCCTAGACGCGCAAGATACGCCTGTATTCGAACCTCTTCCTGGCGAAACTCGCTTATGGGGCGATACTGACATTCTGGCACTGTACGATGCAGAAGCCGATACCAACTTCATCATCGACCAAATCAAAGCAAGTAACATGCTTGCAGACAATTTTGCTTATAAAGTAGAACAGCTGGAAGACAAAGACTGGGAACGTGAGTGGATGGAAAACTTCCACCCAATGAAATTTGGTGAGCGCCTATGGATTTGTCCTAGCTGGCGTGACGTTCCTGAGCCAGACGCAGTAAACGTTATGCTCGATCCTGGCCTCGCATTCGGTACGGGTACTCACCCAACGACAGCACTTTGTCTGGAATGGCTAGAAGGTCTGGACCTGACGGGTAAGACAGTTATCGACTTCGGCTGTGGCTCTGGAATTCTGGCGATCGCTGCGATCAAACTAGGCGCAGAGAAAGTCATCGGGATCGACATTGATCCTCAAGCTCTACAAGCTTCTCGCGACAACGCAGAGCGTAACGGCGTTGCCGATCAACTTGAAGTTTACCTACCTCAAAATCAACCTGAAGGCCTGATCGCTGACGTGGTGGTTGCCAATATTCTTGCAGGTCCTCTGCGCGAACTTGCTCCTATCATTAAAGGTCTGGTGAAGCCAAATGGTGACCTTGCTATGTCGGGCGTTTTAGATACCCAAGCAGAAGATGTCGCTAACTACTACCGTGATGAGCTTCACATAGATCCTATCGTTGAGCAAAAAGAGTGGTGTCGCATCTCTGGTCGTAAGCAAGGCTAGACAAGGATTTGACGGCTAATTGTTTGAAATTCATACAATTTACAAAAACAATTTGTAAATGCTCAAATATTAGTCTTTTCACGCAGTAAAAAAATGCGTAAAATGCGCGCCCTTGCTGGTACAGAACTGTGATGACGTTTTGAGAATCGGAAACTATCAACTTAAGAACAATCTAATCGTAGCCCCTATGGCTGGTGTAACGGATAGACCGTTTCGCGAGTTGTGTCTTCGTTATGGTGCGGGAATGGCCGTCAGTGAAATGATGTCTGCCAACCCAAAGCTATGGAAAACGTCGAAGTCGAAACAGCGCATGGTGCATGAAGGCGAATCGGGCATTCGCTCTGTACAGATTGCCGGTTCCGATCCACAGCTTATGGCGGATGCAGCTCAATTTAGTGTTGAAAACGGTGCGCAAATCATCGACATCAACATGGGTTGCCCAGCAAAGAAAGTGAATAAGAAGCTAGCGGGCTCTGCACTGCTTCAGTACCCAAACATTATCGAAGAGATTTTGAAAGCGGTAGTGAATGCTGTTGACGTTCCTGTAACGTTGAAGACCCGAACTGGCTGGGATACAGAAAACAAAAACTGTCTCCAAATCGCTAAATTAGCCGAAGACTGCGGCATACAGGCTCTTGCACTACACGGTAGAACAAAAGCATGTATGTACAAAGGTGAGGCCGAATACGACAGCATTAAAGCGGTAAAAGAGGCGATTTCAATTCCGGTTATCGCGAACGGTGATATCGATAGCCCGGAGAAAGCCAAATTTGTACTGGAGTACACCGGTGCGGACGCTTTAATGATTGGACGCCCTGCCCAAGGTCGTCCTTGGATTTTCCAGGAAATCCATCACTATTTGGAAAACGGCACCACGATGGATGAGCTTCCAGTAGAGGAAGTGAAAACCATTATGCTTGGCCATGTGAATGCTCTGCATGAATTTTATGGAGAGTACTTAGGCCCACGTATCGCGCGTAAGCACGTTGGTTGGTACCTAAAAGAGCATGAGCAAGCGAGTGAGTTTCGCCGTACCTTCAACGCTATCGATGCAGCCCCGCTGCAAATAGAGGCGTTAGAAGGTTATTTTGATAACGTTGCATCATAATTAAGAGAAGAGCTAGACCGAATATGTTCGAACAAAATCTGACTTCAGAAGCATTAACAGTAACTACAGTAACGTCACAAGACCAGATTACTCAAAAGCCTTTACGTGACTCTGTTAAAGCATCTCTTAAAAACTACCTTGCTCAACTAAACGGCCAGGAAGTAACAGAGCTATACGAATTAGTTCTAGCTGAAGTTGAACAGCCACTACTAGATACCATCATGCAGTACACTCGCGGTAACCAAACTCGCGCAGCAACTATGATGGGTATCAACCGCGGTACTCTTCGCAAGAAACTTAAAAAATACGGCATGAACTAAGACCGTAATTAAAAATTGTTATAGAACAAGCCGCTACCTTTTTAGGTCGCGGCTTTTCTTTATCTGCCAGATAGAAACATTTCATATTCGCCTCTCAGGCGTGGATAGCCTCGAGATACATAAGCTCTCGATAACAAGCGCTTAAAAATAAAGACCCAACTCTTCCAAAGCCATCATGCTATTTATGTTGGCCATTCAATGCCCCTCCCCAACTGTGCTTAATAGCAAGTTCACTCATGCGACTAGCCTGCCCTTGCTCATTTCAACGATCGACACTCACGCTCCAAATTGCCAAGTTTCTTAATGTGAGCGAGCCTGTCAGCATGGTTCCGTCTGTCCCAGCAAAGGTATTGCACGTGCTATTCCAGCTAGCCATTTAATGCACTGTTGTTCTCTACCCACCGAAGAGCAAATATCACACTTTCCTCATAGAAAAGAACGTTGTAGGAAAACAGTCATAAGTTGCTTGGGATGGCAAGCTCAGAGAGAAGCTCTTGCTTGACTGTTCTTTTAACCCCATCGCGTAATCTTGTTCTTAGCTATTGATTAGTTTTACCCCCTTGATTAAACTCCGCATCATATTATAAATATCAATAAGTTGTCTTCTAGGTATAATGCGTGCGAATAATTAAAGCATCCAATAATAAGCTTACAAGGCAAGGTTGTCGGTCGAATACAGTTCAAGGTCCATATACAAGCACAGCGATATCAAAGTTGTTAGTCGTTGGCTGTTGTCTATTACTGGCTTCCTGTGCAACCAGTAAACCCACAAACACATCTGAGTACCAGGCTATTCAAGCACAAGTCGAAGAGTTGAGAGATCGTCTTGATCAACAAAATACGGAGTGGGAGCAATACCGCCCAGGCATTAACCGGTTGGCCGCGTTGGAGTCGGACTTTAAAAATCTGATTGGCCAGTTGGATAAAATGGCTTCCTCTACTCCTAAGCCAGCACCAAATAAGATCCTCCCTGAAGTAAAAGATCATAAGTTGATGGCAGTGGCCGATGCAGGCGATAAAGCAATCAAGGCTTCAGCTAAGAAAGAGAAAGACGCTCAGCCTAAAACCCAACAATATGCATTACAAGTTGGCACCTATAGATGGCTTCAATATATCGAGTCAAATAAAAGGAAACTGGTGAAGAAGTCGCCTGAACTTCTGTCAGACAAACGCTTTTATCTAACACCCGTTTATATCGGGCCAAAAAAGGAGAGGCTTTATCGTCTACTTGCCGGCCCTGTAAAGGATAAGGTGACAGCACAAGCATTGTGTCGGCAACTTAAGACCGACGGGCTGGACTGTATGGTGAGGCCGCTGACCGGCAAGCCTTTGTCCGATGAACAAAATATCGCGTATATGAAGTAACTCAACCGGCGTAAGTATGTGCTGACAGTAAGGTTAAAGGATAGCTGATTGGTTAACCCTGCCCCTACGCTTATTGGCCGTGCTTAAACGATACGCCCACGTCTATTGGTTTAGTAAGTTCTCTTGATTGAATAATCTAACGGTGGCGCTTAGCCGCCCGCTTATCTTGAAAACAAAAGGAGTTAACATTGAAAAATAACAAAAAACTGGCTTATGCAGCACTGGCAGTATTTGCGAGCTCTGCCTACGCAGAGGGCGTAGCACCTGAGTTTAACAAAAAAGGGACGGCATCGGTCGAAGTCAAAAATACCCTGGATATCGTCGAAACGACTTCATTAAACTTCGGCACCATCGCGGCAGTAGCTGGTAGCGATGATACAAATGCCGCCACACTGGTATTAGATCCCAGCACCGGTGAGGTGACAGCAAAAGCTACTGCTGATTCCGGCAGCATAACCCCAATTGACAAAACCAATGTATCGCCAGGTACCTTTACGGTGAGCAACGCGGCTAGGTATACCAACCTGAATATCACGTTGCCGAAAGATGCAGATACTATCGAGTTGAAAATGGAAAACGCAGCGCCGGAATCACTGAAGTTTACCCTAGGTAAATTTACAGCTTATGCCAATGATAAAGCGGTTGAATTAAATGCTACTACTGGTGCAGGAAAAGCCAGAACAGATGAGAACGGCAACCTGGTATTACTGGTAGGTGCAACCTTGAACACCCAAAAAGGGGGAGATGCTTCTTATGACGATGCTGTATACAGCGGTACATATGACGTGACCATTAAATACTAAAGCAAAGGAGCGAGCCGGCTTACCGGCTTGCCTCTGTTAAATTAACCAGTTCAATAGTTTATTGGAAAAGTCATGCGTAACCACTTGTTATCGTTGCTGGCAATATGCCTGCTCGCCGGGGGAGCCTGGGCTGGGGAGATCACTCAGGTTAAGCCGCTTGACTTCGGGGTTATTGCACTGCGCAACAACGACAATATCTATAACTACCAGATTAACCCGGACGGCTCACGAAAGTATGACACCAATATCGTGGTTATTGAGCAAGGTCACCCGGCCGAGTTTCTGCTTTCCGGTTTTCAGGCAGGCAGTTACCTCCATATCACGACCAGTCTGCCGGAGGGTGCCAAAAGCCTGAGCCACGGCGGCAACGCTGGTAGCCGCTTCACCATTAAGCAACTAAACGTCAAGCCCTGGGTCAGAACAAATACTAAGGGCGAGGCGCGGGTATGGGTTGGCGCTACCCTGGCCACCTCAGGTACAGGCTACTACCTGGACGCCAAATACACTAATCCCCATATAACTCTACATATCACCCATTAATAAAGTTTAGGAATTCCATGCTGTTGATAATTAGCAGAAAAACCCTGTCCCTGCTCGCCACCTTGCTGCTGCCAGTTTTACTTGCCAGCAACGCCAGCGCCAGCCTTTTGATCTCGCCGACCCGATTAAGCTTTGCCGAGAGAGAACGCAGTTCTAAGGTCTTTTTGATGAATACCAGCAGCGAGACCAAGACCTACCGACTGGAGTTTCAGCAGCAAAAGCAATTACCCGACGGCCGCTACCAGGCTCTGAACGAGGAAGAGTTAGCCAACTTTAATATTGCCAGCAGCATGCTCAGATTTAGCCCCAGACAGGTAACGCTCGGCCCAGGCGAGCGCCAGCAGGTTCGCATCGCGGTGCGCCGCCCTAAGGATCTTGCACCCGGGGAGTATCGCTCCCACCTGCTGCTTGCCGCTCTGCCCGGTAATAAGGAACGCAAGCAAACCGAGGGCGTGGGTATTCAGTTAAACTTGAGGCTGAGCTTTTCCATTCCGGTGATCATACGTGCCGGCGGCCTGGACGCTGCTGCGGAGTTTGGCCCGGTGGATCTCTATAGGGATGCCAGCAGCGCCAAGCCAGATGGGTTAACCTTTGCCCTTAACCGCTCCGGTCTGCACAGCACCTTCGGTAGCCTGAAAGCCTTCTGGCGCTCGTATGACGGCGGCGAAGAGCGCCAGGTGGCCACCCTTAACAACGTTGCAGTTTTCCATGAAAACAAACAACGCGTGATTAGTCTGCCCTTTCACGATCCCATTGCGCAGGACGGCACGCTGCGTCTGATTTATGAGGGAGACGACGAGTTCGGAGGCCGAGTTCTGGCAGAGCAACAACTGACCATCAGCGACTACCAATTAGCACCTTAACTTTATGTCCCTGTACCATCCGTGTAAGTGGCTGCTGCTGGGCTTGCTTTGGCCTGTCTGCACGCCCGCTATTGCCCAGTCAGAACTGTTTGAGTTGATCCGAACGATCAACCACAAATATCAGGAACCAGATTTTGGACTGATGCCTGCCGACGCTCCAACGACAGATGATGGCCGGGGCATCGCCGATGGTGAAGAGCTGATACTGGAGGTGCGCATCGACGATCTGGTGATCGGCGATCTGTTTGCCATCAAGCATCAAGGTAGCGCCCTTATCGCCTTTGGCCAGTTTGTCGAGCTTTTGGATTTCGCCATTGAGCTGGACAGCGAAACATCAGCGGCATCTGGCTGGTATATCAATGAGGGACAGAGCTTTAGCCTGAACCTGCCCGAAAAGGATGGTGAACAAACTGCCGCCGACAGCCAGGCTAAAGCCGAAGCAAACGGGGTTACCTACCATCTGCCGGCCTCGCACTTTCAGATCCTGCCGGACGACCTCTATATTCATGCCGACGATCTCGGCCGCTGGTTTAATATCAACATGACATTTGACTTCGGTGCTATGATGTTGATGCTTAAGCCAGATCAACCCCTGCCGATCCAGGCAGCTCTGGCACGCAAACGGAGACAAAAAAGCAGGGCAAAAACAACCAGCGCCAAGCCGGCTTTACCACTGCGCAAAAGCGATCACAAACTGTTGTCCGCGCCCCTGTTGGATATCAGTACCAACGCCACCTATTCAGGAAAAGATGTCAACTTCGGCTATTCTGCCTTGGGTCGCCATGATTTGGGCTTTTTTAGCAGTCAGTATTACCTTGGCGGCGGCTCGGAAAATGAACTGGACTATGCGCGCCTGACGTTGGAAAAAACCTCGCTGGAGGGCGGTCTGTTGGGTCCCATAAATGCCACCCAATATCGCTTTGGCGATATTTTACCAGTGGTCGGTGCAGGCAATCAGGAGCGGGGAGTTAGCTTCAGCAACAGGCCGTTGACGGGCAATACCGAGTTAGACACTCTGGATTTGCAGGGAGATATTCAGCCCGGCTGGGATGTGGAGCTTTACCGTAATGATGTACTGATAAGTGCGCTGACCGCCGGGCCAGATGGTCGCTATGTGTTTAACGATATCGAGCTGCTCTACGGCAACAACACCCTTAGACTGGTCTTTTACGGTCCGCAAGGCCAGATCCGGGAAAAGACCAAGCAGGTGCTGGTCGGCAGCCGCACAGTACAAAAGCAGCACTATTTCGATCTCTCCCTTACCCAGCCCGGCAGTCTGTTTCTCAACGAGCCAGCCGCCAGTACTGCTGACTGGCATCTGGCTGGCAAGTATAGCAAAAGCCTTAGCGACAAATTGTTGTTAGATGCAACCATTTCCAAGGTGGAAAGACATAACGCAGCTTACTCTTTAGACGCTAGTTTTTCCCTGTTTGACCGCCTGCTGATGCAGGCCGGAGTTGACAACAACGGTGCCTACCGGATGGGGGGGAAAACCTTTTTGGGCAAACATGCACTGAATTTCTCGCACAATGCTGATGATGGTAAGTTTAATGACAATGTGACGCTGGCAGGCTCGCTTTTCCAGGGCCGGCAGACTGCGCTCAACTATGAGCAGGGGTTTAGCCGCCGCTATGGCGATATCGACCAACCGAGCTTTTCGCTACAAAACCGTCTCAGCCTCTACCGGCCGTCCTTTTACCTGAGCAACAGCTTTACTTATCAAAGAACCGAGCCTGAGGTGGGTGAGGCAGAGGACTGGCAAAGCGGCAGCGCTTTGTTGCGTAAGCGCTTTTCAGCATTCACCTGGGAGCTGGGGGCTGACTATAGCCTGTCGCCCGAAGCCGAGCTAACCCAGCTGGATACCGAGTTCAGCCGCGCCCTCAGCTCCTCCCTTAACAGCGAGTTTGGCATTAACTACTGGCCCCAAACCGAAAGGTATAAAGCGGATATGAGGTTGAACTGGAAAGCCGATACATTTTATCTGAGCTCTACCCTCTCCTACGATGATCGCGGCGAATGGTTTCTGGGCCTGAACACCCTACTTAGCCTGGGCTGGGATCCTCAGGAAAGTGACCTTTATATAGACCGCCGCCGCCTGGCGCAAAACGGTGCCATCAGTGTGCGCGTATTTCAGGACTTGAACCTAAACGGCCGCTACGACCAAGATGAGCCGCCAGTGGTGGGTGCCAAGGTAAAAGGCACCCAGGTATACCGCAGAGCTTCTACTAATGACAAGGGGATTGCTTTTTTGCGTGGCCTGCCCGCTTATCGCACCACGGATATTGAACTAGAGATAGGAAGTCTGGAGGACCCCTACTGGATGCCCAGTCGCCCCGGAATCTCGATTACGCCCAGACCGGGGTTGGTGGAGACCCTGGATATACCTGTGGTCACCACTGGTGAAATCGAAGGTATGGTCTACCTAGAGGATGGTCATGGCGGTGAAAAGCCGGCAGCCTATGCCCCACTTGTCCTGCTGGACGAGCAGGGTAAAGTGGTACAGAGGGGGGAGAGTGAATATGATGGCTTCTACCTCTTTATGAATGTGTTGCCGGGTAAGGTCCGGGTGGAGATCGATAAGCAGTATATCGAGGATAAGAAACTGTATCCGCTTGCGGCCGTCGAGGTAACGATAAAGGGTGATGGCGATGTGTTGCGCGGCAACAATTTCAGTCTTGCTGCCCTGAGCTTCCAGCCAGCGTTTCTGGTTTCATTGGGTGAGTTTAGCTCGGAAACAACCATGAAGGCCTACTGGCACCTGCTCTACCGTTCGCACGCCAATATATTGCCTCAGGCATCTTATTCTAAGGTGGCTAGGGAAGGCAGCGAGCACCTCAGGTTACAACTGGGCACCTACTACCTGAACAGAGCACAGGCCCAGTCCCAATGCACCCGTCTGCAGGAGCAAGGCATCAACTGCCGGGTTACTACCACAGAGCTCCTATTAGAAAAAAGCTCTTAGTATCGGACACAAATACGCATGAACCCATCCATGGGGATTCGATTTGCCATCCATGGCAAATCGAGTTTGTTTATCGAACCCTGCTCCCTGACCAGTTAATTTTCCGGATTGGTATAACTTCCCGCTCAAAACACCCCAAACAATCTAAACAAACACAAGACGATTTTAAAAAAATTCAAAATCGAAACGATCCTTAAGATCCCAGGACATATAGCTTTAGAGTGTGTTGATGTCTGGTTTCAGGACGAAGCCAGATTTGGGCAACAAAACACGACCACACGTTTATGGGCTGAAAAAGGAACTAGCCCAAGAGCCGTGAAGCAACAACAGTTTGAGTATGCCTATCTGTTCGGTTCCGTTTGTCCCAGCAAAGGAATTGGTGAGGCTATCGTTGTCCCTTGGGTTAATAAAGACATCATGATAGAGCACTTAAAACAAATATCGGCAGTCACAGAGAAGGGACGTCACGCCGTCGTTGTTATCGATGGAGCAGGATGGCATACAGAAAACATTACCAATGACTTTAAGGATGTCAGTGTCATCAAACTTCCACCCTATTCTCCAGAGCTAAACCCTATCGAACAAGTATGGAGTTGGTTGAGGCAACGCTATTTAGCCAACCAATCTTTTACTGATTACGACGACATCATCTCCAAAGTCTGCGATGCATGGAATCGTTTTTTGGATAGCTCCAAAAGAGTCACCAAAATGTGCTCGAGAAGATGGATAGACCTGACCAGTTAATTTTCCAGATTGGTATTAATTAATGTAATTGGTATACGTGGTATAAGGGCTTGTTGAAGTTGTCTGAACTCGTCGACTGTCTTCAACGCATGAAGACATTTTTTCAGGACAGTGTAGAAATGAAAAAAGCCTCGCTATTTCTAGCGAGGCTTCTTAATAGTGGCGGAGAGATAGGGATTTGAACCCTAGATACGCTATTAACGTATGCCGGTTTTCAAGACCGGTGCTTTCAACCACTCAGCCATCTCTCCACAAATTGTCATCTTCAGATTAGTACACTGATGATGTTGTTACATGTTCCCACAGGTAACGATATTTAAAGCCTGGCGATGTCCTACTCTCACATGGGGAAACCCCACACTACCATCGGCGCTATTTCGTTTCACTTCTGAGTTCGGAATGGAAGTCAGGTGGGTCCAAAACGCTATGGTCGCCAAGCAAATTCTTACTCTCTATTTCTAGAGAAAACTTGGAAAGCTGTTTTTTAATTCTCGTTATTACACATTCAACGTTCTTACTTTGAGTCCATCAAAACCCCTTGGGTGTTGTATGGTTAAGCCTCACGGGCAATTAGTACAGGTTAGCTCAACGCCTCACAACGCTTACACACCCTGCCTATCAACGTCGTAGTCTACGACAACCCTTTAGGATACTTAAAGTATCAGGGAGAACTCATCTCAAGGCTCGCTTCCCGCTTAGATGCTTTCAGCGGTTATCGATCCCGAACTTAGCTACCGGGCAATGCGTCTGGCGACACAACCCGAACACCAGAGGTTCGTCCACTCCGGTCCTCTCGTACTAGGAGCAGCCCCTTTCAATTCTCCAACGCCCACGGCAGATAGGGACCGAACTGTCTCACGACGTTCTAAACCCAGCTCGCGTACCACTTTAAATGGCGAACAGCCATACCCTTGGGACCGACTTCAGCCCCAGGATGTGATGAGCCGACATCGAGGTGCCAAACACCGCCGTCGATATGAACTCTTGGGCGGTATCAGCCTGTTATCCCCGGAGTACCTTTTATCCGTTGAGCGATGGCCCTTCCATTCAGAACCACCGGATCACTATGACCTGCTTTCGCACCTGCTCGAATTGTCATTCTCGCAGTCAAGCGGGCTTATGCCATTGCACTAACCTCACGATGTCCAACCGTGATTAGCCCACCTTCGTGCTCCTCCGTTACGCTTTGGGAGGAGACCGCCCCAGTCAAACTACCCACCAGGCACTGTCCGCAACCCCGATAAGGGGTCAACGTTAGAACATCAACACTACAAGGGTGGTATTTCAAGGACGGCTCCACGAATACTGGCGTACTCGTTTCAAAGCCTCCCACCTATCCTACACATGTAGGGTCAATGTTCAGTGCCAAGCTGTAGTAAAGGTTCACGGGGTCTTTCCGTCTAGCCGCGGGTACACTGCATCTTCACAGCGATTTCAATTTCACTGAGTCTCGGGTGGAGACAGCGTGGCCATCATTACGCCATTCGTGCAGGTCGGAACTTACCCGACAAGGAATTTCGCTACCTTAGGACCGTTATAGTTACGGCCGCCGTTTACCGGGGCTTCGATCAAGAGCTTCGACCGAAGTCTAACCCCATCAATTAACCTTCCGGCACCGGGCAGGCGTCACACCGTATACGTCATCTTACGATTTTGCACAGTGCTGTGTTTTTAATAAACAGTTGCAGCCACCTGGTATCTGCGACTCTCAATAGCTCCATCCGCAAGGGACTTCACCGTCGAGAGCGTACCTTCTCCCGAAGTTACGGTACCATTTTGCCTAGTTCCTTCACCCGAGTTCTCTCAAGCGCCTTGGTATTCTCTACCCGACCACCTGTGTCGGTTTGGGGTACGATTCCTTACAATCTGAAGCTTAGAGGCTTTTCCTGGAAGCATGGCATCAATGACTTCACACCCGTAGGTGCTCGACATCGTGTCTCAGCCTTAGAGAGAGCCGGATTTACCTAACTCTCAAGCCTACGCACTTGAACCTGGACAACCGTCGCCAGGCCCACCTAGCCTTCTCCGTCCCCCCATCGCAATTGTAAGAAGTACGGGAATATTAACCCGTTTCCCATCGACTACGCCTTTCGGCCTCGCCTTAGGGGTCGACTTACCCTGCCCCGATTAACGTTGGACAGGAACCCTTGGTCTTCCGGCGAGGAGGTTTTTCACCCCCTTTATCGTTACTCATGTCAGCATTCGCACTTCTGATACGTCCAGCATGCGTTACCACACACCTTCAACCGCTTACAGAACGCTCCCCTACCCAATACTCAAAGAGTATTGCCGCAGCTTCGGTTTACTACTTAGCCCCGTTACATCTTCCGCGCAGGCCGACTCGACCAGTGAGCTATTACGCTTTCTTTAAATGATGGCTGCTTCTAAGCCAACATCCTGGCTGTCTGAGCCTTCCCACATCGTTTCCCACTTAGTAGTAATTTGGGACCTTAGCTGGCGGTCTGGGTTGTTTCCCTCTCCACGACGGACGTTAGCACCCGCCGTGTGTCTCCCGGATAGTACTTACTGGTATTCGGAGTTTGCAAAGGGTTGGTAAGTCGGGATGACCCCCTAGCCTTAACAGTGCTCTACCCCCAGTAGTATTCGTCCGAGGCGCTACCTAAATAGCTTTCGGGGAGAACCAGCTATCTCCAGGTTTGATTGGCCTTTCACCCCTAGCCACAAGTCATCCGCTAATTTTTCAACATTAGTCGGTTCGGTCCTCCAGTTGATGTTACTCAACCTTCAACCTGCCCATGGCTAGATCACCTGGTTTCGGGTCTATATCCAGAGACTGAACGCCCAGTTAAGACTCGGTTTCCCTACGGCTCCCCTAGATGGTTAACCTTGCCACTGAATATAAGTCGCTGACCCATTATACAAAAGGTACGCAGTCACAGGACAAAGCCTGCTCCTACTGCTTGTACGTACACGGTTTCAGGTTCTATTTCACTCCCCTCACAGGGGTTCTTTTCGCCTTTCCCTCACGGTACTGGTTCACTATCGGTCAGTCAGTAGTATTTAGCCTTGGAGGATGGTCCCCCCATATTCAGACAGGATATCACGTGTCCCGCCCTACTCGATTTCACTGAACACACATCGTCAACTACGGGACTATCACCCTGTATCGTCGGACTTTCCAGACCGTTCGTCTAACGCGTGTAAAGCTTAAGGGCTAGTCCAATTTCGCTCGCCGCTACTTTCGGAATCTCGGTTGATTTCTTTTCCTCGGGGTACTTAGATGTTTCAGTTCCCCCGGTTCGCCTCCTGTTGCTATGTATTCACAACAGGATACTTACTTATGTAAGTGGGTTTCCCCATTCGGAAATCCCAGACTCAAGTGGCTTTTACTGCCTAATCTGGGCTTATCGCAAGTTAATACGTCCTTCATCGCCTCTGACTGCCAAGGCATCCACCGTGTACGCTTAGTCACTTAACCATACAACCCGAAGGAGTTTCGAATTGATGTTAAACAACCAAAGTTGCTGTCTCATTATTTGAATGAGCGAGACAGCTTTCGATTTTGCCGGACTCAAATTCCAAGAACACTTGAATGTGTTTTTAGTTGTATTCAAATTCATGAATACTTTGAGAACTTTACAAATAATCTTAAAGATTATTTTGTCAGCTTTCCAAATTGTTAAAGAGCTAGATTCATTTAAGAACCATTTTTAAACACACTCGTAAGAATGCTTAAAGATGGTGGAGCTAAGCAGGATCGAACTGCTGACCTCCTGCGTGCAAGGCAGGCGCTCTCCCAGCTGAGCTATAGCCCCATCAAGGTGTGTCGATACTGTATGCCAATTCCTTGGGAAGGGAATTGGTGGGTCTGAGTGGACTCGAACCACCGACCTCTCGCTTATCAGGCGAACGCTCTAACCACCTGAGCTACAGACCCAGTATCGTCTCTTTTACATAAACCATATCAATCTGTGTGGACACTCATCGTGAGTAATCATCGTATAAGGAGGTGATCCAGCGCCAGGTTCCCCTAGCGCTACCTTGTTACGACTTCACCCCAGTCATGAACCACAAAGTGGTAAGCGTCCCCCCGAAGGTTAAACTACCTACTTCTTTTGCAGCCCACTCCCATGGTGTGACGGGCGGTGTGTACAAGGCCCGGGAACGTATTCACCGTGGCATTCTGATCCACGATTACTAGCGATTCCGACTTCATGGAGTCGAGTTGCAGACTCCAATCCGGACTACGACGCACTTTTTGGGATTCGCTCACTTTCGCAAGTTGGCCGCCCTCTGTATGCGCCATTGTAGCACGTGTGTAGCCCTACTCGTAAGGGCCATGATGACTTGACGTCGTCCCCACCTTCCTCCGGTTTATCACCGGCAGTCTCCCTGGAGTTCCCGACATTACTCGCTGGCAAACAAGGATAAGGGTTGCGCTCGTTGCGGGACTTAACCCAACATTTCACAACACGAGCTGACGACAGCCATGCAGCACCTGTCTCAGAGTTCCCGAAGGCACCAATTCATCTCTGAAAAGTTCTCTGGATGTCAAGAGTAGGTAAGGTTCTTCGCGTTGCATCGAATTAAACCACATGCTCCACCGCTTGTGCGGGCCCCCGTCAATTCATTTGAGTTTTAATCTTGCGACCGTACTCCCCAGGCGGTCTACTTAACGCGTTAGCTCCGAAAGCCACGGCTCAAGGCCACAACCTCCAAGTAGACATCGTTTACGGCGTGGACTACCAGGGTATCTAATCCTGTTTGCTCCCCACGCTTTCGCATCTGAGTGTCAGTATCTGTCCAGGGGGCCGCCTTCGCCACCGGTATTCCTTCAGATCTCTACGCATTTCACCGCTACACCTGAAATTCTACCCCCCTCTACAGTACTCTAGTCTGCCAGTTTCAAATGCTATTCCGAGGTTGAGCCCCGGGCTTTCACATCTGACTTAACAAACCACCTGCATGCGCTTTACGCCCAGTAATTCCGATTAACGCTCGCACCCTCCGTATTACCGCGGCTGCTGGCACGGAGTTAGCCGGTGCTTCTTCTGTCGCTAACGTCAAATAATGCAGCTATTAACTACACTACCTTCCTCACGACTGAAAGTGCTTTACAACCCGAAGGCCTTCTTCACACACGCGGCATGGCTGCATCAGGCTTGCGCCCATTGTGCAATATTCCCCACTGCTGCCTCCCGTAGGAGTCTGGACCGTGTCTCAGTTCCAGTGTGGCTGATCATCCTCTCAGACCAGCTAGGGATCGTCGCCTTGGTGAGCCCTTACCTCACCAACTAGCTAATCCCACCTAGGCATATCCTGACGCGAGAGGCCCGAAGGTCCCCCTCTTTGGCCCGTAGGCATCATGCGGTATTAGCCATCGTTTCCAATGGTTATCCCCCACATCAGGGCAATTTCCTAGGCATTACTCACCCGTCCGCCGCTCGACGCCGTTAACGTCCCCCGAAGGTTCAGTTAACTCGTTTCCGCTCGACTTGCATGTGTTAGGCCTGCCGCCAGCGTTCAATCTGAGCCATGATCAAACTCTTCAATTTAAGATTTTGTTCGGCTCAATGAATACTGAACATTACATAAAGTAATGTTTGAATTGACTGTGCTGAATCTTTCGATTCAATGGTCACTTCGTATCATTGAAACCTAATTTGAAACCGAAGTTTCTAATTGGATTATCATCAACGAGTGCCCACACAGATTGATAGGTCTATATTGTTAAAGAGCTTGGCTTTCAGTGCCTTAGCACTTAAGCGAGGTGCGTATAATACGCTTTCCACTTTGAAAGTCAACATAAAATTCTAAAAAACTTTAGAACCCTATGGTGACTTGCTTAAATATTAAGCAAGTGCAAAATAAAAGCCTGGCGATGTCCTACTCTCACATGGGGAAACCCCACACTACCATCGGCGCTATTTTGTTTCACTTCTGAGTTCGGAATGGAAGTCAGGTGGGTCCAAAACGCTATGGTCGCCAAGCAAATTCTTTAATCTGGAAAGCTGTTTTTAATTCTCGTTTTTACACATTCAACGTTCTTACATTGAGTCCATCAAAACCCCTTGGGTGTTGTATGGTTAAGCCTCACGGGCAATTAGTACAGGTTAGCTCAACGCCTCACAACGCTTACACACCCTGCCTATCAACGTCGTAGTCTACGACAACCCTTTAGGATACTTAAAGTATCAGGGAGAACTCATCTCAAGGCTCGCTTCCCGCTTAGATGCTTTCAGCGGTTATCGATCCCGAACTTAGCTACCGGGCAATGCGTCTGGCGACACAACCCGAACACCAGAGGTTCGTCCACTCCGGTCCTCTCGTACTAGGAGCAGCCCCTTTCAATTCTCCAACGCCCACGGCAGATAGGGACCGAACTGTCTCACGACGTTCTAAACCCAGCTCGCGTACCACTTTAAATGGCGAACAGCCATACCCTTGGGACCGACTTCAGCCCCAGGATGTGATGAGCCGACATCGAGGTGCCAAACACCGCCGTCGATATGAACTCTTGGGCGGTATCAGCCTGTTATCCCCGGAGTACCTTTTATCCGTTGAGCGATGGCCCTTCCATTCAGAACCACCGGATCACTATGACCTGCTTTCGCACCTGCTCGAATTGTCATTCTCGCAGTCAAGCGGGCTTATGCCATTGCACTAACCTCACGATGTCCAACCGTGATTAGCCCACCTTCGTGCTCCTCCGTTACGCTTTGGGAGGAGACCGCCCCAGTCAAACTACCCACCAGGCACTGTCCGCAACCCCGATAAGGGGTCGACGTTAGAACATCAACACTACAAGGGTGGTATTTCAAGGACGGCTCCACGAATACTGGCGTACTCGTTTCAAAGCCTCCCACCTATCCTACACATGTAGGGTCAATGTTCAGTGCCAAGCTGTAGTAAAGGTTCACGGGGTCTTTCCGTCTAGCCGCGGGTACACTGCATCTTCACAGCGATTTCAATTTCACTGAGTCTCGGGTGGAGACAGCGTGGCCATCATTACGCCATTCGTGCAGGTCGGAACTTACCCGACAAGGAATTTCGCTACCTTAGGACCGTTATAGTTACGGCCGCCGTTTACCGGGGCTTCGATCAAGAGCTTCGACCGAAGTCTAACCCCATCAATTAACCTTCCGGCACCGGGCAGGCGTCACACCGTATACGTCATCTTACGATTTTGCACAGTGCTGTGTTTTTAATAAACAGTTGCAGCCACCTGGTATCTGCGACTCTCAATAGCTCCATCCGCAAGGGACTTCACCGTCGAGAGCGTACCTTCTCCCGAAGTTACGGTACCATTTTGCCTAGTTCCTTCACCCGAGTTCTCTCAAGCGCCTTGGTATTCTCTACCCGACCACCTGTGTCGGTTTGGGGTACGATTCCTTACAATCTGAAGCTTAGAGGCTTTTCCTGGAAGCATGGCATCAATGACTTCACACCCGTAGGTGCTCGACATCGTGTCTCAGCCTTAGAGAGAGCCGGATTTACCTAACTCTCAAGCCTACGCACTTGAACCTGGACAACCGTCGCCAGGCCCACCTAGCCTTCTCCGTCCCCCCATCGCAATTGTAAGAAGTACGGGAATATTAACCCGTTTCCCATCGACTACGCCTTTCGGCCTCGCCTTAGGGGTCGACTTACCCTGCCCCGATTAACGTTGGACAGGAACCCTTGGTCTTCCGGCGAGGAGGTTTTTCACCCCCTTTATCGTTACTCATGTCAGCATTCGCACTTCTGATACGTCCAGCATGCGTTACCACACACCTTCAACCGCTTACAGAACGCTCCCCTACCCAATACTCAAAGAGTATTGCCGCAGCTTCGGTTTACTACTTAGCCCCGTTACATCTTCCGCGCAGGCCGACTCGACCAGTGAGCTATTACGCTTTCTTTAAATGATGGCTGCTTCTAAGCCAACATCCTGGCTGTCTGAGCCTTCCCACATCGTTTCCCACTTAGTAGTAATTTGGGACCTTAGCTGGCGGTCTGGGTTGTTTCCCTCTCCACGACGGACGTTAGCACCCGCCGTGTGTCTCCCGGATAGTACTTACTGGTATTCGGAGTTTGCAAAGGGTTGGTAAGTCGGGATGACCCCCTAGCCTTAACAGTGCTCTACCCCCAGTAGTATTCGTCCGAGGCGCTACCTAAATAGCTTTCGGGGAGAACCAGCTATCTCCAGGTTTGATTGGCCTTTCACCCCTAGCCACAAGTCATCCGCTAATTTTTCAACATTAGTCGGTTCGGTCCTCCAGTTGATGTTACTCAACCTTCAACCTGCCCATGGCTAGATCACCTGGTTTCGGGTCTATATCCAGAGACTGAACGCCCAGTTAAGACTCGGTTTCCCTACGGCTCCCCTAGATGGTTAACCTTGCCACTGAATATAAGTCGCTGACCCATTATACAAAAGGTACGCAGTCACAGGACAAAGCCTGCTCCTACTGCTTGTACGTACACGGTTTCAGGTTCTATTTCACTCCCCTCACAGGGGTTCTTTTCGCCTTTCCCTCACGGTACTGGTTCACTATCGGTCAGTCAGTAGTATTTAGCCTTGGAGGATGGTCCCCCCATATTCAGACAGGATATCACGTGTCCCGCCCTACTCGATTTCACTGAATATGCGTCGTCAGTTACGGGGCTATCACCCTGTATCGCCAAGCTTTCCAGCTTGTTCACCTAACGCTTATAAAGCTTAAGGGCTAGTCCAATTTCGCTCGCCGCTACTTTCGGAATCTCGGTTGATTTCTTTTCCTCGGGGTACTTAGATGTTTCAGTTCCCCCGGTTCGCCTCCTGCTGCTATGTATTCACAACAGGATACTTACTTATGTAAGTGGGTTTCCCCATTCGGAAATCCCAGACTCAAGTGGCTTTTACTGCCTAATCTGGGCTTATCGCAAGTTAATACGTCCTTCATCGCCTCTGACTGCCAAGGCATCCACCGTGTACGCTTAGTCACTTAACCATACAACCCGAAGGAGTTTCGAATTGAAGTTAAACAACCAAAGTTGCTGTCTCATTATTTAAATGAGCGAGACAGCTTTCGATTTTGCCGGACTCAAATTCCAAGAACACTTGAATGTGTTTTTAGTTGTATTCAAATACATGAATACTTTGAGAACTTTACAAATAATCTTAAAGATTATTTTGTCAGCTTTCCAAATTGTTAAAGAGCTATGTTAGCTACAAGCTTTCGCTTGTGAACTATCAATCTGTGTGGACACTCATCGTGAGTAATCATCGTATAAGGAGGTGATCCAGCGCCAGGTTCCCCTAGCGCTACCTTGTTACGACTTCACCCCAGTCATGAACCACAAAGTGGTAAGCGTCCCCCCGAAGGTTAAACTACCTACTTCTTTTGCAGCCCACTCCCATGGTGTGACGGGCGGTGTGTACAAGGCCCGGGAACGTATTCACCGTGGCATTCTGATCCACGATTACTAGCGATTCCGACTTCATGGAGTCGAGTTGCAGACTCCAATCCGGACTACGACGCACTTTTTGGGATTCGCTCACTTTCGCAAGTTGGCCGCCCTCTGTATGCGCCATTGTAGCACGTGTGTAGCCCTACTCGTAAGGGCCATGATGACTTGACGTCGTCCCCACCTTCCTCCGGTTTATCACCGGCAGTCTCCCTGGAGTTCCCGACATTACTCGCTGGCAAACAAGGATAAGGGTTGCGCTCGTTGCGGGACTTAACCCAACATTTCACAACACGAGCTGACGACAGCCATGCAGCACCTGTCTCAGAGTTCCCGAAGGCACCAATTCATCTCTGAAAAGTTCTCTGGATGTCAAGAGTAGGTAAGGTTCTTCGCGTTGCATCGAATTAAACCACATGCTCCACCGCTTGTGCGGGCCCCCGTCAATTCATTTGAGTTTTAATCTTGCGACCGTACTCCCCAGGCGGTCTACTTAACGCGTTAGCTCCGAAAGCCACGGCTCAAGGCCACAACCTCCAAGTAGACATCGTTTACGGCGTGGACTACCAGGGTATCTAATCCTGTTTGCTCCCCACGCTTTCGCATCTGAGTGTCAGTATCTGTCCAGGGGGCCGCCTTCGCCACCGGTATTCCTTCAGATCTCTACGCATTTCACCGCTACACCTGAAATTCTACCCCCCTCTACAGTACTCTAGTCTGCCAGTTTCAAATGCTATTCCGAGGTTGAGCCCCGGGCTTTCACATCTGACTTAACAAACCACCTGCATGCGCTTTACGCCCAGTAATTCCGATTAACGCTCGCACCCTCCGTATTACCGCGGCTGCTGGCACGGAGTTAGCCGGTGCTTCTTCTGTCGCTAACGTCAAATAATGCAGCTATTAACTACACTACCTTCCTCACGACTGAAAGTGCTTTACAACCCGAAGGCCTTCTTCACACACGCGGCATGGCTGCATCAGGCTTGCGCCCATTGTGCAATATTCCCCACTGCTGCCTCCCGTAGGAGTCTGGACCGTGTCTCAGTTCCAGTGTGGCTGATCATCCTCTCAGACCAGCTAGGGATCGTCGCCTTGGTGAGCCCTTACCTCACCAACTAGCTAATCCCACCTAGGCATATCCTGACGCGAGAGGCCCGAAGGTCCCCCTCTTTGGCCCGTAGGCATCATGCGGTATTAGCCATCGTTTCCAATGGTTATCCCCCACATCAGGGCAATTTCCTAGGCATTACTCACCCGTCCGCCGCTCGACGCCGTTAACGTCCCCCGAAGGTTCAGTTAACTCGTTTCCGCTCGACTTGCATGTGTTAGGCCTGCCGCCAGCGTTCAATCTGAGCCATGATCAAACTCTTCAATTTAAGATTTTGTTCGGCTCAATGAATACTGAACATTACATAAAGTAATGTTTGAATTGACTGTGCTGAATCCGAAGATTCAATGGTCACTTCGTATCATTGAAACCTAATTTGAAACCGAAGTTTCTAATTGGATTATCATCAACGAGTGCCCACACAGATTGATAGGTTCTTATTTTTAAAGAGCTTTTCTAACTTACCCAGCAACTCAGTTGCTCGTCGTTAGGGGTGCGTATCTTACTCCGCACCGTGAGAGAGTCAAGCATTTTTTCAAATTTCTTTTTTCTCTCATTTCCGACTCGCTGTGTGACTTTCGTCTCACTCCGTGTCGGTGGATGCGCAGTATAGGGAGTTAAGAAATTAGCACAAGCGTTTTTTGCAAAAAAACTTTCAACCGAACAAACAACAAACACTTTGCGCAAATAAAGAACGATTCGGCCTATTTTTCTTGGATAAATCGGATCTTTTCTACTGATCGAGGTCATCCCTTGTTAGAAAAAGCGCCAACTTTTTCCTTTTCACTTATGCTTCTATCACCGATTTTTTCGATATCACCGTAAACTTTTGCCATTTAGTGTTAATCACGATGACTACACGGCATACCTTCTGTAGAAATTAGGGATACAAAAAGCCCCTCACCAATAGTGAAGGGCTTATATAGTTATCAGCATTCGTTTATTAAATATCACTCACTTTGAGCGAAATGGCTTGATGCTTGGTGTCATCCACCTTCACGTCACTTTTAAACACTAGCGACTTACACAATACGTACGTCTTTAATGAACTATCTATATAGAGGGCTTGGCGATAGAACTTGCTCGCTGACTTTATATCTTGCTCCAACTCCGCATGTTTAGCGCGAATAACATTGGAAAGCACAGAGTCACGTAACTGAAGAGCTTGTGCTAGATATTGCTTTGCCTTCGCTAAATCACCAGCAACTGTTTCATGTAAAGCGAGCGCTTCATAAATACGAGGCTGAATTTGACCAATAGCCATTTTTGCACCTACTTCCAATGCATCATGGAGAGCTTGGGTCTGTCTCTTTTTCTGAGCTTGTTCAGGGTGCAGTGCTTTTTGTACATAGTAGGCAATCAGCAACTCAGCTTGGACATAAGCATTGTGTGGTTCAATGTCTAAAACGTTTTCCATGAGCTCAATACCATGCTGATACTGATTAGCAGCCGAAATGTTTAAATAATGATGCGCTTGAATAAACAGTTTTAGTGCCTTGGGCGTCATGGGAAGCCCAGCCACCAGCATCGTTGATTTCAGTTTGGCGTCGGGCACACTCAGTATTGTCATCATCCCCAGCGACGCTTGCTGTAAAACCGTCTTTAAATCACGATCCGCCAAAGTATATAAACGACGAAATAACGCTTTATCAGAGAAACTGGTCCGATACTCGATTTCTAATAAGCGGGCTACATCGCTTTGCCTTATCTTCACCACCACAGATTTGCCCGGTTCCGCATGGCTATTTAATGAAGAACTCTTCTGCATCACGCGATAGTCACTAACCTGAGCCACATCCGACATTAACTTTTTCGTTATACCGTCAGCTAAGTCATCGCTAATACCTGTATGACTGGCGTTGTTGTGGAGCGTGAATTCAATCAGATGTATGTCGTTGTTTGGGTTATCACTGACTTCTGGTTGCTTGAAGGTAAACGTGACTATCATCGCAACCACAATACCGATCAAAGGAAGGCTAAATAATCCCTTACGCCAATAGCGTCCTTGATGTTTTTGTTTAAACTCCCCACCAACCGCATCTGAGTCAGTGGCAAGTTGTGCTTGAGCGTCGTTTGAGTAACAGCCATCAGCTTCTCCAATAAGAGTAGACAGGTCCTCACGACTAACGCGCATAAACTCTTTTGCCGTTAAGCGTGTGACTTCAGCGACGAGTTTGTACCCTCGCTTGGGTACTGTGATGACATAGCTGGGGTTCTCTTCACGACTATCACGCAATAACTTACGCAGCTCAGAGATAGACTGAGTCACCACTTGGTCGGTGACAGCCGCCCTATCCCAAACCGACTGTATTAACTCTTTGCGTGTGAATACTTGGTTCGCGTTCTTAGCAAAGAAATATAGAAGGTTACTTAATCGTGGCTCGACGGAGGTTTCCCTACCTTTTCGGTAAAGCTTATTTTCACCAACGTCCATCACCCAATCGTTGATTTGAAAATAGACTCCAACCATGTAATTACACTCTCACATCTACCAGGTAAAGCAGCAGAAATGACAGGACACCATCTCTTACCGTAAATAAAGAGGAGGGATTATAGGGTGGAGAGCGGCTGGTTCCTAGTAAACCATCTAATTCAGATGCAATCTGGGCAGAATAAAAAGCCAGCTACTCGAGCGCAGCTAAGATGGAGCAGTGACTCGCATCGTCATCCACATGGCCGCAGCAGGCATCATTAATCTTTTTGAGCGCTCGGCGAATTTTAGTCAGTTCATTAATTTTTTCATCCACCAGCTCTAACTTAGCAGTAGTAATCGCTTTAACCTCGGCGCAGCTGTGCTCTGTCGCTTCTAGTTTTATTTCCAGAAGATCTCTAATCTCACCCAAACTTAAACCAAGCTCTTTGGCTTTGAGGATAAATCGAACCTGCTTTTGATTCTCTTCATTATAGAGTCGATAGCCTGACTCACTTCGTCCCGCTGGCTTAATTAGCCCATTTTTTTCGTAGAATCGTAATGTATCGGCGGTCACACCACAGCGTTTCGCCAGTTCACCTATCTGAAACATAACTGTCCTTATTAACTATCTCGTTACTTTTAAAGCTAAAGATCGACTTTTTTGCAATTATTTTTGAGATGCCAAACGATTGCGCGAGCTTTTTTGTAATAAATTGGTTAGAATACGCGCCATCAAATAGTGGAGACTGTTTTCTGACAGGAAAACGCCTGAAAAGGTCTTTACCAAAACTGGCCAATATTTTACCCCAAGAGGTAAAAACAAGTTCATTTTTGGCAAACATCTTTAACTCCGTGAATTTGAGGAAAATGGAAGCATGAACAACGCTCGTCCTATTCGCCGCGCGCTAATCAGCGTATCAGACAAAACAGGTATTGTTGAGTTTGCACAAGCTCTTGCTGAGCGTGGTGTCGATATCCTATCTACTGGTGGTACAGCTCGCCTACTTGCTGAGCAAGGTATCGCAGTAACAGAAGTCTCTGACTACACTGGTTTCCCAGAAATGATGGACGGTCGCGTAAAAACGCTTCACCCGAAAGTTCACGGTGGCGTATTAGGCCGTCGCGGTCAGGACGATGAAGTGATGGAAAAACACGGCATCAATCCAATCGACATGGTTGTCGTTAACCTATACCCATTCGCAGAAACTGTTGCTAAAGACGGCTGTACTCTAGAAGACGCTGTTGAGAACATCGATATCGGTGGTCCAACAATGGTTCGCTCTGCTGCGAAAAACCACAAAGACGTGACTATCGTTGTAAACGCTTCAGACTACGATCGCGTAATCGCTGAAATGGATGTAAACGACAAGTCTCTGACTCTGGAAACTCGCTTCGACCTTGCTATCGCTGCATTTGAGCACACTGCATCTTACGACGGCATGATCGCAAACTACTTCGGCACTATGGTTCCATCTTACGGTGAGAACAAAGAAGGTGATGAAGAGTCGAAATTCCCTCGCACTTTCAACCAGCAGTTCGAGAAGAAGCAAGATATGCGCTACGGTGAGAACAGCCACCAAGCAGCTGCATTCTATGTTGAAGCGAATCCGGAAGAAGCATCTGTATCTACTGCTCGTCAAATCCAAGGTAAAGCACTTTCTTACAACAACATCGCTGACACTGATGCAGCACTTGAGTGTGTGAAAGAGTTCGACGAGCCAGCATGTGTGATCGTGAAACACGCAAACCCATGTGGTGTAGCACTAGGTAAAGACATCCTAGAAGCGTACAACCGCGCTTACCAAACTGATCCAACATCAGCATTCGGCGGCATCATCGCATTCAACAAAGAACTAGACGCAGAAACTGCTACAGCGATTGTTGAGCGTCAATTCGTTGAAGTCATTATTGCACCTTCAGTATCAGCGGAAGCTATCGAAGTGGTTGCAGCGAAGAAAAACGTTCGCCTGCTTGAGTGCGGTGAGTGGACAACCAAGACAACTGGCTTTGATGTTAAACGCGTTAACGGCGGCCTGCTGGTTCAAGACCGTGACCAAGGCATGGTAAGCCTGGACGACCTTAAAGTAGTGTCTAAGCGTCAGCCAACAGAAGAAGAGCTAAAAGACGCGCTATTCTGCTGGAAAGTAGCGAAATTCGTGAAATCAAACGCGATCGTTTACGCAAAAGGTGACATGACTATCGGCGTGGGCGCTGGCCAAATGAGCCGTGTTTACTCTGCAAAAATCGCTGGTATTAAAGCAGCCGATGAAGGTCTGGAAGTCGCTGGTAGCGTAATGGCATCAGACGCATTCTTCCCATTCCGTGATGGTATTGATGCGGCAGCCGAAGCGGGCATCAAGTGTGTGATTCAGCCAGGTGGCTCTATGCGCGATGACGAAGTTATTGCAGCAGCAGATGAGCACGGTATGGCGATGATCTTCACAGGCATGCGTCACTTCCGTCACTAATCAGAACATGGCTCTAGGGATGACCTAGGGCCATTTTGATCCGTTTAATTCTTCATTAGTGTTGTCGCTTTTGCTTATCAACATTAATTAAAAAATTTTAATTTTAGAGCAAAGTCAGATTGCCTAGCTCAAGGAAAACACGCTGAGCTTATGGCTATAAGTGAGCATGTTTGACGCTGAAATCGGCAATATGACGAAGCTATCAAAGGTAAAATACAATGAATGTATTGATTATCGGCGCAGGCGGTCGTGAACACGCACTAGGTTGGAAAGCCGCTCAAAACCCAAATGTTGAAACGGTATTCGTTGCTCCTGGTAACGCTGGTACTGCTCTTGAGCCTAAATTGAAGAACGTCAACATCGGCGTAGAAGACACGGCAGCACTGGTTGCATTTGCACAAGAACATGCGATTGAGCTAACTATCGTTGGCCCTGAAGCACCACTTGTAATTGGTGTCGTTGATGCGTTTAATGAAGCTGGCCTGCCAATTTTCGGCCCAACTCAGGCTGCTGCTCAGCTTGAAGGTTCAAAAGCGTTCACCAAAGACTTTCTTGCACGCCATAAGATCCCAACGGGTTCTTACGCTAATTTCACCGAGATTGAACCTGCATTGGCTTACGTTCGTGAGCAAGGCGCACCAATCGTTGTGAAAGCTGACGGCCTTGCTGCAGGTAAAGGCGTTATCGTCGCAATGACGCTAGAAGAAGCGGAAGACGCAATCAAAGACATGCTTGCTGGCAACGCTTTTGGTGACGCTGGCAGCCGTGTGGTTATTGAAGAGTTCCTGGATGGCGAAGAAGCAAGCTTCATCGTGATGGTTGATGGTGAGAACGTACTACCAATGGCCACCAGCCAAGACCACAAACGCGTAGGTGACAAAGATACAGGTCCTAACACAGGTGGTATGGGTGCTTACTCTCCAGCACCAGTGGTTACACCAGAAATCCACAATCGCATTATGGAAGAAGTCATTTACCCAACCGTTCGCGGTATGGCAGCAGAAGGTAACCCATACACAGGTTTCCTATACGCTGGCCTAATGATCGATCAAGACGGCACGCCAAAAGTGATCGAATATAACTGTCGATTCGGCGATCCAGAGACTCAACCAATCATGATGCGTATGCAGTCAGATTTAGTTGAACTTTGTCTGGCAGCTGTGGACAAGAAACTTGACCAAGTGGAATCTAAATGGGATCCACGCGCGTCTATCGGTATTGTTCTTGCTGCAGGCGGTTACCCAGCGGCATACAACAAAGGCGATGTGATTTCAGGTTTGCCTCAGACCGAAGTTGAAGGCGAGAAAGTCTTCCATGCTGGTACAGAGAGCAAAGACGGCGATGTCGTAACAAACGGTGGTCGCGTACTGTGTGCTACAGCACTTGGCCATAGCGTTTCAGAAGCTCAGCAACGCGCGTATGAGCTAGCGAAACAGATCAGCTGGGATGGTATGTTCCATCGCAATGATATTGGCTACCGCGCTATCGCACGAGAGCAATCAAAATAAAAACAACATCAGTTGGCTATAAAATAATAAGGCGCTTAATGCGCCTTTTTTTATTCAAAGAAAGGGCGGTTATTCAGCAATGAATTTAGGTCGCTGAACGCAATCAAACTCGTCATCTTTGAGTAAAAGCAGTTCATCAACTATCACTTTATTACGTGACTCTTTACCAATGAAGGCAATGTAACTATCAACGGATGCCAACCGGTCAATGACAAATTTCGGCAACGTTTGATTAAACTCTAATGTCGTGAATTCTTTGCCATCACAAACTTCTAAGGACTCCCCATCCCAGTAACCTTGGATCAGGCTCTGGCCGTTGCGAGAGCGCTCTTTGACAGAGGCAACAACATCGTTAGCTTCAGACTTAAAACGTGCTAACTGGTCACGCTGTAAAGGCAGAACTTTGTTATTAACTCGATATTGCTGATAAACCGCTTCACCATCTTTATTGAATCGGATGTGGATTTGAAAAGGTACCATACCCAGCTTGGCATCAATCTGGTCACCCTTTCGAGTCAACTCCCGTAATTCTCCGGCATCCCAACGATAATCACTTTGGTACCAACCGTAGTCACCCGATGTTACATAGTCTGCTGCTGTACTGACACGGGTAAGTCGTTCCGTCATCCAATACAAACTGCTTGCATCACCTTCGGCTTTACCGCCAGTGAAATGAGTAAATTGTTCGAGATTGGGGGTTTCAACAGATGAACAGCCAACGAGAGAAAGGCTAGCAAGGAGAAGAGAAGTGTATAGCTGTTTTTTCATAAAATTGCACCGAGGCAGGATACCTCGGTGCATTCTAACTTAGTTTACTGATTCTTTCAGTGCTTTACCTGCTACGAATGCAGGAACGTTAGCCGCTGCGATTTGAATCTCATCGCCAGTCTTAGGGTTACGGCCAGTACGCGCTGCACGGTGGTTTACTTTGAATGTACCAAAACCAATTAGTTGAACTTGGTCACCCTCTTTAAGTGCGCCAGTTACACCTTCAAGAGTCGCTTCAAGAGCAGCCTTTGCTTGTGCTTTTGATAGGTCTGCTTTTTCTGCGATAAAGTCGATTAATTGGGTCTTGTTCATTAGGTTTCCCTTCTTATAGGTTATCGAATTCGTCTCACTCTAAAACATAAATGCCCCATCTGGCAAAGGTTTGTAGGTGAACTTTCGATTTTATGACGTACTTTTAGCCATAATATGAGTAATAACTCACAATTTGTTACCACATAGCATCCGAATTCCCTTGCTTTCCAAGGGATTTGGCGCAATTTATATCGCACATACGCGGCTATAATAGCTGCAAACAACTACTATCTAACGACTTTCAAGGGCAACTATGCTGCTGTTATCCATTTATATCTCTATTGCTATCGGCATTTCGTTTATCTGTTCGGTGCTGGAGGCAGTATTACTGAGTATCAGTCCAAGTTACATCGCACAGCTCAACCAACAAGGGCACCCTGCTGCTGAGCAGCTTTCTAAACTTAAATCAGACATCGACCGCCCGTTAGCCTCGATTCTGACTCTTAACACCATCGCACACACGATCGGTGCAGCAACAGCTGGTGCACAAGCTGCCGTGGTATTCGGTAGCGAAGCGCTGGGCATCTTCTCTGCGGTACTGACTTTGGCGATTTTGGTTCTATCTGAAATCGTACCTAAGACAATTGGTGCAACTTACTGGCGCCAGCTCGCTCCAACCACTGCGGTCGCTTTACGCTGGATGGTATGGGCCTTAACACCATTTGTCTGGTTCTCTGAGCAAATCACCAAGCGCCTGGCTCGCAACCACGTAGCGCCTAAGATGCGTGATGAGTTATCCGCGATGGCGATTCTTGCTCGTGAAAGCGGCGAGTTTGCAGAAGGCGAATCAAAAATTCTGAGTAACCTGCTTGGCATTCAAGATGTGCCCGTTACTCAGGTGATGACGCCTCGCCCGGTGGTATTCCGTGTCAACGCGACTAAGACGATTGACCAGTTTTTAGAGAAACACAAAGATACGCCATTCTCTCGACCTTTGATTTATAGCGAGCAGAAAGACAACATCATCGGCTTTGTGCACCGCTTGGAGCTGTTTAAACTGCAACAGTCTGGCAGCGGTCAGAAGAAGCTTGGTGAAGTGATGCGTCCTATTCAGGTAGTTCTGAACAATACAGCGCTACCGAGAGTCTTCGACCAAATGATGACTCACCGCCTGCAATTGGCACTTGTGGTTGACGAGTACGGCACTGTACAAGGCTTGGTAACGCTGGAAGATATCTTCGAGCACCTTGTAGGCGAGGAGATCATCGATGAAGCAGACAAAAGTACAGACATGCAAGAACTGGCGTACCAGCGCTGGGAAAACTGGAAAGAGAAGTACGGCGTAATTGAAAGCCGAGATGATGACGAAGAAGAGACCCCACTGGAGAATCAGGAAACGAAGCCTGAACCAACCGAGGCAACGAAGCCAGACTCCAAGTAGTTTCAATATTTATCGGCATACACAGCAAAAAGGCATCCAGTTGGATGCCTTTTTCATATTCTTCGTAGAGGAGTTATAACGCAATACCAATATTGCTAACGCCCTCTTCTCGTAGCTCTTCACGCAGATCTTTAATCAAACCGATGTCGCGCTCTGCTGCCTCGCGTAATGGGCGGAAAATCGCCCACTGAACATCCCATTCTTCACATACAGCTTGGTTTTCTTTTTGATTGTCATTGGTGATTGGCTCGCTCCCTTGAGCTTGCTCAAGATCCGCAACAGTTTGTACCGACTGTTGGCTCACTTTAATCATTGAGTCAAATAGGTAGTCGCGATCCAACAGACCATGCAGCAGTGTAGACAACGCCTGACACGCGTCCATTGCTGGGTATACACCGTAAAAATCAAACTCATCGGCACTTGGGAATAACTCTTCTAGTTTTTCTAACTGACGCTCAAAGTTCACTTTCGCGCTCTTAACTGTCAGAATTTCCCATACACTATCAAGAATCGCTCGGTAAGCGCGCGGTTCCGCAAATTCTGTATTCTCACAAAACATTGCGTAGTTTGGATACATGCGCTCGCACAGACACGCCATAAAGGTAATTTGTTGCCAAGGTTCTAGTTTTTCCAAACGAACCTGAAGAGGATTCTTAAGCATAGTCACTCAATCATTGAAGAAAAAAACAGCGAAAGTGTACTTGATTCATCACAGGGAAAAAAGTTAATGCCGCAACCAAATAAGATTTTCCTGCTCTCAGAGCATCAAAGCACCTACCAAACATTGTTGGCAGAGAAAAACCTGCCTGGTCTTAGCCTTACGGATAACCCGAATGACGCTCAAATAGTTCTGGCGGATCCACCTCTGCTATCACAAAGGTTAGACGAGTTTTCACAACTTGACTGGGTACAATCCACGTTTGCAGGCGTAAACACCTTGATGTCGCCTGAGTTACGTCAGAATTATACTCTCACAAATGTACGAGGCATCTTTGGCCCGCTCATTGCCGAATATGTGATTGGCTACTGTATTAGCCACTATCGTCACTTTATCCTTTACCACCAGCAGCAACAGAATCGACAGTGGCAGCCACACCTCTATACTTCTCTGCAAAGTAAAAAGATGGTCATTCTCGGCACTGGCAGCATAGGCAGTTACTTAGCCAAAACGGTTAGAGCCATGGGAATAGAGGCCATCGGTGTGAATCGCACCGGTATTCCAACCTCAGGAGGGGAATTTAACCAGACTTTTCATATCAATGAACTTACGAGCGCCCTTAAGCAAGCAGACATCGTCGTCAACACCTTGCCAAGTACACCAGAGACCCTTTACCTGCTTAATAGCGAAACGCTCTGTCATCTAAACCAAGCCATACTGATTAATGTCGGACGCGGGGATGTGCTCGAGGACAAGGGACTCTTACTGGCGATTAAAAACCGCTGGATAGAACACGCGATTCTGGATGTTTTTGAGCAAGAACCACTTCCCAAGGAGCATCCTTTCTGGAGATTGCCGCAAATTACGCTCACACCGCACATTGCCGCTCTCAGCTTCCCGGAACAAGTGGTGGAGATATTTGCCGAGAATTACCTAAACTGGCGAGATGGATTCACACTCAACTACCAAGTCGATTTCGATAAAGGATATTAATTCGTTCATGTCACTAGACGCACTACTGAAGCAAGTTAGAGCCTGTCAGCTTTGCGCCAGCGATTTACCGCTAGGCGCAAACCCTGTCGTACAAGCGGCAAAAGAAGCCCGATTACTGATTATTGGTCAGGCTCCTGGTACTCGGGTCCACAACACATCCATTCCGTGGAATGACCCAAGTGGTGACCGGCTACGTCAGTGGCTAGATATCGATAAAGACACCTTCTACGACCCGACCAAAGTTGCCATTATTCCAATGGGGTTTTGTTATCCGGGTAAGGGACGATCCGGAGACCTGCCTCCACGTAAGGAATGCGCGCCAGCCTGGCACCAAAAGCTACTGCAACAACTGCCAAATATCGAACTGACATTACTCATCGGCCAATATTCACAGAACTACTACCTGACTAATAAACCCAAAACACTGACCGAAACGGTTCAACATTGGCAAGACTGGGAACCGGACTTTATCCCTCTACCTCACCCTTCACCACGCAATACGTTATGGCTTAAAAAGAACCCATGGTTTGAGGCAAACGTCGTCCCTTACCTACAAAGTCGCATTCATTCGATGCTTTAGGTTACCTATGTTCTAAATACTGCCTCACCTGTACAGAGTAAAAAGACACAAGCAGACCAATAACATAAACAATTGTTTTAATTAAAAATAAAACATTATGCTTAGATTGTTGAGTAATTAGATCATAGTAGGCCAAATACTATAAGAGCTGTACATCGGTAAATTTCAGGCAAAAAAATACCGGCAATAGATGCCGGTATAGATTTCAAAAAATAGAGATTATTTGTGGTACGGCTTAGATAACTCGTGTACCGCGTCCACAAATACGCCTGCGTTTTCTGGCGGAACATCTAGGTGAATGCCGTGACCAAGGTTAAACACATGGCCTGTGCCCGCATCGCCAAAACCTTCCAGGATGTCAGCAACTTCTTCACGGATACGCTCAGGTGATGCGTAAAGCATTGATGGGTCCATATTGCCTTGCAATGCGACTTTGTCACCGATGCGTGCTTTCGCGTCTGCGATGTTAATCGTCCAGTCCAGGCCAACTGCATCACAGCCTGTTGCTGCGATTTGCTCTAGCCACATGCCACCATTCTTAGTGAATAGCGTTACTGGTACGCGACGACCGTCGTTTTCACGAATCAGGCCATCAACGATCTTGTGCATGTATTGCAGTGAGAACAAGTTGTAGTCACGAGGAGTCAGTACACCGCCCCATGTATCAAATACCATCACCGATTGCGCACCCGCTTTGATTTGTGCATTCAGGTATTCAATGACGCTGTCAGCAAGCTTATCAAGCAATAGATGCAGTGTTTGTGGCTCTGCGTACATCATCTTCTTGATCTTAGTGAACGCTTTTGAGCTACTACCCTCAACCATGTAAGTCGCGAGTGTCCATGGGCTGCCCGAGAAACCAATCAGTGGCACTTCACCCTTTAGGTCTTTACGGATCTGACGCACTGCGTTCATCACGTATTGCAGCTCACCTTCTGGATCTGGAAGACCAATTTTTTCCACGTCTGCTTTGCAAGTGATTGGGTTATCAAACACCGGGCCTTCACCCGCAGCAAAGCGCAGACCAAGTCCCATTGCATCAGGGATCGTCAGGATATCTGAGAACAAGATTGCTGCATCAAGAGGAAAACGGCGTAGAGGTTGAAGCGTTACTTCAGACGCCAGCTCCGCATTTTTACACAAAGACATGAAATCGCCCGCTTGTGCACGTGTTGCTTTGTATTCTGGTAGGTAACGACCTGCCTGACGCATCATCCATACTGGCGTGTAATCTACAGGCTCTTTTAGTAGTGCACGTAGATAACGATCATTTTTTAATTCAGTCATTCCGTAATTCCAATTGTTAGGCTTTCTTTGAAAGGGGGTATTCTATCACTGATTTGAAGCCAATAGCTGTGTGCTTTGCAACCTGGATCATGTTATCAACTTTTAAATCAATGCTTAATTTGCACCCAATCCGTATCAGTGTTAAAAATTTGTTCGCTAGCGAAAACTACAATTATAAACTGAGTACCCAGTACTCGGCATCTCATAACGACATCTTACTTACCCCCTCCCTCTCGGAGGGTTTTTTTTATCTATTTTCCCAGGTGATTAGCTTTAATATCTTGCAGAGTTTGTTCTATTAACGCTCGAGCAATCGTGCCTTTTGGAGCGACATCTGGCATGTCATCAGCATTAAACCACTGAGCATCTGATAATTCCGTATAATCGGGGCTTAATTCCCCAGACTCATAGTCGGCCAGAAATGCCATCATCATGCTGGATGGAAACGCCCAAGGTTGGCTACCGAAGTAACGAATATTTTTTACGTATACACCGGTTTCTTCATGTATTTCGCGCGCAACACACTCTTCTAGCGTCTCTCCGACCTCCAGAAAGCCCGCTATGACGGTATACATACCATTTCGATGTCTTGGGTGCTGCGCTAATAAAATCTGCTTATCTTTACGTACAGCGACGATAATGCATGGGAAGATGCGTGGGTAGTGTAGCGTTCTGCACTCGCCACATTGCATTGCGAGCTGATTATTATTGATGAAGTTCCTACCACCACATTGAGGACAAAAACGCAGACTTTGCGTCATGTGTCCATACTGAATAGCCTTACTTAGCAGCAAAAAGAGCGCCTCAGGGAAATGCAGGCAATCTCGCAATGAAGTCATCGGTAAGTCTTGCTCAAGATCGGCCAGGTTTATCCACATAACCGGATGTTGTTGATACTCACCAATTTTTCTTGCACTCGCCTCCGGCAATGCGAACTGTTCCGCAGAACCAAAAGGAACAGCACCATCCACCAGCCAAATTTCACTTCCTGAAACAACACACCAATGCGCATTTTCTACGCGGTTAACATCACCTTTTCTTAACATGACACCCTCCCTTTGCTTGAAGTTCAACCATTTTACTGGCAATCTAATTTCATACTAGAGTTTATCGTTAGGTAAATATGAAACTATAAATTTTAGTAAGGACAAGAGTTTGTAATAACTTTACTAACTTTGCTATGCAAAGGATACGTTTGCCAAATGGCGAACCGATCATGAGGGCATGGTCATGCTAAAAAAATTCAAACAAACACAAGACCAGTGGGGTGGCTCCAGTGATGTCATTGATCATTGGTTAGAAACGAGACAATCGCTGATCGTTGAATACTGTAAGCTTGCAGCGCTGCAACCTTGTTCGAAAGCTAACGTGATTGAACTTCCTACCCCTTCCGAGCTGCAAAACTTCTGCCAACACCTGGTCGACTATATCTCTGAAGGCCATTTCAAAATTTACGATATGGTCATGGATCGCTGGAAATCGACTGGTTTTATCGTGACAGACGAAATCAATCAGACGTACGGAAAAATCGTCATTACGACTGAGCCACTGCTGAACTTTAACGATAAATACTCTGAAGTAACAGAAGACGACGAGTTACCAGACTTTAACTCGGATATGTCCCTGGTAGGAGAGATTCTTGAGACTCGTTTCGAAGTAGAAGATCACTTAATTCAACAGATCTCTGATAGTTTAGCAATGCCACCAGGGGCTTAAACGAACTCTGGCTAATCTATAGCAGCTATTGAAATGAAGGGTTGATGTGAAAGCATCAATCCTTTTTTGTTTAGGACGGTACATAAATATTAAAAAAGGCACCCGAGGGTGCCTTTTTTCGCTCTTAACGATGACTCGTCAGAGGCTTATTCTTCAGAAGAGAAGCCAGCGTTTAGAAGTGCTGCCAGGTTATCCGTTGCTTGTTCAGCAGACGGGCCTTCTTGCGCTTCAGTACGTTTAGCTTGACGCTCTTGGTGGTATGCGAAACCAGTACCAGCTGGGATCAGACGACCAACAATTACGTTCTCTTTCAGACCACGTAGGTCATCACGCTTACCAGAAACCGCAGCTTCTGTTAGTACGCGAGTTGTCTCCTGGAACGATGCCGCAGAGATGAACGACTCAGTCGCTAGAGACGCTTTGGTAATACCTAGAAGTTCACGTTCGAAACGCGCAGGCTCTTTGCCTTCAGCTTCTAGATTACGGTTAGCAATCTTAACTTGTGAGTATTCTACTTGCTCACCAGGTAGGAACTCAGAATCACCAGCAAATGTGATAGTACACTTACGTAGCATTTGACGAACGATAGTCTCAATGTGCTTATCGTTAATCTTAACGCCTTGTAGACGGTAAACTTCTTGTACTTCGTTAGCGATGTACTGAGTTACCGCGTGTACGCCACGTAGACGTAGGATGTCATGTGGAGACTCTGGACCATCAGCGATTACATCACCACGCTCAACCTTCTCACCTTCGAAAACGTTAAGCTGACGATGCTTAGGAATCATCTCTTCGTATGCTTCACCGCTGTCGCGAGTGATCACTAGACGACGCTTACCTTTGGTCTCTTTACCGAAGCTAACTGTACCTGTGTGTTCAGCAAGGATCGCAGGCTCTTTAGGCTTACGTGCTTCGAACAGGTCAGCAACGCGTGGAAGACCACCGGTGATATCTTTGTTACCGCCAGATTTCTGAGGAATACGTGCAAGTGTTGCACCTACGCCTACTGCTGCGCCATCTTCGATGTTTACAATCGCTTTACCAGGTAGGAAGTAGTGAGCTGGCATATCAGTACCAGGGATCATTACATCATTACCTTGCTCATCAACAAGTTTGATAGCTGGACGCATATCTTTACCTGCAGATGGACGCGCTGCTGCGTCAGTTACTTCGCTTGAAGATAGACCTGTTAGGTCATCTGTTTGGCGAGAAACTGTTACACCGTCGATCATGTCTACGAACTGGATGCGACCCGCTACTTCAGTGATGATTGGTAGTGTGTGCGCTTCCCAGTTAGCTACAGTTTCACCAGCTTGAACTGTGTCACCGTCGCCTTTGCTTAGTAGTGTACCGTAAGGCAGTTTGTGCTTCTCTTTAGTACGGCCAAACTCATCAATGATGGTTAGTTCAGTCGCACGAGAAGTGATAACGATCTTACCGTCATCTGCCACTACTGATTTAGCGTTGTGTAGCTTGATAGAACCGTTGTTCTTCGCTTGAACGCTGTTTTCTGCTGCTGCTGTCGATGCCGCACCACCGATGTGGAACGTACGCATCGTAAGCTGTGTACCCGGCTCACCGATAGACTGAGCAGCGATAACGCCTACTGCTTCACCTTGGTTCACTAGGTGACCACGTGCTAGGTCACGACCGTAACACTGAGCACAACAACCGAAGTCAGAATCACAAGTAACAACAGAACGTACTTTCATGCTGTCTACTGAGTTCTCTTCCATGATTTGACACCACTTCTCATCGATCAGGGTGTTACGTGGAATAAGAACATCTTCAGTACCAGGTTTTAGAACGTCTTCAGCAACTACACGACCTAGAGCTAGCTCAGAAAGTGCAACTTTAACATCACCACCCTCGATATGAGGCATCATGTCAACACCCTCGTGAGTGCCACAGTCATGTTCAGTTACAACAACGTCTTGAGCAACGTCTACTAGACGACGAGTTAGGTAACCCGAGTTCGCTGTTTTCAGTGCCGTATCCGCAAGACCCTTACGAGCACCGTGCGTTGAGATAAAGTACTGAAGTACGTTTAGACCTTCTTTAAAGTTCGCTGTGATCGGCGTTTCGATGATTGAACCATCTGGACGCGCCATCAGACCACGCATACCCGCAAGCTGACGAATCTGTGCTGCAGAACCACGAGCACCTGAGTCGGCCATCATGTAGATGCTGTTGAACGACTCTTGTTGTTCCTCTTCACCGTCACGGTTAACTACCGTTTCAGATGACAGGTTCTCCATCATTGCTTTCGCAACGCGGTCGTTGGTCGATGCCCAGATATCGATAACTTTGTTGTAGCGTTCGCCCGCAGTAACAAGACCAGATTGGTACTGTTCCTGGATTTCACGTACTTCTTCTTCCGCTTCTGCGATTTCAGTGTACTTAGCTGGCGGTACAACCATATCGTCGATACCAACAGATACACCAGATAGTGCTGCGTAAGCAAAACCTGCGTACATGATTTGGTCAGCGAAGATTACTGTGTCTTTCAGACCTAGCTTACGGTACGCCTCGTTAAGTAGGTTAGAGATTTGTTTCTTACCTAGCTTTTGGTTAACGATACTGTACGGAAGACCAGCTGGCACGATTTGCCAAAGCATTGCACGACCGATAGTGGTGTCAACCATACCAGTAGATGTTGTGCTGTTGCCGTCTTCGTCTACGACTGTTTCAGTAATACGTACTTTAACGCGTGCGTGAAGTTCAGCTTGTTTAGTGCGGTATGCTTTCTCAGCCTCTGCTGGGCCAGAAAGGTACATGCCTTCACCTTTCACGTTGATCTTTTCACGAGTCATGTAGTACAGACCCAATACAACGTCCTGAGAAGGTACGATGATCGGATCACCTGACGCTGGCGACAGAATGTTGTTTGTCGACATCATCAGAGTACGAGCTTCAAGCTGTGCCTCTAGAGTTAGAGGTACGTGAACCGCCATTTGGTCACCATCGAAGTCCGCGTTGTACGCCGCACACACAAGTGGGTGTAGCTGAATCGCTTTACCTTCGATTAGTACTGGTTCGAACGCCTGGATACCTAGACGGTGAAGTGTAGGTGCACGGTTCAATAGTACTGGGTGTTCACGGATTACTTCGTCCAGGATATCCCAAACAACCGCTTCTTCACGCTCTACCATTTTCTTAGCAGCTTTGATTGTAGTCGCAAGACCACGAGTCTCTAGCTTGCTGTAGATGAATGGTTTGAATAGCTCAAGTGCCATCTTCTTAGGAAGACCACACTGGTGTAGACGAAGGTATGGACCTACTGTGATAACAGAACGGCCAGAGTAGTCTACACGTTTACCTAGAAGGTTCTGACGGAAACGACCTTGTTTACCCTTGATCATATCAGCAAGAGATTTCAGAGGACGCTTGTTCGAACCTGTGATCGCACGACCACGACGACCGTTATCTAGTAGCGCATCAACAGACTCTTGCAGCATACGTTTTTCGTTACGTACGATGATGTCCGGAGCTGCTAGCTCTAGAAGACGCTTCAAACGGTTGTTACGGTTGATCACACGACGGTATAGATCGTTTAGATCAGAAGTCGCAAAGCGACCGCCATCTAGTGGTACTAGAGGACGTAGATCTGGCGGAAGTACAGGAAGTACAGTCAGGATCATCCATTCTGGGTTATTACCAGATTGAATAAACGCTTCTACCAGCTTCAAACGCTTAGTAACTTTCTTACGCTTAGTTTCAGAGTTAGTCGTTTCTAACTCTTCGCGCATTTGTTCCGCTTCAGCGTGCATATCCATAGAACCTAGAAGGTCCTTGATAGCTTCTGCACCCATCTTAGCAGTGAACTCATCGCCCCACTCTTCTAGACGGTCTAGATACTCTTCTTCAGTAAGCATCTGACTCTTTTCTAGATCAGTCATACCTGGTTCAGTTACTACGTACATTTCGAAGTAAAGAACACGTTCGATATCACGTAGAGGGATATCCATTAGTAGACCGATACGAGACGGTAGCGATTTTAGGAACCAGATGTGAGCTACTGGTGAAGCAAGCTCGATGTGGCCCATACGGTCACGACGAACTTTAGTTTGTGTAACTTCTACACCACACTTCTCACAGATAACACCACGGTGCTTCAGGCGCTTGTATTTACCACAAAGACATTCGTAGTCTTTAACTGGACCAAAAATACGCGCACAGAACAGACCATCGCGTTCAGGTTTGAACGTACGATAGTTGATCGTTTCAGGTTTTTTAACTTCACCGAAAGACCATGAACGGATCATGTCTGGTGAAGATAGACCGATTTTGATTGCATCAAACTCTTCGGTCTTATGCTGTGCTTTTAGAAAGTTTAATAAGTCTTTCACAATCAGCTCCTGTAAGGAGTTAAAAGCAGCCAGCCAAGCGCTAGCTGCTTTCTACCAGATAATCACTTTTCTCAAATGAGAAAGGGATTACTCTTCGTCTTCTAGCTCGATGTTGATACCTAGCGAGCGAATCTCTTTCAACAATACGTTGAACGATTCTGGCATACCAGGTTCCATGCTGTGGCTTCCGTCTACGATGTTCTTGTACATCTTAGTACGGCCGTTAACGTCATCCGACTTAACGGTTAGCATTTCTTGTAGAGTGTAAGCAGCACCGTATGCTTCTAGTGCCCATACTTCCATCTCACCGAAACGCTGACCACCGAACTGAGCTTTACCACCAAGTGGTTGCTGAGTTACTAGGCTGTACGAACCAGTTGAACGAGCGTGCATCTTGTCATCAACAAGGTGGTTCAGTTTCAGCATGTACATGTAACCAACAGTTACAGGACGCTCAAACGCATCACCTGTGCGACCATCAAACAGCGTTAGCTGACCAGATGTTGGTAGGTCTGCTAGTTTTAGAAGCTCTTTGATTAGATGCTCAGAAGCACCGTCAAATACTGGCGTCGCGATTGGTAGACCGCCACGCAGGTTCTTGATCAGTGTACGAACTTCATCATCAGACAGAGAAGCAACGTCTACTTTCTGGCGAGTCTCACCTAGATCGTAAACTTTTTGTAGGAACTCGCGGAATTTCGCTAGTTCTTGCTGCTCTTTAACCATCTGGTTGATCTTGTCACCGATACCTTTCGCTGCCAGACCTAAGTGAACTTCTAGGATCTGACCGATGTTCATACGCGAAGGTACACCCAGTGGGTTAAGTACGATGTCTACAGGCTGACCTTTTTCATCGTATGGCATGTCTTCAACAGGGTTGATCTTAGAGATTACACCCTTGTTACCGTGACGACCGGCCATCTTATCACCAGGCTGGATACGACGTTTAACCGCTAGGTAAACCTTAACGATCTTCAGTACGCCAGGTGCTAGATCATCACCTTGAGTGATCTTACGACGCTTAGTTTCGAACTTCTTATCGAAGTCAGCTTTTAGCTCGTCCCACTGCTCAGCAAGTTGCTCTAGCTGAGTTTGTAGTGCGTCATCTTCCAGCGTTAGCTCTAGCCACTTCTTACGTTCAGTAGACTCTAGTTTCGCTTCAGAGTAACCGCCTTCAATCAGAACAGCTTTAACACGGTTTAGAAGGCCACCCTCAAGAATCTGGAATTCTTCAGTTAGGTCTTTCTTCGCTTCTTTAAGCTGCATCTGTTCGATTTCAAGCGCACGCTTGTCTTTCTCTACGCCATCGCGAGTGAAGACTTGAACGTCGATGATCGTACCTGATACAGAGTTCGGTACACGTAGTGACGTATCTTTAACATCAGATGCTTTTTCACCGAAGATCGCACGTAGTAGCTTCTCTTCAGGAGTCAGCTGAGTTTCACCTTTAGGTGTTACTTTACCAACCAGGATGTCGCCACCCTTAACTTCAGCACCAATGTAAACGATACCTGACTCGTCTAGTTTAGACAGAGCAGATTCACCTACGTTTGGAATATCCGCTGTGATCTCTTCAGAGCCCAGCTTAGTATCACGTGCCACACAAGTCAGTTCTTGAATGTGGATTGTCGTGAAGCGGTCTTCTTGAACTACGCGCTCAGATACTAAGATCGAGTCTTCGAAGTTGTAACCGTTCCAAGGCATGAACGCGATACGCATGTTTTGACCAAGCGCTAGCTCACCAAGGTCTGTTGAAGGACCATCAGCAAGTACGTCGCCGCGTGATACAGGTTCACCTGGCATCACACATGGGCGCTGGTTAATACATGTGTTCTGGTTAGAACGTGTGTATTTAGTCAGGTTGTAGATGTCGATACCAGCTTCGCCTGGTACTAGCTCTTCTTCGTTCACTTTAACAACGATACGAGAAGCATCTACTGACTGGATTACACCACCACGTTTCGCAACTGCAGTTACACCTGAGTCAACGGCTACGTTACGTTCAATACCAGTACCAACAAGCGGTTTGTCAGCTTTCAGTGTTGGAACTGCCTGACGTTGCATGTTCGCACCCATCAATGCACGGTTCGCATCATCGTGTTCTAGGAACGGGATAAGCGATGCAGCGATAGATACAACCTGGTTTGTCGCAACGTCCATGTACTGAGCGTGCTCACGAGGGTGTAGACCAGATTCACCTTTCTGACGAGCTGTGATCAGCTCATCTGCAAACGTACCTTCTTCAGTCAACGCAGCGTTAGCCTGTGCGATAACGAATTGGCCTTCTTCGATTGCAGATAGGTAATCTACTTCGTCTGTAACAACGCCATCTACAACGCGACGGTATGGAGTCTCTAGGAAACCGTACTCGTTACAACGCGCAAACGCAGATAGAGAGTTGATCAGACCGATGTTTGGACCTTCAGGCGTTTCGATAGGACATAGACGACCGTAGTGAGTTACGTGTACGTCACGTACTTCGAAGCCAGCACGTTCACGAGTCAGACCGCCAGGACCCAATGCAGAAATACGACGCTTGTGCGTTACTTCTGATAACGGGTTGTTTTGGTCCATGAACTGTGAAAGCTGTGAAGAGCCAAAGAATTCTTTAACTGCTGCAGAAATTGGCTTCGCGTTGATCAGGTCTTGAGGCATAACAGCATCAAGATCGCCTAGGCTTAGACGCTCTTTAACTGCACGCTCAACACGTACTAGACCTACACGGAACTGGTTCTCAGCCATTTCGCCTACAGAACGGATACGACGGTTGCCTAGGTGGTCGATATCGTCCACTTCGCCTTTACCGTTACGGATCGCGATAAGCTTCTTCATCACTTCGACGATATCAGTTTCGTCTAGTGTGCCTTGCTCTTGAGCATCTTCACGACCGATAGAGCTGTTGAACTTCATACGACCAACAGTCGATAGATCGTAACGCTCTTCAGAGAAGAATAGGCTTTCGAATAGTGCTTCTGCAGCTTCTTTTGTTGGCGGCTCACCA